>JAGGXR010000156.1 GCA_021162935.1 Deltaproteobacteria bacterium
GATTGAGCAAGGTCTTGTGCTTGACCTTGCCGTTTTCGCGAAAGGAAGATCTTAGCAGATGCCTGACATAAACCTTGGTGCCGCGTTTTGAGATTGTTGTGTCAATAAACATGCTGGCCACAGTAAGCACATCACAACCGGTTTGTCAAGCACATAATGCATTTTTGTGCTGGCTACATTATCACACACATACTGAACATCTTTTTCAATGTTTTCATCCAGTTATTCTGATTTTATCCCCTCAAACGAGGGGAAGATCCGTTTTGTTTTCGGCGGCCTACCTCTTTTGATGATAGTTGAGGGGGGCTGTCGGTTGGCGGGCGACCCTTGGTGGAAAATTTTTTTGTTTTCGATCAGCAGCCGAGTGTTGTCTGTTTCAAATGGTTCGGACTCGAATGTGTGTTGGAGGGGGGGGGAATCGGTGTGGACGAGCAGGTCGGACGTCGGGATGTGGCGGGACAGGCTTTCACGTCAGTCCATGGAGTTCGGCCATCCGTCGCACCTGTTGCTTGACATCTTCACGCAGGCGTTTTGGTGCAAGAACTTCGATTTCGGCGCCATAGGACAAAATGCGATGCATGATTTCGAGGGTCCCCCGAACGGGAAAGATGCGCACCAGCCGGCCCTGCTCGTCCCAGCGGTCGTCTTGTTCGGGATGCCATATTTCGACTTCCGCCCGGCGTGCGCTGGCACCAAGCAATCGGACCTTCACGTCGAACTGCTCTGTGCCGATGATGAGGCCGTGGGCGTCCATGATGTCGTCGATGGCCAGACCTGGGCGCTGGCACGGTTCGTGGGTGAGTTGGGCGTTCTTGATGAAGGACAAATGGAACAGCCGGTTGGCCTTGCGCAGTTCACAGTAGGCCACCAGATAAAAGGTGCCGTTATAGAGCAGGAGATGTTTGGGCTCGACCACTCTTTGGGTCCTGACATCCTTCCACGGACTTTTGTAGTCGATTTTGATCTTGTGGTTCAGTCCGAGGCCGCGCAGCACGGTGTGGAGAATCGTGCTGTCGATTCGACACCACGTTGGTTCGTTCGAACTGACCAGTTCGAGTAGGACCGCCCCATCGGGCGATTGTTCCAGTTCCATCCGAAGCTTGTCACCAAAGCTTCGGATGGCGTGGGAGAACCTTTTGGGGAAGCGCGTAAGGAGACCCGTTGCCAGACAGAACGCAGCAAGTTCTTCGGCCGAGACCGGAACGGTCGGCAGATCCCAATGGGGATCCTCGAGGACCCATGTGTGCCCGGCCAAGTCATAGGACAACGGAGCCGAGAAATCGTCTCTGAGCGCATCGATCAGCCGCCTGGCCGAACTTTTCGAGATTTCGAGCTTGGATGCCAGGATCGGAACGGTGACGGGAGAGCCTCTTTTGAGCAGAGACAGCAGGGCTCCCACCCGAACCCAAAAGATTCGTGACAGAGATGGCATGTGCGTCCTCCTGTGCCCGTGAGCATGCAGAATGGACTGGCCGTGCGAACCGTTTCGGTGTTGGCCCTTTGTCCCTTTTTTGGATTTGGAGCCTAAACGTCTTTTTTCGGAAAAGCAAGGAACCCGAATGCCATGCGGCATGTCTGCGCCAACTTCCTACCGAGGAGTCTTCCTTGTGCGGACCAGCGTCAGCCCAACGGCCATCAGGACCAGGAAAATGGGCAGTCCGTGGCCTCGGGCGTCCTGTCCGGCGGCGCGACAGGAGCAGCCTGAGTTTGAGGTATGCGATCCAGCTCCAGCGTCGTTCGTGTTCGGTCCGCCGTCGCCGGACGCACTTCCGTCGGGACCAGGGCCGGATCCGTCCCCAACCGAGCCGTCGAGGCCAGAGTCTGGGCCACCGTCGCAGTCGATGGGCGTGCCGCGGTACCGCTGTTCGGCTGGGATCATGGTATCGTTTGGAACCAGGTCTGCGCCCGATGCCGGCCAGGGGGTGCAGCCGAAGAAGTTCGGTCTTTCGTTGTAATAGTACGAGACGGGGATGACATGATCCGAGATGTCCGGATCCCATGCAATCGATCCGTTTTCGTAGTTGCCGTGGACGAGCGTATCCGTGATGTTGTCTTTGACGGAGATGACGTTGTCGTCCGTGCCCAGTTCGTTGCCTACGATGTTTTGTCCGTTCGAATGGTCCATGACTTCGATACCCTCTTCGAGCACTCGGTTGCGCAAGAAGGTGTTTCCCGGACCGGTGGCGCCCCAGTAGTCGCTGACGTCCACTTCGCGGACCGTGTTGCCTTCGAACAGGTTCATGTGGGCGTAGTGACCGTGGAGCGAGATGTCGCAGGGGGTCCAGTTTCCGTCCGACTCCCGTTCGATGGAGAAGTTGTACCCGAACACGTTCCCATTGGCTCCGATGTGGACCATCATGGCGTGCCGCAGGTGCAAGAAGATGTTGTCTTCTACCAGGAAATCCGTCACGTGCAGGCCGAGCGTCACGCCGTAGCCGTGCCCGCCTCCGCCGTAGTCATGGGCGTGGTGGAAGAAGTTGTGTCGGATTTCGCAGCGAAAGGCAGACTCGGCGCTCACGTGGGCCCGCCATGTGTTGTCGCTCTCGCAGTCGCGGATCCAGCAATAGGCCGCATTCTTCAACGAAATGGTGGCATGGTCCCCGGTGCCGTTTCTGACCATGTAGAGACCCTGGATTCCCGCTCCCGTGACCAGACCCATGCGGCGGATCTGGGGATGCATGGCCGGATTGTAGTCGAAATGGACAGCCGGCGACACGATGAGGTCGTTGCCTTCGACAGCCTGGATTTCGAACATCTGTCCCACCGCATGGTCGGGGACCCAGCCCACCTGGGATTGGTTGCGCCAGTGGTCGTCGGGGTCCATCACGTCCCAGTCATTGTCCTGCTGCAGTTCAGCGAAATCGCCGGTGGAAAAAGACGAGGCGTCCGAAAGGGTCAGGCGCGTCGAGTCCTTGGTGGCTCCGTCCAGCACGTCCACGAAGGTGCCTCGGTGGTAGGTCACGATGTCGATGGCTGTCTGCTGGCAGTCGAAGAGGAGGCGGCTGCGGTCCGGGCCTTCGCCGCAGAGCACGATCCCCTTGTCGATTTTGAGACCCGTGCCCAGGAAATAGTCGCCTTGTGGTACGCGTATGGCGTCGCCCTGGTTCGCCGCATCGATCGCAGCCTGAAACGCTGCTGAGTCATCGGTGGAACCGTCGCCCACGGCGCCGAAGTCGCGAACCGACGGTGCCGAGGCAGGACAGGCCTGCGACCGGCTCGGAAGTCCGCCCGGCAGGCCGGGAGCCCAGGTGATGCGTCTTTCCTGCGGAAGGATCTGGGCCTGCGCCGGGGACCACAGGGCCGATGCTGCGAGGACGAAATTCGCAAGGAGCCAAATTCCACCTCTGTTCCGAGTTCGCTGTTCTCTCGTGCGTTTGTTCGCCCACATGACATGCTCCTCGCCCGGAAAGGACCCCGTTTTCGTGGAATACGTTCTTGGTCATCATACGACTGGAGCCAAGGGGAAGGCAAGACAGCCTTTGTGGGTGGCTCCGGATGGTTGTGTGCGGCTCCCCTGTTGGGCAGATGCTTGGGCCATGGGGGTGTAAGCCATCGAGATGATTTCAGGTTGAGCTATCAAGATTTCGTCGTCTTACCATGGGAATGAGCATGGGAAGTCGTTCGATCATACGAAGGGGCGCTGTGAGAGAGCGATCTTGGGCAGACCGTTCCAATGCACATGTCAAGGCGGCAAGAATCACGTGCAGGGCAAGACGGTGGCGTTCGAACAGGTACAATGTCCGAAGTTTTTGTGGACCCACGCCTTGGTTCGTTTCCGTGACGTGGCTACGGGGCGGGTCGTCTATGAGATGCTCGTGAAGGATTGGGGCCGAAAGTCTCTTGGGGACCGGCAGCCGTTGATTTCTGTGACGCGCGAGTGCGGATCTTTTAGCCCAACGGAGAGATGAATAAAGACAAAGAGTTGGAGAAGGTGTCTCCTTCGAGGATGTGGCCTATCGCGGCGACAAGTTCGTGGTCTTGTTGTGGATTCTAATGTTTACCAGTATAATTTTTTACAACAGGGACAACAAGGATCAATGGTTTGGAGGCAAAAATGAAAAGAGGAAAAGGCCCTTTCCGTGTCCTGGACTCAGGCTTCCTTTTGTTGGGCATGGCAGCCTTTTTGATGGCCTGTCCGGGCCCGGGTGGTTCGGGGGAGGATGCGGGCAATCCGGATGGTGGCAGTGGGGATGGTGGCGGCGACGGTGCGATCCAACGACCTCTGTGCCTCGACAATTCGGGGGCCACGACAGTGGGGCATTCCATCGCCGCTCAGCAGGGAGTGTTCGATGCCATCTGGGAAATGACCCCGCAGGGCGAGAAGGTCGACGCCGTAGTGGGATTGACTCAGGGAATGCCCGAGGCACAGGATTGGGACAGCTTGGCCGTGACCGTCATGTTCAGCCGCGACGACCTGATCACCGGATACGACGCCGACACCTATGCGGCGGACGTCGAGTTTTCCTACGAAGCGGACCTGACCTATCGCGTCCGCATGAGAGTTGACGTGCCACGCCAACGCTACAGTTTTTTCGTCACCGCGCCGGGAGGCGATGAACAACCCGTTGCAGAGGGATTCGCTTTCAGGAA
>JAGGXR010000088.1 GCA_021162935.1 Deltaproteobacteria bacterium
GCCGAACGATGACGAGCTGCCGAACGATGACGCGTCCTAGGCCGATGATGCGGTTGCGCGTGGGAGATTCCGTGGTTGGTCGGTCGGCCTGGATGGCGGAGCCGCGCATGATGGTGCGACCGAGCACGATGGCGGGATTTTGAATGACGCTCGACCGGATTTTCAGAGCGACCGAGCGATGATGGTGACTTGCTGCCGTTGCTTGCTTGTGATGCCGTTTTGCCCAGGCAGTTGTCGTCTTTGGTGACGCGGTACAATCGATAAAGGTACCGTCCTATGGATATTTGGTCCGGGGGCCACAGGGTCTTTTCCGAATGTCGGTAGACGAAGGATCCCTGACGCAGCAATCGGAAGGCCCGACCGTGGCTGCATCCAGGCCGTGCGTGCTCCGCGATCTCCAGCAGATAGACGGGATGGCCGATGCGGAAGAGGGCGTTGGGCAGGCCCCCGATGCGTCTTCCGAGGAACGTGTCCCGGCCGTAGGCGAACTGGAGGGGCACCACGGCCATAATGTGGAATCCCGAAACCTTCGGTTGACGGTTGTTTATCACGACCACGGCGTTTCTTGGAATGGCATCCGAGATGGCGTCCATCGTGGCCCATGCTCCGGGCATTTCTTCCGTGCGATAGGTGGGATTGGTGAAATGGCCCCGTAGGGAAAAGAACAGGACGTACGCCCCGGCCGCGACTACGAAAAACTGGACTCCTGCCTCGAACGCTCTGGCGGCGGTTCCCTGTCTGCCGAATCGGCGGTGGGCGTCGATGTTCGCAAAGGTCCAGGGAATTACCCAGGCGAAACCGAGGAAGACGATGGGAAGGAGTTCGGACACGTAGTATCGGCTGTAGTAGTAGGCGTAACCGTTGTAGGGCGGTTTGAGGAGGATTGGCAGGGCGAACCACAGGCCGGCGAAGCCCAGCAGTCGACCCACGCGTCGTGGAGCGCGGGCCAGGAGCAGCCCCATGCCCGCCAGGCCTAGGATCACGCCCGGCCAGGACACGAATGCGGCGAGTTGGACGATGCGCAAGATGGCGTGACGTCCCTGCAGGACGGTTGTGACTGGTTTCGTGATCAGGCTCCAGCCGAGCACGGCTGCCACGGCCAACGTCGCCACTGCGGCCAAGACGCCCCTATGGTGATGGAGCAGCGCGACGAACCGCTTGGCGGGAGCGGCCAGGAGTTGATCCACGACGCCCTCCTTGAGCAGGACGATTGTTCCCAGGATGGACAGTTCCGTGACCAGGAACCAGCCGAGGGGAGCGGTCAGCCGGACGTGAAGCATCTTGCGGACCAGATCGTAGACGTACGGATAGGACAGAGCATAGGCATGAGCCAGGCCCCAGGCTGCCCCTGTCAGGGCGGTGAGATGAAAGATTCGGTGTGCCCTGGAGTCGATGTTTCTGATCGGTACGGTCAGATATGAGACCACGAGCACTGGAAGCCAGAACAGAGAACTGATTCTGGTAAAGAAAATGGCGGCCACGGCCATTCCGCCCACCAGGGCGAGCCAACCCTCGTCAGGATCTCGTGGACGTACCATGGCCATGAGGGCCAGACCGGACAGCCAGAACGCTTGGTAGGGAATTTCGGAGAGCGGATACCGCGAGGTCCAAATTTGGAGGATGTTGATACCCATGGCAGCCACGACGATAAAGCCGGCGATGGGTTCGTCCAGCGCTCGGACCGACAGGATCCACAGGGCCCACAGCCCCATGAGGGCAAAGAGGATGAGGCTCCAGACGCTGTTTTGTGGGCCCCATAGCCAGCCCATGATCGACATCCAGATGGGATGGAGGTGGAAAAACTGGGGCACCACGAGGCCTTCGCTGCGACTGGAGATGTAGAAGCCTGGGTAGAGTCCTCCTTCGTATCGACCCGGCACCGCGAGTCCGGACGTAGGGTTGAAGAACGACCCATTGCTTCGCAAGGGAGCCAGACTCGCGTCCCGCTGGGTGCGTGCCAGAAGATTGATGTGCTGAACGACGCGACCCGTGCGAGCGAACAATCGGGATGACACAACGTAGGAGCCTTGATCCTGGCCGCCATAGCTGTAACGCGACAGGGGAAACCGAAGCGCCGTGGCGCTGATGATCAGGATTGCCGCCAGGATGCCCAGGCTCGTGGGCGTCAATTCCGTCCAGTCAAAGTGGACGGCGGATGGGGTCGTCACGACCGTGGCTTCGGCCCTGCGACTGATTGCAGGCATCATGATCCAGACCAGCCAGGTTGCCGATACCACGTTGAGGCTGCCAACGATCGCCTCAAGCAGTGTCAGTCGGAAGAGCCCGAGTTCCAACAAAATGATGGACACGAAGGAGACGATCACCACCGAGGCGACCAGGCCTGCGAACAGGCCGTTCCAGGTCACCCGGATCGGTTGCGGAGCCTGACTTGATTTGGCTGACAGGAGTGCTTTGGCCGCGGCCAGGGATCGACGGCGGCTGAATGCGGCGACAGTGGCGGTGGCAAGAAACCCGCTGGCCAAGAGATTGATGGTATTGAGCACGTGATACACGGCAGCTATTTATGACGGAATTCAGCACGAATGTCACGTTTTTGATGGGACGGCCGACCGCGTGAACAGGGCTTTTTCAGAAAGCCGTTGACGGGTCCGAGTCGTTCCGACTAGTCTCAAATATTTAGGAGACATCATGCAGATCCATCATCTCGACGAATTGAGCCCCGACGCCGCGCGTGCCGGCTTGGTCATCGCGTTTTCGGGCGTCTTGTCCGCAGCGGACCACTACCACGTTCGTGCCCTCCTGGAACAGAGCGGTGTTTTCGAAGACATGGACCGGGCCGAGGACGAACACGACGACACGGCCTTCGTGGTCGGTATTTGGGAGCCTCGAACAGCCGAAGAGACGGACGCAGCACGAGAGATCCTCGACGAGATCGAACGCGAGTACGGTGCTTCGGACGCATGGCTGTTGCCGGTCAATACGGTGATCGACCTGCTCATCGAGGACGAAGACGATGAAGATGACGACGAGCGGGATGTCGGCCAATGGCAGCAGGGCCCGCCGCCCCAGGTGACGTCCGTGGCGTTTTCCGTGGAGGGCTATCCCGAGATCCTCGACGATTTCGATTGGGAGGATTTCGGTCTCTCCGTCAAACTCGCCGGCGAAGGTCGCCCCGGCGAATCCGAGGTGTTGGAGCTGGCCCATCATATTTGGGTCGCCCATTACATCGACCTGCGTGTAGACGAGTTGCCCTTCGGTCATTCACAGCTAAGCTTCGACTTCCATCGTCGCAGCGCGCTGTTCTGGATCGATGATTTCGTCGCTCCGGCGACCGTCCCCGAGATGGTGCAGCATCTCCTCGCCGTGGCGGCCTCGGTGCACGATGTCGTGCCGATCGTTTACGCTCGATTCGACCAGGCGAGCACGGACCTCAAGTATGCGGCTCTTATCGACGGACAGGATCCGGTTCCTATTCTTGCAGGCAACCCATTGTGGCAGCGTTTCGAAGAGGGTGGCCCGGAGGCGGCCGATGCCTGGGTGAAGTCACAGAGCACGTGGGGGGACGATGAACTTGCTGCCATGTACGTGGAGATCGGCATGGACCTGGACCCGAGCGAGAAAGAGTCGGCCCGAAGGGCCCTCATCCTATTCGATCGGGCCGCGGCGCTGGATCCGAGCAACGAGGACGCGATGATCGATGCCCAGGTCGCCCTGGTGGGTTCGGGAGCGATCGATGAGGTCCTGCGGCGGGCCCGCGAGGCCGACCATGGCCCGTTGCGGTCGGCAACCGCCCAGATCCTCGCAGAGAACGTCCCGGACCGCTTCGATGATGCCCTCTCGCTCATCGATACGGCGGGTCTCGCCGAGAGTGGCAGCGAACTCATTGCCACGCTCGTCGGGATCGTGGCAAAACGTCGTCCCGAAGTTCTGGACGAGGTCCTGACGGCTGTGCCCAAAGAGGACCGCGTCATCCTGGAATTCGAGAAGGCGGCCTATGAGATTGACGGCATGGAGCAGAGCCTGAAGCTGTACGAGTTCATCATGGACCTGCCCGAGCCGGAGCCGGAGGATGCCGACACGAGGCGTGCCTACCTACAGGCCCATAATAATGCGATCATTTTTTCGCAGAATCTCGGGCAACTCGATCGCGCCAAGGCCGCGAGCGACCGAGCTCAGGCCTATGCCTTTGAGAATCCACACATCTATCATTCAGCGGCCTGCATCTACGCGTTGCTCGGGGACGCGGATCAGGCCATGCGTCTGGTCGAGGGGGCCTTCGAGCACGAGTATCATCATCTCGACAAGATGATTGTGGACGACGACCTGGTCTCGTTGCACGAGATGCCGCGATGGAAGAGCCTGGTCGAAGCCTACCGGAATCAGATGGACGAGTCGTAGCACCGCAGCGTTGATTCTCCCCATGCGTCACGTGCGGCACGTGGGGGCGGGGTACGTCCGTCACGCGCGAGTGGGCGCCGTCGGATTGCCCAGATAAGTCGTTTGGTTCACCGGATCGGTCACCTGAAAAGGATCGGTGGGTTCGCCGGTGAGCAGGGCCCGGGCCTCACCCACCAAGAAAATGGAGCCGGTGACCAGGACGAGGTCGTCTCGGTTCGCTTCGGATTCGGCCCATTCGAGGGCCTGGGCCGTGCCTGTGAACAGGGACCAGGGCACGCCCGCAGTGTTTTGCCCACGAGCCTTTTCGGTGAGATCGGGCAGATTTCTCAGAGCCGTTGGATTTCGAGGTCTGCGCGTCGTCACGGTTTCGGCGATACGCGCGAGTTCGGTTGGAGCCATGGCGCGGTAGTAGGCGGCTCTGGTGAACGCCACGTCATGGGCGAGGGGCAGGATGGTCGAAAGCACCGTGGCCACGTCCTTGCCCACCATGGCTCCGAATACGACCAGGAGTCGCCGATGCGGAAAGTGTCCGAGGGCTGCGGTGAGCGCCTCTGCGGCCGACGGGTTGTGGGCGCCATCCAGAAGGAACCGGACGCCAGACGGCCGGGTGACGAGGTCGAGTCGGCCCGGCCAATGGATCTGCGCCAGGCCCTTCGCAACAGCCGAATCGTCGAGCGTTCGACCGAGCGCTGCAGCGGCCAGGCGGGCCGCCGTGACGGCCGTGGCAGCGTTCGTCAGTTGATGGGGACCCTGCAGGCCGATGGTTGGCACAGTGACTTCATGGCCCAATTCGGGGTCGTCGACCTCATAGCGCCAGGGGCCGTTCCATGCGTCATCTTCGGGGCTTGCCGGGACGAGGCGCGCCTGGTCCGGAATCCACCAGAAGGGGGCGTTGAGGGCTCGGGCCACGGCCGAGATGGTGTGACGGACGGCCCCCCTGGGGCCCGGCGCCAGGACCGCCGGCGTGTGAGGTTTGAGGATTCCGGCCTTCTCCCATGCGATTCGTCGGATGCTGTGGCCCAGGTACGCCGTGTGTTCCAGACCGATCTGCGTGATGACGGTGACCTCGGATCGAACCAGGTTCGTGGCGTCCAGCCTGCCGCCCAGGCCTGTTTCCACCACGGCGATGTCCACCTTTTGCTCAGCAAAGAAAGAAAAGGCCATGAGCGTGGCGCGTTCGAAGAAGGTCAGGTCCGCGTCCACCTGTGAGACCTGGTCGAACAGGTGGCTCACCGAGGGCCGGTCGATCTCGCGGCCGTCCACCTGGATGCGTTCGGTGAAGCGGTTTAGGTGCGGCGAGGTGAACAGGCCCACCCGGAGGCCTGCCTGTGTGAGCATGGAGGCCGCCATGACCGCGGTCGAGCCCTTGCCGTTCGTTCCTGCCACGTGCAGGGCAGGATAGGCGAGGTGAGGATTTCCCAGGGCGCAGAGCGCTCGTCTCGGTCCGTCCAGATCCAGCTTGACTCCAAATCGTCTCAGCCCGAAAAGGGCCTTCAATGTGGCTGCGTAGGCGTCTTCCATGGCACGAGTCGGGCAGCTATTCCTGTTCGTTGCGTCTGCGGATGTCGAGGAAATCGAGGTATTCGTGCAGCTTGCCCACCTCGGGGATCAGAAATCCATTGGCTGTCGCTCGCACGAGCCGGGCCTCCTGGAGGCGCAGGATGCTCGTTCTGACCTGATCCTCGTCTAGGCCCAGTCGACCTGCCAGCTCCGGCACCGAGGTGGGGATCAAGATGCCGGCCCCTTGGGGCTTGCCCGTCAGCTCCGCCATTTTCCTCAATGTGTAGACCACGCGGTGGTTGGCATCCTGGACCAGGAGCAGCTCGATCTGCGTGTTGGCCATCTCCAGACGATGGGCGAGTTTTTCCAGGAGTCGGAGGGCGATCTCGGCATTGGAGGTGATCATCGCCTTGAACGTGTCCGCATCCAGCACCAGGGCGATCGTCGGCTCCATTGCCATGGCCGTAGCGCTCCTGGGTCGGTGGTTGAGCAGGGCCATTTCGCCGAAGAAATCACCGGGACCGAGGTCCGCCAGCACGGAGGTGCGGCCCTGGATGAATCGACTGATCTGCACCCGGCCCGATTGGATGAGGTACATCTCCCGCCCGAGATCGCCTTCTCGAAAGAGTAGGGCGTCCGTCGGGAAATGACGACCGAAGCGTTCCAGAAGTGCTGGTTGGTCCTGCATGGAGCGCAGCCTCCACGTCACGGCGATTCCTTCGCAAAGGCGGTCAGACCGTGAGTATCCGGGGTATCGCTTTGCAAACGTTCATGCTAATCTACCAGACAAATACGTCTGAATGGGAGTCATATCACTCCATGATGGGTTCGGCAAGTGGAGGCATGGTCGCATGGCGGCAGGGTCCACTGACAGGATGGGGGAGGAGCGCTGCGACAGCCTTCCATCGCAGGCCCGGGCGGCATGGAATGTCCAGGAGAGAGCGATGAGAGCAAGAAACAGCACGGTGGGGTGTTTGGTGGCGGCAGTGGTGGCGGGAGCCGGATTGCTTTTGGGGGTCGGCGCGCCGGCTCGGCGCGCCAGGGCTCAGAACCTGCTGGTCAACAACCAGACCATCACGTTGGGAGGCATCCATCGATACAACCAGGTGCAGGTGATCAACGGGGGCCGTATCGAGGTGCCGGCCTACGAAGGGTCGGATCGGGTCGGTACGGGCAACCTTCATATCGTGGCGAACTCGATTGTCGTGGATTCCACTTCGTCTATTTCTGCCGACGGTCGTGGGTATCAGCCACGACTTTGTGATGACGGCGCCGGGCCCTATGTGGATTCGGGGGGGCGAGGCGGTTGTTCCGTCAGGGATTCGGGCGGCAGTGGCTACCAGACGCCCGAGCCTGGGATGAGCTGTGCCTTCGACCTGTCCCACGCGGTTTCGGACGTGGTGCTGCCCACCATCGGCTTCCGCTGCTGTTCGGACCAGGCGCCGTAGACAGTTCCGTGAGTCGGATGCATGGACCTTTGAACGCGTTCGTGATTCGAGGGCGCGCCTTTGCGCTGGAGGGAGAACGACATGTACGAACACATCCTGACCGATGAGGAGAAGCAGGTGGTCGAAGAGGCGCGCGATTTCGTGCGCTCCATCCCGTCGGACCTGCTCAAGAAGATGGATGCAGAAGAGACTGACTACCCGCGTTCCTTCGTCGAGGAGGCGGCGCGCAGAAATCTGCTTGGGCTGCGTTTCGACCGCAGGTGGGGCGGCAGGTCGGGCCGTTGGGCGTTGGAAGCCGCGGTGATCGAAGAGGTCGGCGCCTTGGGTTCCGCCCTTGGGTGCCTGTACAGCCTGGTCAGCATCGTGGGCGAGGGCATCGAGATCTTTGGCACCGACGAACAGAAGGCCGAGTACCTGGCTCCCATGCTGGCGGGCAAGCGCATTTGCGCCGAAGCCCTGACCGAACCACGCGGTGGTTCGGACTTCTTCGGGGCCACCTGTCGCGCGGAGCCCAAGGGCGACGAGTTTATCCTGTCGGGTCAAAAACGGTTCGTGGTCGGTGCGGATGGCGCGGACTTTTTCCTCGTCTATGCCAGGACCGACCCAGAGTCCGCCGGGCACAACGCGCTAAGCGCCTTCCTGGTGGACCGGACCGACGCGGTCGAGATCCGAACCAAGTACAATCTCATGGGAACCAGGGGCGGTGGGACGGGCCGGCTCGTGTTCCATGACGTCCCCGTCCCTAAGAAAAATCTCGTCGGAGAGCTGCACGGCGGCGGCGCGGTGTTCAATCGAATGATGGTTCCCGAACGCCTCACCTCGGCCGCCGGGGCCATCGGCACGGGCCGCGCCGCCCTGGAGGTCGCCTCGAAGTATGCGGACCGACGTTTTGCGTTCGGCCGCAAAATCCGCAAGTTTCAGGGGGTGAGCTTCCAGATCGCAGACGCCGTCACGGAACTCGACGCCGCCCGGGCGCTCACCGTGGCCGCCGCGCTCCAAGCTGATTCGGGCCGTGACCCTAGGCGCATCGTCTCCGAGGCCAAGAAGTTCGGCACCACGGCGGGATGGAATGTGATCAACCGCGCCATGCAGGTCATGGGCGGCATCGGCTACACCGATGTGTATCCGGTCGAGCGGTTCCTGCGTGATGCCAGGCTTACCATGATCTGGACGGGCACGAACGAGATCATGAACCTGCTCATCCAGCACGAGTACTTCAAGGAGCTTCTGGCCCGCGGACCGCTTGGTCGGGACACGGAGCCCGACGCACCTTCGGCGGACCTGGAGGACGAGAAGTACCCGGAGGAATGATTGGCACATGACAATGCCGGGGATTCACAGGAGGGAAGCATGACCATTCAACTTTCACGAGAAGCATGGAGGGCAGCGAGACATCGAACGCGTCGGGGGAGGTGGGGGCAGTGGGAACTCCGGGAAACACGCGTCGTGCCCGGGGGGGCTCTATTTTCCTTCTCGTTTTCGCTCGCATTCGTTTTGGCGGCTGGATTCGGCCTGCTCATGGGCGTCGGACTGTGGACTGGCTGCGGGTCACATGACGGAGGCTCGAACAAGATCGACGCACGCATCGACGCGGCAGGCGACGGGTCGGTGCAGACCGACTCATCCACGGCCGGAGACGGGCAGGCGGGCGATGCCGCGCACGAGGACGCGGGCAACACGTTTCAGGACGGCGGCACGGACGGAGGCGGCAACTTGGATCACGAATGCGACGACTGGCAGAATCGTCATCCCGAGTGGCTCTGGTGCGATGACTTCGAAGACGGCGCGAGCATCACGGACAAGTACCCGGACTACAGCACCAACGGAATGACCGTCACTGACCAGGACGCATTGAGCGGCACCCATTCCCTGCAACAGCATTACGACGCGGGCCAAGTGGACGCTGGTTGGATCTCGTTCTTCTACGGCGACACGTTGGGCCACGACTACGGTCCGGTGCGCCAGGCCATTTACATGCGGTGGTACCACAAGTTCGAGGCCGGGTTCGAGGGACTGCCTCCCAAGATGGCCAGGATTACGAGCATCGGTCCCGGGTGGAACAAGCGAATGGGCGTCCACTGTTGGATCGAGGAGGACCAGATTTCCGCCGACGTCCATGCGCCCGACAGCACGCAGGCCAATAGTTCGGGTTGGCTTGCCATCCAGCACTCAGGTTTTTCCTACGCCGATCCGAACAACATCGGGCGTTGGGTCTGCATCGAGATGTACGTCAAGGCGAACACGCCGGGCCAGACCGATGGGGAGTACACGTTTTGGGTGGACGGCCAACGCGTCATCCATCAGACGAGCGTGGATCTGGTGGGTTCGACCGACTACCACTTCAACAACGCCATGCTGGATTGCTACTGGAACGACGGATCGCCCAAAGCTCAGAACCGATACTACGACAACTTCGTGGTCTCCACCGAGCGCATCGGCTGCCACTGACCCTTCATTTCGGCATCATTTCCTATTGGATGCCCAGATGTTGGGCCAGGGTCCACAGATGCGTCAGGTTTCCAAGGTCTTCGGGGAGCAGGGGAACTTGTACCACTTGGATCTTTGGCCGGTCCCCGGCGAAGCGGTCGAGCGCCTCGTGTTGTTGAGAAAGGATTTGGTGGTAGTAGTCGAGCGCCCTTTGCTGGCAGGACGCAGATTTTGGATCCCCAGACGAACGACGTGTCGGCTCGCTCGCTCGCTCGTCGGATCCATCGACAGACGAATCGCCGGATGGCTCGTCAGGCCAATTGTCCGGGTCGGGCAGGAGACGGTTTGCCACCACGGCGGACACGGACAGACCGCGAGCCTTCAGGTCGTCGAGGAGCACGCCGGTTTCGTCGATGCGGTCGGCCGACGCGCCGGTCACGAGCACGTATGACGTGGACGGGGCCATGAGCAACGTCTCGGCCTCCTCAGCTCGATTTTTGAGCGTGGGCAGTAGGCTCGACAGGAGCCCCACGAACTCGGAAAGGTCTTCGAGGAATGCGCCTCCCACGATGGCGGCCATGCGTTTGAGGATGGCGTTTCTGCCCAGCCGCAAGAAGGCCAACCCCGTTCTGCCTGCGAAATTTTCCGATGAGAGCCAGCGCACCACAGGGCTCGACACCGCACGGGCCATGGCGCTCGGCGCTCGAAGGATATCGCGTGCGTGGGCCGTGGGTGGCGTGTCCACCACGATGAGGTCCCACTTGCCGTTTCGTTGCAGCTCCAGGAGTTCGGCGAGCGCCGCATAGATCTGAGTTCCCTCCAGGTCGGAGACCAAGGCCTGGTAGAATCGGTTGTGCAGGATGGCCTCACGTGCCCCCACGTCCTTGGTTTCCTGGGCCAGCGCTCGGTTCAGGGTGGATTCTACCTGGAGCATCATGGCGTCGATTGGCAGGTCTGCGGCCAGCCCGGCCGCCTCGAGCTCTGCGCGAGGCAGGCGAACCGGATGGTCGGGAAGTGAGTCCAACCCGAGGCTCGTGGCCAGGCGGCGTGCCGGGTCCACCGTGCACACGAGCGTGCGACGGCCCCTGGCCGCGGCTTTGAGAGCCAGGGCAGCCGAACAGGTGGTCTTGCCCACGCCGCCAGGTCCGAGGCAGAGCAGCACCTTCGATCGATCGAGTGACTCAGCAAGTCCGTTCATGGTCCGTCACAGTAGCCAAACCGTGGACTCTGGCCAGCATTTTCATTGCAGCGACGGGGAGCGACGGGCCATGCGGCAGGGGGATAATCGGTCGCCGTGCACATTTCCTTGGCCGGCCAAAATTTTGCCCTCGGTACGCTATGGACAGACTGATGCCCGGTCCAGGCGGGCGAGCGCCAGGGTCCTCGGGTCCTGCCAGGCAGTGTCCTCCGTGCCCCACCAGGCCACGTGGGCGTCGCGCTTGCCGCCATCGTCGTCGTCATTGACCGCCAGGTCGATTCCGAGGAACCACTGCGTGGTTGGATTCTGCTGCAGGGTGTTCCATGGAAACAGGAACTCGCAGCTATAGGCTTGTGCCTCCACTTTGCAGACCCACTGGACGTTTTCGACGGCGCCCTGCTTCAGTTCGATGATTTGTCCCGTGAGCGGTGACAGGACATATTGATAGTCCGTCGGTCCGTAGCTGGCCAGACGGTCGGCGCCTCCATCGATATAGATCTCGATGCTGTCGTCCTCCCATTGCTTTTGGTCACTGTCGGCCATGATGGTGTTGTCCGAGACTACCATCATGACCCAGAGTCCCGTATCGGTCCACAGCAGCCTGCCGTGAACATCCAGATCGTCTGAATCATCCACCTGTCCCGTCACGACGTTCGTCAGCAGGACCCGGGTTCCACGCTCTCTCCACAATGACTCGCTTACTCCATCCATCACCGGATCCTGGTCACTGTACGGAATGAGAAAATCTTGAGCGCTGTGAACCGCCACCGTTGCATAGTCGGTGGCCGATGCCGCTCCATCGCACGCCGACAAGGCGATCTGGTACTCGCCCGGCAGCGGGAACGTGGCCTGCACCGTCGCTGAATCGGATGCCGCAAACTCTATGACACCTGGGCCGCCCACCTGACTCCACTGGACGGACAACGTTCCAGGCGGATTGGGGAGCCCGTCGTCCGACGCCTGGCCGGACAGAACGACGCATTCGTTCGCCGGCACGTCCAGGTCCGGCCCGGCATTCACCTCAGGAGGTGTGTTGGAAGGTGCGCCATCGGTCGTCCCATCATGTGCTCCATCGTTGACCTGGGCATCGGTCTGGATCACGACGGTGGAAAGTCGAGACGACATCGCATCAGCATCACACAGGCTGCCATAACTGCCCCGCCTGCCGATGGACCGGAGATTTTCGACAGGAATGCAAGGGGCCTCGATGCCCACACGTTCCTGGCAGGCATTGGCCGGAACGCCGGATCCTGCCTTGTCTTTCCCCTGGATCGGCATTGCGACTGGAGTGCAGACGGGGGATTCAATCGACCCTCCTTTCTGCCACGATCAGCACAGGGAACCAAGAATCATCTCGACAGGACATCTGCGCCAGCGTCGGGTACGCATCTGCATTGCCCTGGATGTCGCAAGATCGCCCGACGCGCGACGCCACATGACGCCCAGTCGTTACAACAGATCGGCGAGTCCTGCATTTAAGTAATCAATTGCAATTAAGGATACCGCAGTTCGGTTGATACGGTCAACAGCGATCATGACGGCCGGCCATGCACATCGAGGGCCCAGGGCCCCACCATGCCCCGGCGGGTCCGCCTTGGCCCCAGTCATCTCCGTCAGCGTCCGGGGCGAATTCGGCTCGGTCAGGTCATAGATATTGGCCCATGACAACCTGCAGCAGCGGACCGGAGAACTGGACTCCGGGCCAGGTGATGGCCACCATGATGAAGACATGTCCGGCGCCCGGCTCATGGGCTCGGCAGTTCCACCCAAACTGGGCTGAGGGAGATCACCAGGTCGTTGGAAAGCGGAAGGTCGATCAGCTTCTGCTTTGCCAAGTCGAAGGCGTATGTCTTTTCTTGTCCGTAAACCACCAGGTAGCGGCTGTCATAGGTGAAGTCTAATACTCCGTGCAAGTGAGGAAGCTCGACGAAGTGGGTCGAAAACCCGTTTTTCAAGTCCACCACGGTAAACCCAGTTCCGTTCTTGATGCCGTCCGGGAAGGCCAGCCACCGCTCATCGGGCGACACGGGAAAGTCGGATATCTCCACCGTGGGCGCCTTGTCGTAGTCTGCGTCCACCACCTTCTCGGTCTCGCCTGTCTCCACGTTGCACGTCCAGACCATCCAACTCGAAGTAGTGCAACGGTAAGTCTCCGTCACGAGTACGGTCCGGTTGTCCGAAAACCAGTACTTGGTTTTCACCATGGGCATATCCACGTTGCTGCAACCTATCACAGGGGCCACGCATGGATAGGCCCTCCGCTCTGCGGTCCTCAGGTCCAGCAACTCGGGCGTGCGGTCCCAGTAGTCGCAGTCATGTTGCCCTTCGGGACAGCGCCAGTCCACTGCATAGGCCTCGTCGGGCGACACGGTTTCCAGTTGCGACACCTCGATGATGTCTTGGCGCTCCGACCCGTCGATGACCGCCCTGTAAAGCATGTTGCTGTCCGGATCCACGAAGAGCGCGTGGGTCGAATCCTGGGACCACTGAACGAATTGGTAGGGCGCGAGGTGAGTCGTACATTCCAAGGTGGATGTGTCCAAAACACAGTGTGGTGGCCCATAGAGCACTATCTTCGTACCATCGGGCGCCCATACCATTCTGCTGCATCCGCCTGGACTGCAGCTCAGCCCCGTGTCCACTTGTCTGCCCGACAGGTCTACCATCAGCAGATTCAGGCTCTCTTCTCCATCCATTGCAATGGCCACGTAGCCGTGCATGGAGCCTACGCTCTCGCGGCTACATCCCAAGCCTGCGCTCGCAGCGAGCAAACCAAGATACAATGCAAAGATAGGTCTCATGGCCAGCACATCCTCGCCCGGTAGCCGTCTACGCCTGCTGTGTCCGGGTCGTAGTCCGCTGGGAAAAACCAGGGGTTGTGGCCCCACTCGTCGCCGTTGTCCCCGAGCCGCTCGTCCTCACCTTGGCTGTCGTCCACCCACAGCCACGGGCGACCTTGTTTTCCAAGCAGGCCCGCCACGTCCCAGGTGTAGGCAAAGGCCTCTTCATAGCTCGTCATGCCGTCACCGGTGCGCTCTGCCCATCCGAACAGCCCATTTTGGATGGTCTCGAGCCACGGCCATCCGTTGCCCTTCGGTGGCGCCGCTGCAGCGAGGAAAATCGTGTTGGAAACGGGCCCCACCTCGTCCATGGCCGCGGCAGCAAAGCAGGAGGCCATGATGAAGACCGTGCGGTAGGTCGCGAGCGCCGCGGCCTTCTGTCCCAGTTCCTTGTCGCTCAGTTCGTACAAGTGGAGGAGCTGGTACCCTCCCTTGCACGTTTGGCTGGTCGCGTCGCAGGTGGGCGTCATGCCGTGGTCCACGAAATTGAAAAACAGACTATCACGGCTGGTCAGGGCCGCAGCGCCGTTCGGTGCATACCTATCGAGCTGGCTCAGAATCATCGCGTGTGCGTCCGGCCCGTCCTCGTCCCACGTGACGTCCAGAGGGCAGCGATCCAGATCCTCCCAGTTGGGATCCGGATTGACGATTTCGTACGAGACCACATCCTGTTCATGGTAGCCCAGGGCACGCAGCAAGTAATACGTCATCCGCGCTGCGTTCTCGAAACACTGTGCAGGATCCCCGCTCACCACCATGGCTGCCCGGCGGTTGACCAGGTTCGGGTTGGCCTGGGGATAGCCCTCGGTGCGGACCGTGCTGCGGATGATCTCGTGCGAGTCGTCCATGCGGTCTCCGTCCGGGTCCTCAGTCAGATCTTTGGCGAAGCGGCTGAGGCGGAACTCGTCCAATTTTCCAGCGAAGATGTCGGTCGGGGTCGCGGTGTATGCCATACCCACACGCCTCGCTCCGATATGTGCCTCGCCAAAGTCGAGGGAAGCATAGGTGTCGTCGGTGGAAACGGCCTGTTCCAACGCGACCTGCTTGCCGTCGAAGAAGAGGTGGAGATTGGCACCGTCCCAGGTGGCGCCCACATGATGCCAGGATCCTGGCGCCAAGGAGACCCGTTTGGAGATGGTCGCATCGCGGTAGCGAAAGGTCAACGCAACACCATCTTGGCTCGATAGGCCGCCAAGTCCAAACCACACTTCCTCAGTCAGATATGGCACATACGTAAACCATCCAATTCGGATCAAGTAAGTTCTCGTGAGAGAAAGAATCGTCTCGTTTTCGCCCTCAGTGAGAACTTCCGGGTACTGAACCCAGGTATCCACACTCAACCCGTGGCCGAGGTTGCCGTCTGAATCCAGCGCATCGCCCAAGTCTTGTATCGTTGCGTATCCGCCGTCAAAGCTCAGGGCCCGCAGGTCCCACCCCTGGGCCTCAGTGGTCAGGGTCGCATCGCCCGACAGTTCCAGGTCATGATGGTTCGCAGACCTGTCGGGGATGGAGCCAGCCGACACGGTTTCGAAATCGTACCGGGCTTCGAACACATCGAACCTTGTTTTTGCGCCGGACGAAACGCGTACGTTGTCGAGAGAGGCATCCACCAAGTGGTCACTGGACTTCAAAGTGCTCGACTCGTACCAACAGCGCGCTCCGATGCAGGCTGGCTGTGCCGTGGGATCCATTCGGGGCTCGACGGCACGTTCCGCTATCAGTCGGCCGTTGACATACAGCCACGCATGGGACCGACTATATACGGCCGCCAGATGATACCAGCGGTTTTTTTCTGGTTCCCATTCTCCCTTGATTTCGCTCCGGTACCCGCCAACCCTGGCGACGAGATACCCGTCTTCGATGCCAAACCACCAATAGTCGTCGCTTCCGTCCTGGGTGGCGCGATGCAGGAATGTCTGCTCGCTTGGCGACAGTGCATGGAACGACACCCAGGTTTCCATGGTCAGCCCGCCAGATGCTCGCCACTGCTCGTCCACGTCCATGGCCTCTGGATGCGACACGATCGATGCACAGGCAGGGTCGCCCCGAGGTGTATGGGGAATCATCAAGAAGCTGGATCCGTCCAGGGACAGATATGTCCCATATATTGGGTCGTCATTGCTCAGCGCCAGCGCTGCACCACCTTCCAGTTGTGCGTGATTGTTGTTGGGCGTGTCATCCCAGGCCTGATCCGACCCGATAGTGGCATGCTCGAAGCCGAATCGCAAAATCGGCCCACCGACCAAGCGAGCTTCGTTCCACAGCATGATGTCATCCATCATCCCGGTAAACGCATCGTCCTGGACAGCAGAATCGTCACCAATTTCCAACGCGGCCGGAGAAAGTGACTGGCTGGAAGTCCACGTGCATTTCTTGACTCGCCGGCCCTCGACGAAGATGCTCACTTCATTGGGCATCTGGTCGTAGACCACCGTCAGGTGATTCCAGCCATTCGATTGGACGACTGGATCGGTGACGCATTCCTCGCCCAGCCTGACCACTGAAATGCGGCTGGTGCCGGCCGACAAGACAATCTTGAGATCCGGACCGGCTACGAGGGTCCATTTGGTGTCCTCCGACACACCGTGTCGAATCGCGCCCGATGATCCAGGCTCCAACCAAAACGTGCGAGGAAAGAATGACAGAGACAGGGTGAACGACGAAGGCGGTTGGGCCGTGCAACCAGTGACCACAACGTCGTCTTGACCATCAAACAGCAGACAGCGGCCCTGCAAGCAGGCAGAGGTCCAAGACGGGATACCGGACTGGGTGCCCCCGCCAAGCAAACCAGGACAGGTGATGGCTCCACCAAAATCTTGAGCGACGTCCGCAGAACCCGCCATGTCAAAATAGTAGAAAAAAACCGTCTGAGCATCTGGGCTCATGTCATCGACATTCCCCGCGGTGTGTCGTTCCGTCACCCCAAATGCTGGAATACTGGTGAACACAAACACGAC
>JAGGXR010000097.1 GCA_021162935.1 Deltaproteobacteria bacterium
CCCACATCACCATTGCGGCCAATCCAGGAGATGTCGTAATTATCGATGACGAGGGAAACACGCCGGAATGGGAGGGTGCCTTTCAGGCGGAGGGGAAGGCCTTTTTCGATATCTACGATATCGAGATTTGTTTGGACCAAAAACGGGCGAAGTTAAGGTGGAACCTGGCCAGAGAGATAAATAATCGATGCGCCGCATCAACGCCAATTCTTCTGGATCCTGGCCAACTGGCTGGTAGTACAGGCTCGAGCGGCTCACACCAAGCAATTCGCACTGTTTGCGTATGGCAAGTGAGACCCGCGGCCTGATGAGGGCCCGGCGTTCCTTCATCGGTATGGACCGAGCCCTTGTGATAAAAAATCCCGCTCTACTGTTAGCTCCCCGATCTTTTTCAGCAACTCGCCTTTGCGCTCCGACGTCCCCTCCCCAGACCCGCTGTCTTTGTCGAACACCAAGGCCCCGCCTGGAGGCCCGATATGATAAAATGGTCGGGCCGTTGGGATGGGAACCCGACCGTGAACGAGGAGGCCGTCATGCGTATTCGTCTCTTAGTGGTTCTTTCGGCGATCGTTATCGCGCTTCTCGTGGGTTTGGGCTGCGGGGACGACGACTCCGGCGGAAACAACCAGACCAGTACGAACACGAACAACAACGCGAACACGAATCAAAACACGAACCAGAACAACACCAACGTCAACAGCAATGTCGATCCCTTGGACTCCGGGTGTCCCGGGCGTTTGGATCCTGTGGCTCCGGCCGGAGAGCATGTGGTGGTGGGAAGCGGCGACTCGGCGAGCTGTGACGAGGCCACGTTGCAGGCGGCGGTGGCCGAAACGAACGCCGCCGAGAACGGGGGAACGATCACCTTCAGCTGCGGAGGCGAGCACACAATTACCCTGACCGCGCCCCTCCAGGTCACCGCTTCACTCATCGTGGACGGGGAGGATCTCATCACGCTGTCGGGCGGGAATGTCACACGGATCTTCGACCTGGATCACTACGTGGAATTCGTCGTCCAGCGGATTATCCTGACCGAGGGCAACACCGAGGAGTCGGGAGCGGCCATCCACCATCCCTGGTACGGGACCCTCTTAGCCATCGACACGACCTTTGTGGACAACCACTGCACGAGCACCGAGGGCGAGATCGGGGGCGGGGCCATCTTTGCGGGCGGGCTCGAGGAGGCGGTGATTTCGGGATGCCTCTTTGCGTCCAACAGCGCCTCCAACGGCGGAGGCATCTTGAACCGCGGATCCACACTGACCGTGGTGGACACGCACTTCATCGGCAACTGGACCACCAGCAGCAACGAGAGCGGCCAGTACGGAAACGGCGGCGGTCTCTACATCGACGGGATGAACTACGATGTGGACGGCGACTTCCACCTCTGCGGCTGCGTGTTCGAGGCCAATCACGCCAATCAGCACGGAAGCGCGCTCTTCGGTTACTTCTACGACGGAAGTCACGCCTACATCGATCGCTGCCTCTTCTTCGAAAACGAGTTCGACTCGAGCCCCACCGGGGGCGCGGGCGGGCTCTACCACCAGGGCGACAACGTGGGCCTCACCCTCACCAACTCCACCCTGGCCGACAACCGGTCCGACAAGCACGCAGCCGGTCTCTTCGTGGGCTCCGGGTCCGCTCCCTCGGTGGTGGTCAACTGCACATTTGCCGGAAACATCGTCCCCGAGGTGGGCGCAGCGGTGTTCAACGGGGCCTCGGAGATCGACTTTCAGCACTGCACCTTCTACGGTAACGAGGCCGACTACGGCCCGGCCATCTTCAAGGGTGAAAACGCCTCCATGTCGTTGACGAGCTGCCTTTTTGCCTACAACTATTCGCCCAACCAGTACAGCGCCTATGCCTGTCACGCAACCCTGGGCGACGGCGGGGGCAACTTCCAGTGGCCGGAAATAAAGGACAGCGGCCACGACGACAACCCGTGCGCCGCGGGCATCACCTTTGCCGACCCGCTCCTGGATCCCCTCGCAGACAACGGCGGGCCCACGCCGACCATGGCCCTCGGCTCCGGAAGCCCGGCCCTGGGCGCGGCCACGAACTGCCCGGCCACGGATCAACGGGGCGAGGAACGAGGAGAGCCCTGCGACTCCGGTGCCTACGAGTCGCCGTAGACGGCCAAGCGACCGCCCCGGCTACCCGACAGGAGCGACAAAGCCAGGCGGGATGGATCGGCGTTCCAGATGGCAGATGTATTCTGACCAGCCTCCTTACCTGCATGGTGGATGGGTGCGGTGGGTGGCCGTGGCGTCATGCAGCCGTGGCGTCATGCAGCCGTGGCGTCATGCAGCCGTGGCGTCATGCAGCCGTGGCGTCATGTGGCGTGGGGCGGGATGGTGACGGGGAATGGTGGGCGTGTCAGGCGTCGGAGGATTCTGAGTCCGCGGTGCTCTTTTGGAACTTCTTGATGTAGGTGATGAGGTCTTCGAAGACCGCGTCGGCCTCCATGTCCTGGCCCATTTCATGGCCGGATCGTTCGTACCAGGAGATGTCCCGGTGTTCGGACGAGACTTTTTCGTAGATGATGTTCGCGGCAACCGGTTTGACGATCTGGTCCTTTTTGGACTGGAGGATGCGGATGGGCACTGTGATTTCGCTCAGCCGTTTCTCGATGGCCTTGGCGTATCGGTAAAGGGATGCAAAGGCATCGGTGGCGAATTTGGGGTAGTTTTCGCCAAGAACTTTGCGGCTCTCGTCGTTGAACGAGTTGGGGCTCGGCCAGTAGGGCACGACCTTGGCCAGGATGGGCGTGAGCACCGAAAGCGGGTCTTTGAACTTGAGGGCGGCGGCCATGGTGGCGACGCCAGCGATCTCGTCCGGGTGGTTCATGGCCAGTTCCAAGGTGACCAGGCCGCCCATGGACAGGCCCACGACCACGACGCGGTCCACTTCTTTGGCCAGGTCGAGTAGGGCCTTTTCCGCGTCTTCGTACCAGTCTTTCGACGTGGTGCCCTTCATGTCCTGGTAGCGGGTTCCGTGGCCGCGCAGCAGGGGCATCCGGTACGGGATGTGTTCCTTTTCCAGGTAGGGAATGAGCCCATCGACGCACTTGAGCGACGAGGTGAACCCATGTAGGAGCAGGACGCCGATTTTGTCATAGGTCGGCCAAGCTGGGCGTGGAACAGTCATTGATATGTACCCCCTCTTGTGGTCCACCATGGAGGAGATGGTGGACATGAGTTCGTTGGTCAGCCGCCGGACCGTCGGGTGGTCCGGAGTCTCTTCGTACTCTTCGTACGAGAGCGGTTTTCCAAATTCGACGGTGATGGGAGTATCGCCTGGAGGTCGCAGAATTTCAAGTTTTGGATAGACCTCGGGAGGAAATGCCTTGCCGGTTCCCGAGATGCCCACTGGAATGATGGGCACCTTGGCGGCCAGCGCGAGTCGGACCGCTCCGGTCTTTCCACGAAGCAGGCCGGTTTCAGGTTCGACAGCGCTGCGAGGAATGTCCTCTTCGCCCGGAATCGTGCTTTCTGGGAAGATCGCCACGAGCCAGCCCTCCTGCAACCGGTGGGTGGTCAGGTCCAGGGCCTGCTGGTCGCCCGTCCGATTCAGGAACACCGAGTCGCTCAGGTCGATGAGGTGGCGGAGCACCGGCCAGGTCCGGAATTCTTCCTTGGCCAGAAAATGCACGTGACGTGGGCAGGAAGCAAGCAACACCTGGACGTCGAGCCAGCTTTGATGGTTGCAGGCCAGCACGGCGCCGCCGGCCTCGGGGATGTTTTCCAGGCCTTTGATTTCGAGCTTGTTGGACATCTCGAAGTTCTTCCGCGTCGTGGCCCGGACCGTTTCGTAGACGCCCTTCTTGAAGGGGGCATAGAGGCCTGCGACCTCCATGGTTTGCTTGGTAAAGCCCAGCGTCCTGTCCAGGGGGCCCATGACGGCAAAGGCAATCCTTTCGCGTTCTGCCGTATTCGCAAAGTCGATCATTGGTGATACCTCCTTCTGCCAGACGAGGGGCCCCCTGCGGAGGACGGTCCCTTACCTTTGCTATTTTGAAGTATGGCTGTAATGACGCATTGTGTCAAGACTCGTTTTCGGGCGGCCGATTTGGGGGAGGGTGGGCCGGTTTGTGGTGGTCCTTCGGTTGCTGTGGTACACAGGATCGGCAGTGACAGACGATGAAATGACGCGTCGTGTCGAGATCACGAACGGGACAGTTGAGGCGAAGCGAGCAGGCTGATCAGGCGGCAAAAATAGCGCCAAAGGCCACAGGGGCGATAGCCCGTACGTGGCTTGATTGTGACAGGACGAGGGAGCAGGGATGCACGAATCATGGAATGACCGACGGGATGACCGAAGGAGATGCAGGGAATGGACCGAGCCTGTGCTGCGGGGCGTTCATGGCTCGGCAGTGGAATCGGTCCTGGGCCGAGCCGGTGTGGTCGGGTTCCTTTTTGCGATTGCTTCCTGCTGGACGGGCTGTGCCAAGGAGCACCGTGAGGCGGATCGTGCGAAACGGTCCAAAGCTGCACCAACCGGAGGCGAAGCGCGAATCGTACGATCGGTCGATGCCGGCGGACCCGGTGCCCACATTGCCGACGTTCCGGTCGGCGGACCAGGTGCCCCGGCCGGCTCCCGTTCGGCCAGGCCAGTCGTGGACTGGACGAACCAGCAGCCGGTTGGGCGAGACGACCCGAAGTTGATGTCCCTGGGCAGGGCGCTGCTCCAGGCGGTCTCCACGGGCCAGGTGCGATCGGTGGATGCGTTCTTTTTTCCGTTCGAGCCGTTTTTGCGGCTCAAGCAGGCCCGCAATCCGTCGGGCTACTGGAAGTTTTTGCACCGGGTCTTTTTGCGGGACCTCCAATCGTTGCATCGCCGACGGCGTGCCTGGCAGGGGGCAACCTTCGATGGATGGCGTCTCGACCGGCCGGTCTGGGTGCGTCCGGGGCGAGAGCACAACTACATCGGCTATTTTCGTCTGCGTCATGCCAGGCTGTTCTTTCGCCAGGCGGGTCGTCGCCATGTTTTGGTTGTGGATACCATGATTTCGTGGCAGGGCCACTGGACCGTTGTCCACCTGCGGCCAAACGTCGGCGGTCGCCTGCGGTCACGCTAGAGTCCGGCAGGGGTGAAGGTGGCGCTGCTGAATTGTTGGCCGGACAAAGGCAATGGAATTTTTTCGTGGTCCACTTGGTTTTTGCACCAATAATCGTCTATCATGATGCCCCGCGAGGTCTTCAGATGCCATCCCGACGCACGAGGAGATGATGGCCATCCGTAAATTGGACAGCACCAAACGGGCCGGAATTCTGTTGGGCCCGACATCGCTTGCAGGTCTGACCGCGGTTTGCTTCGGTCTGTTCTCCCTGGCGTCTGCCGCCCTGGCCCAACCGACTGCTCGGGCGTCTTCTTCTGGAACCGACGGGGCCCACGGGAACGATACGGTCGCTGCCGGCGATGCCGGTGCCGGATCGTCCGCTGCCGGTGCAGCGGACGCGAGGCCGGGTTCCTCGGCGAAGCTGGGACACAAGTCGAGGCAAAAATCGCAGACGAAGCACAAGTCGACGCAAAAGGCGCAGGCGAAGCGCAAGTCGAGGCAAAAGTCGACTCACCGGGCGGGCCGCAAGACATCGGCGGCGCTAACGGCACTGGTGCCGATCCCGAGCGCCTCGTACCAGACGGTGGTGGTGTCGGCTCTGCGCCCCGAGACGAACCTGGAGAGCCCCAGGTCGGTGGACCTGGTTACCCGATCTCGCATGGACCAGTTGTCGTCCCAGTCCACGCCCGGGCTGCTTTCCCAGGTGCCGGGCGTGCTCGTCCAAAAGACGAATCACGGTGGGGGGTCGGCGTTCATTGGCGGCATGACCGGCCAGCACGTGCTCTACCTCATCGACGGCGTGCGTTTGAACAACTCAACGACGCGTTATGGACCGAATCAACTCTTGAACACGGTGGATGAATTTTCGTTGGCTCGGGTCGAGGTGCTGCGCGGGCCAGGTTCCATTTTGTATGGATCGGATGCGCTGGGAGGCGTCATTTCCCTCGTGAGTCGCAGACCTTCGTTCGTGCCTGGCTCTTTGTGGCGTTGGGGTGGGACCGCGGTGGGCCGATTCGACTCGTCGGACCTGAGTCAGAGTTACGATGCGGCTGTGTGGGGACAGTACCGTCGCGTGTCGGCCTTGGTGGGCGGGTCGTTCAAAGATTTTGGCAGCTTGGTCGGTGGTCGGGGTATCGGGCTCCAAAA
Organism: Deltaproteobacteria bacterium; assembly: GCA_021162935.1. Lineage (GTDB taxonomy): Bacteria > Myxococcota_A > Polyangia > HGW-17 > SLPX01 > JAGGXR01. The sequence continues at coordinate 6,206 of JAGGXR010000097.1, forward strand.
GTGGACCGGGTACAGCGAAGGCGACTGGGACGGTGCGGTGCGTATCTGGTTGGGCGGGCGCTGGTTCCTCAAAATGGCCACGAACAGCGTGCGCCAGACGGACGTCCCCAGGACGGACAAGTGCAGCGACACGGACTACCGCTACTATCGCCACCAATTTAGAGACGTGGTCTATGCCAAGGTGACGGGGGGCGCGGGCAAGGCGCTTGATCAGTTCGACCTGACGGTGTCGTTTCAAAACCAGCGCGAGTTTCGTCAACGGTATCGCATCGACAGGGATCGCCTCGAAAACGAGTTCGACCAGGTCGGCACAGCGGGTCTCGGCTTGGTGGCCGTCACGGATCTGGGACGCTATTCCAAACTGACCTATGGGATGGACGTCTACTACGATTGGGTCCACAGCACGGCGAATCGGCAGGCCCTTTCCACTGGGGCGGTGACTCCCATGGATGGCGCCTCGTTTCGGGGTCGTTTCGTGGACGGATCCCAGTATCTACAGGGCGGGGTCCTGCTCACCGACGAACTGCGGCCCTGGCACTGGTTCATCGTGCGTTTGGGCGGCCGGATCGCCGTGGCGCATGCATCCATTCCCACGGATCCGTTGGCTGCCCAGTACGGCCTGGCGGCATCGCCCATCCGGGCCACTTTTTGGGGGCCGGTGGGCGGCGTGAACCTGGAGTTTGTGCCCTGGAATCCGTTGCGTCTCATTGCTTCGGTGCAGCAGGGGTTCCGCGCGCCAAACTTGGACGACTATTCCCATCTCGGCTCCGAGGGCGGCGGGTTCGACGTGCCCAGTCCGGATCTGCACAAGGCCGAGCGCACCACGACCCTCGAGGTTGGGGTGAAGCTTGGTCTGCCTCGGGTCCAGACCTGGCTGTTTGCGCATTACAGCTTCCTGCGCGGCTTCATCTCACGTGCCTACACGGGCGACGAGGTGGATGGAGAGCCTGCCACGGTTCGGGTCAACGCCTCGTCGGGCTTTTTGGCAGGAGTGGACGCCTACGGTCGAGTCGTGCTGGGCAGGGGATTCGACCTGGGAGCCTGGATGTCCTGGACCAGGGGTGACCTGTCGGGGCTGTTGGGTAACTCGGGTACGCAGCCCATGCGGCGGATTCCGCCCCTCCAGGGGTTGGTTCGGGTGGGGTATCACTCTAGGGACGGCCGCTGGTGGGCGGCTGCTATGGTGCGCTGGGCCAAGCGCCAGGACCGTCTAGCGCCTGGAGACTTCAACGACAAGCGCATCTGTCCCAACGGTCCCGATAATTGTGCCGGCACGCCTGGTTTCGGTGTGGTGAGCCTGGCAGGCGGTGTGCAGCTCAATCGGTTCGTGGACCTGACTCTGCGCGTGGAAAACTTGGGCAATACGCCGTACAAGTATCATGGATCGGGCGTCTACGGGCCTGGCCTGTCGGCCATCGCCCAGATCAGGGTCAGGAAGTAGCCTCCGCTCCGATTGTCGTGTTTTTCGACCGGGGATCGATTGGCCTACTCAGCGCTCTGAGCCGATTCGTTGGGATGACTGGACGCCGGGCTCGGGGCCTTGATGGCGAGGGTCAGGGCGTTCGTGGGACAAACCTGGATGCATTCGAGGCAGCGTGAGCAGGTGTAGTAGGACGACGGGTTGATGCCATCCTTTTTGTAGAGTGACGTTTCCGGGTTGAACTTGGTGATGTAGCAGGCCTTGTCGCACAGGCCGCAGTTCACGCAGGCGTCCTGCTTGCGGCGCACTTTGAACAGACTGAATCGGTTCAAGAAACCCGAGATCCAGGCAATGGGGCAGCCGAGCTTGTAGTACATGTACAGGTTGCTCTGTGCCTGGGGACCGGCCCCCATGATGAGGTCCATCATGAGGCCGATTGGGCACATCCATCGGCAGAAGAATTTGCCCAGGATGACGCCGAGCAGGCCGCCGGCCAGGATGAGGATGCCGAGGCTCACCCATCCGTTGGCCAGGGCCAGGTACACGGTGGCGCCAAAGGCGACCTGGCCGATCCGACGCGCCGAGATGATGCGTTTGAGAAACGTGCGGCGGCGCTTTTTGGATGTTTTGGTCGGCGTGGCCGGGTTGGCCTGATTGGCCTGATTGGCCTGGCTGGCCGGCGTTGCGTCGGACTCCAGCGCTGACGGCTCGGTCGTTGGAGCGGTCTCGTCTCTTGACTGCCGGCCCGCAGATGTCTTGCGACCTGCCTCGCGGTGTCTGGCGCCTGTCTTCTTGGCGCGTTCCTTTTGACTCTTTCGTCCCATGGTGGGTCCCTTGTGATCGAGGTATTTCGTTCGGTTAGAGTCCCTGAGGGGCGAAAACGACGCAAGGCCGCAGAGAAAAACATCGACACGCTCCCATTGGGAGCATTGGCCGGGGCCAAACTTCTGGGCGATTCGGTCGCAGGGTGGACGATCGTCGGGTCAGTGGCCCGAGGCGGCCAGGTTTTTGGCCACGGATAGATAGAAGTCGAGGTGGTGGAAGTTGGGACCGGTGACCCCGAAGAGTTGTCCCACCTCGTCGAAGTGGTCGGCCGGAAGCAGACCACGGAAATCGCCCCACTTGGCGCTCTCCACGGGCACGATGCCGTCGTTGTCTCCGGCGTTCAGATAGATGAGGTCGTAGCTCCAGCGGATCTCCACGTCACAGACGTCGCCGCAACGGACCCCGAGGGGACAGGTCAGGCCCGTCCAGGAGATGTAGGTGACCCTCGGGTCGTTTGGGTTGGCCGGGTTGAACTCGTTTTGGACGAAGTCGGTGGTCATGGATTTGAACGCGGCCTTGGCGTCGGACCTGCTCTGGACCGTGGTGGCTCCCAGCAGGTTCAACAGGAAGTCGAGGGCTTCGTCGGTGGGGCCGGGCAGGTCCCCCATGGCGATATCGGCGATAGGCGTTCCGTGGTGGGGCGTGGCAATGGTCACGAGCGCCGAGACGCGGTCCCCGAAGCCCAAGGTGGAGATGAGCCGTCTGCTGTCCAGCCCGCCCTGGCTGTGGGCCACGAGGTTCACCCTGTCGGAGTGACTCTCCCGCAGGAAGTCGAGGACCTCGTCTTCGAGTTCTTCGGACCGGTACTTGACCGAGTTGTATGGGTCGAGGTTGGCCGTGTAGACCAAGAAGCCCGCCTGTTCCAGGGCGTCTTTGACTCCGTAGAAGTAGACGAGCGGGCCCACCTGGTCGAATCCGGTCCATCCGTGGACCAGGACGATGGGGTATCTGGTCGTGACCAGTTCGCAATGGTCCAGGCAGTCGATGGCCAGGCTGTAGGTCTCTGTGGCTTCTGGATTCGAGGTTGCCACCAGGAGCACGAACTCGCCCGATCTGGATGGCGTGAAGGTCATGTGCCGCACGGCCATGCCGCCTGGGTTGGAGAGGCTGGCCAGGGGGGCGGTGAGTTCGGTGGCGTCGGGCAGGGTCACCGAAGCCTGCATATGATGCAGTCCCACCACGGACAGGGTGACCTGGATCGTGGAGCCGGCGGCAGCAGAAAAACGCCACTCGTCTTCGGTGCAGGGGGCATGGACCAAGTCTCGCACCTCGGTGTCCACGGCCAACCGACCTCGCTCGACGCGGGTTCTCTCATCGCTGTTGCACGATGGCCCCGCGTCGGTGGCATCCTTGGTCGTGCCGCCGTCGCCAGGAGAGGCGTCGGTCCTGGCGTCCGCGTTGCCGGTGTCTCCGGCTAGGCTATTCGCGTGGCCGCCGCAGGCCACAGGCGCCATCACGATGGCCATGAGTAGGGACAGGCCCACAATCTTGTCGTCAGGCCAGCGCCCGAAGGAACGGTCAGGCCTGCGCCGAAAGTGAGGATTGACGCAGCGGTTTCTGGATTGGGAAGGACCGTCGGTCGGCAATCCGGCTAGCCCGTGGGTCCGGAAACCAATCGAAGAAGAGAAATACTGCGGCACGAGAACCTGGACCTCTCATCTGGTGACACCCAACCATCGTAGCGCCTTTTTAGCCTGTTTGGGAAGTAATTCTTTGTCATTGCACTCCATCGGGCGATCGCCTATCATCCCCCTCCGTTTCAGGCAGTTTGCAGAAGCGGTCGAAAAAGAGGTGGGCCGCTGAGTTCGTGGAGAGCGCCAAGCAGACTGCGCATGGTGCATGCGCCGCAGTGGGCGCGTTGCAGATCATTTGACAACGGAGGTATCGCACCGATGCTGGGTTCGCTACGTCGAAAATCCCGGTCGTTCATCGTCTGGGTCGTGTTTGGATTTCTCATTGCCGTGTTCGTGATCGGGTTCGGGACGCCTGCCTCGAACAAGCTATCCTGCGGCAACCAACATGCCGTCGGCAAGGTCGGGCATTATGAACTGAGCAAGGACGACTATCAGTATGCGTTTCGACTCGTCATGCGTGAAGGCGCTCCGCCGACGTTGAAGGCCTTCATGCTGGACATGCTGATCCGACGCGAGATCCTGGTCGAGGAAGCCAAAAAGCTGGGCTTCCAGTCTGCGGTGACTTCAGACGATGCGGCGGACGACCCGGACGTGGTCAACATGATCACGCATCGCAAGCTCCTCGTGTTGGGCTACGAGCGGGATCTCTTTCAACTTGGCGGATGGCCGGCGATGCGTGGTGCAAAGGGACGATATCACGCCTCGAAGGATTTCAACTACGAGCATTTCAAGAAGTGGGTAAAATGGCGTCTCGGCCTGACGGTCGTCAAGTTCATGCAGGAGCAGCAGCGTGAGCTGCTCGCCAAGCAGATGTCCGACACGATCATGGCGTCGGTGCTGATCTCGAATGCCGAAGCCAGGGCCATGTATGAGGAGCGGCACACGAGGCTCGTGCTCCAGACTGCCGTGTTCGAGCGGTCCAAGTACGAGAAGAACGTGTTCGCCACGGGCTCCGAATTAACCGCTTTCCTGGCGGACAAGAAGAATGCGGATAAGGTGGCCGACCTGTATAAGACGCGCTATGCGGACAAGAAGGATTTCGCCGATCAGCGTCGGGTCCGCCATATCCTGTTCAAGGTGGACAAGGCGGCCGACAAGGCCAAGGTCGAAGAGGTTCGCCGTGTCGCCATGAGAATGGCGCGCCGCCTAACCCCGGCGACCTTCGCCCAACAGGCGCAGACCCTCAGTCAGGACGATGCCTCCAAGGGTTCGGGCGGCCTGCTCGGTTGGGTCGCGCCCGATGATCTGACCTTTGGCAAGCCTTTCGCCAAGGCCGTGTTCGCCTTCAAGGACGGCACCGTGTCCGCCCCGATCCGTTCGGATGCCGGTTGGCACATCGTGCTCGTCGAGGGTCGGCGCAAGGGAACCTGGTCCCTCGAACAGGCACGCCGTTTCATCGCTTATGACATGGTCGTATCCCAGAAGGCCCTCACCATGGCGCGCTCCCTGGCGGATCAGTCGTACCATCGCCTCAAGGTCGGTGCGTCGCCCGACGTGGTCTTCGCAAAGGACGCAGCAGGCGATGCCGGCAAGACGGCCGCAGCCTCGGGGGCAGCCAAGAAGCCCGCAAACGGCGCTGTGGCATCGGCGTCGCCGGCAGCTCCGGCTGCACCTATGCCCGAGTTGCACCAGGTCACCCTCACTCGGACCACCACGGCCGTCGCCGGCATGGAAGAGGTCCAAGACCTCGTGCATCGTGTGTGGAAGCTGACGGACAAAGACCCGCTCATCGGCAAGGTGATCGAGATCCGTAGGGGCGGCAAGGTCGCCGCCTTTGGGATCGTGCGCCGCAAGCAGCTCACCAAGCCAGACTGGAAGGAATTCCAGGCGCAAAAGAGCGAACTCATGGCGCGCTACCTGCGGACCAAGCAGGAGGACACCCTGAATCGTTGGGTTCGCGCCAAGTGCGACGCCATGGCAGCCAAGGGTGAGATCGAAATCGCTCCGAACCTCAGGACCATCAAATACTATCCCAAGGGACAGCACGGCGAAGAAGAGTCCAAACCGATCACCATCGAGTATCATTACTGCAAGCAGCTTCCTCAGCACGCTTCGGACACCTTCGGTCAGTAACTCCAACCCCTTCAACCGGGAAAATCGTTTCTGGTTCAGCCGGGAGACAGTCTTGCTTCGGCCAGGATCCCCAACCCGTTCATCCGCGGCCGTACGCTCTTTGATCGAGAGACCAACCAGCTTTGGGTGGGGCATTGCACCCGAAAGGGAGCGATCTTCCTGACCTCATTTGGGGCTTTGTTCGTTCGTTTGGAATGCAAAGTTATGGCGGGATTGTTGCTTTGGCGGGTTGTTTTGTTTTGAAAGCGTTTTTTTTGTGCACTGCACAAAAAATGCACTTGACCCTCATGTTGAGACGACATAGTTTGTTGTGCGTTGCACAACATGCCGCCCGAAAAAGAGCGGTCAACAAGGCCCAAGGCCTGGAGGGTGAAAGGAGTTTATTATGGCAACAACGACGAAGAAAGAACACGAGAACACGACGAATCAGTGGTGGGACGCCATCAAGGCGTACAGCCCCGAGGAGTACCAGGGTTACTTCCGGCAGTGGTTCGATGCGGTCGAATCCTACCAGGATCAGGTCGTGAAGTTCCACAAGACCTTGGTGGAACGAGCGGAGGAGGCCTGGGACGAGTCGTATAAGCTGACCCGCGAGGGCGTCAAGCGTTCGGTGGAGTTCATGAACACCGTGCACGACATGACCCGTTCCCAGATCAAGCAGATGCGTGACCATCTCTAGGAGTTGGTGGCCCCCTTCGGTTTCGTTTCCGCCGTTCGTTGGTCCTTCATCGAAATCTCGATTTTTTTCTCCATGAGACCAGTAGGCTTGGTTGCAGGGTCGTTCTCCCCTTGCCCAAGGGCCGATTCGTACTTACATAGGATTGGTACGCATCGGCACGACAGACTCCGTCCGTGATCCGGACCGGGTTTCGTGGCCGACACACCGTGTCGATGCACCGTGGCCGACACAACGCGGTCGATGTGTCGTGCAATCAGAGCGGAAACGGAAACTCTCGTCACCTGCGTGTACGCGGATGGTCCCGCCGTCGCAGGCGCATCCCGGGGCCTGTTGAATTGGAGGAACGAAATGGCAGAAAACACCCATCGCAAAGTCATCATTTTGGGCAGTGGTCCGGCAGGATTGACGGCAGCCATCTACACGGCGCGTGCCCAACTCGAACCGCTCCTCATCGAGGGGATGGAACCAGGCGGCCAGCTCACCATCACCACCGACGTGGAAAACTTCCCCGGCTTTCCCGAGGGCGTTCAGGGCCCCGAGTTGATGGACAAGGTCCGCAAGCAGGCGGAACGGTTCGGCACCGAATTCGTCATGGGGTACGTGGACAAGGTGGACCTGTCGAGTCGGCCCTTTACCATCAGTGCCAACGCAGGCGAGTTCACCTGGACCTGTGACACCCTCATCGTGGCCACCGGTGCCTCGGCTCGTTTCCTCGGCATGGAGCAGGAACAGCGCTTCATGGGCAAGGGTGTTTCGGCCTGCGCCACCTGTGACGGGTTCTTCTATCGCAATCAGGAAGTGGCCGTGGTGGGTGGCGGCGACACCGCCATCGAAGAGGCCCTGTTCCTGACCCGGTTTGCGAACAAGGTGACCATTATCCACCGTCGCGACGAATTGCGAGCCTCGAAGTTCATGCAGGAGCGGGCCAGGGCGAACGAGAAGATCCACTTCAAGTGGAACTCGGTGGTGGACGACATCCTGGGTGACGACGTCAAGGGCGTGTCCGGCGTCATCTTGAAGGACACCAAGACCGGCGAGAAGAACGAACTGCCCTGCACCGGCTTCTTCTTGGCCATCGGCCACAAGCCGAATACCGACTTCCTCAAGGGCCAGATCGACATGGACGAGCAGGGCTACATCATCGTCAAGCCAGGAACGAGACAAACGAGTGTCGAGGGCGTGTTCGGCGCTGGCGACGTGGCCGACCGGGTCTACCGCCAGGCCATCAGTGCTGCCGGGACAGGGTGCATGGCTGCCCTCGAGGCGGAGCGGTACTTGGGCGAGCACGGCGGCTGATCCTTCCTTGTTCTCAAACGAGTGATTGCTGAGGGGAACTCCGTCGTGCTACCGTGCCGGCAGAAGTGGCCTGGATACGAATATTGGGCTGGTATCGATATCTTCAGGCGCGATGACGGCGCCAAGATTGACGAGCAGGACGTGCTTTAGGTGATACCAGAGCAGTCTGCGAACAGGAATTTGAGTGCCGGTCGGATTCCGAGGCTCCTCCTGGTTTTTGTCTCTTGGGTTCCGATGGATTTGTTTTGTTTCGTCGTTTGTCGTACTATAACAGAGCAATTGGACGGTGGTTGGCTGAGGAAAGCACGTTCAGGAGCCATCAATGGGGTGGGTGACGGAAGGCAGGATGTGACGTTTGGTTAGAGATACGAGATCGAGATGCATCAATTTAGGTTGGAATCAATGAACGGAACGAGGATTTTGGCGAGGGCGTTGTTGCTGTCTGTCGTGGTCGCTGGCGGTTGCACCATGGATTTTCCCCGGTCCTGGTGGGACCGTCCCTGCGGCAACGGTGTGCTCGACGAGGGCGAAGCCTGCGACGACGGAAATCAGTCGTCGGCCGATGGCTGTTCGAACCAGTGCCAGGTCGAAGATGGGTGGCATTGCGATGGAGAGCCGAGTGCATGTGCGGCGGATTGTGGGGACGGCAAGGCCGTGGGCACCGAAGAGTGCGACGATGGGAATCTGGCGAGCGGCGACGGGTGCGACATCCACTGCAAGCAGGAAGATGGCTGGGTCTGTGCAAATTCGGCAGATGGTCCGTCGGTCTGTGAGTCAAAATGTGGTGATGGTTTCATCAGGGCCGATGAGGTCTGTGACGACGGCAATACCGACTCGGGCGACGGTTGTTCGGCGAATTGTACACTCGAGGACGGGTGGACCTGCGACGACAACGAGCCCACCGTTTGCCAGCCTATTTGCGGCGACGGCAAGAAACTCGGCAACGAGGCCTGTGACGACGGCAATACCGACGACTGCGACGGCTGCGCCGGGGACTGCAGCCACGAAGACGGCGTCTGCGGGGATGGCTACAGGGACTGTGGAGAGGCCTGCGATGACGGCAATACGGTGTCGGGGGACGGATGCCACGAGGATTGCAGCGCCGCGGATTGCTCGAACGGTTCTGTGACCGACTGCAACGCAGCCACGAACATCGCTAGTTCGGCATTCGTGGACCCAGAGCCTCCTCCTGGATTCATCGAATGCGCTGGATTTCAGAATACTGCTGGAGACGACGTGGACAAGAACTGGGAGGTGAATTGTCTCGGTCATGATTGGATTCTGAGGATTCGGTACTGGGATACCAACACCGATCCATGGACCCTTTTGGGCGATGCCATCCTGAGTCCCGCCATCACGGCGGCATATAACCAGGAGACCTTCGATGCCTCGAATCAGGGTGGAACCGAGGGCATGCTGGCGGATCAAGGCGTGGTGCTCCTCGAAGACGATCCCGCAGGCACCCAGGTTTCGAACGTGAGTTGCGATACGGATGGAGACCAAAAACCAAACTATGGTGCAAACGACCTGTACTTTGCCAATTCCACGAACACGAAGAACCTGTTTGTGTGCAGCGCGGAGGACGACCTCGTCGATGGCAATGGTCAGATCGTTCATTTGTGCGGGGCGGACCAGGAGTTGCTCCTCTTCAATGCGTCACTTGGGCATTGCGCCCAGGATCCGGGAACCTTTACTCACCTTGCGATTGCCATATACTATCAGCTCCAATGACGTGAACTCAGAGACGAGACGAGGTTCTATGCATCGACCCGTTGGGAGCAGGAGATGACCAAGCCGCCGCCGATCCCTCGAGCGGGAAAACCAGAGGCAGGCGAGTCCGGGGACGAGTCCGGGCGGGCGGTCGTGCGCGGAAATCAGCAGGGCACTGGAGCAGGAGGGGCATCGGGCGGCTCGTCGGAAGGTTCTAGCAAGAGTCGGGCCAGCACGGAGTCCGTGCTGTCGTCCAAGGATGGAGGGGCTGGGAGCGGGCGCCGTAGCGGCTTATCCGGAGGGACGCCGGTGAGAACCGGACCGAGCGGTGGAAACGGCAAGTCCAAGGCGGTGGGCCCTTCGGGGCGTCTCCGTTCGGGCAGCTCTTTTCGTCCCATGAAGAACTCGCGGAGCTTCGGTCGCTTTCGGCTTCTGATGGAGATGGCAAAGGGCGGAATGGCGACTCTGTATCTGGCCAGGCTGTCGGGACCGGAGCAGTTCGAAAAGCTGCTCGTGATCAAGAAGATTCATGATCATCTCGCCGAGGAAGATGAATTCGTTTCCATGTTTTTGGATGAGGCTCGGATCACCGCCCTCATCCATCATCCAAACGTGGTGACCATTTTCGACATGGGCCAGGTGGACGGTTCCTACTTCATTGCCATGGATTACGTGCATGGCGAGAATATGACCGCCGTGCTGCGCGCTTCGGTCCGGCAGAAGAAGCGTTTCGGTTGGCCCTATGCCGCCCGGATCGTGGCAGACGCCGCTGCCGGCCTCCATGCCGCCCATGAACTCCGCGGCCCGGACGGCCGCCCCCTCGGGGTCGTGCACCGGGACGTGTCTCCTCAGAACATCATCGTGTCCTACGACGGGAACACGCAGGTCGTGGACTTCGGCATCGCCTATGCCGCCGAACGGATCACCCACACCACGGCGGGCACCCTCAAGGGGAAGGTGGCGTATATGTCGCCCGAGCAGACGGTGCGGACGGAATTGGATCGTCGATCGGACATTTTTTCGCTCGGCATCGTGCTCTACGAGTCCGTGTGCCTGAAGCGCCTTTTCAAGGAGGACTCGGAGGCGGCGGCCCTCATGCGGGTTCGAGAAGCCGACGTTCCCAAGCCTCGGAGCATCCGACCGAGTATTCCGCCGGAGCTCGAGGCCATCATCCTCAAGGCTTTGGCCAGGAAACCCGACGATCGATTTTCCACGGCGCAGGCGATGGCCGAGCGGCTCAATCGTCTGCTCGTCAAGCATGGTCATGTGGTGGGACAGCCCCAGATCGCCAAGTTCATGGATGGGCTCTTTTATCAGAAGAAAAAGCTGAAGGACGAGCAGATCCAGCAGGCCCTCAAGTCGGTCAGTGACCAGCCCGAAAAAGGGTTCGGCATGGCCGGCACGAGCACGAAGTTGGAGGCATCCCTGCCCTCCGAGACCTCGATCGGGACGACCGCTCACGGGCAGAGCCTCGGCAAACCCTTGGTGGCTGCCGCGGGCCTGCTTGCCGGCGGTCTCGTGATCCTGGCGGTCGTCCTCGCGCTGCGTCATCCTTCGACGTCCAGCAGGCGAGCCCCGCCGAACAAGACACCGGTTCAACAGGTCACGCCGGCGCCCATGTCAGATCTCCGGCCCAGGCAGGTGCGTCGGGACGCCGCCGTGCCCAAGCAGGTGACGTTGAGAGTGATTGTTCGGCCTGAGCGTGCCCGCGTCGTGGTGCTGTTTCGGGGTAAGAAGTATCCTGGTTCGGTTTTTCAGATTTCGGTGGACCGGTCGGAGAAACAGGAACTCGTCAGAGTGGAGGCGCCGGGGTTCAAACCGGAGACGCTCACGCTGGTTCCGACCGAGGACAAGGAAGTGATCCTGGCCCTCAAGCCTCGCCGTAGGGTGCGCAGACCGCGGCGGTCCAGGGGAGACGGGCTTCCTGACCTGCCGTGAGGCGGGGGCCTCAGTGGCGAGGTGCTCCCGTGCGACGATCGCTCATTGGGGTCGACTCTGGTCGACGCGAAGGTGAGTGTGGTCGAAAGAGTCCGTATGGACGACGCGATGCAAGGAAGAGACGATCGATGTCCAAGAGATGTTTGAACGAATTGCGGCCACTCATGGCGGGATTGATTTCCGCCACGGTCATCCTTTCGGTTTTGCTGCAGGGGCCTTCGGCGGGAGCGCTGGCACCAGTGTCGTCGGTCGGCACTGGTTCCAGCCCCGGGGCCGAGTCCGTCGCCGAAAATCGTCCCAAGGCCAGGAAGTTGTATGCGCGAGGCAAGCATCTCTTCCGCCGACATCGTTATGCGCAGGCCCTGGACCTGTTCAAGGATGCGTACCGTTACTGGCATCGGCGGGAGATCAATCTTTCGATTGCATTGACCTACGCGAAGCTGGGTAATGCGGTGCAGGCGGTGACCGCCCTGCGCCAGTACCTGGCCAAGGCCACTGATTCGGAAAAAAAGCGTTTACCCAGCCTGCTCAAGCAGGCCCAGGGCGAAGTCGGGGTGCTCGTGGTGACGGTTCCGGATGCCCAGGCTGACATCATGGTCAATGGCCGATCCGTGGGCCACTCCCACATCGAATTAGTGGTCGAACCGGGCCAGGTGGCGGTGGAGATTCGACTCGATGGAAAGACCGTGGCCCACAAGGTGGTCGATGTCCTCGCCGGGACCGAGAAGGTCTGGGAACTCGCTGAGATGGCCAGGCCTCCTGAGTCTCGGCACCCGCGCGTCGTGCACGGTCCAAATGGATCGGGCACGGGCGCCAATCAGGGCCATGGTGGGACTGGGTCGATGACGACTCCGCCGAAGCAGGGGTTGGGCCGTCTCCACTGGGCCTATTTCGTCGGAGCTGCTGCCCTGGCGGTTATCGCCGGCGCGGCGGCGGGCGGCCTGGGCGCGGCGACGGCCAAGACGCATGACGACTACAAGGCGCATCCGTCCGAGAGTCTCATGAAGAAGGGCAATGCGTACAAGCTCGGGACGAATATTCTGATCGGCGTGGCGGCTGGTGGAGCCGCGGCCGCGGTTGTGTTGGCGATATTTACGAAGTGGCACCACAAGGAACGCCAGGGCCGTCGGATCTCCATCGTTCCCGTGCCCACCCTCGGCGGGTTTGGTCTGACCTTCGAGTATCGACGATAGCCATCGTGGCGGCTCGGGAGATCCGTCTTCCTCGAACGGTCGATTTCCCGGCGAATTCGAGTGAACCCACGACAGGACGACGACCATCCATGCGCATTGCCTGCATTTCAGACGACCGGTACCCAACGGCGAATGCGAACACCCAGCAGATCGTCAAGACGGCAGCCGCCCTGGCGAGGCGGGGCCTTGACGTGGATCTCGTGCTGCCCAGGCTGTGGGAGACTTTGGGCCAGGACGAGGCGCGGCGGCGGCAGAGTATCGAGCAGTACTACTCGGCTCAAGGTCCTTTCGGGCTGCGACAGATACTGTCTTGGATGCCGACCCCTTTGCGGTTCCATAAGTTTTCCCACGGAATCGTCGGGCCGGTTGTGACGGGCCTCGACCAGTACGACCTCGTCTACACGAGAAACTTCCTTCCTGTGCTCGTGGGGCTGGCCACGGGACAGCGGGTCATGTTCGAAACCTATCGGCTCCTGGGCCGTCAGTATCCGGCACTCAAAGACTCCATGCGTCGCGTTGGGGGGCACCGGAATTTTTTGGGTGTCGTGGTGCATTCGGATTTGGCGCGGGACGTGATGATCGAATCAGGCGTTCCGGCCGACAAGGTCGCCGTGATCCACAATGGGTACGACCCGTCGGACCTGGAGCCCCGGCTGACCAGGGCAGAGGCGCGTCGCGTCGTTTCCGAGCGTACCGGTTGGGCCCTCGAACCTGAGGCCAAGATTGTCTGCTACACCGGTCGCATCGATCCGGACAAGGGTATCGACGTGGTGCTCGACATGGCGGCTCGCAGCCCCAAGGTGACCTACCTGTTCGTGGGGGCGACCAATCGTCGTGGGCAGGGCTGGCTCGATCGAGCCTGCCTGGCTCGTGGTGTGACCAATGTGCTGCGGTCTCCCAGAGTGGATCCGAAAACCCTGGCGGCCTTCATGTATGCCGCCGACGTGCTCATCATTCCGCCCACCTGTGGCCCTCTGGTCAAGAAGGGCAACACGGTCCTGCCCATCAAGACGTTTTCATACCTGGGCGCTGGTCGTCCGATTTTGGCGCCTGACCTGCCTGACACCGCCGGTCTGCTCCAGAACGACGAGAACGCCGTGCTCGTTCCGGCAGACGACTCGGACTGGGCCGTTCGGGCACTCCTCGATCTCCTTGCCGATTCGAAACGTTGGATGCGGCTTGCACAGGGGGCTGGGCGTAGCGGCGAGGGCCTGACTTACGATGCCAGGGCAGAGCGGTTCGAGGCCTTCATGCGCGAGCGCCTGGCGATCGCCTCGTCGGTTCGGCCCTAACCGAGAGGCTTGTGGTCAGCTCCCATCGGTTTGCTCATTTGGACTGCCATCGCGAAGGATACGGATCAGATCTTGACCGAGTAGACGAAGCTTGCCTTCGGGCTGCGCAGGATGCGCTCCTTGATCAGGTCGAATGGCAGCATCTTGCCGTCCACGAATTCTTTGATGAGACGAAGCGCGGCCGCCTTGTCGCCTTTGGCCTTGATCTGGCCCGCCATGCGCATGAGTTTTTCCACCGCTGCCGGGAATTTGTCGAGATGCAAGGTGAAGACGCCGTGGTCTTTGCCGTTGGTCGCTGCGCCCTTTGGATCGAAGTTGATGGCTCCCTGCTTCATGAGGAAGCCGACCTGGATGGCGGCGAGTTGGCTATACGGCTTCGACTTGTGGGTCGAATCATACATGCCGCGCGAGATGTGGCCCAGGCACCACATGAAGTCTTTCACAAAGGATCCGTCGACTTGCTGCTGGCTGATGAGCTTTTTTTTGAGCAGGTACGACAGGAAGTACAGAGCGCCGGTCTGGGCCTTGAGTTCTTCGAGGGTCGTGGCCAGGGGACCACCGAAGATCTGCGGAGCGGTCTTGCCCTTCACCTTGTACTGGTGTGCCGGTCCCAGGTTGTGGGTGGACTCGTGGAGGATGGTGCTCAGTTGGTCGAGGCCCTTTGCTTTTGGATAGAACTTCATGGAGGCCGCGTCCAGAACGGATCGGGCGGTGCGTCGAGCGATGGTTAGGCTGTCCGCGTCGGTGTACAGGTTCGTCATGGCCACGGTACGGCCGTGTCCCTTGTTGGCGACTGGGCCCCAGTTGGGCAGGCTCTGGCCGATGGTGGCGCCGAACGGGCTGCGGTCATTGCCAGCGTTGATCACGATGTCGATGAAATCCGGCAGGTGGAAGGCCACCTTGCGCGCGGCATACGGCTTGCCAATGAGCTTTGCCAGCGTGTTTTCCATGTCCTGGCGCACGCCGCTCAGCTTGGACTGCCAGGTCAGGGCGCCGTTGTTGATCTTGGCGAGGGTCAGGTGGAAACCAGCCTTCCGGCTGCAGGGATCCCAATAGACCTCGTCGGGAGCCACGCGTAGGTACCACTTGGAGTTCGTGGTGTTCATGGTCGCCCAAGCCTCGTCCGCACCCAGCCAGTTGTTCGTTCGGAACGATTTGGCTGCCGCCTTGAGGTAGGCCACGAGCGCCTTTTCCTTGCCGTTTTTGTAGGAGGCCGCAGCAGCGTCCAATTCTTTGGCCACCGCGTTCATGAGCTTCGGGTAGGCCTTGTTGTAGGGCACCGCCACGAGCTTGCTGCCCTGCTTGCGAACCACCACAAAGGGGGACATGAGGGTCTTGGCGTCCTTGCGAGCTGCGAGCTTCGTGCAGAAGTTCTTGTCCTTCTGGATGTCGGCTGGATAGATGCCTGCGACCGGATGATCCACGCCTGCAATAGCCGTGCACTTCGGATACTTCGGCGACTTGGGGCCCTTACACACGGGCCCCCAGTTCCGTCGGAACAAGCTGGCACTGGCCGAATCGTCCCGCGGGATTTTGCTCTCCAGACCGTAGATGCCGAGTTGCTTTTTGTGGAGGCGATCGATGAAATTGGCCGCGACCATCATGTGGCGCACGAACGCGCGGTCCTGGGGATCTGCCTTGGTCAGGTCCGTGTATACCAGGGTTGGTCGGCCCTGATCCAACTCCTTGCGCACGTTGAGACGGCGATCCCGATCCGCCGGATTCTTGCCCAGGTTCGGTCTCTTCGTGTCCTGCACGAGGCGCGAGTAGGTCACCGGGAACGTGGAAACGAACGCTCCGTTTTTCACGTAGACCGGATGGTGTGGGTAGAACAGCAGGCTGACCAGCTCGTCCGGATCCAGCTTCTTGTTGTGGTTGCTGTCATCCGCCCAGTAGATGCCCAGATTGAGCCGCACCGCCGCCTGATTGAACTGCATGCGTGTAAGCTGTCCGTAGGCCCCTGTGCTGTGGGGGCCGATCGGCCGTTTGATCTGGCCCTGATGCGTTTTGCCCTGCTCTTTGGGCGCGCCGCCCGAGGGGCCCGTGTTGTCCTTTGTCTGTTTGCCGCATGCAGCCATTGCCATCACCATCATTGCGATCCCGAGACGCTTCATGACCCGGTACCTCCTTGTTGTCGAGTCGCACAGCCTGGACAGTAGTTCGTTTGCAGGGCGATCGTATTTTCGGCGTTTGAGTAGCTCGATGCAGCGCCGACTCGACGTCCTGTGTTTTGGGCGTCTTGCCGGCTCACCGTTTCGACGGCGCATCGAGGTATCGATCTTTGCTCGTCGCTCGTCCTGCACGAATCTGGTCTGCCTGTGCGGCCCGAAGGTTCGTTTGGGTCATTTTTAGGGCGTTGGGACGGAAAATACAAGACCAAGCACGACAGAGCTATCCATGTCACGTTGGCCTGAACTCTCTGTGGTGATGCGCTACGGTTTGTTCAGCACGTCGTGCGTCCCGATGCGTCGCCCGATGATCACCTCGTCTCCCCGTTGAAACGTGATGCGGTATCCTCGAACCACACGGATTTCGTAGTGAACGAACAAATGTGCGCGGATCGCCGCGGTCTGCCGACAGTCCGGTGTCGAGACAAAGCCACGTGTGGCTGTCGAGTTGTGGCTGTGCGCGTGTCGTGTAGACATCGGTGTCCTGTTGGCCAACCACTACAGGGCAGGGGGCAAGAACGGAAGGGCTGTGCGCAGAACAGGGGGAACGATTCATCTCGAAGTCGATGTGAGGGTCGTGGATCGACCGTGGTCAGGGCTCGTGTTTTTTTTGGGAAACGTTTTGGAGGCAGAGGTGAAGGATCCAGGTGCAAAGACGAAGTCGTTTACAGGGTCTGCATGACTGCGAAGCGTGAGTGGGACCAGACGGGGCGCCGAGCGTCGGTGATCTTGTGGTGCTGCCGTCGTTTTTGGAGTCGGCGCTTCCATGTCTTGGCGGCGCGGCCTCCATGTTTTGGTTTTGCGCCCGGACCGAGCCGGATGCAGGAGCGATAGGTTTTTGTGGTGGTGAAGCATCGGTGCCTCGGATCGGCGCTGTTCGTGGTGGAGGCGTGTCTGCCGTGCGCCATCCGTCTGGTTCGTCTGGTTCGCCGCCTCTGTCCCCGTTCGATTCTGTGCCACATGCGGGCGAGGGCGTTGAGGGCATGAGAGCGCACCCGCGGGTCCTTGGATTTGGCGGCTTGGAGCAGGGCGGGAACGGCTTCCGGCCCGAGATCTTCGAGAGCAGAGACGGCGGAAGCCCGAACCCTCGGATTCCGGTCATGGATTCCCTTGGTCAGGGTGGTCAGAATCTGGGCCTTCATTTGGGTGACTCGATGCCCCGTGGGCTGTGACGCCGACTGAGCCATGGCGGGTGTGGATGCGAACAGTGCCAAGGCGAGGGCGGCGACCCAGGCGATGGCGCTTGCCGGCAGGAGGCCGGGGCGCCGTGGTTTCATCCAAGAGCTGTTCATGAGTGCGTTCTTCCATTCGTGCATGGTGATGTCTCCTGATACTTTTGGTTTGTTCATTGATCGTTCGGTGGGTTGCTGCGGTCCTGTCTGTTGCTGTGGTTCGGTCGATCGTTTCGGTTGATTCGTTGGTTGTTCGTTCATGGCTTGCACTCCTTGCGATCGTTCGTGCCGTGCTGTTTGCGTTTTTGTTCTTATGGTTGTGTCGACCTTTCGTCGGTTGTTGGTGAAAGGATAAGCATGGACCGTGCCATGACTGTTTGGACGGCAACGGCAAGGATTTCGCCGCGCGGAAGGCACGTAGGTTGCGGTGGCGCAAACATGCTGTTCAAGGCGATTTGCGAATGGGTTGGCTGGTCGTCGTTGTGGGACGACATCCAGGTTGATGCGATCCTTTTGCGGCAGGGGACGACGTGTTGGCCGGCCTGTGGCTGTGCCATTGTGGCGCACGGACGTGCGAGGTCCGCGTCAAGATGACGCGGCGAGGGAGACGGCTGTTGTGGCGTCGTGGAGAGACAGCAGGGACTGACAGACAAAAGGGGTGGGCCGGAGATCGGCCCAACTCTTTGGCAATCAGTTGTTGTTGCGTTGGACTTTGCGGAACGGGTGGAGGAATTCGGCCAGACTCGTGGGACTCCTGGTCTGGAGCCAGACCGTGCCCTGGCCAGTGAACTCCGCGACGATGCCTTCACCGGAGAAGAAGAGCGACTTGATGCCGCCTACCTTGCGGATGCTGTACTGGGTGGTCTCGGGGAACGCGACGATGTGGCCCGTGTCCACGATGTAGGTTCCGTCTACGCGAACGGGGTGGACCGCGCCGTAGGCCGATAGGAACACGTCGCCCGGTCCGGTGGCCTTGAGCAGGAAGAGGCCCACGCCGGAGAAGAATCCGCGTGCGCCGCCCCACTTGCTATCGAGCTGGACTGATTCGGTGGAGCAGATGAAGGCCGTGGACATCATGTACAGGACCTCACCTGGTTGCAGGGTGGACTGGATGATGTCGCCTGGTGCACCGGCGGCGAACTGGATGCGTCCCGGTGCGCCTTCGGGCCAGTAGGTGTTCTGGAAGAAAGACTCACCGCTCAGGAGCTTGCGCTTGAGACCTTTGAGGATGCCGCCACGGGACGATGTCTTCATTTTCATGTTGCTCGACATGCCGACCATAGCGCCTGATTCCGCGACGAACTTTTCGTCCGGCTGCAGGTCTACGGTGAGCATGGCGAATTCAGGGGCTCCGAATATGTTGTACTGTGGCATTTGGGACCTCCTCAGTTCCGTCTCGGGGGAAGCATTTGACCGACGCTGGTGCCGAATTCTTTCGGGTTGCGGCTCTGGATCCACAGCCGGCCCTGGCCGTTGAATTCACAGACCAGGCCTTCGCCCGAGAAGAACGTGGAGTACCACCCGCCAACACGCTTGATCTTGAAATTCAACGACGGCTGGAAGGCCACGATGTGGCCCGTGTCCACCACGAAGGGACCGTTGATGTCCAGGGCGTGGATGGCGCCGAAGGCGTTGAACACGACTGGCCCGGTGCCTTTGGCCTCGATCATGAAGAGCCCCTCGCCGCCGAACAGGGTCTTGAATCCGCCCCACTTCGTGTTGATTTCGATGTCAGGGGATGAGCACATATACGATGTGCCCTGGATCACGAGCGATTCATTGTTGAGGGCCGTCTGCTCCACGTCTCCAGGCAGACGCGGTGCAAAAGTCACTTCGCCCGGTGCTTGGTCGGCATGGAACGTGTTCATGAAGAACGATTCCCCCATGAAAACCTTTCGCGCCAGGCCCTTGAGCAGACCTTTGACGCCCTTGCCATGAGTGGCCGACGTTTCCATGCGGACGTGGGTGTTCATGCTGACCATGGCGCCGCTTTCGGCCCTGATGGATTCACCGGGCTGAAGCTGACAGATGGCCAGTCCATACGATGGTCTGTATTCGATACTGATATTCATGTTTGTCTCCTATGCCTCACGCCGGCAGAATTGGGGTCAACCAATGAACGAGCTGTCCCAGGTTCCTGGTCTGGATCCACAGCTTGCCCTGGCCGTGGAACTCACAGACGAGGCCTTCGCCTGAAAACAGGGTGCTTTTCCAGCCGCCGACACGCTTGATCTTGAATTGGAGGTTGTTCTGGAACGCCACGATATGGCCCGTGTCCACGATGTAGCTTCCGTTCACGTCGATTTCATAGATGGCGCCGTAGGAGTTTACCCACAATTCGCCGTCGCCCGTGGCGCGGAGCAGGAAGAGCCCCTCGCCGCCGAACAGGCTCCTCAAGCCGCCCCATTTGAGTTTGACCTTCACGTTTCCGGTGGACGCAAGGAACGAGGTGCCCTGGATGATGATGTCCTGGCCTGGCACCACCTTGTGCTGGATGATGTCGCCGGTCATGGCGGGCGCTACGTAGATTTGGCCTGTTTGGCCAGTCGGTGGGCTGTAGCGGTTGATCATCATGGTTTCACCGCCGAGCAGCTTGCGGAAGATGGCCACGAAGAAATTCCACATTTTTCCAAAGAATCCACTCGAATTCCCGTTGAACATGGTTTTGATCTTCATGCCGTGGGTCATGGCGACCATCGAGCCTGCTTCCACGTCGATGGACTCGCCTGGCTGCAGGGTCACGATAGCCATTGCATAGGATGGTTTGTAAAGTATCTGGTGTTGCATCGAGCTGGTCCTCCTCCTTGGGGGTCAATAATGCGGGCCGGTTCCCGCAATCGGTTTGCTGTTTCGAACGGGTTCGTTATACGGAAGGTCTGTGCGTTCCTCCCCTGCGACCGCTGGACCTCCTGAGTCATCACTTGGCTGCGCAAAAACTCGCCTCTGCAAAGATAGGCCGATTACATGTTTTGAGTCAAGAATAATCAGTAGCAAAGCGGGCATGGGTCGGGCGTTGCAGATGAATCATTGTCGCAAGCCTGCAACATGACCACGAGCATTGCCGTTGAGACCACCCAAGAAAATCCAGAGTTCATGAAGTGTCCGGATGCCCACATGACACAGGATGCCTGAAGTAACGGATGACAAGGCGCTGCAGAGAGGCTAAACTGCGTCGCATGATCGGTTGGGATCACTCGGTTTGGTTCGCGCGAGCCTTGGACGGCAGGTCTGTTGGAAGGCCGGAGCGTGCTGTCGAGAGTCAGAGAGCGAAAGGGCGGTGCATCGGTTCGTCCAGGCGATGGATGACTGTGGTGGTGGCCCTTTGGTCGCTCGGCGGCGGCTGGGCCTGGGCCGGACCGGTTGGCGCGGATCCAGGCGGCCTGCCGGATCGTACCTGGATGGGCGTGGGTCTTCCTGCTGCCTGGACGCCGAAACTTCCCGCCTGTGCGGCGAGCCAGATTCCTACCCCTCGTCCAATGGCGCGGCCTGCGCCTGCTTCTCACGAGACGCTGTCCGTGAGACGGGTTGCCAAGTGGAAAGCGGCCGGGTTCGATCTGGATCGGGTGCTGCGCGCTCGGCCGGCCCAGGCAACCTGGGTGACGAGCGAGGACCAGTGCCTGATGGAACTGAAACGGGTTGGGGTCCGATTCCACCGCACCGGTCCGGTACATGGCATTGCCAATCCCATCATTCTAGATGGGCCGCTCGCTGGGGTGCGCTACCGTTCCATATACAAGAGGCCGGCGCTCATGGATTGCCTGCTCGCACTGGCTCTGTATCGAGCAGGCCCAGTTTTCTTGGCGGCCGGTTTCGACGAGGTCCGTTATTGGGGTTTCTACAGGTACCGGAACGTGGCTGGGACGCATCATCTCAGTCGCCATGCTTTCGGCTTGGCCGTGGACGTTTCCGAATTGGCAGGTCCCGGCGGGTTGCGGGCTCGGGTGTTTCAGGATTGGGAGCGTTTTTCCGGGCGTGCGGGCCGTTGCGTGGGACCGGTGCGATCCGTGCTCGCGGCACGGATGCGCGCCGTGATTTGTCGCATCGAAGAACTCAAGTTGTTTCGACGGATCCTGACCCCAGATTCGGATCATGCCCACCGGGACCATTTTCATTTTTCGGCGGCCAGGATCGGGGAGCATTGGACGAGGCATCACTACGCGGGTGGGCCGTACCACCGGCGCAGCCATCGACGGATCCATTGGCGGCATCGCAGGCGGCGGCATGGAAACGCCCGGCGATCGAATAGAGCCAGGCGACGCCGGAGCGCGAGGTATCCTGCGAGGGCCAGAGGTGGCCGCCGTCGGGCGAGGGAACGAGGTCATGGTCGAAGGAGGCGTGTGAGGGGGCGTCAGCGTCGTCGCGGTACGGCGCGGAGTCGTCGGGATGCTCAGAAAAGACGTCGGGCGCGTCGCCGTCGAACGAGGCCGACGAGGCCGAGCAGTCCAAGGAAGTAGAACAGCCAGGGGGCATTGCGGTCGTGATTGTGGGCGTCGTGGCCGGCATTGAGCCCCATGGACGAGATGCTTTGGCAGGCGCAGCCGCCCCGTACGTGGATGGCCGACAGGGAGCCGTCGTGGCCCGTGGCGGCGTCTCGGCCATGGTTACCGTCCGAGCCGAAGGCGTCGTCGTCCGAAGATCCATCGGATAGAACAGAGCGGTCGGCGCTTCCGTCATTCTGCACGGATGCGTCGGTGCCGCAGATGCCGTTTTCGTCGGTCTGGCCGTCGCAGTCGTTGTCCAGATCATCACACATTTCGTCAGATGACTGGGTGGTTTGTTCACAGGTCAGGTTTCCATTGATACAGCGCCGGATGCCGAAGGAGCAGACGCCCTGCTGGCCCGTGTCGCATTCTTCGTGGCCGCCTCCCGGGTCCGGGCCCTGGCAACTCGACCAGTCTCCCCACTGGCACTGGTTGTCGCAGGTGCGTGCGGTGGTGCCGCAGTCGCCGCAGTTCTTGGAGTCCTGCTGGCCCTGGGCGCAGATGCCTTCGCCCGAGCAACTGGACCAGTCGTCCCAGTGGCAGCCGTCCGAACAGCCTCTCGTCTGGGTGCCGCAGTTGCCGCAGGATTGGGTTTGCGTGTCGCCCGATCCGCAGGGGCAACCGGCCCGAACGATGAAGCCCTGACTGAACCAGTCGGACGAGTAGGTGTTCGGTCGATACCCGTCGTTGCAGCCCGAGCAGCAGTTCATTTCTCGGACGTCGATGTTCGTGCCATTGACCGAGGTGACCCAGGCCACGTGGCCATAGGTGCCGCGGTTCGCGCATGCGATGCTGTCTACGACCGGCGTACTTTGCACCGTGTAGTTCGCATCGTTCGATGCGTTGGGGGCCCAGGTGTTCGCATTGCCCCAGGGCGGTAGGTGCACGCCCCATGTGCAGCAGGCCATGTTCCAGGCGCCCCAGGTGCAGTTGCCGGCATTTCCTCCGCCGTTGTCGCAGCAGGGATAAGGGTTGCTGCCGCCGCATTGGCAGTCGTCTGTTTCGCCGTCGCATTGGTAGACGGCCCGGGCTGGCGCCTGCCAGGAGACGAGGGCCACGAGCAGCACGAGCATCGACATGAGGCGGCGGGCGATGGGCCGTGGAGCGCTGAAGAATCGCAGCATGGGGCGGTCATGCTTTGGCTCGTGACGCATGGCTTTCATGGCCTAACGAGCCTCCTTCTTCATGGTGATGGATGAGAGCATGCGCCTCGTGGCTTCCATGGCGACTGGGTCGAAGCCATCGGTGCAGATGGCCCGAAACACGAGCCCGTCGAGGGCCATGAAGAGTTCCATTCTGGCTGGGGCCTGGGGGCTCGGCTCGGTGAGCGCCTCGATGATTTCGTTCTGGCGGCCGTTTCCCCGTTTCACTGGGCGCAACGTGAGTGCTGCATCTGGATTCATCGCTTTGGCGTAGCGATCGAACCAGGTTTTCAGATTGAGTTTTTCTTCGTTGCGCCAGACCTGGAGCAGGATGTCGGCCCGGCCCGGCTGGGACGACACGGTTTCTTCGCTGAACTGCCTTGGGCTCGCCACTTTTTTGCGCGCCGTGTTCAACCAGTGACCAGCGGGCAGGGAGAACGCGTAGCCGAGGATTGTCGAATGGAAAATCTGACAGGAGTTTCGTTGGACATCGGATGGTGCACCCTGTTCGTCCGGCTGTTTGTGTGCCTGAGATTTTGTGGGCGAAGTCAGGGCTGCAGGGCTGGTCTCCGTTGTGGATGCACCCCCGCCCTGGTCGTTTCGGCAGGCAGGCAGCCACGAGCAAACGGCCGCTGCCACCAGCATGGAGCGCCATGGGATGCAGGCTCGGTGGCCTGATATGCGCGGTACGACCATCATGCCGGAAATGATATCATGGAATGGTTGGTCCGTCATCTGGGAATGGCTGCGAACCTTTGGAAATGGGGAGATTGGGTCGGGGGACCAGAGGATGTTCGTGGAGGATCCGGACAGAAATCACCATGACAGTCTGCTGTTTTGTCTGGAAGTTTTTTGAGATTTCAGCTACACACAAAAGAAATGACCGCAAGGGTGCAATCGGATTCGATCCGATTTTTTTTGAGGGGTGAACATGAGTGACGTGGATGTAATCGAGGAATTCAAGGAGTACGTTCGTAGGTTCGATGAAGCCTTGGGGGTGAAGGAGTTCGGGGAGTACGGAACCTGGAACGGGAAACTCGTCAAGAAACTCAAGTATGACGAGTTCGTGGACAAGTGGAAAGAGTATAAGAAGTTCGATGCTTTGTACCAGGGCATCCTGGAACGTGGGGACACGGTGAACGATATCGTGCTCAAGACCCTTCGGGACTACGCAGCCGAATTGCTCATCGTCGTGGAATAGTCTGGAATCGTCACAGGAAGAGCCAGGGGCGAGGTGGCGTCGGCATCATTTTCAGTCGACGTTACCACTGGTTTGGTGTCTGTGAGCAGCCTGGTCGTTTCGCTGTCCGCACCGTTTGACCCATGGGCGTCTTGAGTCGCAAACTGGTGCGATTGTCTTGTAAAATGGTCATGGTGGGCAAGATGGCCCTATGAAAACGCATGCAACGCGGCCGCAATCCACGAGGGGACGTTTCATCGGCATGAGTTGGCCAATGTGTGTGCGTATTTGGGCAACATAGGACTTGCTTTTTGCCGTTTCGCGATACAGTAATGCCGCGTTGAGGCTGGCAAAGAGGTGCCGGCAAGGAGGCATGTGATGGAATATCTGGCGCTTGCCATCAATGCGATGCTCGTGGGCAATCTCTTGCTTGCAAAATTCTTGGGTATCTGTCCCTTCCTTGGAGTATCGAAGAAGCTGAGCACCGCGTTTGGCATGGCGGCGGCAGTGCTGTTCGTCATGACCCTGGCGTCTCTGGTGGCATGGGGCCTCTACGCAGGTCTGCTGGCTCCCTATCATTTGGAGTATCTGCGGACCATCGCTTTTATTTTGGTGATTGCGGCGCTGGTGCAGTTCACCGAAATGGTCATTCAGAGGCTGTCTCCCGTGCTCTATGACGCACTCGGCATTTACCTGCCGCTGATCACCACCAACTGCGCCATCCTGGGCGTGGCGGTGCTCAACGTGGACGCGAAGCGCACATTTCTCTCCACGGTCGTCTACAGTGTTGCCGCGGCGGTCGGCTTCGGGCTGGCCCTGCTTCTATTCGCCGGCATTCGTGAGAGACTCGAAACTTCAAAGATTCCAAAGGCGTTCGAAGGTGTGGCCTCCGCCCTGGTGACGGCGGGTATCCTGTCATTGGCATTCATGGGATTCGCCGGTCTGGTTCCCAACTGATTTTCCTTTGTGTCCATTCTGGGAGTTGTGACCATGGGTTTTGCATTGTCCGTACTCATATTGGTAGGCCTGGGAGCTTCTGCCGCAGCAGGGCTCGCCTTAGCCGATCGATACTTTGGGGTGGAAGAGGATCCCCGTCTGGACGCCTTGTCGGATGCGCTTCCGAATGCGAACTGTGGAGGCTGCGGCTATCCGGGATGTCGTGCTTACGCGCAGGCGCTGCTGGCAGGAGAAGATATCACACTCTGCGCGCCTGGCGGCAATGCTTCGGTCCAGCGGATTGCCGAAATTCTTGGCACCGAAGCTGTTGCCGTGGTGGAGCGGGTGGCGATCGTCAAGTGCGCCGGCACGGCCGCCGTGACGAGCAATCGGGCCAAGTATTTGGGTATCACGGACTGCGCTGCTGCAAACCTGGTGGCGGGCGGCCCTGCCGAGTGCCCCGACGGGTGTCTCGGTCTGGGAAGCTGCATTGCCGCATGTGAATACGATGCCATCGAGATCCGAAATGGTGTGGCGGTGATCCTGCCCGAGCGTTGCATCGGTGACGGCCTGTGCGTCAAGGCCTGCCCGCGGCATCTCATCGAACTGGTGCCCAAAGACCGGAAGGTGCATGTCCTGTGCAGCAACCACCAGCCGGGCAAGGAGGTCCGCAAGATCTGTTCGGTGGGCTGCACCGGCTGCAAGCTCTGCACCAAGACGAGTTCTTCGTTTACCATGGATGGCGATCTGGCCATCCTTGGGGACGAGGTGGACGAACGGGCAGCAGAGGCCGCCTTGGTCTGTCCCACGGGCACGATTCTGGATCAGAACATGTTCTCAGCTCGGGAGTTGGTGTTCGATCCGGAGGCGCGTCGCCGGCTCAAGGAGCGGCAGGCCGAGTACAAGAAGCAGCAGCGGGAAGCCAAGAAGAAGGCTGCCGCTGCCAAGAAGGCCGCCGAGGCGAAGAAGGCTGTCGAAACGAACGAGCCGGCCGATGACGCGGACCACAAAGACGAACAGAAGGTGACGTCATGAGACGGGTGACCTTTTCGGGTGGTGTGCACCCCGAGTACAACAAGAACTTGGCATCGCAGGCGGCCATCACGGACGCGGCGTTGCCTGACCAGGTGGTGCTGCCCTGCAGTCAGCACCTCG
This sequence comes from Deltaproteobacteria bacterium, assembly GCA_021162935.1. Lineage (GTDB taxonomy): Bacteria > Myxococcota_A > Polyangia > HGW-17 > SLPX01 > JAGGXR01. The sequence continues at coordinate 32,500 of JAGGXR010000097.1, forward strand.
GTGCCCCGGCTAGGCCCGTGGTCGCCAAGGGGGATCTGGTCAAAGTGGGTCAGGTCGTGGCCGAGTCCGGCGGGTTCGTGTCCGTGCCCATCCATGCAACGGTTTCGGGCAAGGTGGTCGAGGTGGCGGGCCGTCTCCACCCGACGGGGGTGATCCAGCCGGCCGTGGTCATCGCCGCGGACGGCAAGGACGAGTGGGTCGAACTCGACCCCATCGACCAGCCGTTGGAAGCGGATCCGGATGTTCTCAAGGAGCGGGTGCGCGCAGCAGGCGTGGTCGGTCTGGGTGGTGCGACTTTTCCCAGCCATGTGAAGCTGTCGCCACCCAAAAATAAGCCCATCGATCGGGTGTTGCTCAACGGTGCGGAATGCGAACCGTACCTGACGGCCGACGATCGCCTCATGCGCGAGGAGCCCGAGCGGGTGGTCAAGGGCTTTCGGATCGTGATGCGTATTCTGGGCGTGTCTCAGGGCAGGCTCTGCATCGAGGACAACAAGCCCGAGGCCATGGCGGCCATGCAGAAGGCGGCCGCCGGGATCGACGGCGTGGAGGTGGTGGCCCTGGCGACGAAGTATCCCCAGGGTGGTGAGAAGCAGCTCATCCAGGCGGTGCTCGGGCGCCAGGTTCCAAGCGGCGGCCTGCCCATGGATTGTGGTGTGGTGGTGTTCAACGTGGGAACCTGCGCGGCCATCCACGATGCGGTCTATCTGGGCCGACCCTTGGTGGACCGGGTTTGCACGGTGACTGGTCGGGCGGTGGCGCAGCCGTCGAACATGCGGGTCCGTCTCGGGACTCCGGTGGCGTCTTTGTTGGAGCAGGCGGGGGGCACCACGAAGCAGGCGGGAAAGGTGATCCTGGGCGGCCCGATGATGGGGCTCACCGTGCCCAGCCTCGATGTGCCCGTGATCAAGGGCACGAGCGGCGTGTTGGTGCAGGCGGCCGACGAGGTGGTCGAAGAGCCGTACCGGGCCTGCATTCGTTGCGGCATGTGTGTTCGGGTCTGTCCCATTGGGTTGACTCCAAACGAGATGGGATCCCGGGCCGAGATGGGCCATTGGGAAGAGTTGGATGGGCTCGACGTGATGGATTGCATCGAGTGTGGAAGCTGTGCGTATGTCTGTCCGGCGTACCGGCCCTTGGTGCAGTTCTTCAAGTTGGGCAAGGCGCAGGTTCGGGTTCTGCGCCAAAAACGCAAGGAAGCAGAAGCCGAGGTCCTGCGTGCGGCCAAGGCCTAACCCGGCGTAGCCGGAACCATTCGGGTTCCGGCTACGCCGGAAGCTATGAGCTGGTAGCGGTCAACAATGAGCTCAGAGTCCGGATGGAAGAGACGGTGGTGCGCGCTCTTGTTAGAAGCGAACACCCAAAAGCGAACAGCTTTGATATCATCTTGCGCACGATTTGGTTGATAAGAGACTAAAGCCTGGATTGTTGGACCGGACATGCAGGCCTTGCCTGTGCAGAGCGTGTGTGCGCAGGAATTGCGCATCGAGCGCCTGAGTGAGCTGAGCAGGCGCTGGGATCCGTAGCACGGAGATCAGCCGCATGCGGCGCTGACGCATGTGGAGTCGTTGACGGAAAGGTGTGATTATGGCCGAGGCTCACAAGGACAAGCCTACCGACAACACGGCTGGAGAGACGGGCGCGTCGGCTGCTGGTGCGGTACGACCTGGAGCAGCGGACGAAGGCGCCGCGTCGTCTCAGGGCCGGACAGCCGCTTCTCAGGGCCGCAAGTCGGATCAGGGGCGGACAGCCGCTTCGTCCCTGTCCAATTCGTCGGCCAAAGAGCCGACGTTGCTGATGCCGGAGAAGCTGGCGATTTCGAGTTCTCCCCACGTCCACGGGCCGGACTCCATTGCGAAAATCATGTGGACCGTGATCGCCTGTCTCGTTCCCGCGGCGGCGGTCGGGATCTACCGGTTCGGTCTGGATGCGGCGGTCGTGCTGGCCACGACCACCGGTTCGGCCATCGTGTTCGAGGCGTTGTTCCAAAAAATGGCCGGCAAGGAGGTGTCCGTATCCGATGGGTCGGCCACTCTCACCGGCCTGCTGCTGGGCATGAACCTTCCGGCCGGAACCCCCATTTTCATTTGTGTGGTGGGCAGCCTCGTGGCCGTGGGACTGGCCAAGGCCGTGTTCGGCGGGTTGGGGTACAACCCGTTCAATCCGGCGCTGACCGGGCGCGTCTTTTTGCTCATCGCCTTTCCCGTGGCCATGACGACCTGGCGACTGCCCCAGCAGATGAACGCCCACGGTCCGAAGAAGCAGTACTACGGTATGAGCACGACCTGGAGAGACCAGGCGGGAAAGAGGCTCGAACAGAAGCATCGCAATGTGAAGAAGGTGGATGTGGTCACGGCGGCCACGCCCCTTTCCGCCCTCAAGGAAGGCTGGAAGAAGGGCACGGCCGCACTGATCACCCACACGGATCTGCTGCAGGGGGACCGGCCTGGCTCCATTGGTGAGGTGTCAGCCATCGCCCTGCTCTTGGGTGGTCTCGTGCTCCTTCTCATGGGCTACATCACGTGGCACATCCCGGTGGCGTTCTTGGCCACCATGGGGGTGGTCGCGGCCATTACCCATGGGATCAATCCGCAACGGTACGCACCGCCTTTGTTCCACGTCCTTGCGGGAGGCGCGCTCATTGGGGCGTTTTTCATGGCGACCGATTACGTGACGTCGCCGACCTATCCGTGGGGCAAGATTCTGTTCGGCGTGGGCTGTGGCCTCATCACGATGATCATTCGTTTGTGGGGCGGCTACCCCGAGGGGGTGAGCTTCGCCATTTTGCTGATGAACTCCGTTACGCCGCTCATCGATCGGTTCACCCGTCCCCGTAAGTACGGATTGAAGCTGTGGTCCGGACCGCAGGAGGATGCGTCATGAGCGAGATTGTCCAGACCAACGGAGACGAGGTCTCCCAGGACGGAGGGACGCTGAACCATGTGGGCCCGAAGGCGCCCGAAGCGGTGGTCCAGCCTCGATGGAAGCTCATTGTGGTTTTGACGGGCGTGTGTCTCGTTGCCGGGGTGGCCCTGGCAGGCGGGCACATGCTGACCCACGATCGGATCCTCAAGGCGCGCCACGAGTTCAAGCTGTTGTCGGTGAAGAAGGTCCTTCCCACGTGCGATAACGATCCGGGCGGGGACCATGTCGAGGTGGCGCTTCCTGGTGGAGGAACGCTTACTGCCTTTCGCTGTCGCCATGGCGGCAAGGTCGCGGCGGTGGCCTATTCTCTGGATAGCAAAAAGAACAAGCACTCGCCATACGGCGGGGTCATCGAGGTTCTGGTGGGCGTTACGAGGAAGGGGCGGATCGTCACGAGAAAAGATGGGCGCGTGGGCGTGCTCATTCTCCAGCATTCGGAAACGCCCGGACTCGGAGCCAGGATCGAGGGCAAGAAGTTTCGGGGCAACTTCATGGATGCGCATCACCTTGGTCGCAACCTGACCGCCCAGGACATGTCGTGCGATCAGGCCGGCCACTGCGCCAAGTGGGTGGTGCGCAAGGATGATCCGAAGGGGTTCGTAGACGCCATCTCCGGGGCCACGATTTCGTCTCGGGCCACCACCGAGGTGGTGCATCGTGCGCTTGCGTACTTCAACGACCAGAAGGTGCGTCAGGCACTCCTTTCCACGCGACCGACCGCCAGCGGCGCCGGCGGTGATGCGCGTTCCGTCAGGGAGGTTGGCAGATGAGCAGGGCGCGAGACGAATTTCTGAAGGGGTTCTGGAAGGAAAATCCCACCATGGTGCTCGTGTTGGGCATGTGTCCAACCCTGGCCGTCACCACGTCGGCGTTCAATGGCCTGGGCATGGGCATTGCCACGATGGTGGTTCTGGTGGGCTCGAACGTGGTGGTGTCCTTGATTCGAGGCATCATTCCCAAGAAGGTGCGGATTCCCGCCTACGTCGTGGTGATTGCCACCTTCGTGACCCTGGTGGACATGAGCCTTGAAGCCGGCATGTACAACCTGCACCGGAGCCTTGGGCTCTTCATCCCTCTGATCGTGGTAAACTGCATCATCCTGGGCCGGGCTGAGGCCTTTGCTTCCAAGAACAGCGTTGGGATGTCGTTCTTGGATGGACTCGGGATGGGACTCGGCTTCACGGTGACTCTGTTCGTGCTCGGCGCGTTTCGAGAAATCCTGGGCAACGGCACGGTCACCGCGTTTGTCTACCAGGACACCATCGTCCAGTGGCACCTGTACAGCGGCGCCGGTGTCCTGCACAAGACCCTCGTGTTCATCCTGCCGCCTGGTGCGTTCTTCTCCCTCGGCATCTTCGTGGCGGTCATGAACGTGATCAAGACCCGACGCAAGCGCCTCGACCAGGAGGCCCTCGACAAGGTGAACGAGGCGTCTCGGACCGCTCCATCTCTGCAGCAGCCTGCCTGACGTTCGGCAGGCCCTGTGGGGGCCTTGGTGGTTCGAGCATCGTCGAGTCTCGGACGCAGGGGCGAAGGAGTGATCGAGCAGATTGGATGTCATGTGTCGGGCTGCGCATCTGCCTGAGACGCCGCTTTTGCATGGAGTCAGCATTCTTGCTCCCTGGACCGTTCATGTTACCATGGGGATAGGAAGTGTCGGGAGGCAGGCGGCGGCCGTGAGAGTAACACATGGTCTGGAGAGGTGGAGCATGAATCCAACAACGTGTCTGGTCGATGGTCTGTTGAGCAGACGGAGAGACGCGTCTGCCAATGAGGGATCCGCCTGCGGCACAGGATTCCGGTCAGCTCGTCTTTTCGTGGGGCGGTTCGTCGGGGCGGTCCTCGGGCTGCTGTTCACTTTTGGAATCGGAGGTTGCGGCAGGGAAGAGAACGTGCCCTTTGACGTGGATGCGGGCATGGACTCCGGGCATGTAGATGCGCAGCCCGGCCAGGACGTGCGGATCGATGGGGCGAGCCAATGCAGCGACGGGGCCACCCGGTGCGTGGGACCGGACCTGCAACGATGTGAATCGGGCGCCTTCCAGAAGGCCGAGTCCTGCACCTATGGATGCAGTTCGACGCCGACGCCACATTGTGGTACGCCCGTGTTTTCGAATGGCGTGCTCATCGACGACATGCAGGGTGCGACCGCCTCGGTGGACCTGGGCGGCAACCGGTACGTCATCGATACGGATAGTGGGCAGATCACCGGGCAGGGGGCGCCTGCACCAGGCACGTACAGCTCCAGGCTCATTGATCGTGAGGACCAGGGGCTGCCTTCGATTCTCATCCTGTCCTTTGCGAATCTCAGGATCCGATCGGGGACCCGCGTGGCCGTGACGGGGTCTCGGGTGTTGGCGCTCGCGGTCCGCGATACCCTATCCGTCGAAGG
>JAGGXR010000016.1 GCA_021162935.1 Deltaproteobacteria bacterium
CCGACACCACCTCGTTCCCGTTCCCATCCCAACCATGGACACGGTAGTGATACGTCCTGCCCGGTGTCAGATTCCTAAGAACCTGCAGGTGATTGGAGAAATTGAAGCTCTCTTCCTTGACGCTCCATTGACCGTAGCTCTGGCTTACCCCGTACTCGATCTGTCCCTGGGCCTTCTGGTTGAATACGAAGTGTATCGACCCCGTGGTGTCCGTTATGTCTGTGGCTTCCACGGATAGAATATTTAGGGATGAGTTGTTTGGAGGGAAAGAACCATCGTCAATCTTGTAAAGTCGCCCGGTACCACCTCTCAGATCGACATAGAATTGATGACTGTTGAGAGAAACGACTTTTGAACCGCCAGTCTGCATGTCAAGTTCATAAATGGAATGGACCGAATCGTGAAAGGTAACCCAGATGGGTAAGTGACAATAAGCGGCGCTCAGATTAGGACCGTGGTTAAGGTTTACCAGCATGAAATAATGTTTCCCATCGTCGTCTGAAAAAAACCCTATCAATCCGTTCTTTTCTTCGCCCCGATAGATAGACGCACTATCTATACGCACGCCGGTGATACGGGATTCTCCCCCGGCATAAAGAGACCATTTTTGAAGACCCAATGGGCTGGGGTTTTCCGTACCGAAGGTCCCGTGTCTTCCAGGAATAAACCTGACATCCCTAGAGGTCAGGAATCTAAGGGATACCCCGAGGACTTTGACCTCGTGGTTGATGAACTTGACGATATCGTATAATGCGGTGTGCCTACCATTTCTATCGATCAAGCCACCCGAGTGGTTGTATTGGTCATACGTAAAGTAAGCAATACCCTTGTAGCCGGCTGCCAGATATGAATATACCTGCATACGTACGTCAGATTCACTGGGGAAGCGCCATCCTGGGTATGCCCATGTTTGGATATACGAAAAATAGGGAATCCCAACCGACAAGCCTTTCGCTCTAATCACCATTAGATCCCTAAAAAAAGTAGCTCTTGTGCTGCCATTTTCCAAAAACGGGTAATCGTCATAAATCAAAATTTGGGGCTGTGTCAGAGAGACGAAGTCATTAACATACTGTCCCCATGTATATCCGGGATTAGAATTATCTCCGTATAATAACTGGACGGAAGCATAAGAAGGCAGGGCAACCGGATAGGTCAAGGTATTCGGGGCAAGACCGTGAATCCAATCAGCTGCTTGCTTGGCAAGAGACATCTTTAACCTACTCGGCTCATCATACACTATCCACCCTTGACACCCCGGCTTGCCAACCACTGCATTCACCAAACTCTTGAAATAATTGTCCAGATAAGCTTCATGGGGTTGAGTGAGCGCAACCCAAGGCACACCGTTTTGAGAAGCCCTTGTTACTTGTGGTGTAGTTTCTGCAAAAGCCTGAAGGGTGGTCATGCCTGCGTTCAAGAACTCACTCGGGTCGAATGCGGATGATAGAATATTTGTACCCATTATACTGAACTGATGAGTTCTAACGAATTCAGTGCCCGGATCTGCCCTGGTTTCACCAATCAGGGAAAATCCAACAAACAACACGGTAAACAGCCATGCCCAAGACTTTGATTGTGAGTAGCTCATTTCCTCCTCCTTTGGAACAAACCTGCCCCTAAAACCTTCTTTTATACCTTATATCGATCGGGACCCATTGTACAGACCAAAAAACGGGCGCGAGTGCGACTCTTTTCCCCCGACGCGTCCGACGTCATGCGGCCAGACATAGGGCTGGAAGTTGTCGCCGACGACGTCCGGCGGCGTGCTGCGGCGGTTCGTCCTCCAGATGCATGAGCTATTTGGGCCGACAACCGTCAGCCATGAGCTGGCAGCACGGCGGCGCGAGGCTATCCTCAACGATGCCGAGTTTGTCGCCCTCGAGGCCTTGGCCAAACCGTTGGAGCGGTTTCGTGATGACGACCTCTTTGCTCGTTTGACGCGCTACCTCGGCTTTGAAAATGCCGACAAGACCTCGAACTACGTTGAGCGTGAGAACCGAGAGTTTCGCAAGCGGCAGAAGGGACACTACCGCATGCGGTCACGTGCGTCGCTACGTGCGTTGCTGGAGTTACTCAGCGTCCGCAGCCCTGTGCCCACAATGCCGGTGAAGTTGAAATGGAGAGAACAACCAACCACGGAGAAGGAGGAGTTGGCAGCTTGAGACCCAGTCGGGTTGGTCCCCCCTGCCACATTGCGCTCATCTGCGTCGCCTACCAGAGGGCAAGGGTGCACTGCACCGTTCTCTTGGGTAAGGCATCACTGGCCGGTCTTGGCCACCGATGATCGGGCAATTGTGCAATCGCCGGATCTGAATGCCAGGACTGTCAAGAAACTTCGATAGATTCCCCCGGGCAAGCCCGGGGTCCTTACCGCTACAGCTTCATGCGAAGCTGACCTGAATCCTGGTTCCCCTGGTGTTCCACGTAATGTTTTATCGTTTCCTCTGCGCTGGACCCCATTGTTCGGACCAAAAACGGGCGTGGTTAAGGTGGAACCTGCCCAGAAAAATAAACAATCGATGCGCCGCATCAACGCCTGTTCCTCTGGATCCTGGCCAACTGGCTGGTAGTACAGACTCGACCGGCTCACACCAAGCAATTCGCACTGTTTGCGTATCGAAAGTGAGACCCGCGGTCTGATGAGGGCCCGGCGTTCCTTCACCGGTATGGACCGACCCCTTGTGATAAAAAATCCCGCTCTCCTGTCAGCTCCTCGATTTTCTTCAGCAGCTCGCCTTCGCGCTCCGACGCCCCCTCCCCAGACCCGCTGTCTTCGTCGAACACCCTGGACAGATTGTCGACTAATTGCCGCTTCCATTTGTAGACCATGTTGACGTGGACCTTGTACCTGCGCGCGATCTCCGCCACTGTGTGCTGTTCCCGTATTGCCTCCAGAGCAACCTTCGCCTTGAATTCCGTCCCGTACCGTTTGCGTTTCCTCGTCATTGCTCCTGCTCCTTTCTTCTTGGGAGCAAGCCCCACATCCCACCTTACACCCTGGTCCAAAAATTGGGGTCCACTTCAGAGAGAGAGCGTGGCACCAAAAGGCGGGGCAGTGGGTCGTAGGTGCGCAAAAAAAACCGAGTTGCCGAGTTGGTCGCCACGGTTTGACACAAGCGCGCTTCGGTCCCACCGTCGTGCCTCCGTCGTAACATATGACCCCGTGCCGAACGCCCCGGCCACTGCTGGCGCAAGCCAGCGGTCAGGCCTTGGTCTACGCCGCGGACAAAGTCAGTCTTTCAATCAGCCCCTTTCGGGGTGGCAGCACTACCTCGGCGCGCAACCTTGGATCGTTCCCAAAAGGCCCGTTGCGTGCGTTGACATTAGCCCCGGCGGCGCTATGCTCGCCTGGTTCGCATATCCTGAATCACGTATATGGAAAAACCGTGGTCCCACTGCAAGGGGCCATGCTCTCTTTGGATGCCTCAGCGCCCCCCTTGCGGCTGCGCAGGCTCGAAAAAGGAGGTCGGTGGAAATGTACGGTGCCACAAAAGAACAGCTCAAAAAGGAACTCGACAGCATCCGCGAAGCAGGCCTCTACAAGGCCGAGCGCGTGATCACGACCCCCCAAAAGGCGGCCATCAAAGTAGAAGGCGGCCTGGAGGTCATCAACTTCTGTGCGAATAATTACCTAGGGTTGGGGGACCATCCGGCGGTCATCGAAGCAGCCGCCCAAACCCTCAAGACCCACGGATTCGGCATGTCATCGGTTCGCTTCATCTGTGGCACTCAGGACATCCACAAAAAGCTCGAAGCGACCATTTCCAAGTTCTTCGGCACAGAGGACACGATTCTCTACAGCTCATGTTTTGATGCAAACGGCGGTCTGTTCGAGGCCATCTTGGGTCCCGAAGACGCGATCATTTCGGACTCGCTCAACCATGCAAGCATCATCGACGGCGTCCGGCTCTGCAAGGCGAAGCGATATCGCTATGCAAACAACGACATGGCCGATCTAGAAACCAAGCTCAAAGAAGCAGACGCAGCGGGCGCCCGACGCAAATGCATCGCCACCGACGGCGTGTTCAGCATGGACGGCATCATTGCAAACGTGAAAGGTATCTGTGATCTGGCGGACCAGTACGATGCCATCGTCATGGTGGATGACTCCCACGCCACTGGCTTCGTGGGAAAAACCGGTCGCGGAACGCCCGAGTATCACGGAGTGCTGGACCGCATCGACGTCATGACCTCGACGCTTGGCAAAGCCATGGGCGGAGCCTCGGGAGGCTTTACCACCGGTCGCAAGGAAATCATTGAAATGCTCAGGCAGCGGTCGCGCCCCTACCTGTTCTCGAACACCCTGGCTCCCCCCATCGTTGGAGCGGCCACCACGGTCTTCGAAATGCTTTCGAAGACGACCGAACTGAGAGATAAACTCGCAGCGAGCACGACGTACTTCCGGGAAAAGATGTCCGCGGCAGGCTTCAGCATCGTCGAGGGCGAACATCCCATTGTGCCGATCATGCTCGGCGACGCCCGTCTCGCCACTGATATGGCCGATGACCTTCTTGACGAAGGCATCTACGTCATCGGTTTCAGCTATCCGGTGGTCCCGAAAGGCAAGGCGCGCATTCGCGTCCAAATTTCGGCTGTTCATGAACGTGAACACCTCGACAGAGCCATCGAGGCATTCATCAAGGTTGGAAAAAAACGCGGCGTCATCGCCTAACGACGTGATTGCCCATAGAGGGTCCACCTGGTCACTTGAGACGAACCGCATTCTTTCGTCTCGCCGGCCCGGCGGTGAAGCAGGAAGTCGGACAGCCGAACGTTTGCCAACCCCGTGCCCGAATGCATGATATGAGGTCGAAACACTGTGCCCCGCGGCCACGAGCATATCAATCCATTTCTGCGTCATGCCGCCATTGCACTGGCCGTGACCCTGCTCTGTACGGCGGGACTGACTGTCTTTCTGGCAAGAAGCGTCGAAATCCGTCCTGGATTGGCCGACATCCTGGCGGGCCCTGACCGCTACCTGCAGCAATGGAACGCCGTCCAGGCCGGTCTCGGCCCGGAGCAAACAGCCGTCGTCCGGCTCGACCGAATCGACCCCGCCAATGAACCAGACCAAATCCTGGTCGGCCGGGCCGTCCACCTGCTAAAATCCATCCCTGGCACGGACGTCGCCAAGACACACTGCGCGAAGAAAATCTGTCTCATCCTGCATGTGGACCCGAGCAAGACAGATCCCAAGCAGGTCTTCGCGCAGTTGGCCAGTCTCCGCACCATCTCTCCCAAGCTGACCACGACCGTCTGTGGTGAACTGGAAATTCGGCATCTCATGGCCGGCATGCCCCCGACGATCCTGACAGCGATCCTATGGGCAGGACTCGTCCTGCTCGTGATGCTCCTGGTCACCGGTGGCGGCATACGAAGCCTCGTTCTCACGATAGCTGTCCTCTGGACGGCGACGGTCGTCATGGCTGTCCTCTGGCACATCCTGTTCGGTCCGCTCACGACGATTGCCGTCTACCCGGCCATCGCCTTACTTGCCACGGCCATTCTATTTTCCAAACGCATGGCAGACACGGCGGACTGGTCCGAATCGAATGACTCCAAGAAAACGGCCAAGACGGCGTTGGATCGACAGAAGGGGCCGCTCCTCCTCATCTCGGGAGTCATTGCCATCGCCCTAGCCACCATGGGGGCGAGTCGTTTTCCGGCCCTGAGACGGAGTGCACTGACAGCCGCCGCTGCCATCATCCTTTCGGCTGCGGCGGCGTTGACCGTGGGCGTGGCCATCCTTGCCCTCTGGCCTCCACGACATCGACGTAGAGCCGCCCAAGCGTCTCGTCTCAGCCTGTGGGTCGGCAAGCTTCAACAGCGCTCCACCAACTGGCCGAGAGCTGGCCTCATGATTGGATCCATCATTCTGGTCGTGGTCATCGTCCTTGCTACCAGGCTCCCCCTCAACCAGGGTCTCCCAACGAAAGACGGCAAGCGTGGTGCCTGCGTGGTCAAACTCGACCTGGTGATATCGGCGGACAACCAGCTCCAGCTCACATCTCACGATTTCGCCCTCTGGATGGCGCGACTCACCAAACGCATCACACGCATTCCCGGGATCGAAGGGGCCTTCTGGCCTGGCTTGCAAAACCACGACGAGACTGTGGCCCCCCATTACATCTCACGCCAGGACCCTATCGTCAGGGTCGCGCTCCTGGCTCGGGCTGACGACACCGCCACAATCGAGAGCCTGGCGACCAGGGTCAAACGTGCCATCACGCCGCTACAATCCATGCCGTCACGACAGGGGCCACGGCCCGACTCTGCGACGGGCCAACGCATTGCGGCCGACGACACGAACAACACCGATGCCTCCCCACGTGACTTCGATCCCCAGAGGCTTTCCTTCCACATGACGGGCCCCTTGGTTGCCGCAGCTCATGCGGTCACACGATTGACCCACGCCCATCTGGTTGCGCTGACTCGATTCCTAGGGATGCTCTTCATGGTCATTATCGCCCTGACCTGGGATCCAAGACTGGGCCTGACCGTGGTCAGCCCGGCACTCGTGACCACGCTCCTCCTCGTGTCCGTCATGGCGGTCACGAAAATCAACCTGGATCTACCTGCCCAAGGTGCCATCGGACTGGTGGCCCTCTGGGCAGGCATGGACACACTGAGCAATCTCCTCGAAGCAGCGCGCAGCAGAAGGCGCGGAGCACCTCTATCTCGCCATGCATCGAGTTCCTCCCTGCGGGCCGCATGGGCCATTGGTCTGAGCCTCCTGGTCGCAGGTGTTTGCTGCCGAACCTCGCCGTTTCTCAAGGCTGCGATTCTGGTCGGAATAGGCATTCCTCTTGCCGCAGCGCTGTCGGCCTATGGCGTGCCCACCATGCTCGCCTACATGCCGGGCGCTCGTCTTCAGGGGCCTCTGTGGGAACCACGACGCCGACGGAGACGAAGTCGATGAGTACCCCGTTCCTCTTTGCACTGCTCGTCACGGGCGCGGCCGGGGTCATTCTTGGCGCCGTCACCGTCATGCTCTGGCGCACAGTGCGAGGTCGAACTGAAGCAGGAGCGACCATCCCGCCGCTCGAACCTCTGCCAGACAGCGACCTCGTGGTCATGTCTCCTGACCGCATGAAAGACATCTTTGAACGGGCTCGACACATCGGCCGGTTTGAACAGGCAAGCAGAGTGGCCCTGGTTCTCAAAACATTCGGTCACTCCACCACTCGCCAAGAACGGTTCCTTCGGAAGCATCCGGCCATACCATCGTCTCAACAATGGCGCAGCGCCATCGGCCCCGCCATTGTCGATCTGGTCCGTCCCCCGGACCATCCCCATCGACTGGATCGCTTCATGGACGCTTCGGTCCGTTGTCTCCTAGCCAAACAACTCGTGCCCAACCAGAACCTCGTGGCGGAAAATCTTTCGTCCCCCGATGCATCGAGCCCATTGTACGACGAAGTCCAGCACGTCGCAAAAGCACTGAACGGAGAGACGATTCGCATCGTCGACATACCAGCGCATGAAGGCAAGCCCACCTTTATCTTATCCTGGCGTGATGCCCATCCCTTGTGCGGAATCCATCACGATACATCCCTTGCCTCACCTGCCGTCACTCTCTGCGCCTTGAGCCTCGCCCCAATGCTGCCCCCCATGCAACCCCTTGCCTGGACGAAACTTTTGTCTGCGACGGGCCATCTCGTCCTCTCCGAACAGGATCCGTCTTGGCAACCGACATGGAGCATACTTCGGCGCTCCGTAGACGACGAATTGCAGTCGGATTCCAAGGATGAAGAACGCAGGGCTGTCGATGACATCAAACAGGCCGTGAATGAACTGGACGGTTGGCCCTCTGATATCGCTATCGCCCAGTGGCTCGCCCGGACCGCAGACCTCGCTCTCCGTCTCACCCTCGTGTTCTCGGCGGACCTATACGCGGCCAGCGAGGCGCTCCATCGCCTCTGGACCGACGCTCCGTTGAATCGATGCATCGAACAGTTGGCAGCCTTTTATCTCTCTCCTGAGTACAAGAGATCCAGGGCCATACTGACCGGCACCATCGACGGTCGCCCCTTAGAGACCAAGCAAGGCGAAACCAATGGTTCGCGACAGTGACAGGCGCCCACCTCCTGGGTCCAGCCCCGAACCTGCAAGGTCCTCACAGAATAGCGTCTCTGGGGCCCCAAAATCGTCCACGGGTCGATCAACCGCGCCATCGGCCCGGCCCCACACGGGGAAAAGAGAGTCAGGTCACTGGCAAGCCGTTCGAGTTACTGGTCCTTTGGGTCAACTCCTGCGCGGCTGGACCTTGTGGACTCTTTTCGAACCCGCTCTCATCGGCGTCCTGCTGCTGCTCCTCCAACTCGACGAAACCCTGACCCCGTGGGATGCGGTGGTCGCCCTTTCCTGTTACGCTGCAGCATCGCTGCTGTGGCTGAGTTGGTCGGCTGTCCGACTGAGGGCCACATTTCCAACATCGGACTCAAAACCGCATCGACAGACGACGACCCCCCTGTCCCGCGACTTCCTCCCCACCCTAGCGGCCCTGATCCGACCGGTCATCTGGATCTTGGTTTCGAATGCCGTCTGGCTCGCCTCTTGGCTCAACGGCACGGACATCAGGCAAGGGGGCCTCTTGTTGAGCATCGTCTGGACCACTGCTTTCATCAGTGGCGCAGCCTGCTGGCTCTGGACCGATCAGGCAGTCGATGAAACAAACGCCGACAGTCGCCCCACCAATCCATCGCTTGCCGTGCCCCGAATTCAATGGTCCGCCATCGTCAGTTCCGCCGTGGGTGTCGCGGTCGTGACCATATTCGACACCCGCTTCATTGAAGCCCTCGGGCCGAAAACCACTGACTTGGCCACCTACCTTCCCGCAACTCTGGTCCTGCTGTCCGGTGTCTGGATCGTCTTGGTCAGGCGTCTGACCCGTGTTCTGCGTCAGCCAAACCGATCGGACGAAACCGTCTTCCGAACCACCCAGGCGCTCCCCTACGTACTGGTGATCGTCCACCTCGCCCTCTGGACAGCGGGCACCATCGTCGTGTCTCTCCAGGCCGTACTGCTCTTCGGACTGGATGCCGAGACCGCCTGGCTCATCCTCGCCACGTCCCTGGTGGTCGGTCCCGCAGTGGTCCTCTACACCGGACTGTGGCACCGACGCATCCTCCGGCCGGTTCTGGAGGTCATGTCTCAAGACATCTGGAACCGTCTCCCGTCCCTTGCAAGTCCGCTGTCTCTCAGGACCAGAATGCTGGTGGGATTCGGCGGACTCATTCTGTTCGCAGGATCCACGGCATTCTTCTGGGGCTATGTGCAGTATCGAAATCTCGCCACGGCCTTCGTTCAAAAGGAGGCGCAACTCAAGGCCGAACTCCTCCTCGAACAGGTGCGCTCCCTGGAGCGCCTCGGACATCCTGTCACGGACTCCGATGTGACCGGGCTCCTCAGAAAAATGTCCATGGGAACCGACTCCGTATGTCATTATCTTTCCGCATCGGGGGAAATCTTGTCTTTTTCTGGACGCGACGGCAAGCCGCCCCATCTCCCTTTTCAAGCCAGGACCAGAATGCGTCAGGAAACGAGCGGCACCCTTCGAATTCCAGAACAAAATCTTGCCGGCGCATTCCTCAAGGTGGCCCTACCATCCGGAAACAGAGGCGCAGTGGCGGTCCTCTATCCGGACTACCGCGGTCGGGGACCCGGCATGGCGCACCAGATCAAGATGCTTCTGATCTTCTTCCTCGCGGTCCTCTTCATCGCAGGAGGCATCGTCTATCTCATGGTGGATGACATCACGGGGCCGTTGCAAAACATCGAGGCCAGAGCCGAGCAAATGGCAAGAGGCGACCTCCAGGCGCCCATCCGACCCGGTATCGAGGTCGATGAGCTGGGACGACTGGCGGCATCCTTTGAACGAATGAGACAAAACCTCGACCAGAAACTCAACACCATCCAAGAACTCAACGTGGGTCTCGAAGGGAAAGTGTCGGAACGAACCGCCGACCTTGCCCTCGCCAATCAGCACCTTCAAGAAGCGCTCGACACCCTGACCGCGACAAAGGACCAACTGGTTCGCTCAGAGAAACTCGCTTCCATTGGAGAACTCGTGGCGGGCGTGTCGCACGAGTTGAACAACCCTATCAACGCCGTGGTCAACTGCATCCATCCACTCCGGCAGGCTGTCGATGAGCTGGTGGCATCCGGGCCAAACGACGGAAAGAACCAACTGACCGAGACGGCCCAGGATATCTCACAAATTCTCGAGGTCATCCGACACGGCACCGATCGAGCCAAACGCATCGTTGCCGCGCTGAGCAGCTTCAGCAGAGCGGACACGGAGCCCGCCGTGCAGACGGACATCAACGCAGTCCTCGATGACGCATTGTCCATCGTGTCCCATCTACTGGCGCCAACGACGATCCATCGCGACTACGGAAAGGCGGTCGAGATCATGACCAGGCAGGGCCAGATCGAGCAGGTCTTCGTCAACCTCCTGGCCAATGCGGCTCAGGCCGTCGAGCAACAGGACACCGCAAAAATCACCATCACCACGAGGTTCCAGGATGGAGCGGCCGTCACCATCGAGGATAACGGTCCGGGCATCCCCGAAGACGTGCTTCCCAAGATCTTCGATCCATTCTTCACGACGAAAGAAGTAGGCAAGGGAACCGGTCTCGGTTTGAGTATCTCTCAAGATATCGTGGCTCGCCACGGAGGCACAATTACAGTAGAGAGTCAGCCGGGCCAAGGAACCAAATTCGAAATCAAAATTCCGGCAACACAGCCCACTGCGTCTCGCGGACAAGATGGCTGAATCGAAAAGAACGACATCAATCGCAGATGGGAACGGAGCTTCCGCAGACACGATTCATGAATACAATGAATACAATCAGGCAACAGAAAGAATCCGACGTGAACCACGACCAAGAGCAAAACCGCGATCGTGATACGGGTGGACCTCAATCCGCAGGCACCCGATGCTGTCGGCGCAGCTTCTGGGCGGCAACAGCCCTCGTGGTGCTCTGGGGCATCAGTCTGACGACTTTTGCCTGGCGGAGCACCTTTGAGGAAGAGCACCTGCCGGACCTCCGCATGTCCGTACAGCGCTGGCCTGCCCTGACGGACCGTCTCGTGTTCATCCTGACCGATTCGGTTCCCTTCTTCATGGCCTTCGATCCAAATATATTCCCGAACATCTCGCACCTGCGGGAGCGCGGGGCCTGGGGCATGAACTGGACGGCCAACCCGACCATGACGTCTGTCATGATTGACACCATCCTGACAGGAAACCGCCCCTACGCGTGGACGGTCATTCGAGACTGGAAGATGCAGGAGCACCGTCACGAACTTTGGCTCGATGGACTGGTCGCTCAGAAGCTGCTCATCGAAGCCTGGGGTGACATTCCCTGGTTCGAACAGGCTGGCACGAGGATCAGCCGCCACTACGGCCTCGCCGAGGAAGGCAAGACCGCATCGGGACGTCCCATCCACTGGCATTCCAAGCTCATGGACATGTCGGTCCGTATCACGGATGCGGCACTCGATGCCGCAGCCCAGGAACGATTCGATGTCTTCATCTGGCACATCGTGTCCACGGATCAGGTCATGCACCTGGCCTTTCGCGACAGCACCATGACCCATCGTCTCCTGCGCCACGTGGACAGCATGGTGGCCAGAGTCATCGACCGACTCGATGATGGCAGAACCACGTTCCTGCTCGTATCGGATCACGGATGCGCGGCGAACGGCAGACACGGAACACAGGATCCGGCGGCGCGTCGAGCCTATTATCTCCTGTTTGGGGCCGGCGTCCGGGCCGGCGTTCGGCAGGACATCTCACAACTCGACCTCGCCCCGACCATTCTGGCCCTCTTCGGGCGAACTCCGAACGCTCCCAGCGCAGGACGAATCGTGTGGCAGGCGATCGATGCGTCGCCTCGTCGCATGGCCGAACAGTGCCTGGCAGCCGCCAGGCAACGCATCGCCTACCTGGAAACCAAGGCGAGCCATCACATGCGGGTCCCTGACCTGACAGGGCCTCACAAGACCGTTGCCGTGCTCGAGCATCTCCTTACCCAGAGACGATACCGCCAGGTTTTGCGCGAAAGCGACGTCCTGTTGCGATCCCTCGACCATGCCGCCTTCCGGGCACGACGCGCGAACGACGGAACCATGGCAGCGGCCTGGTGGATCGGTCTGGGCGCCCTGCTCCTCGCCCTGTTCTGGCTCCTACATCTGACCAGCGACCCTGGGCCGACCGTGGACCCCGGCGAGTCTTCGACTCTCGACAAGACCAAGAAAGCCGATCGAATACGTATCGGCTTGTCGTTCCTGGCAATCGCGGCTCTGCTGCTCCTTGCAGCCTTGCTGGTGGACTCCCGCGTCATTCTTCCCATTGCGGCGGGGGCGGCA
Organism: Deltaproteobacteria bacterium; assembly: GCA_021162935.1. Taxonomy (GTDB): domain Bacteria; phylum Myxococcota_A; class Polyangia; order HGW-17; family SLPX01; genus JAGGXR01. The sequence goes on from JAGGXR010000016.1 coordinate 12,379, forward strand.
GCCCTCACTTGGATCGCAGTCACCTGGCACACGGCCGCGGGACCGTCGTCGATGCGAATGGCCATCGCCGCCGGAGTCCTCGGACTTTACCTCGGCCTGGTCACGCTCCTCCACCTATGGACCGGGCGTCTGTGCAACTCGATCCTGTTCCACCTAACCAGAAATGCCGAATCCCTGTTCGTGGGCACCGTAGACCTCGCCGCCCTCGGCATCATAACTACCCTGTTCTTCGCCCGCAAACGGATCGTTCCCTCTGTGAAGAGATATCCCATTCTTTGGGGGATGGCTGCGTCCATCGTCTTGGCGGGAGCAAACGGATATTACCAAGGCTTCTACTTCCCCTTCATGCTGGGTCTCTTCATCCTGATCCTTGCAATGGGACGAACCTGGCCAATATCGAGCAACAATGCAGGCACGGAAGCCCCGCCCCGGGAGGCACGCGACTATCCACCCATCTGGAGGCACCTGACGAAGTCCTTGTGGTGGCTACCTCCCCTGATTGCTACCGCTTCCATCCTGTACTGGCAGACCACGTGGAACCGACACTTCTTCCACATCCGCTACTGGCTCGATGGCCATCAGTGGCAAGGAGGCCTTGCCGCAGGCGTCATGGTCTTATTGTTGGCCACGGTGATCCAATGGACCGGACGCAAGGAGCAACCATCGCCGTTGGAGTCGAAACCGGACGGCAGACAGACAAGACGATTCTGGATTGGCGCAATTCTGTTGGCTGCGCTGTTGATGAGCCGCCACATCCTGTGGCCAACCAGGGCTGAAATGTACTGCCACAGTCTCCACGAACACCTGGCCCTTGCCCTTCCAGCTCAACTCGTCCTGATGGGTCTGGGAACCACTGTCGCCCTAGCAACGGGCCTGTTACAAGGGCGCCGGCTCCTCCTGTTCCTGGCTTTTCTGACGGCAACGGCTGGCAGTACGTTCGAGGCGCCCATCGTGCTCCTCGTGGCCGCCGTCCTCGTGCCACTGAGCAGCCATCCCGTGTTCACGGACGACAAGCTCGGTCTGCCAGCGGCCGCCTTTGCCATCCTGGCCGTGCGGGTCATGCTGCATGCGATCTTCGACTTCAAATTCAACTTCACCACGATCCACGACCTGATGGGCTTTGCCGACCACCTGTCCGCCAAACTCTGGCTCTCGTCACTCCCCATGCTCGTCGTCAGGTACGTGCCCGCCACGTTCCTGGCAGTTTGGCTGTTCGTCCGGAGACAATCGGCGCCCACCGCATCGCGCGTCGTTGCACTCATCCTCCTGTTTCTGGGAACACGCGCTCTCTACATCGTGGTGCTCATCTTCGCCAGTCGACTGCAGCTTTATCTGAACTGGCGCAACATAGGTGAAGCCATCCACTACGGATTCTGGGCGGCCAGCCTCGTCGTGTTCCTGATCCTCATTCCCTTGCTGCTTCCCAATAAATCTCAGTCTCACCGACGATCGCCTGCAGCCGAGTCCCCCAACCCATAAACGAAGTTTCCAGTCACATGCAGCATCTCAGCCAAACATCGGAAGCTGCGGCCCGTCGGTCCGGCTGACCATCCGGTGTTACAGAACGACAATGGAGTCGGTTCCCCTACTTGCTCGTCTGCGACTGGAAACAACGATGGCCGGTCGGACGTCGCCGCACAGGCAGCCCGTCGTGCCACAGCACGGGAACCTGTTTCCAGATCTGCCGCAAGAGACTGCAATACTCCATGGAAAAGACCGAAAGATCGATAGCCGCATGGTCCCCCAACTCGGTAGCGACGTACAGACGGCCGCCGCGAAGAAGCATGTGGGTGATCGCTCCATGCAGCTTGGCGCTTTGAATCCTGGTTCCATTGTTGGTCGTCCACAATCCGACCAGACCATTTGCATACCCTGCAATGATGGTTTCCATGGGGCCTTCCTTCAACCGAAGTACCTGACTAGAAGGAAGATTCTCAAACATGAAGCTCGGAGCCGAACGCCCTGGGTCCTTGGAGACGAGCTGCATATTCCCATCCCTGTTCCCGAGCACGAGCCAATCGCCCACCTGCCCCACAGCCGTCACACCCTTGACACCAGGCCTCGTTGTCTGCCTGTGCCCCTGGACATCGAAAAGGACCACGCGATCCGTCGATGCCACGATGATATGCCCATGGCTCCAGGCAATGGCCGTGGCCGTATCAAGCAAGGTGGTTCGCTTCCCCGAACGATCCAATAAGACCGCCTTCCCGGGCTTGTCGCTCGGGTCTCTGGTTCCCGAGAGGACCAGGCACCCCGAGGGCAAAGCAACGACCCGGGACACTAAGTTCATGGGCACCTGGAACAGGATCCTGTCGGCATCGGTATCGACGGCCTCGACCGTTCCCTTCTTCGTCTTCACACAGAACAACCGGCCGTCTGGAGACTGAACCCCCAACTCGGCCGAAGCCTCCAACAAATGCTTCCACTTGGAATGCACGAAGCCCTGTGGCAAATGGTCCCCATGGCCCTTCGTCTTGGAATCTTCAAGGCTCTGCCATCCTCTGTGGGTCAATATGACCATCGGTTTGTCCAGCATAGCGATGGTCCGCCACAGAGGTCGTCCGGTGGCCACGTCCCACAAACGGACCGTGCCGTCGTCACTCGTGGTCACGGCGCGTTTTCCGTCGGGCGTGAACCGCAAAATGTTGACCTCGTCGCGATGTCCTCGCAAGATCACCTTCTGACCGGTCTTCATATTCCAGATGAAAGCAGTATGGTCGGCTGTGGGCACACCGAATGTGACGCCGTCCGGACGCAGCGCAAACGTGTAAACCCTGGTGTGATAGGTCAGAAGGACTTTCGACTTGCCCGTGGCCAAATTCCACCCACGGATCTTGTGGTCTCCCCCGGTCGTATAGAGACTCTTGCCGTCGCGGCTGAACGCCACCCCATACATAGGACGATTGGGCCCCGTCAGAGTCTGAAGGAGCTTTCCCTTTTGGATATCCCACACCTTGGCCGCACGGCCCCGCCCAACGGCCGCCACGAATCGACTGTCCGAGCTGAAGGCAATCGAGAACACCTTCTGACGCATCAATCCAAAACGTCGCTCCATCCGGCCGGTGGTCATGTTCCAAATCACCACGACTCCGACCTTGGTCCCCATGGCCAACAGGTTGCCGTCTGGGCTGACCGTCATGGTCTGGATCAACCCCTCCTTGTGGCGGATGGAGCGAACGGACATTCCCTGCTTCCAGTCCCATACCTCAACGGCGTTGGCACCACACCCGCCATAGAGCAGCTTGTCCTTGGGACCAAACGCCACGGCGACCGAAGAGCCCTTGCACGAGAACTTCCGAATCTGCCTGCCGGAAGTCGTCTCCCAGACACGAATGGTTCCGTCCATCCCGGCCGTTGCCAGATGACGTCCGTCCCTAGTACAGTCCACATCATAAACCTGTGCACCATGGCCACGGTCGATGGGCATCCGCTCCTTCGTGTCCAAGGACCATAGGCTCACCGTCTTGTCCCACCGACTCACCGCCAGCCGCTTCCCGTCCGGGCTGAAACTCGCAACATAAGTCGCTGCCTTGTGCTTTCGAAACGCGTGCGTACGAACGCCGGTTTCGATGTTCCACACATCGATGGACATGTCCGATCGGTTGTACGCGACGAAGCGACCATCTAAACTGAAGGACGGAGGGCTCACAGTATACCGGGCCGGAAGCGTCATTCGGATCTTACCCGTCTTCAGCTCCACAACCGAAATCCGGTGGTCCGAACGACCCGCCAGCGCCACCTTCGCCTTGGGCCCAATCACGAGATACGTCGGAATCAACTTGCGATGTCTGAAGACGCGAACCTCCTTCATCGACGGCAAGGCAATCAGGTGTGCCTTTTCCCTCAGACAATCCACGAACGCGTACCGGACGTCCGCACTGAATGACACATGACCTGGCCGTCCATGACAAACAGGCCATTGGACCAATCGAGTCTTCTCGGCGACATCCCACTTGGCAATGGTCCCATCGGGCTCGCCACCGTATAAAAACCGCTCATCACGAGAAAACACGATGCCTGGACTGGGTTCGACCGTTCGGCCGGGAAGCTTGTGGGACGTCCCGGTCGCCACGTCCCAGATGATTGCCGCGCCGCCCCAGTCCAAGGAAGCCATCTTTTCCCCACTCGGCGAAAAAGCCACCCCAATCACCTGGTCATCGTGGCCGCGCAAAAACCTCGTGGATAGGGTTTCCGTATCCAACAAATAAATGGAATGGTCCTGGCTACCGGCCGCAAGCGTACGTCCATCAGGCGAAAACGCAACGTTGTACACGTACGACCCGAGGTCCTTGCGCCACAACAGCGGATTTCCCGACAGCCTCCTCCACAACGCGCGCCCCATGGGAGAATCCAAGGTCTCCAACGAACTACGCACCTTTGCCCTGGCACTCAGAAAGGCCCCACGGGTCATGGCCGCCCGCGCACTTTCCCGCTGTGCCTCCGCCCGCTCTTTGAGCGCCTCGACACGACGTAAATCAGCCTGACGGCGCTGATAGTCCGCCTCCCGCTTCTGACGAGAAAGCATCCATGCCACCAGCAGGGAAACGCCAGCGATCCCCACCAAAATGGTCGTGCTTGAAATGCGTCGCCAGCGCCGCCGAACACGGCGCAGATTCGCCTCCCGCATCCCGGCATCGAGAAACTGCAACACGAGACTTGGCACGGCGCTATCCATCTTGGCCACGGTCCGTCTTGCTTCCTTCAGGTCATCGCCATGCCACGCATCCTGGGAGCGACGCCCCCTCTTGTGCCACAATTCGGCCGCCTGCCGCAGGTCCTCGACAAAGGCCAACCCCTCGCGACTTTCGTTGATCCAGCGAGAAAGCCGTCGCCACCTCGTAATGAGTGATTCATGGACCAGTTCCACATCGGCATCAGCGCGGATGCCATCGCGATGCTGTCGCACGGCCAACAATCTTGCCTTGGTCAGCCGCCCCAAAACATCCTCGGCCAAGGGCCCCAGGTTGTCCAACAGATCCTTCCGGGCAACCACCTTTCGGGTGCCATCCTTGGTCACCAATCGGAGCAAAAGCTGTTTGGCCACGAAAATTTCGTCTGCCGACATCCCAGCCAAGACTGCATCCGAGTGGTCAGCGAGCGCCCCGGCAACGCCGCCAATGGCCTCGTAGGCGGATCGTAGAATGAGGCGTCTCTTCTGGTCCCGTCTGTCCCACAGAACTCGGGCCGTAAACTGCAGCAAGGGAAGACTGTTCGCCTCGTCGTGTACATCAGCGATCATGTCGTCCACGAAAGTGGAATCTTCGAAGGAATAGCCAACGGCTGCCAGAGGCTTCTCGATGATCTCCCGAAGGGCATCGGGGCCAGGGCTCCGGATCACCGTCACCTGACTCAATGCGGCACGCGTCTCGGCCGTGGTGGCTGCACGCCCCAAAAAGTCGTCTCGGAGCGTGAAACTCACACGAACCGGGTCGAAGGCGTCGTCCGCTGCCCGACACATGGCTGCCATGAACCGTTCCTGCACGTTGGTGTCCTGCACCATGGTGTAGAGTTCTTCCATCTGGTCCACGAACAGAAAAACGTTGGAATGGGTCGCATGAGCCAAATCACGCAACTTCAGGGCGAGTAGCCCAGGCTCCTCCTCCAACTGCACCGCCAGCATGGATGTATCCAAGGAGATCTCGGCACCTTCCTCATGTCCCGTCTCCTGCCAGGAATCGAGCGATGTCGCGTGCCGCCCGGACACATTCTCACCGCTGCCGGGCGATGTGGCGACGGCCACCGGTTCCCGCGTCTCGGGACGAACCCCTTCCTGGCCCTGTGCCGCCACCAATGCCTCCCTCGAAGCATGGATTTCGAAATCACTGCTTGAGGGCATATCCACCACGGTACGCGTGCTGTCCTCCCCTTCGTTCTCCTTTTTGTCAGCGCTTCCCAGGTCATGCCTGCCGCTGCCACTCCGCAACGATGCCGTTAGAGAAAACTCAGTCCCGGATCCGAGGGTGCCGCCTCCCGAAATGAGCTGGGATGCCAGGCGTACAAAAGGCCTCGCGCCTGGGCGCATGTGGAGCACCACCCAACGACCACGTTCACGCAACGCCGAAATGACGCCCGCTCGCACGAACGAACTCTTGCCGGCCCCCGAAGGTCCCACCACGGGAAGCAACGGCTGCACCCTGATTTTTTCGAGAAACTCGGCGATTTCGGCATCACGACCGAAGAACAAGTCTGCATGACGTTCGTTGAATGGCAACAGCCCCCGATACGGGCTCGCCCCCGCCCCTCGCCCTGCCGCCTTGCTCCGTCTCGCATGTTCCAGAATCCCGGCAATCTCGCTGGCGGTGGGCCTTTGCGAAGGCTGTTTGTCGAGCATGTGAAGAACGAGGTCTGCGAGATCGCGAGGAATCTCGTCGAACTCCTCGGGAGGCTGAATCGGCTTGGCACTCCGAACCAGCTTGGACAGCTCACGTCGGGGACTCCCGGAGTAGGGGCGATGGCCCACGATCATTTCATAGAGCAGGACCCCAAAGGCCCAGATGTCGGTCGCCGTGGTTGCACGGCCCGCCCCCCATTGCTCGGGGGCGAGATAGCCAGGGCTGCCCCGTACCACTCGCTTGCCCTGCTCATTTCGTTCCACGGTGGAGGCTTCGTCCACCTCCTGGGCCACGCCGAAATCCACGAGCTTGATGAAGCCATCCCTACAGAGGAACACGTTCTCGGGCTTGATATCTTTGTGTAAAATGCGATTCCTGTGCGCTTCGGCCAGGCCCCGAGCCACAGCGAGCCCAACGCTCTCCACCTCGGAGACGCTCAGAGGACCAGACCGCATCCGCTCTCGAAGGTTTTCGCCGTCGAGGTACTCGAGAGCAAGATAGAGGTCGTCTTCATACTTGCCCGCCTCATAGATGAGCACGATATTCGGATGGGAAAATCGAGCCGTCGCCCGGGCCTCCTGCAGGAAATGCTCCTCATCCTTGGAGGAATAATGCTCCCTGCGACGGATCATTTTGATGGCGACTTTGCGGCCGAGCCTCAAATCCCGGGCGAGGTACACCTCGCCCATGCCCCCCATTCCAAGCATCCTGAGTACATGAAAATGGCCAATGCGTGCACCGGAAGCGATGTGATGCTCAGCACTCTTGCCGGTGGAAGTCGCCATGTAACTCTGGAAACCTCGCCTTCGGAATTCGAAACCTTCGTCTTCGGACTGACATCCCTGCGCCCGACGACTTCTCTCCGAAGCCCTCCCAAACACCGAAACTGGCGGCTCCAGACTCCAAAAAGAATCTCAACTTTGCATCCAAACGTCTGTATAGAATATCACAATCCTTCTCGATTTTGATATCAAATCAAGATGCCATGTAACTCAACGTTGATTCCTTCCGGAATCGCCGGGAACGCTGACAAGAAGCTCACCGATACTCAGGATTGGGATGGTCGAATCGGCACCCAGCATCCCATTTCGACCGTTGATTGCCATGGGCCGGGATCCCACCGGCATCCTTGATCATCCGCGCCATGTGCATGAGATTCCAGGTCATGAACGTGGTATTGCGATTGGTGAAGTCGTTCTCAGGTCCGCCCGAACCCGGGTCGAGATACGAAGGGCCAGGGCCAGCTTCGCCCAACCAGTCAGCGTCCGCCTGCGGCGGAATCACGTACCCGAGGTGCTGCAACGAATACAAAATATTCATACGAGAGTCGCATTGCAATGAATCGAAGTCAATGTCCTCGAATCCAGTATTGCAACCAATGTGGCACGGGGGCTATACTGTCTTTACTGTATTCGATTTTTTGGGTGCCGAGGAACTGAAGAAAAGGGACCCCATCATGCTGCACAAAACCAGCACGTTGCACAGGAACCGGTCGGTCGGCTACGCCTCTGGAGGATACTCGCTGATTCGAATCTTGGACGGATCCTCTTTGCTGCTCGTGGCAGCATCCATCGGTCTTTTTGGAGCAGCAGGCTGTTGGGACGATCTTCCTTCGGAAACCATCGTCTGCGGCAATGGCGTCAAGCAGATTGGCGAAAAATGCGACGATGCGAACCAAGAGGACGGAGACGGCTGCAGCGCAGACTGCGGCCGTATCGAACCCGGATGGACCTGCACAGGACGGATCCGAAGCATCTGTGAGCCCGTTTGCGGCGACGGCATCGTCGTGGGCAGTGAGGAATGTGACGGCACCAACCTAGGCGAAGCGACATGTTCATCGCTCGGGCGTGGTGACGGCCAGCTCGCCTGTCATGAGGACTGCACCTTCGACTACAATAACTGCTCTGGCCTTTGCGGAAACGGAATCTGCGAGGCGGGAGAATCTAGCGCCTGTCCAGCGGACTGCTCCTGCATGTCCTTGGCTGCGGGTGGAGACCACACCTGTGCGGTCTTGCAGGACGGACCCGTCTGGTGCTGGGGACGCAATGAGTTGGGCCAGCTCGGCGACGGCACCCACAACTCTAGGAACCAGCCGGTCCAGGTCCAAGGCATCTCTTCCGCGTCCGCCCTGGCGGCGGGTGCAGCCCACACCTGTGCGCTTTTGCAGGACGGATCCATCTCGTGCTGGGGATTCAATGAATCCGGCCAACTCGGCGACGGAACCAACAACTCTACGAACCAGCCGGTGCAGGTCCAAGGCATCTCTTCGGCGTCCGCCCTGGTGGCGGGTCAATACCATACCTGTGCGCTTTTGCAGGACGGATTTATCTGGTGCTGGGGACGCAATCACCTCGGCCAGCTCGGCGACCGCACCCACAACAATAGGAACCAGCCGGTGCAGGTCCAAAGCATCTCTTCGGCATCCGCCCTGGCGGCGGGTAGATACCACACCTGTGCGCTTTTGCAGAACGGATCCGTCTGGTGCTGGGGAGACAATGCCTGCGGCCAGCTCGGCGACGGCACCTACAACAATACGAGCAAGCCGGTCCAGGTCCAAGGCATCTCTTCCGCGTCCGCCCTGGCCGCGGGTGCCCTCCACACCTGCGCGCTTTTGCAGAACGGGGCCGTCTGGTGCTGGGGAAACAATGAATTGGGCCAGCTCGGCGACGGCACCAACAACTTTACGAACCAGCCGGTCCAGGTCCAAGACATCTCTTCCGCGTCCGCCCTGGCAGTGGGTGAATACTACACCTGTGCGCTTTTGCAGGACGGATCCGCCTGGTGCTGGGGACGCAATGACTCCGGCCAGCTCGGCGACGGCACCAACAACTGGACGAACCAGCCAGTGCAGGTCCAACGCATCTCTTCCGCGTCCGCCCTGGCTGCGGGTGCAACCCACACCTGTGCGCTTTTGCAGGACGGGGCCGTCTGGTGCTGGGGAAAGAATGACTTCGGCCAGCTCGGCGACGGCACCAACAACTCTACGAACCAGCCGGTCCAGGTCGTGTGGTAGCCTACCGGTCGGCGCGTTTGGATCGGTCCATTGCATGGCTGGGGGGTGGCCTCGGCACACAGGACGGAGGCCGAAGCATCCGGACATGCACGCCATTGAATGACTCCCAGGCCACTGCCGCGCCGGCACTGAGTCCGTCGATAGAAGAGAGCAATCTTTGGTTTCACAACATGTAGACCAGCTCACAATGATGTTGACCGGCGAAGATCGTGGTCGTATCATTATGAAACGGTTGGATTTCCAACAGGATGTCGAACGTGCCAAACGCATCAAACATGGATGAACCTGAACAGCCCAAAGAACAAAGCGACGATCCTTTGCTCGGGTCGCAGGTCGGCAACTATCGGGTCATCAAAGAAATCGGCAGCGGTGGAATGGGTGAGGTCTACCTCGGCGAGCACCCGGAAATCGGCACCAAAGTGGCCATCAAGGTGCTGGCGCCCCACCTATCGGCAAGCCCAGAAATGGCCAGCCGGTTCATGTCCGAAGCGCGCGCGGCCAATCAGGCGAATCATCCGGGCATCATCCAAATTTTCGACTTCGGCAGGCTCGAAGACTCGCGTCTTTACATGGTCATGGAATTCCTCGATGGGGAGGAACTGACCGAACATCTCGAAAAAAATGCACCGTTGAGCATTGCAGAAACTCGTGACCTGCTCGAACAGATCGCCGGTGCGTTGGATGCCGCCCACGAGGTTGGTATCGTGCACCGGGACCTCAAGCCGGCCAACATCTTCCTCCATTGGACAGGCAAGAAGCGGCTGCCCAAAATCCTGGACTTCGGCATCGCCAAGCTCTTGCAGCCCGACCTGTCGAGTTCGCAAAAAACGGCCACCGGCATGGTGATGGGCACGCCACTCTACATGGCGCCTGAACAAGCCGCCGGCAAGGTGGACGAGATTTCGCCCCGCAGCGACATCTATTCGCTGGGTGTCATCCTTTACCAGATGCTGTCCGCAGACCTCCCGATTCAAGGACCAAGTGCTGCCGTCATCCTGGCGGCCCATATTATGAATCCGCCTGTTCCGCTCAAAGAAGTGGCCCCGAATCTACCACCGGCTCTCTACCAAGTGATCATGCGCTGCCTGGAAAAGAAGCCGGACGACCGATTCCAGTCCGCTGGAGCCTTGTTGGAGGCCTTCGATGCGGCCATCGTCGGGACGTCGCTTGCGACCCGTGCAAACGTACCGACGACCACGGCTGGCGCACAGACCAGCACCATCGCCTATCAGAGTTCGCCTGGTTCCTTTTTGGGAGCAGGACTCGAACCTGACCAAAGCGTGGCTCCCGCAGCCGTACAGGATTCCCAGCCGCCTGGTTGGCCCACCAGCCAAGTGGCCGACCAACAAGCCGAGCAAGCGGCCGGCATGCCGGCCAACGTCATGGCCACCGGGCCCTGGAACAGCGGCCAGCAGCAACCCGAAGCAGTCTCACCTCCAAAACGAGGCATGGTCATCGGCATGGGCGTCGCCATCGGCATCCTGACCCTGGCCGCCGTCGCCCTGCTCGTCATCCATCCTTGGAAGAAAACAAAGTCCAAAACTGGTGCGGCGACGCATCAAACGAACACGACCGACCACAGGGCTCCAACGAATCAAATCCAGCCGCCGCGACCGGCGGTTTCGCCCCTACGCCACACCGTTAGCTTCACATCGAAGCAACCTGGTGTGACGGTCGCGGTTCGGGTGGGCTCTGGTCCCGTCCGGTCACACGAGATTCCCTTTTCGATCCAGGCTCCCAACGGCGCCCAGATCCACGTCCGAGCAACGAAAACGGGATATCCGCCGCAGACCCAGGACTTCGTGGCAACGGCCAGCACGGAAGTCGAACTGGTCTTCGCAGGACACGAACACGAGAAAGACCGCAATACGAGGGCTCGATCCCACGACCGACACAGGACGTCCCGTCACGGGGCAACAAGACACACGCGGCCTCGAACCAAGCCGCGACCCGTCCAACCGAGGCCTCGCCCGGCGCGACCCAGGCATCGGCCACGGCCCCGTCATCGAAAGGTGGGAGCATCGACGCTTGGGTTGGACTGACAACGGACCGTCGCAGAGGAGCTCACGACAGCTTCAGGCATTCGACGTCATGCTCGTTTCGAAAATCTTGGAGGTATCGCAATGTCTCTGATGAGGCAGGCTTCATCGTCAGACTGGCAGCAAAGGTCATCGGCCGATCGGCGGCGTTCATCGGGTCCGATCGGGCCCTCCTCGGCTGGCCGAATCGCCATCTCGACCGTCCTGTGCAGCGCCCTGTTGGCTTCGTTGTGCGGGCTGGAGCAGGGTAACCGTGCCGAAGCGGCCCAGCCGCCCATGATCCTGGTCACGGCGCTGCTGGGCGCCCCTGGCACGCATGGCCGTCTGTCCGCCACGCAGCTCCAACACAAACATTTCAAGCGGGCCGAAGTTCTCTATCGCGAAGGCCGGTTTCGCGAGGCACTGGTGGAGTATCGAAAAGCGCTGGAAGCCAAGCACCATCCCTCCATCATTTTCAACATCGGCCAGTGCCACCGACAACTCGAAAACTGGAAGAAGGCGCTCTTCTCCTATCAGCTCTTTCTCTCGGAGCGACC
>JAGGXR010000046.1 GCA_021162935.1 Deltaproteobacteria bacterium
AAAAGCCCTATGGCTTTCGATCGATGGCCCGGACACAATGCACGTTGCACGATGAGATGACGACGGGTCGAAGGCCCGGGCTACGAGGAAACCATCCGGCCGCTACCCGCGGCCGGATCAGGGGCCCGTCACCTCGAACAACGAAACCCGAGGTAGTGGTACTGGCCGGACGGGTCGTCGTAGTCGCGGTAGGCAGCGCGCAGCAAGTACGCGTCGCGGTCAAAACTGCCGCCCCGATTGCCCCGCAAGTCGCTAGGGCCGTCCTCCCATGCGCTTCCGTCAGTGGGCGCGCCATTGTAGTCGTCATGCCAGTCGTCCTGTACCCACTCAAACACATTCCCTGCCATATCGCAGAGCCCCTGCCCTTGCGCAGTGGTGTTGCCCGCCGGCTTGCTGCACACAGACATGGTCCGGCCCGTGCCGCAGCCATAACCGCTCCCATCGTCCATCACCGCATAGCTACACGTCGCCGCGGCGTTCCCCCAAGGGTACTCGATGGCCTGCCCGCCAGACCGCGCCGCATACTCCCACTCTGCCTCGCTCGGCAGCCGACCACCCGCCCACGTGCAGAACGCCACAGCCTGGCTCCAGTCCACGCAGTTCACTGGATGCTCCTCATACCCAGGGTCATTCCAGTTGCAATTGGTGTCCGTACCCGGCGCCGTGCACGACCCAGCGGTCACGCACGCACCGTACTGCGCCACCGTCACCTCGCTCTTCGTCATCTCGAACCCAGCCACCGTGACGCTGTGCACTGGCTGCTCGTTGCTGTCACCAGTGGTGCTCCCCATCTGAAACGTGTCGCCTGGAATCGTGACCCACGTCAGCGACGTGCACCCCGTGCTGTCCCACCCGCAGGTCTCGTTACAAGCCAGGCTGCCACCCTGGTACCCCATGCCAATGGTCGTGCAGTCGTTGCCATCCAGGTCTGCGCCGTCGCACACCTCGGTCCCGTTCACCTCTCCGTCCCCGCACTTGTAGCAGGCTGTCTCATCGTACTGACACCCACCGGTGCAAGCCAGGCTGCCGCCGTCATAGCCTCGGCTCCCGCACGTTGCGCCCGCCAAGTCTGCCCCGTCGCATTCTTCACCGTGCTCCTGCACCCCATTGCCGCACTCTGGCTGTTTGGAACATGCCGAAGTATCGTACCTGCAGTTCGTGCTGCAGGCCAAATCACCATCCCCAAAGCCCAGGCCATCGCAGGTCTGCCCCATGAGGTCTATGCCGTCGCATTCTTCACTTCCAGCCACCATATTATCGCCGCACACCGTATGGCAAACCGTCGGGCTGCCTTGGGCGCACGCCCAGCCCTTCTCCACCTTACATTGAGTGCTGCAACCATCCCCGTCCTCTTGGTTCCCGTCGTCGCACCCCTCGTTGCCGATGACCACCCCATCTCCGCAGACAGATGTCAGTCGAAAATCCACTAAACAACCGGCTGCCACCAGGCCGAGCACGCCCAATAGGCTCATTGTCACCGAATCGATAGTCCTGAATCTCGACCGCCCGCTCTTTCCATTCATGTCGAGTCTCGCCATCTCACGTCCGCCTTCCTATCTGTCGCGCCCCACGTCGACTCCATACGCCTTGTGTGCCCAGCACTTCCGCGGCTCGCTGGCCCCATCCACCAGGCTCGCCACTCGACCGCATGATCGGCAACTCCGCTGTCCGCCATACCAATACAAATGACTGTATCCAAGTGTTTCCCGATTCCCAAGCACTTTGAGCGCTGTTGGGACGTAAGGGAGTGAGGTGGAAATGCCGGAGGAAAAAAACAAAGGTTCCTCAAAAATCGACAGATTTTCCTGGGCATGCCCGGGAATCTGTCTCGGTGAGCAAAAAATGAGCGAAAAGCGAAACAGGATAAACCCGCTCGAAATTGCTCGCTTGCTTTTCAAAAACAAACCAGTAGCATCGTCGAATCATGGCGACTGGACCACTGGTACAAACGCGCGGGCTGAGCAAATCCTATGGAGCGCTCAAGGCGCTCCAAAGCGTGGACCTGGACGTGCCCGAAGGGCGCGTGGGGCTGCTTGGACCGAACGGCGCTGGCAAGACGACGCTACTCAAGGTTCTGCTAGGCCTCCTCGAATTCGAGGCAGGCACGGTGACGGTGCTGGGCCAATCCACGAAGAAGGATCCGAGGGTGGTGCGGGCCCAGGTGGGCTACATGCCCGAACGCGACGTGTACCTGCCGGGGATGACCGCAGTAGAGATGTGCTCGTACGCGGGCCGACTTTGCGGCCTGCCCCCAACGCAGGCGCTGCGCAGGTCGCACGAGGCGCTCAACTTCGTAGGCCTCGAGGACAAGCGCTACCAACTCGTGGATTCCTATTCTACGGGCCAGCGTCAGCGGGTCAAGCTCGCGGCGGCGCTCGTGCACGACCCGAAGTTCCTGCTCCTGGACGAACCCACAAACGGGTTGGACCCGGAGGGCCGGGACGCCATGCTGGACCTGATCGCCTCGCTGCCGGATCGTCGCGGCTTGTCGTTCGTTCTGTCCACCCATCTGCTGCCGGACGTGGAACGGGTCTGTGACCACGTGCTCCTGCTCGACGGCGGCAAGCTCGTGCGCTCGACCACGTTGAACACGATGCGCCAGGGCCACGAAGGGCTGTGGCAGGTGCGACCCAAGGCGAATCAAGAAGAAGCGCTCGCCCTGGCCCTGGAGGCAGTGGCGTGCCAGGTACAAAGGAAGGACCGCACCCTGTTCATCGGCCTGCCTCCCAAAACGACCACGAGGCTCATCCTGGAGACCGCGCTTGCGGCTGGACTCCAGGTGCGGCACATGGCGCCCTATCGGCGCAGCCTCCAGGACGCATTCATGGAGGCAGTGGGCCACGACGAGCTGACCGACCATGTGAATGGACCAGACACGCAGGTCGGTGAGCCAGGCACGCAGGTCGATGGACCAGGCGCGCAGGTCCATGGGCCGGACGGCCACGTCGGTGGAAGGGACGGCCACGTCGGTGGAAGGGACCGTCACGTCGGTGGAAGGGACGGCCAACCCGATCGGTCTGGGATGTCGGGACAACCGACGTTGCCGTCCCAGACCGCTTCTTCGTCGCCGAACGTGCCCCACCTCGACGAGCATGGTCCGTCCACGAGGCCGGTTACGGACGAGTCGGGCGGCACGGTAGCCCTCGAACAAAATCCAGGTCAGGGTGCCGAAGCCGAAACAGCGGCTGGTTCAACCCCAAAGGTTGATTCCGAACCAAAAACCAAGGCGCCCTCTGCGGGCCAGGACCGGGAGCATGCATGATGGACGCTGAAATCAGAGATCTGCGCTATCATCCCTACGACGGCCCCAGGTCCTTGTCCAGTCGCGCCTGGACCATCACGCTCGCGGGGCTGAACCAGGCGCGCAAGTCCAAATGGCTCAAATGGCTCGCCGGTTTGACCCTCGGGATCACGTCCATCTACGGGGTGATGCTCTACATGGCCATGCGGGCCCAGGACGTCAAGACCAAGGCCGGCTTGGGTGCGATGCACTTCAAACACTTGGACAAGCTCCTCCAGGCGGACCGTTACGTGGCGAGCGCGGTGATCGTGACGATCACGACCATTGGATTCTTCATCGCCCTGATCGTGGCCGGTCCGGCCGTGTCCGACGATCTGCGGGGCGGATCCTTCCACTTCTACTTCAGCCGTCCGGTGACCAAGACCGATTACATTCTGGGCAAGATCCTGCCCACGACCCTGGTCATCGCCATCCTCGCCCTGGTGCCGGCTATCCTGCTCGGGTCCATGCGCATCGCCATGTCGCCGACCATCGAGCCTCTGCGCGTGCCCCTGATGACCGCGGCCCGCGCGCTCATCGTGGTAGCGGCAGGCAGCTTGGTCATGGGGGTCCCGGCGGTGGCGCTCAGCGCTCTGACCGAACGACGCGGCATCGCCCGGATCCTGTGGGCCCTGTTCTTTCTGGTGGTGGGCGCCGTGGTCGGCATCGTGGCCCACGCAACGGGAAACAAGCAGTACATGGCCATGTCCATCGACGGCTCCATCAAGGCATTTTCATTTGGATTCATGAAGGTCAAGCAGATGACTTCTTCATATTGGTTCACCGGACTTACGGCCATGGCGGCCTACGTCGCGGCTGGAGTCGGCATCGTGGCGTGGCGCGTGACCCGCTGGCAGACGAAAGCATGAGCATCCCTGTCAAAGCAGAGAACCTGTCCAAGTGGTACGGACAGGTCGCAGGCATCTTGAACGTGGACCTGCAGATCACCGGCGGCGTGGTGGGCCTGCTCGGTCCCAACGGCGCGGGCAAGACCACGTTCATGCGCCTGCTCACTGGCCAGCTTCGCCCCAGCGCGGGCGAGGTCTCGCTCTTCGGCGCTCCTGTGTGGAACAACCTGGCAGTGATGGCCCGCATCGGTTACAGCCCGGAGCACGACGGCACGTGGGATGAACTGACCGGCCGTGAGTTCGTGCGGCTCTGCTGCCGCATGTCCGGCATGAACGCACAGCAGGGCGACAAGGCGGCGGACGAAGCCATTGCCAAGGTCACCATGGAACAGGCGGCGGACCGCCGAATCCGTACCTACTCCAAGGGGATGCGGCAGCGGATCAAGCTGGCCCAGGCCGTGGCGCACGACCCGGACCTCATCATTTTGGACGAACCCTTGACCGGCTGCGACCCGGTGGTCCGAGCGCACATCATGGAACTCGTGCGGGAACTGGGCCGCCAAGGCAAGACGATCCTGGTGTCCAGCCACATCCTGCACGAGGTGGAAGCGGTCACCCATCAGATCGTGCTCCTGTACAAGGGGCAGGTGCTCGCCACCGGCGACATCCACGGCTTGCGGGACCTCATCGACGAGCATCCGCACCGCATTGAAATCGCCTGTCGCGAACCCAGAACGCTGGCCGTGGCCATGACCGCGCAGGAGTCGGTCCGGTCGGTGACCGTGGGCGAACAGAGCCTGACCCTGGAGACGGACAAGCCCGATGCCTGCTACACCGAACTCATGCAGACCGTCGTGGACCAATCGCTCCAGGTGGACGCCATCACGTCACCAGACGACAACCTCGAAGCCGTGTTTCGGTACCTCACGAACCGAAGCGCCACGGGAGTGTGACATGGATCGGCCCATTCCAGGCGCATGGAACGCCACCCTACACGCAGCCCGGCTCGGGTTCATCCGAGCCAGCCGTGGCAAGGTGCTCTATGGTTCGATGATCCTGCTGGCCCTCCCTTACATCGGAATCGCCATTGCATCGGCCACCGGAACGACCCTGGACCACGAAGCACAGGTGGCCATGATGCGCGCCTGGACGGACACGCTGCTTTCCCTCGTGGCGGTACTGGTCGCCTACGGTGGCGTGGCCGAAGAAGTGAGCCGCGGCAGCGCCGTCTACTTCTGGACCAGGCCGCAACCGCGCTGGGCCCTACCCATGGGCAAGTTCCTGGCATCGAGCCTTCTTGTGATCCCTGCCGCCCTCCTTCTCATTGTCGTAGGATCGGCCTTGGTGGGCTCGCCGGTTCCCGCCGGAAAACTCGCCCTCGCCATCACCCTGTCCGCTCTGGTCCATATCGCCCTAGCCTTGGCAGCGGGCGCCCTCTATCCACGCCACGCCGTGGTCACGGCCCTGGTGGCCATGGCGATCCTGGACCTCGCCATCTATGCGATTCCAGGAGCAGCCCAGACCATCTCACCGGTGTTCCACCTGAGAAATCTGGCCGGCCTCCTGCCCCCAGCCGGAGCACTGAACAAGATTCTGCCCCGCCCCAACGTCTCTGCGACCACCTCTGTCATCGTCTTACTGGGACAGACCATCCTGTTTCTGCTCGTGGCCGCCATTCGGGTCACCAAGTGGGAGTACCGTCCAAGGACATAAGGGAGATAGAGGAAATAGGGGAAATAGAGGACGCCATCCGAAAGCGGTGGCAGGGCCTTCGCTTGCCATGAACCACAACGTTGGAAGGGAAAAAGGCCAGAGTGCTTCTGGTCCGTCGCACGGAAGACCAAATCAGTCGTCCTTGCGTCGGCCCGGGCGTCGAAACGCACTCAACCGAGTCAGCAGACGCGGGGACAGCACCTTGGAAAGCAGGTCTGCGGACTTGATCTTGAGCATCACCGAGATGGCCTCGACCCCGTCGGTCCAGCGCACCTTCTTGCCCGACTCCACGTCGCGGGCCCGGTACTCGATGGGCACCTCGAACACGTCGATGTGACGCACCCCGAGTTTACTCACCACCTCGGGGCAGAACTCGAACCCGGTGCATTGTAGGTTCATGTCCTTGAGAATCGGCGTTCGGAACACCTTGAAACAGGTGGCCTCGTCCGTGATGTGATGCCCAAACAGCCGGTTCGCCGCCAGGGTCAAAATTTTGTTCGCCAAAAAATTCGCCATACGCATGCCGGTTGGATGCGCGCGCTTGAGGAACCGCGACCCAAACACCACGTCCGCCTTGCCATCCAAAAACGGTTCGATGAGCGTCGGATAGTCCTCCACGTCGTACTCGAGGTCTGCATCCTGAACGATGCACACATCGCCCGTGGCCTCGGTGAGCGCCGTTCGAATCGCCGCTCCCTTGCCCCGGTTGACCGGATGCCGCACGAGGATCACCTGGCAACTGTTGGGTTCGAACTTCGACACCACATCCGCCGTGCCGTCCGTGGAACCGTCGTCGCACACGATCACTTCCTTCTCGACGCCCATGGCGGACAGATCGAGCGCATCGATACGCTCCAAAATGGCCCCGATGGTCGCCTCCTCCATGTACGCAGGCACCAGAATCGAAATCTTCATGCACACCTCACGCAAACCGGTCCAGCCACCACAGCAAACAACGCACCGACCCAACGAAGCACGACCGGCGACCGGTGGACCTTCCGCCGACCGGCGACCGCCAACCCAGCGCGACCGCCGACCCAGCGAGGCGGGTCCACCGACCGCCGAGCATCGTCGGTCGACCGCGCCCAAACACATCGTGGTCACCCAAAGCCCTTCGTTGCTACGGTGTGGTCGGGCCTGTTGTCAAGCCGTTCGTCGATGAAGCCATCGAGTCAGCCAGCCAAGCCAAGCAGAATCTCTCGTGGATTCAGCGCACCGAACCGATCACGGCAGCGGACGAACACATCGAAAACCAATGATGGGCAGGTCTCCACCCTCCCAGTTGCGGCAAAAGTCTCGCGCCATGAACCACTGGATGCAGTTCATGGGATGGGGCGGCCACCGCGGGGCGATGTTTTTCGTCCTACCGCCGCGGGGCGTCCTGCTGTATAAGTCGCTAAGTCCATGGCGACTCTAGCTGGCCCTGGCCGGCTCGACGAGAACCGAGGCAACGGCGAATCATGGCCCGAGACGAGACACCACCTTCGACCGACGACGAGACAAGTCGAGCGGCCACCATTGCAGCGGTCGAGGCTGAAGCGTCACCTGCACTTGACGTGGACGTGAGCCGAGCGGCCACGATTCCGGCGGTCGAGGACGAGAAGGGCAAAGACGGCGCTTCGTCTGCGGCCCAGACCGAGGCATCGTCTACGACTGAGGACGCGAAAGGGCGAGGTGCCAAACCACCGGCGATTGCACGGCCAAAGAGGCGGCCAGCCTGGTGGATATGGGCGGGCCTTGGGATCGTGATCGTGTGGTACTGGGCCACGGCCCTGTGGGGCATCGCGGCGCCATTCGCATGGGGCCACTATGGATTCCACGCCGGGTTCCACGGCTGCTGCGCCAGGACGCTGCTGCGCCACCACGTGCTGACCCCGGCGATGTATTCGGGCCAGGCACCGCCTCCCGCCAAGACGTACTACCTGCACCATCCCATGCTCGTACACCCCTACCTAGCGGTTGGCTTCGCTCTGTTCGGCCAACACGAATGGGTCATCCGGATGGTGCCGGTGCTGTTCACGTTCGCGGCTATCCTGGCGCTGTTCTGGGTCGTGGGCCGATTGTGGAACTGGCCGGCGGCGCTGCTGGCGGCGGCGGTGTTCGTGCTGCTGCCGCAGAATCTCATTTTCTGTCAGCTCATCGATCACGAGACGCCGGGGCTGCTCTATTCCATGCTGGCCGCGGGCGGACTCGTGCTCTGGATGGAGCAGGGCAAGCGTCGATACGCGGCGTTGGCGCTGGCGAGCGTGGCGCTCGCCGGGCTGACCGACTGGCCACCCTACCCGATTGCCTTCTTCATGGCCCTGTATCTGGGCGGACGCGCGGCCACGACCCTGCCGGGACGCAAGCTGGGCGCGCGCATCGTGCCGTCCGGGCTGACGGGACTGGGCGTGACCCTTCTGGTCGGGCTGGTCGCCTATGAGGCGCTCAAGACGAAGCTCCACTTCGGCCAGCAGGTGCGCCTGCCCCTGATGGCGGCTGCACTCGCAGCCGTGACCATCGGGCTCGCGCCCACGGCCGCGGTGCCGGCGGACAAGAAGCGACCCTGGGTGGCCCTCGTTCTGTGGAGCCTCATCCCGCTTGCGACCCTCGGGTTCCACATCTGGTACACAAAGCACGTCGGGGCCTGGCACGACCTGACGTCGGCCTTTTCAGTACGGTCCGGCGGCGGACTTTCCCATTCGTTCTTCAAACACTACAAGACCAAGATCGTCCAGTTCATGTTCACCAAGCCGCAGTACTCGCTCGGACTGTTATGGCTGGCGATCCTGCCGATTCGCATGCTCTTCGGGCCCCTGCCCGCACGCACGGTCATTCCGCTGGCTTTTGCAGCGGCCCAGTTCCTCCACAACATGAAGTTTCCCAACGAGATCAACTGGCACAACTATCGCGCCTACTACTACGCAGGCTTCTTCCCCATGGCCACGGCCGACCTGGCGGTCCTGTTCCACGGTGGGCTTGCCAAGGTGCCGTGGAAGAAGTGGATCACCCGACCGAGGCGGCTCGCCCCCATGGTTCCCGCCCTCGTGGTGGCGCTGGGCGCCCTGGTCCTGCTGCGCTATCAGGCCAAAGCAGCCTGGGCACCGTATCACGAAAGCAGGGTCAAGAGCGGCTCGCTCATCTATCCGTACCATTCGCATCGGCACGAGATCACGTTCTGTCGGATCGCCCACGGATTCATCAGCCCACGGACCTTCGTCCTGTTCCACAAGACCATCCATCCGCGGTTCGAGGACCTCTGGTACTTGGACCGCGACTACGGCCGCACCTACAGCATTCCCATGAGTGCCGCGGCTGCGAGACAGCGGGCAAGGAGCCTCTTTTGGCGCCCCAGGATGCCAAAGCCTCCCAGAACCAATCCGTTCGTGGCGATTCTGTACCGCGCCGCACACCGTCCGGTGCCGAGGCCGCGCTACAAACCGAGCCCAATGCCACAGTTCCATCGCCCGGTGGCCATGCTCCTGCGCCTGAACAATGCCCGCATCTGGAAACAGGTGGGCAAACTCGCACAAAAATACGCCATTCGGATCGTGCATCCCTTCGCCGTCATCCTGTACGACAAGAAGGGGCCCGACCTCAAAGTCTGGCGCCTGACGGCCGTGCCTCAAAAAGGCCTCGCCCGCTACCTGCGCTGGCGCAACCTGCGCCTCGTGGAGCGACCAGACGCTGGCCTGCTGGCCCTGTGGAAGCAGCGCTTCGCAATGACCGAGCCGACAAACGGGTTGCATCCTGCAGCGGGACAGGCCACCCCGACAATGAGACTGAAAGGTCGGACTGGAAGACTCGCAAAACCGACATCGAGGCTCGCCAGGTCGGCAAAAGAAAAATCCCGACCCGCGACCCACACGACCACCAAGTAGGCAGGAACCAGAAGAACCCAAGGAACCGCAAAAACGACGTCACGACAAAAGGCATCTCGACGCAGGTGATCCCGGAGAACAACGAACCAGGAAACCGCAGACCCTAAAACCAGGAACCACCGACCAGGAACCAAGGACCATCCATGGCACGCGCGAAAATCCCGACACAGATGCAACCGTGGTCCTCTTTCTGGGCCGCTCTGTTCGTAACCGCTGTCTGTGTCGCAGGTTCCATGTCAGCCTGTGCATCGCCGCACAGGCCGGCCACGAACCGCTGTCACGTCCAGGGCGACTGGTTCACTTTCGACGTGCAGGGCCTACCGCCTCGAATTCGGTTCCACGGGCTCTGTCCAACCAGGTTTCCCTTGACCGCTGGTCTGTGGCACTACTCTCGGCCGAATCGCATCCTCGCTGGGCCGGTCACGATGCACAACCTCAGCCATGCCTCAGGACGATTCGTGGCGGTCATCGACTTCCTTGCGGGACGCGACCCACGCTACCCGGCCCATCCCCACTCGTACCAGTCGGTGGTGGACCACAACCAACGAGGCTTCTGGTACGGGCCCATGCCCATTGGATCGAAGCGACAGGTGCGATGGACCTTCACCGTGCCGGCGGCCGATTCTGCGCCCGTACTGCGAGGCGCCGGGCACATCGTGGCGGTCTACGACGAGCCGGCCCTGATCCTGTCTCCTGCCGATCTCATCGCTGGCCAGCGGCCCTTCCGATACGAGGCGTCCCACTGGCGGGTGAACCCGGTGGTGGATGGACGGCGATCCTGGGCCACGGCGGCAGGTTCCCGATTCGGGCGCCCCCTGGCAGCCAACGTCCAACTCCCAGAACCAGGGGCCTACGACGTCTGGGTCAAGGGCCAGAACACGGGCAGGGTGTCCGTCGGCAGCACAACCTACCCGCCACGCAGAGCCCCGGTCTGGCATCGATGCGGACGGGTCGAAAGCAGGACCAGGAAAATCACTGTCACGATTGGCGCCAGGGCCAGAGAGATGGACGCGGTGGCCCTGGTTCCCAAGGAGCACGCCACGCAATGGCGCTCCTGGGCAGACCATGGTCCGTCCGGGCCTGCTGCGCACCAGGTCAGGACCTTCGTCTCAAGGCTCTTGGACAGGGTCCGTTGTCGAACGGCCGAGATGGCCTCCTCCCTCGATGATTGGAAGAGCAAAGCGACCGAAGCAAGGCGCCGCCTGCGTAAGGCTCTGGACCTGCCCGGCGCCTCCACGGCATCGGCATCACCGCCCATGTGGCGAGTCCGTGGAACGGTGCGCGGCAAGGGTTTCGTCGTGGACAAACTGCTGATTCGCGGCATCTCGGGCATGGACATCTCCGCCCTGCTCTATCGACCGGGCGGCCTGAACCTGACCCATGGACGACGCAGATCGAACAGGCGCAACGTGCCGGCGGTCCTCCACCTCCTGGGTCACTACCAACACGGCATGCTCCGATTCGATGCCCGAAGTCTGGACGCCTGCCTGGCCGCCTCTGGCATCGCGGTGCTCGCCGTGGACACCCTGGGCTACGGCAGCCGGCGCCAGTTTGGTCTGGCCCACAAGGAAAACAACCACAACATGGGGCTGTGGAACGTGCTCGCTGGCAGCAGCGCCGCTCGAATCATCTATGGCGAAGACGTGCGCCTGCTGGACCTGCTCTGGTCCCTGCCCGGAATCGATCGCAAGCGCATCGGCGTCACCGGGTCATCGGGCGGCGGAACGGCGTCCTTGTATCTGGCAGCACTGGACGAGCGCATCTCTGCTGCCGCCGTCGTCTCTGCGGTGAGCACGTGGAAGGACTTCGGTAACTTCGGCGGCGGCGATGCCGAACAGTTTCCAGCCGGACTCATCACCATCGCCGACTTCCCCACCCTCCTGGCCCTGGTGGCGCCCAGGCCGATCCTGGTGGGCGCAGGGCGCAGAGACGACATCTTTCCAGCCTTGCAGGCCGCCCTTTCCGTGGGGCGAGCCCAACGCATTTTCGCCATGTACGGCGCGTCCAACCACATCACTTTGTTCCAGGACGCCGGTCCCCACGGATATCCGCATCCGCGACAAAATGCGGCGCTCCAATTCTTTTCGAAGACATGGTCCATGCACCCCACCGCCTGCACCACGAGTCTTGCCCTGTCGGTGCGACAACTTCGTGCCAAACGCGTCCCGGATCGCCCTACGCTGCTCGACGTTGCTCGTGCCACCCTGCGCGAGGCCAGGGCGCAGAGTTCCCTGACACGGGCCCAACGGATTGCCGCACTCAGAAGATTGCTCCGACTGGACCGTCCTGTGCCCGAAGCAAGTATCGTCGATTCGAACGAGTCTTCTCGGACATTTGCCCACGTCCAAGTACGTCGAGCCGTCCTGGCCGTGGGGTCCCAATGGCGCCTACCCGCCCTGATCATCCTGCCCCGGCACCCGAAAGGGGGTGTCGTCATCATCCCCGACGGGGGCAGCCGCGAGGCGGTCTCGGCCTTTCAACTCGCCTCGAAGGGCATCGCCGTCCTGGCCTTAGACCTTCCCGGCCTGGGTCTCGCCCAGGGCCTGCGGCGCGTCCAGTACGGCCTGAGACACAGTTTCAAGAACGTGGAGCGGTATCGCTCCATCGAAGACTTTCTTCCCGCCTCGTATCTGCTCATCTCCGGCGACAGCCTCTACGGGCTGCGGGTCCGACTCACCCTTGCCGCGGCACAGGCCCTGAGGCGACGACTGCGTGCAGACGGACCGTCAGACAACAGGGCCGATCTGCCGCGCCCCGGGCCCGAAACGTCCACCCGACAGGCCATAAAGGCGGCTCACCGCATCCCGATCGGGCTCCTGGGGCAGGGGCCGCTTTGCGGTGTCTATGCCGTGACCGCCGCGGCCTTGGGCGACCACATCGACGCTGTTCTCGTTCTCGACGGGCTCCCTAGCCTCCAGGCCGATCTGGACCGGTCCCTGTTCGCGCTGCCTGGCTTGGTGGCGCCCGGCATGCTCGTCCTTGGCGACGTGTCGACCCTGGCCGCACTGGTTCAGTCGCCGCTCGTCTGGGCGGGCGGCATCGACTCGGCCGGCCACGAATCACACAAACCGATCCTCGAAAATCTTGCCCGCGCCCTGCGTGGCCAGCCACGGTCCAAGGTCCTCGCCCGCAACGCCTCGTGGAGCGACGCGGTCTCCGCCTTTTTGCGAGTCTGGAAGCCCGGATCGCTGCGGCACAACCCTTCATCGACCCATTGATCGTCTGATCGTCGCGACCCGGCAGACGGATGGGGCGCCCGTTTTCCTGGTATTTCCTTTTGCCTCCTTTTGGCTAACATGCGCGTCGAAACACATCGAAAACCGACACATCGAGGACACACATGACCATCACAGGAAAACGAACGTCACGAACCGATTCTCATGGGCCATCGCGGCTGCCATCGTGCGTCTCGGCCCTTTACCGGGCCGTGGTGATCGCCGTTGCCCTGACAGTGGTTCCGATAGGCTGCGCAAACAAGCAGGCACCCGGCGCCGGGCAGGGCAAGCAGACGAAGGGACAAAGAACGGCGAGTCTGTTCGTCCAGCCCCACGAACAACCTGGGCGCATCACGGTCAAGGACCTCTTCGCCAAGACGTCACTCTTCGGCACGCCCCCCACCAGGTTCGCCTGGTCCCACGACGGCACTTTCCTGCTCTTTTCGAAACCGAGCAAGGAGGACGCCAAGGTGCTCGACCTGTGGAAGTTCGCCAAGGGCAAGGCGACTCTGCTCGTGACCGCCAAAGAGGTGACCAAGCACAGAGCCAAGCTGACCGAAGCCCAAAAGTCCGCCATGGAGCGCAAACGGGTGCGACACCTGGGCATCACATCGTTCATCCTGGACAAGGCGGGCAAGGGAGTGCTCCTTCCGGTGGCGGGACACGTGTATCGCTACGACCTCACCACTGGAAAAATCTCGGACCTGTTCCCCAAACCGGCGGGCGAGATGGACCCGACGCCGTCTGCCGACGGCACCATGGTGGCGTTCGTGCGCAAGTCGGACCTGTGGCTGATGAACCTTGCCACCAAGAAAATCCAGCGTCTCACCAAAACCGGGAGCACCACGATCCACAATGGCATGGCCGAGTTCGTGGCCCAGGAAGAACTGGAACGATACCGAGGATTCTGGTGGTCCAAAGACGGGGCCATGATTGCCTACGCCACGGTGGATGAATCCAAGGTGCCGGTGGTCCTGCGACCCCAGTATGGCAAGAAGGCGGTCACCGTCATCAAGCAACGCTATCCGGCCGCAGGCAAACCGAACGCAACGGTGACCCTGTCGGTCCTGAACCTCAAGACCCACCGGACCACGAAGATGGACCTGGGCTCGAACCCGGACATCTACTTGGCTCGGGTTGACTGGACGAAACACGGTCTGACCTATCAGGTGCTCAGCCGCGACCAGAAACGACTCGAACTCAAACTGTGGAATCCGAAGAACCGCAAGACGAGTGTCCTGCTCACAGACAAGGACCTGCGCTACATCAATCTCCACCACGACTTTCGCCCCATTACAGATAAGGGATTCGTCTGGTCCACCGAGAAAACCGGCGTCAAACGGCTGTGGCTCTATGACTGGACTGGAAAGCCGATCCGGGCCCTCAGCCCGAAGAACATGATCGTCGACGACGTGCAGTCGGCCGGCCCCAAGGGCGTCCTGGCCACGGTCAGCACAGATCGAGGTCGCCAAAGACAGCTATTTTTCTTTCCTCTTGCAGGAGGAGCACCGACCAGGTTGACCACCAGGCCCGGATGGCACCAGGTCAAAATGAATCGCACGGGCACCGCCTTCGTGGACCGATTCTCGGACCTGATGATCCCGCCCCAGGTGCGGGTTTTCTCCGTATCTGAGCGCGGATCCAAGGAAAGGGCAGCCGTCTCTGCGGTCCTGGATGACAACCCGTCGCCCCGACTCAAGAACCTCAAGATCCACTGTCCTCAAACGATCACCATTCGAGCAGACGACGGCACGAAACTGAACGGCCTCGTGTTTCTGCCCAACCACTTCGATGTGAAACGCCGGTACCCGGCGGTGATCTACACGTACGGAGGGCCGCACGGCCAGGTGGCTGCCAGGCGCTGGCGCTCGTCCGTCTTGTGGCACCAATTCCTGGCAGACCACGGCTTCGTGGTGCTCGCCTTCGACGGCCGGGGCACAGGACACCGAGGCAAGGCGTTCGAAACGAAGCTCTACAAGAAATTCGGTGTGGTGGATGTGGAGGACGTACGCCGGGCTGCGGCCTACCTGGCCCACCTGCCCTACGTGGATGCCAAGCGGATGGGTATTTGGGGCTGGAGCTACGGAGGATTTCTGACCGTCATGACGCTACTCAAGACCCAGCGTCTGTTCGCTGCCGGGCTGGCCGTTGCGCCCCTTGCCGACTGGCACCTCTACGACACGGCGTATACTGAACGGTACCTGGGGCTGCCATCCTCGAACGAAAAGGTCTACCAGAACGCCGATCCGCTGCCCATCGCCGACCGGCTCACCACCCACCTCATGCTCATCCAGGGCATGGCCGACGACAACGTGCTGCTGCGCAACAGCCTGCAACTCATCGAGTCCTTCGAGCGCCACGGTATCCACTTCGACATGCTCTACTACCCAGGAAAGAAGCACAGCATCAAGGGCCGCGCCATCCGAAGGCATCTCCTCCAGACCATCGCCTCCTTCTTCGTCCGCCGCCTCACGAAGAACGAGGCTCAGACCGCGATGTGAGGTCGAATTCTCGACCAACGAACGTGACCACGTGACGGCGCAATTCCCGCCACATGGGTGACCACGTGACGGCAAATGGTCGGGAGAACAACCTACGATTCCCTCATCTCTTCCTCCATTTGGACAGGCTACCGAATACCTGGCAGGCAAGGCCAGTTCCTATGGAAAGCAGCTTACTTCCCCAAAAACGCTGATCGCTATGGGGCACCCAAATGCCCAGGGCCAAGCTGCTGGCCCTGCGGTTGCACGCGAGTCGGATAGATGGTCACGATCTCATGCTGGTAGCTGTTCCGGTTGCCGATGAACACGCGCACCCACAGGTCATAACGTCCCGCCGGCACCCCGAACGAGCCGACCTTGATCGGCACGTAGAGACTCCTGCCCGTGATCCTAAATTTCTTCTCCGGCCAGGCTCGCATGGCGGTCCTGCCACGGGTCAGAGCCAGCTTGACCCCGAACACGCCGCCCGAAACCCCAGGCGCAAAGCGAACCTCGATCCAAGCCCAGAGTCGACCTGGGGTCACGTTCGGGACTCGCCTGGTCACCGTTTCCGGCCTGCGACCGTTCGAATTGAATCGAATGGCCGTGGCGACCACGGGATGGGTCGGCCCTGGAACCGCCGCTATCAGGGGCGGCTCGATGGACATGCTCACCCGAGTCATGCCCGTCTGCGTGAATGCCCCGATCCCCGTGGGATGCCGCGACGCCCCAGTCGGCCTGGCCGGCGGTCGCGCCGCTTGGCCCCCGCCTGCACCGTGTCGCCGTCTGTACTCATACTCGGCCCGCAGGTAGAACACATTCCATTGTGCCTTCTGGAGGTCGTTCTGCGCCTGAACCCATTTTTTGATAAGCCGTCTTCGTTGCACCTGGATCCGCTTCCACTGCGCACGCACGAACCTCTTCTTGGATGAAGACTGCGCCCGGGCAGGGCCAGCGGCCAAGCCAACAACGAACAAAGCGACCATCGCGGTCACCCAACGGACCAGACTCTTCGTCATGCGCCGATCCATGATGCTCATCGCCACCACCCCTCGCCCACACGCCGCGTGAGCCTGGTACCCGACCACAAAACCTTGCCCCGGCCAGGAAAGGCTATGGTCACCAGGACATCGGACGTCCGCCTGACAGAGGCGGTAAACGAAAGGTCCACCCCAGTCAGCGAGGGCGAACCAAAACGATTCCACCCCCGCTTGACCGGCACCATGTACCGAAACATCGTGGCACAATCGCCGCTCGAATCCGGGGCAAAGCAAACCATGGTCTCGATCACAGCCTTCAAGCCGGCCCGATAGATGCGGGGATCCACTGCAAACTTCACCTTCACAACGCCCTTGTCCTTGCCCGATGCACTGTGATCGAGCCAGGCCTTGACCGAAACATCCCTCGGGGATTTTTGAAGATTCCCGTTGATGCTTCCGACCGTGATCCGTCGATCCACCTTGGACACGGTGAACTGGGCCCATCGTTCCTTGGTGACCCGACTCTTGGCATCCACGACGAAAGCGAGGCGCACCGCATAGTCCCCAGGCGTCAGGCCGGCCCCGTTGACCGCCACGGCCACAGGAAGGACCATGTCCGTTTTGCTGGTCCAACGATACCGCCTGGTGATCGACAAAGAGGCCACTTTTCCGAAGGAACCGAAGGCATTGAAACCAAACACCTGCACGAGGTATTTCGCCTTGTCGGGTCGGCAACAAAGCTGAACCGGCAGGACGAAGTGCCCGAGGACCCAAAAGTCATCTCCGTCGATGCGAGCATCGGCATCCGGCTTCCCTTGCCTGTTACCCACGACGGTCACGTCCCGGACTCCGAGAACCTGGAGACCACGCTCCCGGCTCGTGATCCGTATCCCCTGACTCCGCATGGCACCCGACAGGAGGCGGAATTGGGTCGCCAGTCCGGTGGTCTGCGCCGCCCGCTTGATCATGTCGGTCAAACCGGTCACCGAACTCTCCACGTCATGTTCCATGGCAAGGAATCGATAGTGTGAGACGGCCCGACTCGATCGTGCGCGTGGACTGGGCCGATAACGCGGACGCTTGTGATGATGCGGCACCTGGGTCAAACCAGGTGGCGGCATGGCGCCCACCGAACTCGACAGCGCCACAACAGCCAGTATCCAAAACCCTCGCCATCCACAACGACCAGACATCGTCGCTCCCATCATGTCCGTCGGCACCTCCCCAAGCCAGAGGCACCACCCATCCATTGCAATGCGTGACCGAAATCACTGGCGATGCTATCGGCACTGCCACCCAGAGTCAACTTCGTGGTTCTAGGGGGCACACTCTCAACGACGCACCAACACATGGACGCATTCAACCCACCATGGACGCATTCAACCCACAAAGGGAAACCATGGTCCGCATCGGGCATCCGAACCGAAACAGCCCCCTTGGAATCGATTGGTTAGGTGGTACGCAACCGAGGAGCGACAAAGCCAGGCGGGATGGATCGGCGTTCCAGGTGGCAGATTGATTCTGACCAGCCTCCTTAGGGAATGGCCGAGCCCCCCCCAGAGGGAGCATCCTCCGCACAGCGAAATCCCAAATACTTGCTGGCGGCACGCTTGCCATCGGGCCGCCTGTTCGGATAGTCGAAGGCCCGAAACGTGGCCGTCACCTCGCTCGACTTCGTGCTCTCGGCGCCGCCACCCCGCATGATGTAGAGGGTTTCGTCCGTGTCTTCGGCCTTACTGCCCGGATAGGGTCGATAGCGGGATCCGGTCCATTCCCAGGCATTGCCCAAAATGTGATACAGGCCGCCATATGGCGTACCAGACCGAACGGGGACGAGATGTTTCGTTGCAGCAGCGCCCACAGACGTGACGACCTTGTCAAAATCGAACGAGGCTCCCCATGGATAGAGGTTCTGCTTGTGGTCCCCGGAACGAACCGCATACTCCCACTCTACCTCGGTGGGCAGCCTGCGCCCAGGAACCGAACGACAGTAGGCATCCGCCTCCTTCCAGGTCACGTTCGTCACCGGCAGGTCGAGCCCATCGGCAGGCGGACTGCCTCCGGGCCAAGGACTGCGGACCCTGTCGGCATGACGAGACCGATAGGCAGCGTACTGACGATTCGAAACCTCGGCCACATCCAGGTAGAAATCACCCACGATCATTCGGTGAGCCGGACGCTCCAGCTTGAGGCCACCTGAGTTCCGTCCCATCATGAAGCTGCCGCCATGGATCAACACCATACCTGCCGGGTGTGTGGCAGCGGCCGAATGGACAGATGCCGCCGGCCCACCCTTGGTCCCGTCATCCGACGCAGACTTCCGGGAAGCGGAAACCTTGCCCTTGGACGAACCGGTGCCGAACCAACTCCGTTCGTACGCCAAGTAGCCAAGCGTCCCAATCCCGCCCAATAGGACAGCGGCGACGATCCCCAACAGCCAGGCGCGACCGGCTCCGGAACCAGAGACCTGCTTCGAGCGCCCGGCACGGGCAGACCTTCCGGGCGAGGACCACGGCGAACTGACCTGGACAGCGGCGGGCCGCCCCGGCACCCCGGCCTGATTCCCACGCGCCGAGACGGGACTCGTGATCGCCGCAGACTCGTTCGGCGCCCCAGCCACCGGGCCAGATCCTCGCGTCCCAGCCACCGGGCCAGATCCTCGCGCCCCAGCCACGGGGCCAGATCCTCGCGACGCAGCCGGCCCGACTCCTCCCGCTGCGGCCATGGCCCCTGAAGAAGGCGCTCCACCGGATCCATCAGGCCCGCCGCCTGACGGCCCAGCATGGTCCTTGCCGGCCATCGACATCAAATCGGACACAGCAGACGCACCGGGAAGCGACTGGGAGACATCCGCCTCCACCATGGGGCTCACATGCTCCTTCCACAGGGCCACCAATGCTCCATCGAATGACGACATCTGTTGGTATCGCTCAATTGGATTGCGGGCCATGGCACGAAGGAGGATCGCTTCGAGCGCCTCTGGAAGATCCGGTCTCTCCTGCCTGAGTCTGGGCCTTGGTTCGCTAAGCACCGCCACCAACGTGGCCTGGAGCGTGGCACGCTGAAAGGGGCGCTTGCCCGTAAACATCTCATACGTCATTGCGCCCAAAGAATAGATGTCGGCCCTGTGATCCAGGTCCGCCCGTCCCTCGGCCTGTTCGGGTGCCATGTAGGCAGGAGTCCCGATGATCTGCCCTGTCTGGGTGAGCTGCGACTCCGCGGTTCGAACCTTGGAAATGCCAAAATCCAAAATCTTGATGAAATCATCGGTATCAAATCCCCGAGTAAGGAAGACGTTCTCGGGCTTGAGGTCGCGATGCACGATACCGTGTGCATGGGCGGCTGCGAGGGCTCGGCAGATCTGGTGCAGGATCGGAATGGCCCGCTCCATGCCCATGGGACCGTCCTTCTTGAGGACGGCGCCCAGGCTCCGCCCATCCAAAAACTCGGTCACGATATAGTAGACCCCCTCGGGTGTGTGGTTGAAATCCACGACCTCCAAAATGTTGACGTGGCCCAACTCGCCCGCCGTCTGCGCCTCGCGCTCGAACCGGAGCAGTGCCTCACGCTGCATGTTGAACTCGGGCTTGAGGATCTTGACCGCATATCGCTTCTTGAGACGTTCATGTCGCGCCTCGTAAACCCGTCCCATCCCGCCTTCGCCGAGAATCCGGTCCAGGCGATATGTTCCCGAAAGGACCGTGCCCAGGTAGGGGTCGTCGCTGACCAGCAAGGCACCGTCGTGCGGACAATGCTGGGCCTCGTCAGGAAACCTTCGCTTGCACTTGGGACAGACCTTCAACGACGCTCTCCTCGATTTCGGTCCCACCGTGTCGAGAGAAGGCTTGCAGCCCTGTCCACGCATATCGACAAGCGATGCATGGCGTGAGCGGCCCGGCTGGACGCGGATAAGCCGACAGGTGCCGTTATGCCCTGGATTTGGCTCCAGGTAAAGAGAATCGACCGAATGGATGCGTTCCACGCGCCCTCGAAATGGACCGCGGGTCACGAAATGAACGGTTTTTCACGGACGAATCGCGCCGATGAAAACCGACGCGTCACCGAAGCGGAAAGGTCGATGTCAGGCAGGAAACGGAAAGCGACCGAACCTCAAATGCCGCAAAGCATCAAGAACAGGAGTCCAGGTCCAGCCCGATCCGATTGAGGCGGCTCAAAAGCGGATTCATGTTCAGACCCATCACCGTCACGGTGCACTTGGGATTCGAGCAGGACGACGTCGTCCCTGTGACCTTGCACTTGCACTTCTTGAGGGCAGCCTTTCTCTTGGCGAAGGTGTCGGAGCCCCGATAGCGCGCATAGCCTCCGCCTTCGCACAAGTAACAGCCATCGGCCTTCGCCTGGTAGGTCCCTGCGCCGAGCGCCAGAGCCAGCGTCATCGCAGCCAGAACTTTCTTCATCGTCGACTCCTTCCATCGAATGAAACTGTCGACCATCAACAGGATGGACGTACCAGAAGCAAATTTTGTTCATCCCCATCAACGAACATCAATCCGACAACCATTTTCAAAGAAGGATACCACCACTTGGCTCGCTCCGCAATTGGTAATCGCGAACCGGGATTGCCAACAGGGCACCAACCCGAGAGGATAGACCCACTGCCGCATGACTTTCAACGGTTGCTTCCACCCCTGCAGTGCTGATATGAATCTGAGTCGAAATGCATGACCCAAAACCGACATGGCTGTCGCGCCACGCCATCGAACTGTGGGGCGGCTTGGTCCTCGTCCTGTTCGGCGCGCTGCTCGTCACGAGCGTGCGGCACAAGAACGCCACCGTCGACGAGCCTGACCATTACGCCTACGGCATGGAAATGCTCGTCCGTAGGGGTGAGGTGCCGGCTAGCATGTCCCGCATGGCCATCAACCAAGTCAACGCATGGGTCTGCAAGACCTTTGTCCATTGCGGCAAACGCCTGCCTCCACGAGGGCCCAAACTGCTGGCCGCCAGAATGCCGAACATCCTGGCCGGCGTCCTGCTCGGCGCATTCATCTTTGCATTCGCCGCCAGGCTCTACGGGAAAAAGGCCGGCCTCGCCGCTTTGATACTATATGCCAGCTCACCCACGGTACTGGCACACTCCCGCTGGGTCACCAACGACATTTTCCTTGCTCTGTTCGTGGTGATGACCATCTACGGCCTCCTGCGCTATCTCAAAAACGACCGGCTGGCCTGGATCCTGTTGTCTGCGGTCGCCTGTGGTCTTGCCCAGGCCTCCAAGTTCACAGCCGTCCTTCTCTTTCCCTCGGTGCTCATGATCTGGATCGCCCTGAAATGGAAACATCGCACGAAAACGACGGGCCAGAACAGCACTGCGGCACAAATCACTGCGGCACAAATCAATGAATCGACGCGGACCCCAAGGGCACGTTCCATGGCGCTGCGTGTCCTACGCCTGTCTTTGGCGCCCATTGTATTTCTCGTGGTGACCTGGACGGTATGGAACGGCGCCTACTCCTTTCGGGGCACGTTCAAATCCTGGGGCGCCCGTCGGTACCACAGCAGGTTCATGTCCAAGCTGCAACACGTCGTACGTCCTCTGCCCAGGATGCTCCCTGGAGCCTACCTCGACGCCCTGGACTTCACCTTCGGCATCAACGCAAGCCATTCGGGTCGGGGCCGCATCGTCATGCTCGACCGAACCTCCAGCCATGGATTCGCAATCTATTTTCTGGTGGTGCTCGTCTACAAAGTTCCCCTGGCGGTCTGGGCCCTGCTCCTCATTGCGATTCTGGCGGCCTGGAAACGTCGCGGTCCGCCGATCGGCCGCCGGGACCTGGTGCCCCTTGTGCCGGCAGCTCTGTTCTTGATCTACTTCGTGGGATTCTGCACGGCCCAGATCGGCGTCCGCTATCTTCTTCCGCTCATCGTGCTCCTGCACATCTTCATCGCAAGACTCTGGGCAAAGAGAACCACGGCCGTCACGGCTTCTCTTGAATCAATTGGACCGCCAATGCCGACGGGACACAGGGCCATTTCGCCCCTGCCAGGCACCATTCGCGTAGGTCGCTGGGGCCTACTCGGTCTCGTGGCGCTTTCCAGCCTCTCCTACTACCCCCACTTTTTGCCCTACTTCAACCTACTGGTCCCCAACCGGCTCCATGCCTTTCACATTCTTGCAGACTCGAACCTGGACTGGGGCCAGGACAAGGATCTGGTCGATGAATACCTGCGGCGTCACCACATGTCGCGACGCAACCTGAATCCGGGCAAGGCACGGCCAGGACGATGGGTCGTGTCGGGTAGCCACCTCGCTGGCGTCTATGGTCCCACTCAATATCGATGGCTCCGACGTTTGGAACCAGTGGCAAGCATCGGATATTCGTACTTCGTGTTCCATGTCTCTCGACAGGACATGATACGAACCATGCTCGTCCATCTTTCGACGCGACCGATCCAGCTTCCCCTTAGATCCACCGGGCCGGCGTTGCGTGCCGAATACTTTCCCAACCAGCACCTCGATGGCCCGGCCTGCCGAACCACGAGGTCATGGGGCAACGTCCTACAGAAACCATGCGGCAAGGCCAACGATTTCTCCGCCCGGATCACGGGACTGGCGTTCATCACCAAGCCGGGCCTCTACGAAATCAGCCTCGGCTCCGATGACGGAAGCCGTATGTGGATCGGCAAGGAAAAAATTCTCGACCTGTGGAGCAATCACCCCATGGAATCCGACTCTTGTCTCATCCGACTCGCCAAAGGCGCCTACCCCATCCGAATCGAGTTCTACCAGGACTGGGGCGCAGCCATGATGTCGTTCCACCTGTCCGACTTCCGGACGGGCAAACACATCCAGCCCGGCCGAATCTTGAGACATCGCGTGGTTCGTCCCAACAGATTCGGCCATCGCGATCGCCTCAACACCTATCGGTGACCCAACGTGCCCGTGCCCGTCTCGAAGCAGGGGGATCGCGGCCCACGACAAATATGTGAGATCGCACGACAGAAATTTGGGAGATCCCATGACAGATTTGAGAGATCCCATGACAGATTTGGGAGACGATGATAGGCTCGTTTTCGTCTCCCAGCACTCGCTCATGAGAGGATTGGTCGCTGGGACAGCGAACACAAGTAAGGAGACGATGATCATGAAAAGCGACGGCACTCGAATTCTCTCTCGGTTCATGCCGGCGTTCCTGGCCGGTCTCGGCTTGTTTCTCCTGATCCTTTCTGGTTGTGGCGACGACTCCGGTTCAGGATCGAACGATGCAGCCGTCCAGGACGCGGCAAACGATGCCCAAACATCGGACAGTCGGATAGGAGACAGCGGAACGGGACAGGACGGAACGATGGACGGCCAAACGAGCGACGGCGGCAACCCGAATCCACAGTGCGGGACCATCACCACGTTCGAAGACGGCAAGACGCCCACCGCCGAGGTCCACGTGGCCACCACGGGCAGTGATACGAACGGCAACGGAACCCGCTCGAACCCGTATGCCACCATCGAACGCGCGGTCCAAGATGCGGTGCCCGGGACCTCGGTGATCGTCCATCAAGGAACGTACCCAGGAGGTATCTCCATCAGCAACCTGGCAGGCAGCCAGAATGCACTCATCTGGATCGGCGGCGCCCAGGGCGAGAACGAGCCGATCATCGACGCAACGGGCCATGGCGAAGCGATGCATCTGTCGAACACGTCGTACCTCGTGATCCATGATCTCGAAATGGCGAACTCCGACGACAATGGAATCAACTGCGACGACGGTGGCGACATGTCCGACCCTCAGGCCACCCACCACATCATCTTCAGAAATCTCTTCCTGCACGACGTTGGCGGCGACGGGAACCAGGATTGTCTCAAGCTCTCCGGCCTCAACCACTTCTTCGTCCTGGACAGCGAGATCACGCACTGCGGGGGCAACGCATCAGGCAGCGCAATCGACGAGGTGGGGTGCCACCATGGACTCATCGCACGCAACTTCATGCATGATCTGTCGGCCAACGCAGTGCAAAACAAGGGCGGCACCGAGGACGTGGAGATCCGCTGGAACAAGATGGTCCATGCGGGCGTCCGAGCCGTAAACATGGGCGGATCCACCGGATTCCAGTACTTTCGTCCCCCGCTTTCAGAAACGCAGCCGAATGCCGAAGCGCGAGACATCCGGGTGCTGGCCAACGTGATCGAAGGTTCGACCGCCGCCCTGGCCTTCGTAGGCTGCGTGGACTGCGTGGCGGCCCACAACACCATCGTGGACCCGGATCGTTGGATCCTGCGGATCCTCCAAGAAACCACATCCTCGGGCTCGTATACGTTCGAGCCATGCAAGGACAACCTGGTGGAGAACAACATCTTTTATTTCGATCGATCGCAGCTCCACGCCTTCATCAACATCGGTCCGAACACGGCTGGCGACACCTTCACCTTCACGGCAAACCTCTGGTACGCGCACGACAACCCAGGCCAATCTCAACCGGACGGCCTACCCGTGACCGAAAACCAGGGGATCTACGGCCAGGATCCCGCTTTCGCCGATCCCTCATCTGAAGATTTCCACATCACCACATCGAGCCCTGCAGCCGGAGCCGGAGCTGCCAGTTCACCGTTGATCACTGGTGACATGGACGGTCACTGCTACCAAGACCCGCCAGCCATCGGGGCCTACGAAGCACCATAGCCGACCTCACTCCTCTCCCGCTCAGACATCCTCATCGATGCCCATCTTGCCACTTCGCCCTGT
The DNA here is from genome assembly GCA_021162935.1 of Deltaproteobacteria bacterium. Classification (GTDB taxonomy): domain Bacteria; phylum Myxococcota_A; class Polyangia; order HGW-17; family SLPX01; genus JAGGXR01. The sequence continues at coordinate 25,076 of JAGGXR010000046.1, forward strand.
AGGACTGGACAAACGCTTCTATCGGCATTATGAGGCAGAAAAATACGAATCGGACTCCACGCTTGGCCGATCAGCCGAACGCGGGACGCCCACACCAAAAAACGGAGGCTGTCATGAGCACTTCTTCAGGTTCCCGGAAAATGGCCACCAAGGTCATCCACGAAGGCCAACACATCGATCCACAAACTGGAGCCGTCGCCCCCCCCATCTACCAGTCATCGACCTTTGCGTTCGCGTCTGTCGACCAGGGCGCCGCACGGTTCGCCGGCACGGAACCCGGCTACATCTACACGAGGATGGGCAACCCGACCACCGCCATGCTGGAGGCCAACATTGCCGCTCTCGAAGGCGGGTTCGGCGGTCTGGCCACGGCCACGGGCATGGCGGCAGTGACCACATCGCTTCTGGCCCTGCTGAGCAAGGGTGAGCATATGGTGGGCACGTCCTCGGTTTATGGTCCCTCCCGGGTCGTGGTGGAGACCCATTTTTCCCGATTCGGCATCGAATCGTCCTTCGTGAACACCGCCGACCTGGACGAGGTCCGCGCAGCCTTTCGCCCCAACACCAAGGTGCTTTACGTGGAGACGCCTGCCAACCCGACCATTTCCATCACGGACATCGCGGCCTGTGCCAAAATCGCTCACGAACACGGCGCCCTGCTCGTCGTGGACAACACCTTCGCCAGCCCGATTCTGCAGCATCCCATCGCCCTGGGAACCGACGTCGTGATCCACAGCATGACGAAATTCATCAACGGGCACTCGGACGTGGTGGCCGGCATGATCGTGCCCAAGACCGAGGAAACCCACAAAAAGATCGCCGCTGTCCTCAGGCTCCTGGGCGGCACCATGGACCCGCACCAGTCCTGGCTCGTCCTGCGAGGAGTCAAGAGCCTGGAACTGCGCGTCCTGCGGTCCCAGGAAAACGCCATGGTGGTGGCCAAATTCCTCGACGAGCATCCAGCGGTGGAATGGGTCCGCTACCCAGGCCTCGAAGACCACCCCCAGTACGAACTCGGCCGCAAGCAAATGGAGGGCCCCGGCGCGCTCATCTCCTTCGGGCTGAAGGGGGGCCTTGCTGCGGGCAAGAAAGTACTCGACCACGTGCAGCTTGCCACCCTGGCCGTGTCGCTGGGAGGCATCGAGAGCCTGATCCAGCATCCTGCGAGCATGACCCATGCCTCCATGAAGCCAGAGGATCGGATCGCCGCCGGGATCACCGACGGCCTGGTCCGTTTGTCGGTGGGCTGCGAGCACATCGACGACATCCTCGCAGACCTGCGCCAGGCTCTCGCCACTCTGGGCTGACTTCCCACTGGGATGATCGCCCACGTGCTGGAATGATCGCCCAGATGATTGATTAGCGACGGAGTCGATGACCCGCAGGGCTCACCAGCCCACGAGACTCGCACAAGCTCGACATCTCGTTTCGGAAGTACCCCGTGATCGCGGGCCGCCTGGCCCATCGCGAACAAGAAGAACATCGGTCAACCCCTGTCGCTCG
>JAGGXR010000030.1 GCA_021162935.1 Deltaproteobacteria bacterium
CCCACATCACCATTGCGGCCAATCCAGGAGATGTCGTAATTATCGATGACGAGGGAAACACGCCGGAATGGGAGGGTGCCTTTCAGGCGGAGGGGAAGGCCTTTTTCGATATCTACGATATCGAGATACGGCACGGGGGGTTTTATGGCTTTTTCATTTTCTCGGAGGCTCACCATTTCACAATCGAAGGCTGCAGGACAGACGATACGAATAGCTCGGGTATCTACGTGTACGGAGCCTATGGAGACTACTGCCACGATTTTGTCATTCGCAACAACCATATCGTCTATCCGAACCAGGGAACCAATGCTGTGTACGGTTCCCGCTTGTTTGCGTCACAGGAGGCGATTTCGCTCCATACGGCTCATGACTTCGTTGTCGAGGGAAATGAGGTCCAGCAGGGCAACAAAGAGGGAATCGACGCCAAGGGACAATCCTACAACGGGATTATCAGGAACAACTACATCCATGATTTTCCGGACAAGACCCAGGACCGGCTGGATCGGGGTGATGATCTGTACCCCGGTATTCCCGGAATCTACATGGATGGATCGAGCAACATGGAAGTGTATGGTAACTTCATCCGCAGGACGATCTATGGGATTGCCGTGTCCAGCGAGGCTGCCGTAGACATCGAAAACATTTCGATCCACGATAATGATATGGCTCAAGGGCCCCACCGAGGTCCGGATCAGTCTCCTGACATGTCGCATGGCATTTTGATGTCCTGGATCGATGCGTATGGATATGCAAACAAGTCGGGCATTACGGTAGAAGACAACGATGTGGAAGCGACCATCATGTTCTTTTGTGGAGAACATCCCGAATACGTGCATTCCCTGCATATCACGAACAACAGGCTTTTCGGCGGCAACAGCGCTCTTGTCGATTTTCGGTATGGTGAACCGACCGACGACTATGTCGAAAACGGGAATGCCGAGGCATCGGGTTCTCTGCCCGCCAATCCCAATTGGCCGTGATTTCAGCGACTCTTCCTGCTTTTCGCTTCTGTGAGTATCACGCCGAGCACGAGCAACAGGAGCATCACCACCCAATCCGGCCCCCCACTGCTGGCTCGACAGTTGCAGCCCGACGTCTCACTTTCACCTTCCTGGGAGCCGGAGTCGTTTTCCGCCCCTGCGTCCGTTTCAGGCCCTGATTGCGCGTCACTCGTGCCTCCGTCGGTCCTGTCCTGACAGATTCCATTGCTGCATGTCTGCCCGTTGTCACAAGACGTCTCACAGTCGCCACAATGCTTTGAGTTGGACAGAAGGTCGATTTCGCATCCGTCGTCGGGATCGCCATTGCAGTCGGCCCGGCCTTCTGGGCATTCCAGGGCCGGGCCTGGGTAGGCGTTCGGACCCACGTCTTGCGGCGTAAGGACCGGGTTTTTCACGTGCGGCCCCCGAACTTCGCAGGCTCCCACGGACTTGGGATCCGGGCGGGTCTGGTGCTGGACGTCTTCGGTGACATCCGGGTAGTCGCCCACTGCGGCCCCCAGCACCGGGCTGTCCAACTCGGGGACCGACAGGCCGTTTGCCAGCTCACTGAGTCCTCCATCCGCGATCTGCGTCATTTCGTCGGCCCTGTCGCCTCCGTCCCCAGTGAACATGTTACCTTCCCAGAGGTTGTCGGTAGGGCCGTAGGGTGTCTGGATACGGACCGCCTCTTCGGTGGTGAGCAGCAGATTGTTGGCAAACACCGAATCGATGGGTTGGAGGCTGGATCGTTCGTCGTCGTAGTAGTCCATGAACCGAATTCCGTAACGGCAGTTGATCACGGTGTTGAAGGCCACGAGCACTCCCGTGGGCTGAAGATGGTAGCCGTTCGTGTCCCCGTTGAACAGTTGGATCCCGACCTTCGTGTCGTCCGTTCCCGTGCCGTCGATATAGTTGTTGAAGACCTTGTTGCCTGCTCCGGCAAAAATGATGGCGATGGTGTTGGGGCCGCCTTCGTTGCCCAGGAACGTGTTGCCGTAGATCCAACTCCGTTCCGTGTAACGGCCGCTGACGTGGGCACCGTAGTTGATGTACGTGTTGTAGCGGACGATCATCCCGTTGACTTTCATGGAGGGGTTTTCCCCGTCACCGTAGACACTGTCGAACAGGTTGTACTCGTAGACGATTTCGGTATCGACGCCTTTCCAGAGAAAGTCGTAGGTGCTCGAGTTTTCGTCGTCGTTGTAGAAAAAAGCCACGTCGTAGCCGTTGCTCTCCCTGCCTCTGGGAATGTTGTGGACATAGTTGTGGTGGATGTGATGGGCGTAGGGGACTCCGTCGTTGTATTCCTGCGAGTGGAACGACGCGATCATGGCTCCGCCGGAAAGTTCCAGATTGTTCAGCTTGTTGGCGAATTCGTTGTAGGCGACTTCGAGCCTGAAGGCTCGGATATACATCCGTAGCCATTGAGAGGCTGGTGCATCGTCCCATTTGCAACGCAGCACCTTGCAGTCGCTGTCCATGATCACGAGTTGCCAACTGTGTTCTTCGTAGTCGGCGTAGTGATCCCATGTCACGCCGTCGATGACGAACCGGTCCCCGTAGAGCATGACCTTGAAATCGAAGAACACCGCTCCCGGGTTGTGGGCCTTGATTTTGAGTCTGCCTCCCGTCTCATTGGAGAAGTCCACCGACTGGGTGCCCCCCTCTCCGTATCGACCATCGGCCAGCCAGATGATGGTGTCGGGCTGGGCGTTTTCCACTGCGGTCCGCAGCTCGTCGAGGGTCGAGACCTCCACCGAATGAGAGTACTGGTCATCCGGATCGGGATCCGTGAAAGTCTGGGCCAGACCAGGTTTTGCGGAAAAGAACAGTGCTGCGACCACAAAAAATGCCAGCGCTCTGGGAGACAGCCCCATTGCGGCAGACTGGTGCCGAAAGAATCGTCTGTGATTTCGTCGTGTCCTCATTATCTTGGTCCTTGTCTTGTCAGGTGGTCTGAGGGCAGAAAGTGACGAGCAGGCTTTCGGACCAATGTCCTGCCCCCGGTCAGGCATATGGTTTACGAAAACAGACTCCTCTACTCTTGGATAGTGTTTTCCCACCAAATTCAAAAAATACCAGTTGGCGTCCAAAACATCGAGCTGTTTCATGCAAGAGCTATGGATGCGGAGCATACCAAAAAACGGCATGCTTGACGGCCTCAGACATAAACAATACGCTAACAGAGATTGTTGGGCCATATGTGACAGATCTGAAACGGTCGCATCGTTTGCACAAGGAGGGACGACATGGCGAACAGGGTGCACTGGATCAAACGACTCATGGCGGCAGGTCTCTCCGCAGGGACATCGCTCGTGATCGCGGCCTGCTACGGCGTGTCCCAGGGAATGAACATAACGCGACTCGTCCGCGGTCGTGTCACCCACAACCAACAGGCCGTGCGGGGTCTGGAGGTCTGCGCCAAAGCCCCCTCGGAGGGTTCGGCCTGCGCCACGACCGACGACAACGGCGACTACTCCATCGATACCTATGAAACGATGGCGACGGACGCGAATGACCAAGGGTTCGACCTGGTAGTCACGGACACCGATGGTCCAGCAAACGGCGGCGAATTCCAGAAGGCCACTACTCATGTGGCGCCAGGTTCGGTGCCCGCCGATGTGGACGTGGACGTTCGCCTCGTCTCCGACGCAACGAACCAGTAGTCGACCGCTTCCATGTTTGCCTCTCTGCAGTCCTTTATTCAGGACACGAAATGGGGTCTGTACCAGAATTTGGAATCCGACCTCCACGACCTGCTCTACCTATTTTGGGAAGCCACCAGACAATGCAACCTGAATTGCCGCCACTGCGGTTCCGACTGCAGCAAGGACAGCCATCCAGGCCTGCCCGCCCAGGTAGTCACCCAGACCCTCGAACGGATTGCCTCGGTCTATTCGGCGCAAGACATCGTTCTGGTGGTCACCGGCGGTGAACCGCTCGTCCGACCGGACCTCTTCGACGTCCTGAAAATAGCGGCCAGGCTCGGCTTTCGTCTCGGCATGGTCACCAATGGTATCTCGGTCAGCAAACCCATGGCGAAACGACTCGCCGAGGCCCATGTGGACAATATCGTGGTCTCTCTCGACGGTCCAAAGGAAACACACGATTGGCTCCGAAACCGAGACGGTGCTTTCGAACGAGCCTGCCGTGGCATCGAAAACCTGCTCGAAGCCGGAGTACCCTTCGTCGAGGCCATCACCTGTGCCACACCGAAAAGCCTCGAACAACTCGACGAGACCTACCGCATCGTGAAAGACTTGGGGGCCCATGCCTGGCGCATCTTCAACATCTTCCCGGCGGGCCGAGCCAAAAACGACCCGGAACTCCTGTTGACCGACGCGCAACTCGCCAGGCTCATCGAAAACGTGGCCAGGCTGCGCGCCATCGGACAGGCCGAAGGATTTCCCGTCAACCTGAGCGAAGAAGGGTTCTTGGGATGGGACTGGGAGAGCCGTGTGCGAGACTCACCCTACTTCTGCCGCGCCGGTATCAACATCGCCGGACTCATGGCGGACGGAGCCATCGCTGCCTGCCCGAATCTGCCCACCTGGATGAACCAGGGCAACGTGCTCCACGATGACTTCATAGACGTCTGGGAACAGGGCTATCGACTCTTCCGCAATCGCTCCTGGACGAAACAGGGCGCCTGTGCCACCTGTTCGAAGTGGAACGTGTGCCGAGGCAATTCGCTCCATCTGTGGCGGACGCCCGACGGCGGCCCTTCGTGGTGCCACTATCAGATTCTGCACCCAGACACCGATCTGCAGCGTTCGTTTCACCTTCCGCGGCCCGATTGGCTTCCCTTCCTCCATCTCCAACGAACCAAACAAAAACGATAGCACTCCTCAGGACCCTCAAAAACCAAACCTGGACGCCTCGGGTTCTGTTTGAGAATCGTCCTTATACGGTGCGAATAGGACGCTAAAGGATGTCGATCAAGATGCCAATACAATCACTGACGGACAACTGCAACACGACGCACAGGTGCGCCCCGACGGCGGCACATGTCCCTCGACCCTGGCCGGACGGCTCACGGTCACCGACGTGGATGTCTCGCCGGCCTCGGTGAACAGCAGAGCCGGCGGATACTTTTCGCGAAATACGCCGCCTATCTTGGCCAGCCTGTCCAACGGAACCGCGAAGGTTGCCTGGGTGGACGGATCGTCGACCCTCCACGTCACGAGTTCGGCTATGACGGTGCGACATTTCGCCCCGTGTGTCTATCGGATTGTTATCCACAAAAGGCGATCTTGTACCATCACGATTCCGCCGCCATCCATGCCGAGCCATCAGGAAACTGCTCGGGGAGCAGCGATGCGGAACTCGGCGGCCTGACCACGATCCAGGGTGGATTTTGGCTCACCTTCGTCTCGAACAACTCGCGGCAAAGTCACGACGTGGCCCTGGTCAAAGTTTTGGGCACAAACGTGGGCGCCATCCATTGGCTCACGGACACGGCGGGCATCGAAGAAACGAACGCACACTTGGTCCCATACGGCTCCAACTTCCTCGCGTTTTGGAAATCATCGAGCACGGTCAAGCTGGTGTTGCTGGATCCGAACGGCGCCATCCTCATGGGGCCCGAAGACCTCGCGGTGGACTTCACCCAGCAGACGGACATGACGGACTTCTCCAATGGAGACGCCGGTTGGGCCTGGGGCAGCGGCAGCCACCTCAAAATCGCCCGGATCCGCCTCTGTCAGTAGCCAAACGAAGATCGGAATTCAGTCTCCACCAGGGCCCCACATCCAACTTGCTATTCAGAACCGACTGCGGTTGTTCCGTACCGAGTGCCATCGAGGCTCACAGGGCCGAGGCGGTCGCTTCAGGCGTGATCGCTCACCCCACCTGCGACCTACAGGCCCCGCCAGGATTCCGGACGCAGAAACCGAGGGTCACGCTTACGAAGAATTCGATCCACGGCATCGAGCAACGACAGCTTGTCCGTGGGTAGATGGCCCGAAAGCGCCAGGTAGTTCGATGCGTGGTTCGACCGAAACACACAATCGGTCATATCCATGTTGGCCAACAACTCGCGCAACTCTGCGACGATATCCCAAGGCGACATCTCGTGCCACTTTTCGTTGACGCCAACTCGATCAGGAGGTTCGACCCCGAGCCACTGCCATTCGGCCTCGTCCGGTTCAGTGATGGTCAGGGCGGCGGCGTACTCGGGCTGCATCCGACTCAACAGCCATCCCGTGTTTGCAGCGTGGCGCCGGCTCGAATCCCGCCCGGCCAGGCCCAGCAGGACCGTGGCCGACAAAACCAGACCCGCGGCATGCGCCTTGGCGGCCCCCTGTGCGATCTCCTCGGCAGTCGCCCCCTTGTGGATCTCGTCGAGCACAAGGTCGTCACCCGACTCCACGCCGTAGTAAAGCATGGTCAGACCGGCCCGACGAATCCGGGCGAGGTCGTCGTCGGTCTTGTGGAGCACATTCTGCGGGGTCGCGTAGCAGGTCACCCGCTCGAGATGCTCGAACCGGTCGAAGCAACGCTCCAAAATGGCCAGCATCCTGTCCGTGGGCAGCACCAAGGCGTCGCCGTCCGCCAGAAAAATGCGTCGCACCGACGGGCCGATGGCCTCCGCCGCCCGATCGAGGTCTGCAAACACCTCGGCTTCGGGCCGAACCCGAAATTGCTTCGTCTTGTACATGTGGCAGAAAGTGCAGCGATTGTGCGAGCAACCCAAAGAGGCCTGGATGAGCAGGGAAGACGCCTCCGAAGGCGGTCGCCACAAGGGAATATCATATTCGATCCAGTCTCCGACCATGATCACATGACCCAACCAACAGATGACCGACCAGCACCTTGCTAACCGGAATCGTGTTCATATCAATCCTCTAGAAAGACACGATCCTTCGAGATATACTGTGGTGTGTGGTTTGTTGCAACTGGGTGACAGACCCATAAGGATCGCCATGAGGCATCATCAAGGAGGATTCAAGTTGTCCAAGCGGAATCTTTTCGATCGCAGTCTCATCGCCTTCGTCGCCATGCTGACCCTGTCCCTGGGCTGCAGCGACGATGATTCCCACAATGCCGTGGATGCGGCCGTTTCGTCCGATGCGAACCATCAGGGCGACGGCCAGGTGGCAGACGGCGCCTCCCACGACGGCCAGGTGGCCCAGGACAGCGGCCAAAACGATGGCGGGCAGGGCCAGAGCCCGACCTTGGGAGGCTGCAACCTGTTTCCGGCCGACAACATGTGGAACACGGCGATCGACCAACTGCCTGTGCATGCCAGGAGCAACGACTACATCACCAGCATCGGTGGAGACACGCACCTGCATCCCGACTTCGGCACCGTCTGGGACGGCGCGCCCAACGGCATTCCCTATACGGTCGTACCCGACGACCAAGCCATGGTAGACGTAACCTTTCAATGGGCGGACGAAAGCGACCCGGGCCCTTACCCCATTCCTCCGGACGCCCTCATCGAGGGGGGGCCTCAGGGTGATGGTGACCGACACGTCCTCGTGGTGCGCCAGGGATCGTGCATCCTGTATGAACTGTACGACGCCCATCTCCAACCCGACAACTCTTGGACCGCCGGGTCTGGGGCCATCTGGCACCTGGACCAAAACGAGGTCCGACCGGACGACTGGACGAGCGCCGACGCGGCGGGCCTGGCCATCCTGCCCGGACTGATCCGATACGAAGAGGTCTACGTCCAGGGCGTCATCAACCACGCCATCCGGGTCACCGTTTCTCAGCTCCAAAAAGCCTACATGCACCCGGCAACGCATTCGGATGGACGATGCGGATCGGATCCGACCTGTCCCCCCATGGGACTCCGCCTGAGGCTCAAGGCCAATTTCGACCTGTCGTCGTTCGATGCCCACATGCAGGTCATCCTACGAGCCATGAAGAAATACGGCATCGTGGTGGCCGACACGGGAAGCGACATGTACATCAGCGGCGCGCCCGACTCGCGATGGGACGACGACCTCCTCGGGTCGTCGTTCAGCCAGATGCATGCCTCCGACTTCGAAGCCGTGGACACGGGCGAAGCCATCCATCAGTACTGATCCGCGTGGTCCTCCGACCCGACGCGCGCGCCTCCTTGCCATCGATCTGTCTTCTACCCGAGTGATCGGTCTATCGGTGCGCCTTGTGCTTCTTGCCCGACGCTTTGAAGGCGCGCCCGCGGACCATGGTTTTGATGTCCCAGGGAGAGGGGCCGCCGCCCAGGTACTTGTGGAACCAGTCCAGGTGGGCTGCGTAGTACAACGGCATGGAGCGCACATAACTCGGCCAATGGCCGTCGTTGGGGAAGACGATGATCCGGGCCGGGACGTTGCGACGCCGCAACGTGGTGAACATCTCGATGCTTTGGGTGTAGGGACTTCGGAAGTCCTTTTCGCCCGTAATGATAAGCATGGGAGTTGCAAACTTCGACGCATAGGTGGAAGGCGACCATTTCTTGTATGCGCCAGGATTGGTCCAGGGCGTGCCTCCGACGTCCCATTCAGGGAACCACAATTCCTCGGTGCCTCCGTAGAAGGCAGCCAGATCATAAAGGCCCATCATGGAAGCAAGCGCCTTGAACCTGGTGGTGTGGCCTTCGAGCCAACCCACGGCATAGCCGCCGTAGGACCAACCCATGGCCCCCATCCGCTTCGGGTCCACGTAGGACTGCTTGGAAAGCCAGTCGGTCACCGCCATGACATCTCGATACACCTTGCCACCCCAATCTTTCGAGATGGCCGCCGTATAGGCCTGGCCGTACCCAATGGAACCGTGCGGATTGAAGAATGCCACCACGTAGCCGGCCCCGGGATAGACCTGCCAGTCGCCCCGAAGAGAATCCGACCACTGATATTGAGGCCCTCCGTGGATGTTGATAATGAGCGGATACCGCTTACCTGGGACGAATCCGTGGGGCTTGACCACGAACAGGTGCACCTTGCGGCCGCCTGCCCCGGAAACATAGGTTTCTTCGGCTGGCCGGATGTCATACTGGTCAACGAGGTTCTTGTTGAAGAAAGTCACCCGCTTCGGATTCGATCCGTCCGCATCCGCCAGGAATAACTCGACGGGCATGTGCACCCTGGTGAACGTGAAGGCGATGCGCCCTTTGGACGACACGTCGAAGGCCCGCACCGACGGCAGCTTGAGTCTTGTGATCACCCCTGTCTCGATATCCAGTCGAAACAGGGGAAACCTCGCCATGACCGCCCCTTCGAAGATGATGGCCTTGCCTCCTTCGACCCATCGGTAGTCCACGATCCAATTGTCGAATTTAGGGGTCATGATCTTGATACTTCCCGCCTTGCGGTCGTAGAGGGCCAGACGGGACAGATCGGATTCGTACCCAGGCTTCTCCTGCCGCAGGAACGCGATGTATCGCCCGTCTGGCGAATAGCGGGGATACCCGTCAAAGGCCTTGTTCGCCTTGGTCAGGTTCACCTGACGCCCACCACGGAGCGGCACCACGATCAGATCCTTGTCAGTCCCCCAGGCCCGGGCTCCAGGGCTCTGGCGATTGCTCTCGAAACAGATCTCCTTGCCGTCCGGGGAAATGTCGAACCAATCGCCTGAAAGCGAAAAGGCAGGCGAATCGAAGTCACCTGGAGTCACATCCCAAATGTCGGGAGGAGCAATCTTGGGCCCCTTGGCCGCGTCCCAGTCGTCGCCCGGCACGTTCTGTGCGAAAATATGCGTCCGCTTACCGTCACGATAGAAGGTCCAATGACGAAACAGCAACTCGTCACCCAAATGGGCCTTGAGAGGACTGTCCTTCATATCCTTGATGAGGGCCTCGTTCTTCGCATCGTCGGCACCGTACTCAGGAAAAATCCGCGAGGTAAAGGCCAGGTGCTTCCCGTCGGGACTCACCTTCGGGGCGGACGGTCCCGTCGAGATCGTGGTCAGTTGCTGCGGCTCGCCGCCATCGATGGGCATACGCCACAGCGCCGACTTGTCGTTTCTCGTAGACAGAAACAGGAACGACTTGCCGTCCGGCCACCAACGAGGACTCGTGTCCGTGTCCGCACAGCGGGTCATCCGCCTCAGGCCGGACCCGTCAGCCCGAATCAAGTAGATCTCCCGGTTCGTCTTGCCCTTCTTGAGGTCGTACGACGACAAAGTAAACAGGAGCCTGCTCCCATCAGGGGACCACACGGGCGAGCCCACGTAGCGCATCTTATAGAGGGCTTCGATATCGAAAGGCTTCTTGGCACGATCTTTGGGGTCGGTGGGCGAATGGGACGCCGAAAGCGCAAATCCACCCTTGTTGGCCGTATCCTTGGCCGGGTCGTATTGAAATGACGACTTGGTCACCGACCCTTTGGGCGCCGCCGTGGTGGGCACCTTGGCTTTTGCTGTCTGCGCCGACTTGCCGGCCCTTGCCTTGTCGGTAGGTCCGCTGCTCTGCGTGGTCTGGACCTGGCAGGCGCCCGCCACCATCACCAGTCCGAACAGACCGGTGATCCCAATGCCCCGAGCGACCACGCGCACTCGTAATTCGGACAGGATTCGTTTCATCATGTCGTCACCTCCTCGTGCCAGCCACAGTGTATCCACAAGCCCTGCCTGGTAAAGGCGAATCGTCCATCCTGTTGTCGGGTCCGGCGGCATCGACAAGGAGAAACGGATGCGCTAAGCTCATTTCTCAATGAGGGAATCATCGCGGACCAGGACGCATCGGCGACCACGAGGACACGGCCGGCCCAAAATCAGAACTTGTGGGTTGGCCAGGCGTCAGTACCATGTATGAAACAGGCCATTTCGTCTGATGCCACACGGCACGGCCACTGAAGTGTCGAACGGAACGTGACCATGGGCCAACAGGACCGACTCAAACGCATCATCCGCCGAACCGCTTTTCGGCTGAAGCTCCAGCGGGTGGCCGAACGCACGGCCACCACGGGTCTGCTTGCGGTGGTGACCCTGATGCTTGGGCTCTACTACCTCAAGACCGGGGTCCTCGGCTGGTCGGACATGTGGGTGTTTGGTCTCATTGCATCGTCATGGATCGCCACCGGCGTGGTCTGGGGGTTGACGATCCACGACGCAGCCGACGCCCTGGCCGCCAGAGTCGATGCAGCCTGCGGGCTACACAATGCACTCAGCTCGGCTCTCCTGTTCTCCGCAGAGCTCCCACATGCGCCGGACGACCAGAAACCGTTCATGGAGGCAGAAATCCGCCGCGCGGCAAACATCATGGACCAAGCATCCGCACGCAAGGCCGTTCCTTTTCAATGGCCCAGGGATACGGTTCCCCTGACCGTCCTGCTGGCTGTCCTCGTCGGCTTTGCAGCCATGCGCATTCCCCAGTCCCAGGCGAGAGCTGTTCAGCCGAGGATCAAGCGCATCGTCCAACCCAGAATCCACATCGACGAAGCCCTGATCCGTGAATACCAAGAAGAACTCCAGGACCTCAAGGAACAGGCCCACAAACTCAAGGACGAACAACTGGAGAAGTTCCTGCGCAAGCAACAGAAGCTCCTCGATGATCTCCGACGCGGCAAACTCAGCAAAAGGGACTTTCTCAAGCGATACAACCAGCTCATGAAGCAGTTCGGCAAGCGCCAGGAACAACTCGGTCGCAATATCGAAAAAATGAATGAACTCCTCTCCAAAGCAGGAAAATCATTCGAAAAGACGAAACTCACCCGAAAGCTGGCCCAGGCTCTCGAAGAAAAGAACATGGAGCAGGCTGCCAAAGAAATGCAGAAGCTGCTGCACAAGCTCCAGACAGGCAAAATGACGAACGCCCAGAAGCGACAACTCCGCAAGGCCCTGCGCAAAGCCGCCGAGGTGCTTCAGAAACACAAGCTGGCACGTCAGCTGGATCAGGCACTCCGTCGGCAAGAACAGCGCATCAAAGAACAGATGCAACGGATGGACAAACAGATCAGCCGGGCCAAGCAACAGGCGCGCAAGGCGACCAATCCTGAGCAACGCAAGCAGATGGAGCGGCGCCTGAACGAACTCAAAAACCGACGTCGCAGGATGCAGCAGCATCAACAGCGCCTGGCAGCACAACGCCGGGCCCTCCAGACACTCCAACGTCAGATGAAGCAGACTGCCGGCCAAAAGACGGATCCGAAACTCATGGCCGAATTGCAAAAACTGATGCGGCAGATGCAACGATATCAGCATCAGGTGGCTCGCAGCAACGCCCGATCACAGGCAAAGATGAGCCTCAAAGACCTTCGGGAACTCCTCAAGCGCCTGCGAGCCCAAAAACCAGGACGCAAGGGCCGCATCAACGATTTCTTCAACCGAGCCCGTGGAAGACGGGGCGGTAGAGGGGGCCGGTCTGGTCGGCCAGGCGGAGGCCGACAAGGTGGCAGACGCCCTGGAGGGCTCGGCCCCATTCAGCTCCAGCCTGGAGGAACGCGCCCCGGAGGGCTTCAGCGAGGCCAAGGTCGCAACGGCAGTCAGGGACCGGGACGTCCTGGGGGACACAAGGCAGGCTCCCGACCAGGGGGTGACGTCAACGGTCGCCCGACATCCTTGGATGGAGAACGTCACGAACATTATGTGCCCGGACGCCAACAAAAAGGGCCATCCGCCGACCAGGTCGTGCGAGGGGCAGCAGACAAAGGCTTCACCAGTGTCAACTACAGAAAGCTTTACGTCCGCTACAGAAAACTGCAAAAACAGATTCTTCAGGAAGAAAATATTCCTCCAGGATATCGCTATTACGTGAGACGGTACTTCAAACTGATTCGCCCGCGCAAGTAGGGAGCCCCGCGGTGGAGGCGAAAAACGACGCGAAGCAGTCGGTGCTTTGGCGTCACAGGGAGGCAACATGGACAACGCCGAACAGGGCGACAACGCGATCAAAGAGGTCGAGGCGCAGGTCAAGGCATTCGGTGACGACATCCTACGTCTGACGAACGAGGTCGGAAAGGTCATCGTCGGCATGGAGACCGTCGTCGAAGGGGCCATCGCCTGTCTGCTGGCAGACGGTCACGCACTTCTCGAAGGGGTACCTGGCCTGGGTAAGACCATGCTCGTACGCACGCTCGCCGAAGCCCTCAGCTTGGAGTTTTCACGGGTCCAATTCACACCCGACCTCATGCCGGCCGACATCCTGGGAACGAATGTGATTCAGGAAGACGAAACCGGAGCGAGACGGTTCGAGTTCCAAAAGGGCCCGGTCTTCTGTCACATCCTCCTGGCGGACGAAATCAACCGGGCGACGCCCAAGACCCAGTCCGCCCTGCTTGAGGCGATGCAGGAAAAGAGCGTCACCATCGCCAACCATACCTATGTCCTCGAACGGCCGTTCCTCGTACTCGCCACCCAGAATCCACTGGAAATGGAAGGGACGTACCCGTTGCCCGAGGCGCAACTCGACCGATTCCTCTACAAGCTGAACGTCCAGTTCCCCACCAGGGATCAGCTCCATACCATCATGGACCGGACGACCCAATCCGAAGTCCCCTCGGTTTCGCCGGTCCTGGATCGGACAAGAATCATGGAACTGCGCCAACTCGTACGCCAGGTCCCAGTCTCAAAGCACGTCCAAGATTATCTCCTCCGCATCCTGGAAGCAACGCATCCCGAACACGGCCCGGCAGCGACCAGGAAATACGTCCGCTACGGAGCCAGCCCCAGAGGGGCCCAGGGCATGATGCTCGGAGCCAAGATCCGTGCCCTGCTCGACGGTCGTTACGCCGTATCCTGCGACGATGTCCGCCAGGTGGCGGCCCCATCGCTGCGGCATCGGATCATTTTGAACTTCGAAGGTGAGGCCGAAGGCGTCGCCACGGACGACATCATCACAGAAATTCTTTCTGAGATCTCAGAGCAAGCCTAGGAGTCGACGTGGCCAAACGCTCGGAAACACGTGCCGGGTTGACGGTGGCGCAGTGGACCGAAAAAGTCTACGGGGCCAAAGCAGACCTGTTCGATCGTGCCTTTCTGACCGAAGTCGAAAAGCTCTACATCATCTCGAAAAAAGTGTTCTCCGGAAAGCTCAAGGCGGAACGACGGACCAAAAAGCTCGGCTCTGGCGTCGAATTCGCCGAACATCGTGACTACACACCAGGAGATGACTTCCGTTACATTGATTGGAACATCTACGGCCGACTCAACCGACTCCTGCTGCGTCTCTTTGAAGAAGAAGAGGACCTCCACATCTACATCCTCGTGGACCTCAGTGAATCGATGACCATGGGCGACCCGCCCAAGTTTTTCTATGCCTTGAAAATCGCAGCGGCCTTGGCCCACATCGGATTGTCCAACCTGGACCGAGTGGCGGTGATTCCTTTTGCCGACGGTATCGTGGATCGCCTACCTCCCAATCGAGGCAAGGGCAGAATCTTCAAGATCTTCGAGTTTTTGCGCCAGCAACGACCAGGAAACAAGACGGACCTGACCAAGACCCTCAAATCGTTCGTGGCACAAAACAAACGCAGAGGTCTGGCCGTGCTCCTCTCGGACTTCTACGATCCGGCCGGGTATCAAGAAGCCATCAACGTCCTTGCATACAATCACTACGAAACCTTCGTGATTCAGGTTTACGATCGCAAGGAGGTAGAGCCGAACCTCATGGGCGACCTGGAGCTCGTGGACGTGGAAACGGGCGACATCCGCCATGTCACGGTGAGCCCGGGCCTGCTCCGTCGCTATGCCCAGGAACACGCCGCCTTCCGGAGAAAATTGGCCGACTTCTGCACCGCATCAGCCATGCCTTTCTTTCAGGTGCACACCCAGGTGCCCTTCGCAGACCTGGTGCTCGACATCTTTCGAAGGGGAGGTTTCGTGAAGTGATGGATGGGCTCACCTTCACAGGCCCCCTGGCCCCCATGGTGCTCGTCAAGGTCGGTGCAGCCGCGGCCGGAGCCCTGGCCCTCCTCTACGTCATCAAGCTCCGTCTCAGGACCGTCGAGGTTCCTTTTGCCACACTGTGGGCCATGGTGCTCAAGGAAACCAAGAGTTCCTCTTGGTGGCGACGTTTCAAACGCCTCCTGTCCTTCTTGGTCCAAATCCTGGCGGTGTTCCTGCTCCTAGCGGCAGCTTCGAATCCGACGCCCAAGTCTGACCTGCAGGGTGGTCGCCACATTCTCGTACTCGTCGATGCTTCCGCGTCCATGACCGCCCAGGACGGCCAACTCGAAAACCACGGCAAAGGCCCGTTCACGAGGCTCGAAGAAGCCAAAGTCCGACTGAAGCGACTGCTGGCCAACAAGCAACGTCGCGACAAGATCATGATCGTCCAGATGGACAGTCAGGTGACCGCCCTGTCCTCATGGACCGAGGACGGTGAACTCATCGACAGGACCATCGACCGGGTCCACGCGACCCACGCCCCAGCCGACCTGGCCCGCGCCTTGCGGTTTGCGCGAGACGTCCTCTCGTCCGTGTCGGAGCCGACCCTGCTCCTGGTGGGAGACGGTGGATACGATCCCGCGATTCTGTCCCGAATCTACTGGGGGGGGATTCCACCGACCACCCTGGATGGAGGTCCGGCACGCCCGAGGACGGAACCAAGGACCGGCCGGCCGTCGGCCCATACGACAGAAGCGGCACGGGCCTCAAGTCCGCTATCCACGAAGCCGCCCCGCCCGGCCCGCAGCCGCCCGTCGGGTCGCCGCCGAAGAGGCAGACACGACGAACCGCCAGCCCGACCTGTCAAGGCGCCCAGACCGCCGGCGCTGGGCGGTGGGGCCGCGCTGAGCCCCATCGGCCTCGGCAAACTGCCTGTGTCGGTCCTGCTCGTGGGGCGCTCCCGGAACAACATCGGAATCACGGCATTCAACGCACGCCGCTATCTCGACGACCGACTCAACTACGAAGTCTTTTCGAAAATCACCAACTACCGAACCAGGCCCGTGACCATCCAGGTCCAACTCTACAGCGGTGGCCAAATTCCGGACACGGCCACCTTGCACATGGAAGCCGGAGCAACGAAAACCTTCATCCGACGCGCTATTCCCGCCGTGGCCACGAACCTGATCATGAAGCTCACCACAGCGTCCGGTTCGAGTCGGCTGGACGACTTTCCCCTGGACGACGTGGGCTACGCCCTGGTGCCCGAACGACCGGCGGCCAAGACGCTGCTCGTTTCGTCGGGCAACCTGTACCTCGAAGGCGCACTCCTCCTGGATGCCAGAAATGAGTACGATCGCATTCCGCACGACCAGTACAAACCGGAACTCGTCAAGAAGTACAACGTGGTGATCTTCGACGGATACCACGGCGAAGAACTTCCCGCCCCCGGAAACTACATCCTGTTCAATCCGGACAAGGACCAGAGCCCAATTCCCATCGTCAGGCAGGTGGCCAATCCGCCCATCATGTGGCCGTCGGAACCAAAACACCGACGACATGCCATCATGAAATTCGTGACCCTCAAAAATGTAAACACGGTCAAAGCATCCGTGTTCAAATTGGGCCCCAACGATCGGCCCCTGATGATGACGGACGAACGCGGCCCCGTATTCGCAGCAGTCCGACGAACCAAGAACAGACGCATCGTAGAGGTCGGTTTCTCCCTCAAGGAAACGGACTGGGTGATCCGAATTTCCTTTCCCGTATTCGTACTGGAAACCATCAACTGGTTCCTTGGGGATGACCCACGCTTGATCCCCACGTACCGAACGGGAAGGCTCTGGCGAATCCCCGTGGACATTGCAGGAGACAAAGTGGTGGCCTTCGACCCAATGAAGCGCCGATTCATGATTCCGGTCTCCGGCGGGTTTGCCAAAATTCTGGGCAAGTACGTGGGGTACTATACGATCCTCGCCGACAAACACCGGATCAAAGTGGCCGCCAATCTGGCGAACCCCATCGAAAGCAAAATCGAAGTTCCAAAAACGTTGCTCTTCGGCGACAAAGACCGGGGCCGCGTTCTGGGCCCCCTCCACATGACGAGGACCAGGGCCACGAAGAGCCAGCACGGCCCCAACCCAGCCCTTGGCTGGTTCCTGCTCGTGCTGGGTGTGGCGCTGTTGATCACAGCCCTGGTGGTTGGTCCGACCGGACCCCTGTGGGCATTTCTGGCCATGCTCTGTTTGGCGGGCGGATCCGCGCTGCTCGTCTACAGTCAAGGCATGCACCTGTGGACCAGCCTACTGGCCGCTCTACTCGTCCTGTTGGTGGCTGAGTGGATCACGTACAATCGGCGGATAACCGTGTAGGACGCGATGCAACGAAAGCTCGCTTCAAAGCTCTGGATCCTGTTCTGTTTGGCCCTCCTGGCCGGGCTGGCCGGACTCTATTACTACTTCATCTGGTACCTGGGCCGACGAACCATCACGACCCACGTTGCAGGATACTCCATCACCTTCGAAGACCTCCGTATGCTCGGAGTCATCCTGGTCGTGCCTGTCCTGTGGATGGTTCAGGCGATCAGCCTCACAGATCTTTCCCGCTTCCAGCAGGTCCTGTCCATCGGGCTGCGCAGCCTCCTCGTCGTGGTGCTGGCGCTCGCCATGAGCCGACCGATCCAAAAAAAGAAGCACCAGAAAGTCTGCAGTGTCTTTCTGCTCGACGTGTCGGCGAGCGTATCCGATAGACAACTTGCCGAAGCAAAGCGGATTATCAAAAAGGCAGCAGCCCACAAGGGAACAAATCTGATCCGCGTCATTGCGTTCGCCGGACGGCCGAAACAGATCGATCCGAATCATCTCGATGATCTCAAGCGCTTCAAAGGCCCAGACGGCGAGCGCACCAATCTGCGCGCCGCACTGCAACTCGCCTATGCCCTCTATCCTGCCGACACCATCAAACGCATGCTCATCCTGTCCGATGGCCTGCAGACCACGGGCAATGCTTTGGCCGAAGCCTATCGTGCCTCGGACGCTGGTATCAAGATCCACCACTGGAGCTTCGAGGCGCCTGCGTATGACGAGGTGCTCGTCGAGGACGTCAAACTCCCGGACAAGGTGGAGATCGGCAAGAAGTTCAACGTAACCGTGGAGGTCTATTCGAACCACCCCACGAAGGCAAAGTTCCTCCTCAAACATGGCACTTCGCCCGACGACATGTACTGGAACGAACTGCAGTCCGTCCAGACCGTGGACCTCAAGCCGGGCCGGAACATCGTCAAGTTTCCGACCATCATCCATGAAGCAGGGCTCGTGGCCTACGTCGTCGAAATGCGGCTTCCCGGAGCCGCCAAGGACCACGACACCGTCGCAGAGAACAATCACGGGGCCGCCATCATGACCATCAAGGACAAGCCTCGGGTCCTGGTGGTCGACGGTGGGCGACGCGGACACCTCGACAAGTTCCTCTACGCGCTGCGCCAGGAGGACTACCGCGTGGAACTCCGCGGTAGACATGGCTTCCCGACGTCCCCTTGGGGTCTGAAGAAGTTCCACTGCGTCATCCAGTCAGACGTGTCCGTTTCCGCCATGGGCCTGTCCCAGATGCGCGCCATCGACCGCTATGTCCATCAATTCGGCGGTTGCTACATCATGGCAGGGGGAGAGAACTCTTTTGGTTCTGGCGGCTTCCAGGCCACGAGGATCGAACGCATCCTTCCGGTTCGGATGGACACGGAACGACAGCGGCGCACCCCGTACGTCGCCCTCGTCTTGGCCATCGACCGGTCCGGTTCGATGTCCAGCGGGCGCAAAATCGAACTGGCCAAGGACGCGGCCAAGGCGTCCGCCGAGGTCCTGTCCGGTAACGATCTCATGGGGGTCGTGGCCTTCGACAGTCAGGCCCACCCGGTGGTGCCCCTGCAAAGAGCTGCTAATCGCCTCCGTATCCTAACCGCCATCTCGTCCATCGTGGCCTCGGGCGGCACGAGGATCTACCCGGCCCTTCGGACCGCCTACGAATGGCTCGTCCCAGCCAGAGCCAAAGTCAAACACGTCATTCTCATGACCGACGGGCTTTCCCCCCTCGACGGCACGTACTCCCTGCTCGAAGACATGCGCCAGCATCATATCACCGTCTCGACGGTGGGAGTCGGTAGCGACGTGGACCGCAATCTTCTGTCGGAACTCGCCAAGAGGGGCGGCGGACGCTTTTACTTCACGAACGACCCGAACAACATCCCCAAAATCTTCGTCAAAGAAACCCGGGAAGTTGCTCGTCCCAGCATTCAGGAAGGTGCCTACGTGGCCCAAACGGTCAAGTCCGCCGACTACCTCAGGGGCACGGGGATCACCCAGGTGCGTTACTTCCGAGGCTACAACCCCACCAAGGCCAAACCGGGAGCCGAACTCGTCTTGGTGCTCAACCCATCTGGAGACCCTCTGCTGGCCAAGTGGCACTGGGGCTTGGGCCAGACCGTGGCGTTCACGAGCGACATCAAGGGCGGTTGGACCGCAGACTGGATGGAACAGAGCTTCGGAGGGTTCCGAAAATTCTGGTCACAACTTCTCCGCTCGGTCATGCGATCACATTCTTTCCAACAATTTCCTATGACCATCCAGGTTCGGAACAGTCGGGTGCACCTCTCCGTCGATGCAGTGGACCGGAACGACAAGTACCTGGACGACCTGTCATGCAAACTGGACGTCTACGATTGGGAGCGCCCCGGCGCCAAGCGCCGCGTGGCCCTGAGCCAAACCGCAGCCGGTCGCTACGAGGCCTCGTTCACCATGCCGCGATACGGCGCCTACGTGATCCAGGGCCGATGCCGCCGGCCGTACAAGACGTCCAACGGAAAAATCCACTACCAGACCGTGGCGGAAACCTTCGGATCCGTCACCCTGAGCTATCCACGCGAATACCTGGACATGCAGCCGGCTCATCGGGTCTGTATCAAGACGCCCAAGGTCTGTCATGGCCTGCTGCTCCTCGATCGTCTGTCGGCCATCACCGCAGGACAGGGGCTCGACCCAGAGTATCGATTGCGGCATCCCAATGCCAAACGGCTTCCCCTGCTCAAGGCTCTGTTCGACCCGGAAGGTCGATTCGTGGAAACCACCGTCGCCCTGTGGCCCTATTTCCTGCTGGCCCTGCTGCTCCTCCTCCTGTTCGACGTCTTGTTGCGCCGAGTCCGTATTTTCGGTTATCGCCGCATGAGGGCCGCCTGACGGAACCGGTCGAAGGGGCAAATGGGAGGGACACATGCAACCGGACCACGCAAACCATACCCACCGAAGCAGAGGCGAAAACATCCTGGCCATCGACAGTGGCACCCAGAGCGTACGGGCCCTGGTCTTCGATCCGCAGGGCCACCTCGTGGCGCAATCCAAGGTGGAACAGGAGCCCTATCGATCGCCAAAACCAGGGTGGGCCGAGCAGGATCCAGATTACTACTACTCCCAGCTCTGTCGGGCCTGCCAATCGCTCTGGGACCAGATCGACAAGGAAAGCATCGCCGCCGTCTCTGTGACGACCCAACGCAACACGGTCATCTGCTTGGACGAACAGGATCAGCCCCTGCGACCCGCCATCGTATGGTTGGACCAGCGACGAACGAACCACAGGTTCCCGGTGGGTCCCCTGTGGAGGACGGCCTTCGCCCTCGCCCGCGTGTCCGATACGATCGCCTACTTTCAGGCCGAATCCGAGGCCAACTGGATCGCAACCAACCAGCCGGACATCTGGAGAAAAACGAAGAAATTCGTCTTCCTGTCTGGCTTCCTCCTCCATCGTCTCACTGGGCAATACGTGGACTCGGTAGGCAGTCAGGTGGGCTACGTCCCATTCGACTACAAGCGACTCCAATGGGCCAAGCGATCCGATTGGAAATGGCGGGTCGTTCCCGTCACCAAGGACATGCTTCCCGAACTGGTGCAACCGGGAACGGTGGCAGGCAGCATCTCCAAAGCAGCCACCAAGCAAACCGGTATCCCAGAAGGGCTTCCCGTGGTGGCAGCCGCAGCGGACAAGGCATGCGAAGTCTTGGGATCCGGATGTCTGGATGCCCACCAGGCCTGCCTCAGCTACGGAACCACGGCCACCATCAACACGACCCACCGCAACTACCTCGAGGTCATTCCCTTCATTCCGCCCTATCCGTCGGCCCTACCGGGGGCCTACAGTCTGGAGGTCCAGATCTACCGCGGCTACTGGCTCGTATCCTGGTTCAAGAAGCAGTTCGGCCAACGAGAACAGAAAATTGCCGACGAAAAGGGAATCGCCCCCGAAAAGCTCTTCGACGAAATGATCCGAGACGTACCGCCCGGCTCGATGGGCCTGATCCTCCAACCATTCTGGACGCCGGGGGTCCGTGTGCCCGGCCCAGAAGCCAAAGGCGCCATCATCGGCTTTGGAGACGTACACACCAGGGCACACATTTATCGCGCCATTCTAGAAGGCTTGGCGTACGGCCTACGGGAAGGTCTCCAGAGGTCCGAACGACGCACCAAGACGCCGATTCTGTCCCTGCGCGTGGCGGGAGGTGGCTCCCAGAGCGACCAGGCCATGCAGATCACCGCTGACATCTTCGGCATCCCGGCGGGCCGCCCCCACGTCTATGAAGCCTCCGGTCTGGGTGCCGCCATCGACGCCGCCGTGGGAGCGGAGCTTCACAGCGACTTCGCCTCGGCAGTCTCCTCTATGACGCGAACCAAAGACGTATTCGAGCCACGCCCGGACGTGCATCGGGTCTACGACGATCTCTATCGACGCGTGTACCTCAAGCTGTACCGCCGGCTCAAACCTCTCTACGAAGAAATCCAGGCCATCACCGGCTACCCGGCCCCCCTGCCATAAACACGTGCGAAGGAAACCGGCCATCCTCCCGAGGTGGATCCATGCCTGTAGAGCATCCCATCCAGGCGCACCCTTTGTTTCCACCAGGGAAAGACCGGCAACCAAACGAGGAAACTATGCTTCGGCGGCGCCCTTCTTTGCCTTCTGGGCCTCCACCTCGGCCCGAACCTCGTCCATGTCCAGCTTGCGGACTTGGCTGATCAGGTCTTCGAATGCATCCTCGGGCAGGGCACCGGGCTGGAGGAAGAGCAGGATCTGATCCCGGAAAATACCGAGGGTCGGGATGGAACGGATTCCAAAAGAAGCCGCGACGTCCGGAGCCGCTTCCGTGTCACACTTGGCAAAAGTCATGTCCGGATACTTCTCGGACGCCTTCTCAAAGGTCGGGCCAAAGAACCGGCAGGGCGCGCACCATTCTGCCCAGAAATCGATCAGGAGATAGTCACTCCCGTTGATCAGCTTCTCCAGATGCTCGACGTTTTCAATGTACTCCAAAGCCATCATTTTTCTCCTTGGTCAACGCGACCGCAATCAATACTTCCGCTCAGGAATCGTTCGCCCTGAACGCAAGACACAGTCACTGTGTCTTGGAGCTTAGAGTCGTCGACGAAAAGAAAGGTTGCAAGAAAATAGGAAAAAAATGCAAAAAAGACGAGGCCAAACATCGACTAGAAACAGGCCGTCTCGTTTGACAGGGACCAGGGGCCCGTCTATATAATGGTACGTTGTAAAAAAGGGACACGGCCTGCCTGCCGCGTAACCGATTGGGATGCATGGAACCCGAGCGGATCCAAATGCAATGTGGCCATGTCTGACATCAAGTCCCAGAACCCAGAGAAAACCATGCGGCTCAACATCGCATGGCGAAGGATCCTGGATGCAGCTGAATTGGTCCTGGCCCATGATGAACGCGTTCCACCACGGGCCACACAGACACCTTGGAGACAGGTATGCTCAAAGGGAAATTGCCGGTCATCATTGCATTGCTCATGGGCGGAACGGCCGTATTCGGCGGCTACACGGTCATCCGGATGCAGGTCAAGGAAAAAACCGCCGGCTGGCAACTCGAACCGGTCCTTGCGGCGGCACAGGATATTCAAAGTGGAACGCGATTGAACCAGCAGCTCATCACCGTCAAGATGGTTCCCAGGCGGTTCATCTTCGAATCCATGATCAAGCCGAATGAAAAGGAAGCCATCTTGAGCCAGGAAGTGGTTGGGAACATCAAGAAGGGTGAGCCCATTCACTGGTATCAGCTCCGCGGTAATTTGGAGAGCGACACGCTGTCCAAGGCGGTCCCCAAAAAGGCGCGGGCCATCACGATCTCCGTGACGGAACGGTCGGCGGTTGGGCAGATGATCCGCCCGGCTGACCACGTGGATGTCCTGGGGACCTTCAGAGATCCGAATACGAATCGCATGATCGCCGTGACCCTGCTCCAGAACGAGATCATACTGGCCACGGGGCACATGAGGGCGAACAGCATTGCATCCGGGACCAGTGGTCGAGCGGACTCCTACTCGACCATTACGTTGCAAGTACTGCCCGAAGAAGCGGAGATCCTCGTTCTCGCCCAAGACCTCGGCAATCTCTACCTCACCTTGAGAAACGCCGAGGACTCCGACCTCTACGAGGAACGAGCCCGTACGACCATCGACACGTTGATCACGGGCGAACGGATACGCAAGGCTCACTTCCGCCGGATGCACACGTTCCAAAGGGTGAACAAGATCATCCGGGGCATCAAGAAGGGGAGGTACCCCTATGACAAGAAGTAACGGCTCCATCACCGAGGCGGACCGACCCGCTGCTCAAGAAAAGGAACCAACGACGTGATCGGTCTCGTCCTCCTGTTGGGATTCGGCGCCACCTTCGTGCTGATCCTGGTGATCTTCTCAGTGGTCAAACGAGCACTGGAAGAATACGAAGGGCGATATACCACCAAGGGCACCCAGTCTCTGGAAAACATGTTCTTCTTCGTCACGACCCGACAACTCCTCGTCCTGACGGTTTCGGTCTCAGCGGTGTTCTTCATCATCGGGCTCGTAGCCCTCAACGTGGTGGTCGGTCTGATTCTGGGAGCCTTTGGTTTTGCCTTTCCTTTGCTCGGCATCCGATATCTGAAAAAACGGAGGATCGCAAAATTCGAGCGACAGCTCGTCGACGCGCTCAGCCAAATGTCGGCTGCCTTCAAAGCAGGTCTCACCTTGCCCCAGGCCGCCGACAACATCGCCAGGGAAATGCAACCCCCCTTGGGGCAAGAATTCGGCCTTCTCGTGAAGGAAATCAAGTTGGGGATCCCCATGGAAGAAGCCCTGTCCAACATGGCCGCGCGAGTCAACTCCGAGGATCTGGACCTCGCGGTCACGTCCACGAACATTGCACGGCAACTCGGCGGCAATATGGCCGAAATGTACGACATCATCTCAGCGACCATTCGGGAACGATTCCGGCTCGAGGGCCGCATCAAGGCCCTGACAGCACAGGGTAAGATGCAGGGCTGGGTGGTGGCCTCCATGCCGCTCGTCGTGGGTGCCGCCTTCTATTATTTCCGACCAGACCTCATGAAGCCCATGCTCCACAGCAACTTCGGTATCGCGCTCGTCGGTACGGTCTTCATCATGGAGGTCCTCGGGATGCTCATGATCCGCAAGATCGTCAACATCGACGTGTAGAGGAGAAGCTGTGACCGCTCAAATTCTTTTCTACATCGTTCTGCTCCTCGCTGGTCTTGGAACCTTCGTGCTGTTCGTTGCAGCGTTTCCCAGCGGTTTTTTGGCAAACGTCCGGACATCCGGTGAATCGGCTGGATTCGTCAAGGCGGCCGGAGGCCTCCTGATGGGCCGCATGGCCGTGCTCAATCATCCGCTTGTGTCCAAAGGCTTCCGACATCGAATGACTCGGAAATTCCTCGCCATGGGCAATCCCAAATGGAGTGCCGAAGACTTTGTGTCGGTCCAGGAAATCCTGACGATCGTCTTCCTGATCTTCGGTTTGCTGCTCCTCAATCTCATCCACAAGTCCCTTCTCTATGCGGGACTGTTTGGCATCGGTGGTTTCCTGCTCCCGTACATGTGGCTCAGAGACCAGATCAAGAAACGACACAACAAAATTCTTCGATCGCTCCCCTACTCGCTCGACCTACTCACCCTTTCGGTCGAGGCTGGTTTGGACTTCCAGGCTGCAATCTCCAAAGTAGTGGATAAGGGCCAGGAAGGCCCTCTCAAAGAAGAGTTTTCCATCATGCTCGGTGAGATCAAGTTGGGAAAAACCAGAGAACAGGCCCTGCGAAACCTAGCCGATCGCGTGCAACTTCCTCAGTTGACTTCCTTCGTGTCCAACCTGATTCAGGCCGACCGCATGGGCACGAGTCTTGGCAAGGTTCTTCGGATCCAATCCACCCAGATGCGCATCGAGCGAACGCATCGAGCTGAAAAACTGGCGAACGAAGCACCTGTAAAAATGCTCTTTCCCTTGGTTCTTTGCATTTTTCCGACGGTGTTCTTCATTCTCTTCGGCCCCATCATCTACCGAATGTTCTTTTCAGGCGGCTAACGAATCAGGAGGGCCCATTGCGACAAGCCAGAGGCGCAGCTCATTTTTCGAGGCGATCCCGACAGAAGGACCGACCAACCGGTTTCCTACTCACCATCGTGGACGGCCGACAGGAAGGAAAGGAATTCCACTTCACTGAAAGCGCCACTGTGGGAAGAACCGACGACAATGACGTGGTGATCATCGACCCCGGCATTTCTCGGAACCATGCAAAGATATCGGGACGCAGGGGGGTCTTCATCGTCGAGGATATGGGATCCGCCAACGGCACACGCCTCAACGGTGATGTCATCGACGGCCCCGAAGTTCTCAGGGACGGGGACTACATCACCGTGGGCACGGTAAACGTCATGTTCTCGAACTTGGAATTGGAACAGGCGGGCGAGCCCACCGAACAGATGCGCCTCAGCGAAAAACAGGCGTGGAAACTGGACCACACGCAGCACATCGAACTCTCCCTTCCTTCCATCAAGGAAATCCTGTCCGGACCGAGGATCGTGGTCATCGCCAGCGTCGGCATCCTGTGGTTGGGCCTCCCGTTCCTGACCGGTAGAGTCGTAGAACTGGTCATCATCGTGCTCTTTGCCGCTGCCACGATCGGCGTTCTCTTCTGGCGCTTCAAACCCGCGCTGGCCTATCTCATCGAACACCCCGGCACCCTAGCCGGGGTCCTGGCAGGAATGACCCTGGTCGGAGTCGGATCCGGCCTCTTCGTGCCACGAAAAAAGCATCGCCGTACCGACCAGGAATGGTCCTCATACGCCATCAAGTATGCGGAATACGAACAGAACGGATACAACGCCTGGGCCATGGGCTACAGCAAGAAACACCAGTACGTGGGGGATCAGAACTATCGGGACAAAATCGTCTTCTCCTATTACAAATCACCTCAACGCCAGAGGGTGACCCTCGAATATGCAGCTTGCGGGGTGAGCGACAAGGAAGTCGCCATCCTCCTCAACGGCGTTCGTCTCGGATACGTTCCCGAATCCCTTGGCTGTCGGTACAGTCTCAAGCTGCGTATTCCGCCCAAGAAGCTCAAGAGCGGAGACAACCAGGTGACCTTCGACAACCTAAAGAATGGACCGAAGGGCACCGAAACCTGGATGATCTCCTATGTGAAATTTCGCGAAGAAGCCATTCCCCCGGCTGATCCCCGGGCGGCTCAACAACATTTCTCCCTCGCCATGCGCTATTACGGCGAACGTGAGGTGGACCCCAAGAATCGGCAGCAGGCCATCATCCACCTTCGACTCGCCCGAGACTACGTCGAAGATCTCAAGACCAAGCCGGCCCTCTACGACGAGTCGGAACGTATGATCAAGCTCATCGAGCGCCAACTCGAAGGCAAGTACCGATCGGGCATGTTCGAGGCGCAGCGCCTCGTCAAGTATGGCAAGTACGATCAGGCGGCGAAGGTCCTGCGCAAAATCCTGGTCTATTTCGCCGCCGACAAAAAGGACCCCCGCTACATTCGGATCCAACAGGCCATACAATCCGTCACACAGTGAAAAACCTCCTCCTGGAACCGATGGACACAGAAGCGTGGCTTCATGCCTTTCGGCTCTGCCGGGTCGCTTCGCCATCGACTCCAGCGTGACCAGGCCGCTCCTCCGGCCGCCTTTTGCAGGGCCTCCCGGTCCTCCTGCTGCTGCCAACGCAAAGTTTCGGACTGCCCCTTCGGGATTGGTACCGATCCTCCAGACGACAATTTGTCGCCGAGCGCTCCTGGCTTCTCGAAACTGAAATGAATGGGGGAAAAGAGGTAGGGGGTCGGGGGGCTCAAGCAGCCCCCCTTCTCCTTGGGAACGAACTGCTACTCCATACCGTGCGCGCCGTAGCTCGGATGATTGTACATGTACGAAATGGACCTGCCCATTTCCAGGTTCATCACGTAGTCCTCCAGGTGCCTCTTCGCCCTGAAGAACATGTTGTACCCCACATCGCCAACCTGGCAGGCTTGTCCGCCGCAGGCGGTCAGAGCCGCCTGGTACTGATCGGCGAGCAACTGCGCCCGGTCCAGCATATTGGCTCCGATGGAGACATCCACCGACACACCAGCCACGGTTCTGTTCGGATAACGGACAGCCTTGTAGATCTTGTGGGAAATCGGATCCGAGAACGTGACCATCTCACAGCCATCATTGGCCAGGTCCTGGCATTGGCTAAAGTCAAAGCTTTCTTCGGAACCAGCGACGAACACGCGCCACTTGTCGAGAAACTCCTGGCTGTAATTCATCGGGAACATGGCCATGCCGAAGACGTCTGTGTAGAGCTGGGTCGTGAAGGTATGACCCGGATCCAGGTACTTGTTCGTGAACGTCAGGGTGATGTTCGGATCGTCTTCACGCAGCGTGGCCTGGAGTGCCTCGCATGGCTGCAGGCTCATGTCGGAAAACTGCACATGCTCGACATACTTGTTGCCATCCTGGTCCTGGCAGATTCTCGGCGCGCTGAGTTTCAGGTTGTTGTTCTGAATGGACGTAATGAGCGCCATGATCTGCGTGGGATACACCCGTGCGAAGTTGATGGTATACAGCCTGAAATCGGCCTGAGTGTCGCGGCCCATGAAGTTGTTCGACGCGATGGCCATTTCCTGCAGGGCAATCGGTCGATCGTAGAACTGTCCGTACCGGAGCTTCTTCAGGTACCACTGGTAGCCCAGGTCGAAGTCCCAGGTGTCGTCCCAGTACTTTCCATCGATCATCTGGACGTTCATGTCGCACTGCTGCTCGAGCTGGCCGAGCGTGGCTGCGTCGTAGTTCATCGGATCGAGGGGATTCTTCATGTAATGCGTGCCGTCCGGGTCTGTGTAGTTCGCAGACTCGGCATCGCATCCGTAAAAGCCAGGCGCCGGCACGTTCATGACACGGGTGAAGGTGTCGAAAACACGGGCCACGGCGATGGTGTAGAAGGCCCAGTCAGTGGTGAAGAAGTTGTCGATCACGTCCGGGGTGCTTTCCCACCACTCGTCCTGCATCAAGGACCGATACAGGACGTAGTACTGCATGTGGTTCTGCATGACGTCGAAATACCGGCTCACGATCCGGCCAGTGTACTTGTTTTCGTCCCAACCGAAGGTATAGCGGTCGCGGCCGAAGTTGTTCATGATGTAGTAGTTCTCATAAGCCTGAATGTAGTTGTCCGTGATCTCCAGCAGGTCCGCCCCCTCATCGAAGTAGTTGCAACCAAGCGAGGTGTTCCTGAATTCATCGGAACAGAACTTGTAGGGAACCAAAATGCGACCCGTCTTGTCAGATTCCAGGTCCGGCTGCGTGATCAGGACATCATTGTTGGAGATCGAGAACGTGACCGTCCAGCGCTTGGGCCGCCACAGTCGATTCGCCTCTTTGGTGTCCACGACGCCATGGGGAGTCATGGTTGGATTGTCGGGATCGTAGTACATCCTCGTGGGCAGAATCGCCTTGGGGCCCGTAGAAGTGAATTCGATCGGAGTCGGCCAAGAGAAGGACGAGAAGGTCTGGATGGTCCCAAGGGTCGACTTGTTCTCAGGCAGGTCACCAGCAACATGATCGAACGACTGCGTATACCCAGCATAGGCGTAGTTGATGGCGGCCACGTCGTACCGACCCAGACCCCGGAAGTCCGAGTTGAACTTGCCGCCGTAGTCCATGATGGAGGTCCATTGATACTCGGTGATCCGGTTGTCGTCTTCCCATGCGGAGCGAGGCTGCTGCCACCGCTCTTTGATCTGGGTATCGCCACGCTGCTGGGCACCCTGCTCACGCAGATCCCAGTACTTGTCCATGTAGTTCATGGCGTCATAGGAACCGGAGAAGTTGTGGCGCAGGCCCATGTTATGGCCCATCTCGTGAACCGTGACAGGATCAAAGATTCGCCATTTGAGGAACTTCTTGATTTTGTCGCCGCACTGGCTATCCGAGGCCCATCGCTCCGACAGGCTCATCCCATTGCCGGCGCAGCCGTCGGGATTCTGCGTGAAGTCCGGATTACAGCCGCAGTACTTCGCGACCGTTTCCTTGGCCAAGCCGATAGAAGAAGGCTCCTCGAAGGGCACCATCTCGGCGTACATGACCGTATTCGCGAAGTGGGCGAACTTCATCTTCTCGATTGCGCGGATGTAGTTCAGATTCAACCAGGTCAACGGAGAAACCTTACTGCGGAGCGTGCTGCCATAGGCCAAATCCGCTCCGGAGATCGCTGCTGCCTGCGCCGGGTCGAAGCCTGCGCCTACCAAAGTGGGAAGTCGGTTCATGATAATGTTGTTCGTCATCATCATGTCCTCGACCCAGGTGTCCCGAATCGAATTCAGCCGAGCGATGTCCGGCCGGGTGCCATTGCCGAGCACGCCGCTGTCGGCCACGGCTCGCGCCTGCTGGCCCATCCAGCGCCGCAGGGCTGCTGGGCTGCTCGCGTCAGGCTTGGCGTGGCTGTCAATGGCCGCTGCCCAACTCGTATCCATGTTCGCATAGAGCCGCTTCACGTCATTGGGCGTATACCTGGTCCGCTCCCACGAATACCGGTGGCCGCCGGGCAGCACCTTGGAACTCTTGTCCTCTCGGAATCCCTGCTGGTGCTGCATGTGACGAACGACGGCCTGCTGGTAGTAGCCCTTGAGATAGGGAGACCAGGGGAAATTGTCGTCGGTCAGCATGCGCATGATGTCGCGTACCCAGACTGCGTAGGTCTCGAGCGGAGCGCCGTAGATGTTCGCGACCGCCGAGAAGGCCTCGCCCGTGAGCGGGTCGGCGAAAGGAGGGCCATAACCCAGTGGGCTCGCCTGCTGGGGAGCATTCCAATAGGGGATCTGGCTGTAGCGGATGTCGCCGGCTTCCACATGGCGTCCCACCGGGCCGCAGATCTCCGGATCGCCTTCCTGAACCGGGTTGTTCGGGCAGAACACCACCATCTGGAAGTTGTTGCCTGGATCCATCTCGGGCCTGGCCGAACAGGAATCTTGGCCGAGCTTGAGGCCCGCGGCTTCGCAGCCAGAAGCACGCCAGACCACGGCGTTGAACGTATCCGACCACTGCTGCACGACGCGAACGCCCGTTTCCTTGCCTTCTTCAGGATAACTATCATTCACGTAATACACAATCGGGCGCAGGCCACGCTCAAAGAACCGAAGGGGATACTTCGATGTGCCTACTGGAGTCGCGTAATAGACCTTCCGACCGTCATACTTGTAGAAGCAAGGCAGCGGGCGATCCGGGTCACACGTCCACTTCATGGTGAATTTTGCATTCGGGTCGCAGGGGCAGACCACTTCATCGCCGACCGTGGCGACCTCTGACGGCAGTTGGTCGGATTTATAGGTGAGCTTGTAAATGGTCTTACCCGAATCGGTGCAGGTGCAGCCGTTGTTCGAGCAACTGTAGGCACCGCCCGAGCAGTAGCCCTGGGCATAGAGCTGGGCGTTGTCCGAGTCCGCCTTGTCCGCGTCCGCGTACCGGTAGGCCACCTCGGCCAGGATGTAAACCTTGTGGTTGTTGACCGTACAGCGACAGGGAGTTCCGTCGCCCGCGCAGGTAAACTTCGCGCTCCCATCGGCCGTGTCGGGGCATTGGGCGTCAGCGTAAATCTGAGCTTCCTCGTCAGTGGTCGCCTTGGCAAAGCTCTCTTTCCAAAGGTTGCGACGATCGGCGTACCACTTGATGCCACCGACGGAAATGCCGTAGTCCTGGCTGTAGTACTTCCGCTCCGACAGGAAGTACCCGTACTTGTCCGCGTCCTTCTGGGTGTACTCCAGGGGCTCGTACTCTCGGTCCGGGTCGATCTTCCAAAACGCATTTCGGACCGTCACCTCGGTGGAGCTACAGGAACTCAAAGACCCGTAGAAGAAGCAATCTGGAATTTGGGTCAGACCCATGAACTCCCAACCTTCGAGATCCCGCATGTCCGGAGTGATCAAAAGCTTGTTGACAATACTAATGTAATTGGCTGCACCGTTGTCGTCACGCTCGATCTTGGGAGCATAGGGGCTGGACGGGTCATTGATGAAGAAATTGATGGGATCGGTGGTCACGGCGCGCTGCCACATCAAGCTACCCCAGTTGGAGACCAGATTCTCCGACCAGTCCACGCGAATGAACTCCCTTTGGTACCAAGGGCGCTCGGTGGACTCACGAATGGTGTTCGTCTCCTCGCCCGTGGTGGCGTTGTAGTCCCGGATGATGTCAAATTGTTTTTGGATTTTCCAGGCACCCAGAACATCACCCTTGTAGCTCGGATCCGCTGTGCGGCTGTCCGTGTTGGCGATGCGGTCATAAGCCAATCTGGCGTACAGGACGTTTTCCTGGATGTCCCACTTGATGATTGGGACGTCCATGCCGGTTTCACCAACGAACGTCACCGAGCTACCGAGGTTGATATCGATGACAGTGGGCACGTAGTACCACTTGCCCTCGAGGTCAGCCTTGGCAAGGATGTTCGGCTGCACGTAACTGCGCGGCGGACGATCCTTGGCGCAACCCGCCACGAGGAAAGCCGCCAGGATGGCTACTGAGGAAACTCTTGCTAGACGCGACATTGTTTCTTCTCCTCCATACTCGTTAAGGACCTACAATTCATCCAGTTCTGGTTGTGTCTTGTGTTTATTCCAATTGCTCTTCGAGCGCCGTTTTTCGCTTCTGCGTCATCCCCATGTACACCTTGTGCAGAAACTTGTCGGTGTAGAACGTCAGGTAGACCGCAAACATGCTGTACCGATTGTAGTTCGTGACCAAGAAGGCCTGCTGGTAGCTGCGGCTGTCCGGCTTGCGCTCGGGCGCCTGAGTGATGAATCCCGCCGTTGCCTTGAGATAGGGCAAAATCTTATAGGAAAGCAAAATGCTGAACGACTGGTAGTCGCGAAGCTGGTACGACTCGGCCTTGCCGTAGCCCCGAACGTCATACGTGTTCTGACAGATATTCGTGGTCGTGCCATTGCCCAGGTCCAGCGTGCAGTATGCATTGGATTGGTAGGGCGCCACCCACTGGTACTGATAACCCAGGTACAGGCCGAATCCCTTTGGGAACACGACATATCCCCAAATGTCGTGACTCAGAGCGTCGTGCGGGTTGAATGACGTAGACACGTAATCGTAGTCATCCGAGCCAGTCGCTCCGGCGTTGTCCCCCTGCCAACTGCTGTAGTTGTCCTTGACCGAAGGAGTGTCGTACTTCCAAAAATAATGGACCCAAGAGAAATTGTACCCGACGCCGATCATGAAGTGACGTGGCAGTTGGAAGAATCTGGTCAAACCAAGAGACGTCATCAGATAGGTGCGCAGCCCTTTATTTCGACTCTGGATCGAGGTGGGGATCGTCATGGTGAACCCGCCGTCGATCATAATTTTTGCCTTCGGAATCGTATACCAGCTGTCGTTCGTCAGATTCAGGGTAATGTCCGAGTAGTTGGCCCGACGATCCGCACCAGACACCTGATACTTGGTTTGGGCTGAACCACTGTTGGACAGGTATCCATCCTGGTCCTGGATAGGCAGATACTGAGTTTGACTGCCTGCGTAGTTCGGATTCGAAAAGCTCGTGCCTCGGTATGTAGCACTGGTGCCGACGAGTTCGTTCGACACGGCAAACCGGGCCGACGCCCTCAATCCACTGAGAAACTTGTTCTTCTTGAAAAAGACGCCACCCAAACGCCAGTCCAACTTGAACTTATAGTAAAAAATCCACTCCGCCCCTTCCATCTGGGAGTTGATGGAATTGACGCTCTGCCAAGTAAAACTCAAGTTCAAGCCATACAAGTTCAATTTCTTGGGCTTTGACTTCGCCTTCTTCGCCACCTGAGCCTCTGTCTTGTTCTTGGACTCGTCCGCTCGGGCGGACGTGGCAAGACCAAGGAAAAGCACCAGGGCCAAAAGTCCGGCAACACGTCTCACGGTCATTCCTCCGGTTCGGGTTACATTCGAGACACTGCATTGCTGCAGCCATGCTTCAAGTTTTGGGCCAAGATTTAGGCCATTGATGCATCCAGGTCAAGGAATTTCTCCGGCGCAAGAAAGTTTTGTGTTTTCAAGACCAAGGTTCTCTCAGCAACCAAAAAACGTACCCGTCGGCACCGTTCGGAAAGGATCGGTTGCCTGTCAGAAAATGAACCACTGCGCCACAACCGTCTGGTTTGTGCTTTTTTCGTCCGTTATCCGCCGCAACCACCAGACAACGAGACGCAGGAACCTGGTCATGAGATGCGATCTCATGGAAACACCGTGACCACCACAGACAATCATTTTGGCCAATGCCAACCAAAAAAACATCGTGTTTTACACTCTTGCCCGGCTGGCGTCTCTCCATTTTTAGGAAGAAAGAATTCTGGGGGGCAATGGACGAGATGTCGTTTGACGTGCGAAAATCGGTGGTCGCAGCCCGAAAAAAGGGGGGGGGAATCTTGAAAACGGGGATCAACAAAATTTTTCGGCCGCAACTCGGCCACCATCTCTTGATCCTCCGTGCCATCGTGCTACCCGCCCCGTTCCCCCCCGGTGCCCTGCTCACTGTGGATCGAAGCCAGCGCCCAATTTCGCCCCTTGACAAACCTATTTCCCTCACTAAATTGGACTTCAATTCGAAATGGGACAGATAGCCAACACCAATGAACTTCGCGCAGCACCACACAACGCTCGACGCTGGCATGGAGGCCCTCCAGGCGGAGATGTCACATGCCGACGAAACCCTCGTCCGAGACATCCAGGAAAAATTCCTGATCTCCTGGCTCTATCACGATAATGCCCTCGACGGCGTGGTGCTGACCTACCATGAACTGAAGGCTGCCATCGACGAACGGATCATCAGCGACAGCAGCCTCATTCCCATGTATGACAGCATCCGCGCGCAAAAAAAGGCCATCGACATCGTCAAACAACAGGCGTCCAAGCGACGTGCTGGTATCACGATGGAATTCATCAAAAAGCTCCACAGAACCCTGACGGTGGACGACGACCCGCTCTATCAGCAATACCGCAAGGAAAACCCCTTGCATCGGCTCTACTTCCACGAAATCGTGCCCCCGGAAAAAATCTCGTACCGACTCCGGAAACTCGTGGACTGGACCAAATCCGACGACTTCAAGAAAAGCCACCCGCTCAACAAGGCGGCCCAGCTCCATCTCAACTTCATCACGATCTACCCCTGGCTGAAAAACTCGGGCAAGGTGGCGCGACTCCTGATGAACTTCATTCTCATGCGCCACGGATACGTGCCGGCGGTCATCCACGCCGTGCATCGACAGCGGTACTATGAAGTCCTACGTTCCGCTTCGTACCAGGACCTGGCCAATCTCATTGCCGAGTCGCTCAACAACGCCATCGAGTCCACTCTGAAATACGCATCGGAGTCTTCTCTGGATCAGCCTTCCTCAGACATGCCGGCCCGCTGAGTCCAAGTCAGACCCGCCAAAATCGTCTGCGACAAGGAAAGATCTGCCCCCTGTTCCAACGCCAGCAAGGCGCGTTTCCATTCGAGTCCCGGCGTGAAACCGCCGAGCCCGGCAGCGGCGACCACGCGATGACATGGGAAAATGATGGGGCAGGGGTTGGCACCCAAGGCACGCCCCACGGATCGACCAGCCCCAGGCCGGCCGATCCTGGACGCAAGCTGTCCATACGTCACCGTGGTCCCATATGGAATCGAGCGCAATGACTCGATGACCGTTCTGGCGAAGGCCGACACGGTCAGTCGACAGGAAACGTCGACACCAAGCGATTGCCCATGCAGATAGGACGCGAAAGCTCGAAGTGCCGCGTCCGTCTGCATCCGACCTTTCGCCATTCCGACAGGAGGATCATCCCAACCAAGCCCCACCCGAACAAGGCGTCCCCCATCGTCGAAAAAAAGCAGAATCGGCCCTATGGTCCAATCGATCCTGCGCCAGAACAGCGTCATATCCGAAACCGATCCCCGCCTTGAAAAGAGGCCACGGAGTAGATGGCCCCCCACGAGGCAACCCGCGTATCGTCCACATGGACCTGGGTCACGTCGAAGCCCTGACCAGGCAACCCTTCCTTCGTGGCCTGACTCACAAACAACCCAGCCCCACCGAAATCGCCTGCGAGCGCCGCAGCTCGATCCATCGTCTCGCCCAGACAAATCTGCTCCGCCCAACCGGGAATTCCGAGCACTCCCCACCAAATCCGACCAGTGTCCAAGCCGACCCCAAGCTGCACCACATGTTGCCACTTCGGAGCGATCACGCGAGATGCACGGCGCATCAGATCGAGGCCGGCTGTAGCCGCCCAAGCAGCGTCCGTACGACTCGATCCAGGCAGGCCGAACAACGCCACCACGGTCCCGTTGCGAACGGACACCACGTGCCCGCCGTTCGTGGTGACGGCATCATAAATCGTGCCGTACAGGTCGGCGAACAGACTCACGACCTTGTCCATGGAGACCTGATCGAAACGCACGACCCCCCTTGCCACCATGACTGTGCATTCCTTCTCTTCGAGACTGAACAGCGGCCGCTGGCCCTCCACCCGATCGCGAAGTTCTGGATCCACGATCCGGTCCAGAGTTACCTCCCTGCGCTTCTCCGCATCCAATTGCTTCCTGAGCCGCTTTTGGCGGACTGCCGCCGCCCCCATCGAGGCGGCAACTTCGGCCACCTTCAACTCCTGATCGGCAAAAGTCGCACCAGCGGCACGGCTGATATACAGGACACCCACGACGTCCTCGCCCAACATCATGGGAAGAGCCACCAAGGCCCCGACCTTTTTGATATGCACCGAGTCGGTGGCGCGAAAGTCCGGATCAGACGCCAAATTCTCGGAAATCACAGGCGCTTTTTCCCGGGCCGCCTTCACGACCACGGTTCGGCTCAGGGGAATGTCGTCTCCTCGGGTTCCTTGATACCGCACGACAATCGGCTCAAAAGCTCGATCGCTCGTCATTTCCAGGACGACGGCCAGGTCATACGGAATCACAGTCGCCAGGTCGTCGAGGGATCGTTCAAGATCCCGGATCACCGCACGCCCGGATCCCAACCTTCGGGCCATATCCCCCAGAACCGACAGCGCCCTGCCGCTCCAGTCCTCGCCCCCTGCCCGTTGCCCACCCGACCGAAGCACCCGGGCCAAGGCATCCTGAGCCCAGCCGTCTACGAAATGGACATGATTCACAAGCGCGCGACTCGTCTCAAGCGAAGAAGCATAACCGGGGTCGGTGACATCCTCTTCTTCGAAAACCTGGGTCGGCTGCCCCATCACCACCTTCGAGGCAGCCTTGTTCCCCACGACGGCGAGTTCAACCGTTTCCATGGGCGGAAAATCCCCTGACTCCGGCTTCTCCACCCCGACGGACCGAGCCGAAACCGCCTCACGCGGAAGCAAGACGATCCGAAACACGCCGATATCGACGGACTCGCCGACCTCCACCTTGCAGGATCGGACAAGCTCACCGCTCACCCTGGTCCCGTAGGTCGAATCCAGGTCTTCAGCGGTCAATATTCCATCTTGAAAGATGAGTCGGGCGTGGTGTCTGGACACACCACGTCCCGACAGCACCAAATCGTTGTCCCGGCCGCGGCCGATCCGGAGGGTCCCCGGCGTCAACGGGTGCCACCGAACGTTCTTGTCCTGATCCAGTATCAGAAGCGAAAACCCCATAACAACCTCTCAATCGTCCCGGTGCGGCCATTGCCCCAAAAATCGCACTTCGTAGTCCAAAACGACTCCCGCTTTCTCGGCCACGACGCGACGCACCGTCTCCATCACGGCTCGAATGTCTCCGGCGCAAGCCTGGCCATCATGAACCACGAAATTCCCGTGCCGTTCGCTCACCCAAGCGCCACCGATGCGCAATCCTTTGAGTCCACAAGCATCCACCAACCGGCCCGCCGACTCACCGCTGGGGTTCTTGAACACACATCCACAAGATGGATACTCGTCTTCTCCGTTCTGAGAGCGATGGCGCCCATTCGCCTCCATCTGAGCCTGGATGCGATCCGGAGGAGCCTCCTCCAAAACCCACTCCACCTCCGCCACGATCAAACCGCGCTCCATGAAGGGAGACCGTTTGTAGGCGAACAAATCCGGGGACAGGTCCATCGAATGGGTCTGTCCCCGCTCATCCACCACGATGGCCCTCACTGCTCGATCCCGAAACTCCTGTCCAAAAGCGCGTGCATTCATGAACGCCGCTCCCCCGACGGACCCGGGAAGTTTGTGAAAAAACTCGATCCCGGCCAGACCATGCTCAAGCGCCGCCTGAACAACATCCGTGCAGGAGGCTCCAGCCTGCGCACGAAGCCGACGGTCGTGGATCACGATCCGATCCATGTTCGAGGTCACCACCACGGGACCATTGATGCCGGCATCCGACACGAGCACATTACTACCCATACCAAGGATGTCGAACGGAACATCCTGTTCCGCGAAGAAACGAACCACCGACGAAAGTTGCTCGGTGGTCGCGGGAAAAACGGCCAGTCGTGCCGGCCCTCCGACTCGGTACGTACAAAGATTCGCCATGGAAACATCGGTCCGAACCAGATCCGATCCCAAACGACGACGCAGCCCTTCAAGCAAACCGATGCCTCTGGCCGTCTTAGAAAAAACGGCTCCAGACAACACCCCAAGCATCTCACGTGAGGTCATACGTCAACCTTTGCAACCAACGGTCCATCCACGCCAAGCAGCACATTGTCGATCAATCTCGTCGTGCCCACGAACACGGCCAGGGCCATCACGGCCCGATCGCCGACGGTGGTCAGGGCCGCCAGTGTTTCAGCATCCCTGACCTCCACGTAATCCACCTTGGCATCCGGTTCCACGTCGATGACCGACCGAGCAGTTGCCACCAGTCGATCTGCCGACCGCTCCCCTTTTTCGAACAGCGACTGAGCCTGTCTCATTCCACGCACCAAGCACGTGGCCTGTCGCCTCTCGTCGCCGCTAAGATAGCTGTTCCTGCTGCTCATGGCAAGGCCGTCGGTCTCGCGCACGATAGGCCCCGCCTCGATCTGGATGCCCATATCCAGATCACGGACCATCCGCTCGATCACCTTGAGTTGCTGGTAGTCCTTGCGACCAAAGACGGCCACATCCGGTCGAACGACGTTGAAGAGCTTGGCCACCACCGTCGCTACCCCGCGAAAATGTCCCGGCCTGCTCGCTCCGCACAGGGGCAGACTCAGGTCCGTCACACTCACGTACGTCTGGAATCCTTCCGGGTACATCGCCTCCACATCGGGGACGTAGGCAATTTCGACTCCGCAGGAGGCGGCCCTTTCCAGATCTCCGGATAGGTCTCTTGGATACTGGTCCAGATCCTCGTTGGGGCCGAACTGGGTCGGATTGACGAATATCGAAACGACCGTCACATCCGCCATGGCGTGGGCCCGACGCATGAGACTCATATGACCCTCGTGAAGGAAACCCATGGTCGGCACGAACCCGATCGTCTTCGAATGGCGTTTCAAATCCGAACTCAACGACCGCATTTCGGCCGAACTCTCGACAACCCGTATCCCGTCCATCTGGCCCATCACCCCGTGTTCCTCTGCTTCGCGAACGCCGCGTCCCTTCGCGTCATCTTCGACGATGGACCCGGCGATGCAGCCCGGCTCTGTTGGCCACATGCCCTCGCCGTCCCACCAATTCCTTGATGTGCTCCGCGGCGCGAAGCCGCCAGGGACTCGTCGACACTTTCTTCAAAAAAAGGCGGAAATGGCGCAACGCTTCGACACGACGACCAGCCGCCTCATGCGCCAAAGCCAAATAATACTCCACTTCCCCGTTAGGCACGAAAAACACATCCGGCCCAATCAGAGAGCCCAGTTTCGGATCGCGACGCAAGGCACCTCGGGCGACCCGACGTGCAATATCGGCCTGACCATCACGATCCAAAGCAACCGCCAACCCCCACAGGGCACCCGCATTCCCGGGGCGGACACGAAGCGACTTCCGGTACCAAACGATCGCCTCCGCAAGGCGACCGATGCCCATCAGGGTCTCGGCCATGTTCGTCTGAACCCCAACCAATTGCCTCGGGTCGCTCAGTGCCTTGAGGCTACGACGGTACTCTGCCACGGCATGGATCAGGTCCAGTCTCTTCGTGTAGCAAATCGCCAGCCGAAAGGCGAGGTCCGCATTGGCATGCCCGTTGGGTTGCAGTCTGCGACAGGTAAGCAGCGCTCGCGTCGCCGGCTCATATCGCCGCATGACGTACAAGACGACCCCATAGAGACACCACAAAGACATGTCTCGACGATGATCCATCACCGCACTCTTCGTTCTGGCCGCCACGACAGCCAGGGCTTTTCGATCCCAGACTTGGCCGTGCCTCGCTTTTTCAAAAAGAGCCAGCAACTGTCTGAAATCCTGACGGTTGCTCGTTTCCGAGGCTCGACGTCCTGACAGATCCTGCCAGATCACGCCCGCATTTCCGGGTCCAGATAGCAACAGGCACCAACCTGCTGCAACGATCCCGACCAAAACTCTCATCGTCCCTTCACCGTCGAATCCCGCTTGAGCCCCTTTACAAACTGTGCCCCAAGCCACTGGCACCTTTGTCTTCCCTTTGAATGAACCGAACGTTCGGGTTTCCATCGACGGATCCGCTCGATCACCATGGCATATGGATTCGACTTGAATCGTCGCATGTATTGGTGCCACATGGCTTCCGCCTGTCGGGCACAACCGGCTCGCTGGAGGAAGACGGCCAGATAGAATCGCCTCCCCAGAACACCCAAAAACACGAGGCCAGGCCGAAACAGAAATGCCCCCGCCGAGTCATGAACCATGGCACCCTTCATACTCGAAAAGCCGGCGCCAATCCGACCATCCAACAAAAGCGCGGCGGACAACGTATACCAAGCAGCGAGATACCTTCTCCGCCGCTTGACTGCCGCGTTGGCAAAATCGACCGCCATGTTCGGCATTCCTGCAGCCAACAACACCTCCGCCGCATCATTCAATGACACCGCCGCTGTCCGGGCGTCACCCCCGGCCCGCTGGAGACGGTCCATGATCCGCCGCAGCACCTGAATGGCCTGATATGGCCGGCCGGCCCGGGTCAGCACGACGGCCCGAAGCAGCACGCCCATGCCATCGTTCTTGGAGACCGAACCTTCCGTATCACGAAACAATTGGGCCGCCCGCCACCATTGGTGATGCGAAAGGTAGAGGTGCAACAGCGCCCTGCGTGGCATCGCATATCCGGGCTCCAAACGAATCGCCTGCTTCAACAACCCAAGGGCTCTGTCATACCCACCAGGCCGCACCGACTCGCTCATGGCACGAGCCACGAGTTGCCGACATCTCGCGGCGTGGGGATGCGCAATGCCCAACCAAGACAGTCCGGACCAAGGGGTCTTCGACCAACACCGCCTCGCCTCGCCCTGTGCCGCACAGAATCCTCTCTCAAGAAATGAAGGCATTCCTGTCGCCAATCGGCCGGTCGTATTCGGCCGGGCTCCAGCCTGCCCATAGGAAAGCAACACAGCAAAAAACAAAAGCGACTTCATGGGCGAACTTGTACCACGAACCCCGCACTTGCACCAGACCGCCGCATGCCTCGACACGCGACAACTCTTCGAATTGGCCATCAAATGAGAGCTGTGCTAAAAATATTCGTCATGAAGAAGCTCGTCCTTTTCACCGTGACAGCGATCCTCATCGTGGGTGGCACGGCATCGGCCCAACAACCGGTCGCAAGCCATCCAGCCCACCTTCGTCGAAGGCCTGCAGGCCGTAAACGATGGCGCCGAAGACGCCGTGTTCCTTCGGGCAGGCGGCGGCGGTTCCGAAAGAATCCTGGAGGTGCACGCATCAGCCCCCTCCATCTTTCGGTCAAGGTGACACGACGCACAAGGCTCTGGCGGGTTCCAGGCAAGACCAGCGTCGGTGAGGTCCTGGCCGGCACCTACCTTCCCCTCCTGGATCGCGTGATGCGTCCCAGGGCGCACAAATGCCTCGGCAAAACCTTTTACGTCGTTGGGCCACGTCTCTTCGTCTGCGCCACAGCCGGCCGCCCGTCGTACCAATTCCCCCATGGAATCCCCCAGCCGGTCTTACCCTCGGGTCGGATCCTTCCCGTTCGCGTCTTTTCGGCCAATCGAGACGGTGTTTCGGTCTATCGATCCACAAAGGACGTGCTGGCGGGCAAGCTGGACCGCGTGGTAGAACGCGGTTTTTCCTTTGCAGCCAGATACACCTCAGTCAAGATCGGCAAACAGCGGTACCTGGTCACCACCAGACACGAATACGTTCCCAAGCGTGAAGTTTGGGAACGAAAGCCCTCCCAGTTTCAAGGTATCCACATGGACGGAAAGCCCCAAAACACGCCGGGCTGCGTGACGGCACGCAAGTTCGCATGGGTCTGGGACCGCCCCGGTAGAGGGAAGAAACGCGTGGGCCGCAAG
Organism: Deltaproteobacteria bacterium; assembly: GCA_021162935.1. Taxonomy (GTDB): domain Bacteria; phylum Myxococcota_A; class Polyangia; order HGW-17; family SLPX01; genus JAGGXR01. The sequence goes on from JAGGXR010000030.1 coordinate 41,461, forward strand.
GCTCGATACGACTGGGTGACCATCTACGAACGCAAACGGGTCGGCAAACGCCGCTTCGTACGAATCGGTGAAAACCAGTGGCTCGATGCCAGACTGGTGCGACGTTTCATCTTCACGACACCGCCGCGCCGCCTCTCCAGCCCGGATGGCAAGTGGATCGAGGTCCTGACCGGAAGGTGGCAGACCCTGGTGGCCTACGAAGGGACGAAGCCCGTCTTCGCCACCCTCGTCTCCACGGGCCGCCATGAGCACCAGTCCCCAGAAGGCCTCTTTCGGATCTGGATCAAGATTGGCGTCGATCGAATGAACAACCACCCGGGAGAAGCCGAGATGTATCTGGTCGAGGCGGTCCCTTGGATCATGTACTTCTATCAGGGGTTCGCCCTCCACGGCGCCTACTGGCATGATGGATTCGGCTCACCGCGCAGCCACGGCTGCATCAATCTCTCGCCCAAGGACGCCAAGACCATCTTCGACTGGACGACCCCCGCCCTTCCCCCAGGATGGCATTCGAGATGGACGGATAAATATGCTCCCGGCACGCTCGTACGCATCAGACGCACCCCCCGCCAGAAGGTCTTCTACAAGAGATAGCGTTCAGGACGCCCGCCGAATCGCTTGTGGCTGAATCACGATGCAGCGGATGAAGGCTCATCCTCTGCGCCCCGGCGAGCCCGACAGGCTGAAAGTCCGCGGTCTGCATGGTAGGAACTGCGCACCAAAGGCGCCGACTCGACATGGTCGAACCCCATGCGCATGGCCAGACCGTGAAACTGCTCGAACTGCTCCGGTGTCACGTATCGATCCACGGGAACCTGTTTGCGAGATGGTTGGAGATACTGGCCGATCGTGACGATCTGGGCCCCGACCCTACGGAGGTCCCCGAGCGCATCGAGGATCTCCTCGTCCGTTTCACCAAGCCCCACCATGATGCCGGATTTGGTGATCATGCCGGCCCGATGAGCGGCGTCGAGCACCTTGAGTGTCCGGTCATAATCCGCCTGGGGACGAATGGAGGGAGACAGTCGCCGTACCGTCTCGATGTTGTGACCAAATACGTCCGGTCGAGCTGCAAAAACCGTCTCGAGTGCGTCGGGACAGGCCTTGAAATCGGGAACGAGGACCTCGATGGACGTATCGGGACAGACCTGACGGATCTCCTCGATCACGGCAGCCCAATGGCCGGCACCACCATCGGGCAGGTCGTCTCTCGTCACCGAGGTCAGCACTGCATGGCGGATGTTCAACGTGGCCAGCGCCTCGGCCACAGCTTTTGGTTCTCCTGGATCGACCGATTCCATACGGCCATGCCCCACATGGCAGAAGCGACAGTTCCTCGTGCAATTCGCCCCGAGAATCATCACCGTCACGGCGCCCCGCCCCCAACATTCCCCCAAATTCGGGCAGGCGGCCTCGGTGCAAACCGTATGCAGTCCGAGCCGACGCAGCAGACGCCGCACCTCTGCATACCGACCGGGACCGGGCAGGTGAGTCTTGATCCAATCGGGCTTGGGCCCTCGTTTCCTCTGCACCGAACTGCGGGCCGATGGCTCGCCGTCGGCTGATATCTTTCCAATGTGCTCGTGGCCATCCATGGCGTTCACATCTCCAATCCAGTCATCGCACGCTCGCCAGCCGAAACTGCCACCATCTTCTTACCAAGCCAATAGGTGCCCACCAGGAACACCACGAGGCTGACCAGGGCGAGCCAAAATACCGGAGAACCGGGTCTGGTGATCGCCGACCCAAAAAATGGATACAGCATGGCACCGGGAAGCACACCGATGAAGGTTCCAACGAGATATCGGCCATATGGGACCCCCCACAGGCCACAACCATAACTAAACGTGGTGTAATGCGCCACTGGGCATACCCGGAGCAGCGCCACCGCCCAGACTCCATGACGGCGTCCCAGCATGTCCAAACCAGACGACAGCCTGGGCGACCGATCGATCAATGTCTGGACCCAAGGCCTGGCCAGACGCGAAGCTACTACGTAAAAAACAGAACCGGCAATCAGGTCGGCCGCAACGGACAACAGACCAGCCCACAAAGGAACAAAGAGCAACCCACCTGCCGTGATCAGCGCCATTCTGGGAACGAACAGGATCTCACCCAGGACCAGGGCGGCCACGTAGCCCACGTAGGCCATCGCCCCGAGGCGGCTGATCCAAAGATGCAGATGGTCTGGGCTGAGGACCTGCCGAATCGGCGTGACCAACGACAGCAACAGGCAAACCACCAGAAGGCCGATAAATAGAACCACCTTCCATCGACCCGACGCCCTGTCGGAAACTGAAGCAGAGGATCGGCTCACCTGGTCCGGCCTTCCATTCCGAGCAATTGGTCCATGGTCGCTCGATCTGCAGGAGGGAAAGGATACCGAGCCAACTCCGTCGAGGGGACCCAACGAAATTCCGCCACGTGACGGGCCTCGGGCTCCCCCTTTCGAATGAAGGCTTCATAGAGACGGATCCGCACGGAATAATCCTCGTAATCGTGCTCGGTCTCCCCAACCACATCGCCCACTTCCGCCTCGATCCCGAGCCGCTCGCCTAACTCTCGGACCAATGCCTGTCGGTCCTGCTCGCCCTGTTCGACCATCCCGCCTGGAAATTCCCAAAAACCGGGCAGCACAGCATGATTCGCCCGCTTGGTGATCAGATATCCTGCGTCCGATTGAATCAACGCCGCCACCACATGGACCACTGACCTGTTCATTGCGTGTTCTTCCATATCCGCTCACCTCGTGTCGTCCAACAGCGCGCCCCGGACCCCAAACCGACGACGAATAGACGCAAGCACATGAGACAAACCTAGACGAGGCGACACGAAGGTCAAGATGCAAAACAGCAACACGTGCCAATATCGTCCCGCCCCGTCTCCCATCCCCTGTCTGACGGCACACGAACGAGACCACCTCAATCGTCGGGTCGATTTCCTGAAAAAACCAGCAAGTGTTCGGAGGATGGTGGGTTCGAGGCTCTGACAGGGCCAGGAATTTTTCGTCCAATGCAGACGATCTTCACCCAATGGGTGAAAAACGAGGGTGTTGAGATCCCGCCGAATTCTTGCTATGAAATCTTGAGATACTTACGAAAAGTGTTCGTGTCCATATCGACTCACCCGGCGTTTTGATATAAAATACGTTTGTTGCACATTCGACTCAATGTCTCGCATGAATGGAGGAACGAATCTTCCGTCGGAATGCACCATGAACGATCATCCAAAAATCAATGGATTTCCAGAAATCGAGGACGATGCGAGTCGCAAGACGAACTGGCGGATGCTGCTCGGACCCAATGGAGTCCTATCCCTGGCGACCGAAGAGACCTACCTCGACGCCTATGCTCGCCGTGGCCCGATCGTCGAGTCGGAGCAGCTCCTCGCGTTCCGTCTGGGACGAGAAATTTATAGTTTGGATCTCGTCACCATTTCGGAAATTCGTCGTTCCCAGGACCTGACCATTATCCCGAAAACAAAGGATTTTCTACTGGGTGTCACCGCCGTCCGAGGTGGAATCGTTCCCATCATCGACCTCCGCACCCGCCTTGGGCTCGATCGGATGGAAATCACACCCAAGACCCGCATCCTGGTCACGTCGGACCAGACGATCGAAAGGGGTCGCATCGGAATACTCGTGGACGAAGTCCTCGGCGTAGTGAAGATCCGTTCCGACGCCATCGATCCGCCCCCAGCCACCATAAACGCAAACCAGGCAAAATTCGTGCATGGCCTCGGTCGCTATGAGAGCCACGTCATGGTGTTGCTCGACACCAAGGCCGTGGTGGACTACGACGCAGTTGCAGGCCGGGAGACATCCTCATGAACGTCAACGAACAGACCCGACAATTCGTGGGCTTCCGGGTGGGGCCCCACCGAATGGCCATGGATATTTCCCAAATCAAAGAAATTGTTCCGCCGCTGCCCGTCACCGAAGTTCCCAAGACTCCTGCGTTCATCGAAGGAGTCATCGAACTCCGGGGGGCAATCATCCCTGTCGTGGACCTCAGAGCCAAGTTCAATGTCCCACACGAAGACCACGGACACACGAAATCGATCATCGCCGCCATTGAGGGCCACATCTTCGCCTTCGTGGTCGACGAGGTGACGGACGTAATCCGACTTCCCGTGGATCAAATCAGTCAGGCCCCTACCCTGTCGAACCAGGGCCAAATCCTGCGGGGTGTCTTTCACTACAACGGAGGTCTCGTTCTCGTTTTGGACCCCACGGGCATCTTTTCGAACGAGGAACGAATCGACCTGGAAGCAATCGAAGCGAATCCACCAACTGCAGAAAATCCGGGATAGACGTTCATGAATAAATGATGAACACCGATGCACCACCAGCGGACGCAGAAGATCCCATGAATCAGGATGACCAAAGACAACCCACCGTCGTTGTGGCCTACGAGCCTGGGCCCATTCGGGACGAAATCCAATCGGCCCTCGTTCGGTTGCATCCCACCATCCACCTAGCTGCAGATGGCAATGAAGCATGGTCCCTGATCCTCAGTCTGCGCCCGGATCTCCTCGTGGTGGATGCGGCCATCGACGGGCTGGCCTCATTCGAATTGGGAGATCGCGTGGCCGGCCGGCGTCTCCCCACCCGGATTATCTTGATCGCCAGCATTTATGACAAGACGGCATACAAACGTCGACCGACGAGCCTCTATGGAGCTGATGATTACGTGGAGCAGCACCACATCCCGGACATGCTCGGACCGAAGGCTGCCACCCTGCTCGACATGCACATGACGACCTATCGCCCTGGCGATGGGGTTGCTGCCACCCTCAGGGAGGCCGCCCAAGCACGTTTCGAGGACGGTCTCTCACGGCGAGAGCACCTGGATCGGATGGCCTGGATGGTGGCCTGTGACCTCGTCATATACAACGATGCGCTCCTCCGACTGGATCCGGACCGTTTCAGCCCTCAGGAACGCGCCGATGTGGAAGCAGCGACAAGTACGATCGAAGCGCTCGCTCCCGATGCGATCGGCCAAGGCGAAACCCTCATCCTGAATGCCCTACAGCGCATGATGACATCACAGAAGGCCTCGCCTGCCGATGCGGAGACCAAATCCAATGGCGAGTGATACCGTCCGAGATGACGAGCGTCTCATTGAGCTCATCTATCTCACCACCAAGGATGTGCCGTACGGAGACGGAGCCGCCCACAGCCTCCTCATCGAGGCGCTTGGCCATGAAAACCTGCGGATTCGAAAGGCAGCGGTCCACCAGATCGTCGCCCTGGCGACGGACGACCTTCGTTCGGCTCTCCTCCATCGTCTCGTCGAGACGCCCGATCCACAGACACGAAGCGCGGCAACGGAAGCCGTCGTGGCAATCGGTCGTCCCATGCTCGAAGCCATTATCGAAACCTGTGCAGGAAAGGGCTCTGATCGAAAAATCCTGATAGACATTCTCGGGGCCATCGGGGACCCACGGGCAATTCCGTGTCTGGCGGATTCCTGCGACGACCCAGACCCTAATATCGAAATGGCCTCTGCCGAAGCACTCGGCCGCATCGCCGATGCTCGGGCCATCCCACCCCTTGTACAGCTCACAACGAAATCAAACTTCATGGTGGCCGCCGCCGCGGCTGAAGCCCTGTGGTGCATCGCCAGCCCCATCCCCTTCGACGTGGTGGAAAAACTCATGACCAATCGGAGACTCCGCCGTAGCGCCGTGAAGCTCTCCGGTCTGACCGCGAGTCCCAAGGCCGTGCCGATCATCATCGATGCTCTGTCGGAAAAAGTCAGGAGCATCCGGACTGCCGCTCTGGCGGCCGCCGTTCGGCTCTCCACTCACAGTGCGCCATCGGTGGGCCGACTTTTGGTGGATGCCCTGCATGCGGCCATGGAGGCGATCCGTCCCGGTATCGAAGCCGGGCTCGAAAGCCAGGATCCGGACGAGCGTGCAGCCGCCGCAAAAGTGGCCACATGGACGGTCGACCCGGACCTTCTCCCTGCATTGCTCACGGCAGCCACCAACGCAGAAACGGAAGAAGCCGCCATCAAGGCGGTGTTGGCCATGGATCTGGCGTTCGCAGAACGCCTCGGTCCTTTGCTCGCATCCGCCGACCGCGACCTCCGAGGACTCTTGTACGAAATCATCGCCCGCATCCCTCCGCCTCGCTGGATGGAACATCGGTCCGCTGAGCTCCACGATGGATCGCTTGCCCAAAGCATCGAAGCAGGGATCATCGAGGATCTGGATCCTGCGGATCCGGAACTCGCAACTGTTGCAGCCCGGGCACTGGGAACATTCGGAGAGCGACAGGCTGTCGCCGCCTTGACCCGAACGGCATCAGGCCCACTCAATGAACCAGGGATCGCTCCAGCTCTGGGTCAGGCCCTGGGGACACTGTACAGCCGATTCCCCAGCGAAGTACTCGATGCACTGACGGCCATCAAAGACGAACGGATGCCCGAACTGCTTCCGGCCATGGCCCGCACCATGCAACGGCCGGAACTCGTCGAGGTCACGGCACGATTGGCGGCCCACAGCGACACCAAACTCCGACTGGCGGCCATGGATACCCTCCGAGAACTGCCTCCGAGTCCCTTGGGGACCCAATTGTTACTCGAGGCTCTCGATGACGACGATCCAAGAGTTCGTGCCGCCGCCGCCCATGCGGCGATTGCCGGCCAGGGACACGATCTGGAAGCATTGCTCTTGGAAAAATTGGCCGATCGAGAGGAAGTCGTCCGGGCGGCGGCGGCGTCTACTCTGGGTCACATGGGGATCGTCGAAGCCATCGGCCCCATGGAGAAACTCATCGTCAGGGAACCTTCGGCCTTAGTCACTATCAGCGTACTGGCTGCCTTCGAATCCATGGCCGTTGCCCCCGACCCAGCAGTCCTGCTGGCCACTTGTGATCGTCCCGAGCCAGATGTGTTGCAGGCGGCGCTGTCCACCGCGTGCCTGGCCATATCGGATCAGCGTCTTGCCCAGGCGGCACGCAGACTGGCAAACCACCCACAATGGCACGTTCGACTCGCCGCCGTCGCAGCCCTCGAGCACCATGCAGAGCCACGAATCCTCCCAGTGGACCTCGCACGCATTCAATCCAAGGAAACGGACGACCTGGTTCTGTCTCGGGTCCACATCATCCAAGAACGTCTCCGCCAGGAGGGACGGCTGTGACTCTGTCAGGCGGACGGCACAACCCGATCTTGAGCACGAGAGACTTTCGGCTCCTTCGATCCGTTCTACTGGAATACTGCGGAATCGAGCCTCCCGATTCCTACCGAGAACGTATGGCGAGACTCCTCACCCCAAGGCTGAAGGCCCTCGGCCTGGAAGGATTCTCGGCCTACTATCTCTATCTTCGCCATGCCCCCCAGGCCGAAAATGAACGTCTCGCTTTTGCCGAAGCCATGGTCAATCATGAGACATACTTCTTCCGCGAGCAGTACCAACTTGACGCACTCGCCCAAGACGTGCTTCCGGATCTGGCGAAACGCAATCGCCGATCCCGACGGTTGTCGGTGTGGAGTGCCGGTTGCTCCACAGGGGAAGAAGCCTATAGTCTCGCCGTCATCATCAAAGAATCCGGCCTGTTCGATGACTGGGACCTACAGATCCTGGGAACCGACATCAGTAGCAAAGCCCTCGCCAAGGCTCGCCGCGCACTCTATGGCTCCTTGTCTTTCCGGCAGGCGGGCCCCATGCCGGAACGTGTGCGACGCACCTACTTCAAACCGGTCGGCGGACAACTTCAGGTGGTCGACAGCATTCGCACCATGGTGCGATTCTTCCGTCTCAACCTCCTAGACCGATCCGCCATCTCCGTTCTGCCCACCATGGATGTCATTTTGTGCCGCAACGTGCTCATTTACTTCCCAGAGGAAACAAAAAAACAGGTCGTTCAGACCTTCTACGAAAAACTCCGACCGGCAGGGTACCTCCTTTTGGGCCATTCTGAAAATCTACTCAGTACGACATCGAACTTCGAATGTGTCCACGTCACGGGCGACCTCGTCTACCGCAGACCAGACATCCATCTGCAGCCTCCGGTCCAGGCTTCCGACCAGACCCGACGCAACAGAAATCGAAAGCAATCGGACGCCCATCGCTCATCGACCAACAGCGATTACAGTGACGCCAAGCGAAAACCGAATCAAAATGAGGCGGGCCCCAGGAACCACTGAGGAAACGGACTGCTATGACGACTGGCCACTTCCAGGATGGATTCGAAACCGATGGATCGCAGCCGATCCGTGTCCTGATCGTGGACGACACGGCGTTCAGCCGTCGCACCATCAAGGGCATCTTGGACCTGCAGCCGAACATCCAGGTCATCGGCTCAGCGGTGGACGGCCAGGAAGCACTCATGCTCGTCGAGCGCCTCGAACCGGACGTCATCACCTTAGACCTGGAGATGCCCAAACTCAGCGGCTTCGCGTTTCTGCGCATCCTGATGCGCCGGAATCCGAAACCCGTGGTCGTTGTTTCGTCGTACTCGGGACGAAACGACGTCCTGCGTGCTCTGGAACTCGGGGCCCTCGATTTCGTAGCCAAGCCTTCCCATCTGGCCACCCCTGAACTGGAAAAGATTGGGCCGACCCTGACCAACAAGGTCATCGAAGCCTCGCAGGCACGCCTCGACAACTACCTCAAAGACGCCAAGCCAGAGGACGTGACAGGATTCCACAGTATTCCAGCCATCCTCGTCAAAAACGACGACCTCTCCCGCGATCAGCCAGGCAAAGGGAAAAACACCCAAGTCTCGACCGGGGGCGACAGCCGGAATCGATCCGAAACACGCTCGGGCAACCGCGTTCCCCCGCAGGAAGCGTCGCAACTGACAGAACATGGGGCAGTGCGTTTCTTCGACAAATTCATGGGCCGAAATGTCGATCCGAATACCACCCGACCGGTGCGATTCGCCGATCTGAAAGGCATCGTCGTGATCGCAGCCTCGACCGGTGGACCAAGAGCGTTGCGCCACGTCCTCAAAGCAGGTCTCCCATTGGATTGGGCCGTGGCCATCGTGCAACACATGCCGGCCGGTTTCACGAAGGACTTTGCCAAGCGCCTCGCCAGGAAGTTGCAGTTGGACGTGATCGAGGCAGAACAAGGCATGGTGCTGGTCCCCGGACGCATCCTCATCGCCCCCGGGGGATCCAACATGCTCATCAATCGACGGAAAGACGGTCTTCCCGTGGTGAGCATTGCGCCACCAGGGGACCAGAACCGCTACGTGCCCTCGGCGGACGTTCTTTTCGAGACATCCGCCTCCGTTTTCGGTTCCAAGACCATCGCCGTCATTCTGACCGGCATGGGCAACGACGGTGTCGCCGGTGCCGAGGCCGTCAAGAACGCACGCGGCACAGTGGTAGCCGAGGACGAATCGACCGCCGTGGTCTTCGGAATGCCCGGTAAGGCATTTGAAGCCGGTGTCGTCGATCACCTCGCTCCCCTCGACCGAATCTCACCCACCATCAAGGCTCTGGCATCCACCATCGACGATTCGTAACAGATGACAGGCCGCCCCCAGCGGCTTGTGCTGAACATCGTCCTCTTACTGAACCGCCCCCGGCACATAAAACACACCAAGCAGGTCCTCGGTCATGGAAATGGGCCCACTGTTGCGATGTGACGTGGCCCGGAATTGATAGTACATGCCGGCCGAAAGAGCCGGCCCCCCGTAGGTCACCTGAACCGTTTCGTGTCCGTTCACCTTTGGCACGTCGTCCTTGCTCCAGACGAGATTCCCGAATGCGTCATACACCACGATGCTGTAGTAGTCCTCGCTCGAATCGTCCCCCCACACGAAAGTCAAGGTCTTGTTCGCGTCCACGGCCTCGGGACCGTCCGCCCCAGGGCTGACCACGGGCAACGCTTCGGTCACTTTGAACCCGGTCGACAGAGTCACGTCCCTGCCGCCGCCGCCCTCGGGCACGTCAACATGGACGATCTGCGTCCCAGCAATGGCCGGATCCGGGTCGCGCACCAGGCCATCATTTTCGAACGCAGCCAGGACCACGTATCGACCGTCGGGCACACCCTCGATCGTGAAGCTTCCTGTCACATTTGGGTCGGTCCCCGAATCGGGAGCTCTCAGGCCGGGCGGAACGATGCCGCGGACAAACGTGTCCATAAACGTGGACTCGGGAACAAGCACCACACTCGTCATGGAATTGCCCGGCGCATTGACGATGCTGACCTGTCCTGAAATGGATCCGGTCTCCTGGTCCGACGAAGACAACTGGACGCCTTGAACGTCTTGCTGTTCGGCCACATCCACGGACGTTGCGTCGAATTGCAAAAAGGCCTTGTATCCCTTGACGGCATAGCTTCCCGCCGGCACATTGAACACGGTAAACGCTCCGTCGTTTCCAGCGAAAGCAAAAGGAGCCGGAATCTGGTCGCCCCCTTCGAGCACAATCAAGGTCCCTGTCGGGCTCGGCTGGTCCGAGGATGTCTCCACCGTCCCTGAAACACTACCCAACGTCGTTCCTCCGTCGGGCAGCGCAATCAGCGCAACGTCCGTGGCGACCGACTGGAAGGTAAACGCATCATCCCCTTCGGCGGACGACCTCACATCGATCGGAATGGCGGGCCGAATGCCATATGGATAGGGCAAGTAGGTTTGCGCCGATACCCGAAGCGTGAAAACCGACTCTTGAGGCATCCCTGATGCATCCCTGGTGACTGGAACGATCAGTTCATAGTTCCCATCGGAATCAGTCACAGCGACCCCGGTCACCACGAGGCTGGCCTCGTCCGCGGCCGCCACATGCGCACCGGCAATGCCCTCGTTCGTTGCAGCATCAAACACCTTGCCATGCAGGATCACCGGCTTGAAACATGCCGCCCCACCACCGACTATCCGATCGCAGATCTGACTCGAATCGCATGCATCCACAGCGTCCGTGTCACACACACCCTCACAGCGACCACCTTGCTCCGCATCCCGAACGACACAGACCTGCCCATCACCGCACGCGTTCGCATCCCCCACCGTACAACTTCTTGTCGACGAATGGTCATCGTCACCGCAGGACGCGCCAACCATGCCCCCCAAGACCATGGCCCCGAGCAAGCCAATCTGCATGGCGCCACGTCTCATCCGCCAGATACCGAAACCCAAGATAGCCCGTTTCATACATCGCCTCCGTCTCATCCACCGACAGCCATGTTCATTGCAGCCCATCCGACTTCTTGGTCTGCCAAGGGTCGATGGACATCCAATACCCATCGTTCTTAATACGAACGAGCCCAATCGACGATACAGCCCAGGATTGCACGCATGCCGACCCTTCCTGGAAACTCACCTCCCCGACCTTGACCGTCCCGATACGCCAGTGTATATAGACGGACATCGCTCCAGGGCACCCGACCTGATTGAAGAGACGTTCTCCGGGTCGTCCGGCACCCCAAGCCGGCCACAGCTATTGGATGATGATCGGGCTCAAGCATCGGACGACGAGGACGAAGACTCCAACGATGTCATCGGACGACCAACAGAGCACTCAATGAACAAGGACTGCATCTCCCTTCAGGGAATCAACAAATTCTACGGCAGCGGACAGGCCCGCCAGCAGGTCCTGTTCGATGTCTCCCTGGACATACCTTGTGGTGAACTGCTCTCCATCGTGGGGACGAGTGGGTCGGGAAAATCCACCCTCCTCAATATCATCGGAGGGCTGGACCGGAACTACGAAGGCACGGTTCTCATCCAAAACGCAAACTATGCCAACATGGACGATGCCCAGTTGGCCCGGCTTCGGAACGAAAACATCGGGTTCATCTTCCAGGCCTTCAACCTCCTCGACCATCTGACATGCTGGGAAAACGTGTGTCTTCCCGCCTTGTTCGACCGACGGCATCAATCCGCCCTGCGCGAACACGCCACCGAAGTCCTGGATCGCGTCGGCCTGTCGGGAAAAACTGATGCCAGGCCGTCCAACTTGTCCGGTGGCCAAAAGCAACGCATCGCCATTGCCCGGGCGTTGTTCAACCACCCGACGATCATGCTCTGCGACGAACCCACCGGCAACCTGGATTCGGATACGGGGCGCCAAATCATCCAGCTCTTTCGCGACCTCAACGAACATGACGGTATCACGCTCATTCTCGTAACACACGAAAACCGCCTGTCCCAGGTCGCGCATCGAATCGTGCAGATCGAAGATGGCAGGATCGCCTCGGAGCAAATCAACACCCATCCGATCCGACTGGAATCGAGTGGCCACATTGATGGCACGGATGAGGTGGACCAAGAGCATGCCGATCCGGAAAAAAACGCTCCAAATGCGGCGGCTCCCATAACCGGGGACCGTTCCGGACACCAAGAGGCCGAACCAGGGAGCAAGACGTGAAAACGGATAAGCTCGCCAGAATCGTTTCTCAAAACATGCGCCGGAACATGGGGCACATGGCTCTGTCTGCAATCGGAATCATCGCGGGGATCGCCGCCTTTTCTTTTTTTCTGGCGCTGGGTCTCGGGGTCAGGCACTGGGTGCATAGCGACAATTTTCTGCCCCTCACAAAACTTGAAGTCATTCCGCCGAAAAAATCGCTCGAAAAAGACCCGTCCAAACTCAAGACCCCAATCAATGACGCCCTCGTCACTCAAATTCGCAATCGCAAGGAAGTGCGGGACGCCTACCCTAAAATGCGCTTCGCATTCCCTGGCATGGGTCATGGCGGCAAAGGCCTGTTCGGTCACGACATCCACATCGAATTCATCGGTGACGGAATCGACCCCCACCTCGTCAAGGACCACAAGGGTTTCTCCTGCGGAGGCAAACAGAAAGATTGTGCCTTCAAGGATTGGTGGGCCATCGAGCAGCCGAAACATCAATGTCGGGACAATCATGATTGTCCTTCCGCCAAACCCTGCCTGGCCACCACGCACTCCTGTGCGCAATGTTCCTGCGATGCCGACTGCGGCAAGGCCAACACCTGTGACCCCATCACCAAAATCTGCATCCCGGCCCTGAAATGCTGGCCCAACGACCCGTACATCCGGAATCAGGCAGGAAAAATCGTCAAAGACGAGTTTGGCCGACCGGCTCACAAAAAGGGGCACAAGGATGCGGACTGCTGGCGAATCTCGAGTCGCTTTCGGTGCGACACCACCAGGAATCGATGCACGAATGCCTGCGTCTACGACGACCAATGCGGCCCAGGTTACTACTGCGACAAAGGCCTGACCCACACCTGCTATCGGGCCATCCCGGCACTCGTGTCCCAGTACCTCATCGAATTGTACAATGGATCGGTTGCTCCTGGACGTGGCTGGTCCCAGATCGACGACAAGACGGTCTCCCAGTTCTTGGGGCTCACCTTCACGGCCGAATTGGGCGAGTCGGTCATCGGGGGGGCGGCAATCAATGTCAAATCCCTGCAACGCAGGATTCAACTCATCGGTATCAGTGATCGGGCCATTCCGCTGGGCGTAACCGTTCCTATCGGGTACGTCAAACGCTGGAACAAGTACTTCTCGCGCAAGGACGCGCATGGTGTCTCGCTCGAACCGTTCAAATTCAAACACTACACGAGTGTCGTGGTCTGGCTCAAGGACAAATCCAAGGTCAGTTCCTTCACTCGTTTCATCAAGAAACTCGGATTCGAACTCTCCGACAACAAAGCGGAAACCGTGGGCCTCCTCATCACTATCGTCACCATTCTCCTGTCCATCGTGTCGGCCTTCATCGTGCTCATCTCGGCCATCAACATTTCCCACACGTATTACATGCTCATCAGCGAACGTCGTTGGGAGATCGGCGTGATGCGGGCCGTCGGGGCCAGTCGATGGGACATTCGCAACATCATCTTAGGGGAGGCAGCCGTCTTGGGCTTAGCAAGCGGCATCGCCGGCCTTGCGACCGGAATCGGGCTCGCTCGCCTCGTGGATGTCATCAATCAAAAATGGGTGCCCTACTTCCCATTCAAGCCCCATACCTATTTCCATTTCTCCTGGTGGCTCATCTTGTTCTCCCTGGCCTTTGCCACCCTGTTCTGCGTGGCTGGAGCCTTCCTGCCCGCGAACAGAGCCGCCCGCATGGAACCAGCCGACGCCCTGACCGTGCACTGATCCGCAAAGGCATCCAGGTCATGCGGATCCATCCATCAAATACGAAATGTGCCGCGATTTTTATGGTTGTCTGCACCATGATGGGCGACCAGGTGGCTCGGGCCGACACGCCGATCGTGCCCGGCCCGGACGGTGCCCTGTCGCAGTGGCTCCTACTCGGCCCCCTGTCCCTTCCGACCTCCGGCGAACCTCGATTCGATCCCAGCGAACTGACCCCGGCAGTCGCCCCCCACCTCAGAGGCCACGCCCTTCCGTGGCGCCTCCTGCAAAAAATGACCCGACGCGTTGATCTCACGAGGAAGGCTTGGCATTTGCCCAGAGCAGAGGCCTATCTGGGGCTGTTCCTGGTCTCGACACAGGACACGAAAATCCACGTACTCCTATCCAGCACCGGAAGCAGGGAGGTTTGGCTCGACGGCCGCCGGATCTCGACCGGACGGTCCATCCACCTGCGACCGGACCAGAACTTGGTGGACCTGTCTTTGGCCCCGGGCCGCCATCGGCTCGTCGTCCGACTCGTGCGGGCGGCACGCAGCCGTCGATGGGAAGCGCTCATTCGATTCCTCGATGACCGATATGGACCGCTTGGCCAATCCGTGACCATCGAGGCCCCTACTCCTGCAGGTCCGTCTGGGCTCGTCCTGCGTCTGGACCGACGGATCACACCACGAGGTCTCGTCCACCGACTCGTGGCCCATGCCCCCGGAGGCGCCATCGGCATCCACAAACTCCAGGTGCACATCAAGCCTATGCTGGGTCCGACGAAAAACCTCGTCTTCCACATCCCGTCGCAACGCCTCGTGCAGGGCTGGAACCTCCCCCTCGACAAAGGCCAGCCAGCCGGCGGACTCGCATGGATTCGGGTCGGCTCCCGGCGCTGGAGCCTGGCGGCCCATCGGAAGCTCTGCATGGACCTACTGCTCGCACGCCGACTCGTCACACTAGCGCCGAGCACCCTGCCACGACCGGCGATCGACTCGGTTCTGTTCCAAATACAAGACATCACCAAACATGTGCAATCCGGCCGCATCACCACTTCCATCCGCCGCCGCCTGCATTGGACGCTCAAATGGGCCAAGGTATTGGCAGGAGGCCACAATCCGTTTCGGCATCTGCACGGCCGCATCGTTGAGGCGATCCGCTCGCCTGCCGACGGCAGTCTCCAACCGTACTCCCTCTGGGTTCCCCGCGGCTATGACCCACGGCGTCGGTACCGACTCTACGTCATGCTCCATGGTATGAACGGCAGTCACCGCCAGGGCCTCAGTCAGATGCTGGGGGTCTGGATGCCGGAAAAGGACCCCACGCCGTGGAGCCGATTCCTCGAACATCCGCGGCCGCCGCGCATCACTCCAAACGCGTTCATCCTCGCCCCCCAGGCCTTTGGCAATTCGTTCTACCGCCATGCTGGGGAACAGGCCGTCCTGCAGGCAATCCGACAGATTCTTCGCACCTACCCCATCGATCCGAGACGCGTCATCTTGGTGGGCCATTCCATGGGTGGCACAGGCGTCCTGGAACTCGCGGTCCGACATCCCGACCTATTCGCCGGCACTGTTTCCATGGCAGGCTATCCCAGTCGCTGGATCTATCCATCCATCCGAAAAGGGCCGCTGCGATCCTGGGAACTGTTGGCCGCCAGGACATGGTCCCCTCGGCTCTGGGCGGAAAACGCCCGACACATACCGCTCGTGGCCGTCCATGGAACCAGAGACCACGCCGAACGGGCCACCCGCCTCGTGGCAGCCTATCGACGACTCCACATCCCCGCCAGCATCCACCTCTACGACATGGGCCATGACGTCTGGCGACGCTACCTGGACAAAGGAGACATCTACCGAGAAACAGCCGGATGGCGACGACCGGGACGGCAAACGCACATCGTCTTCCGCACCACGAGGCTGCGTTGGAACCACTCCGGATGGGTCACTATCGAGCGACGATCCCACTTCGATCGCTGGTCCAGGGTCGACGCCAAACAGACAGGGCCGCACCTCGTGGTCCATACGAACAATGTGACGCGGCTCCGCCTCACCCCTTCTTTTCGACCAAGCACCCGCCGCGTCCACATCGACGTGGATGGACAACCACTGACCTTCCCAAACCCCAACGGACCCATCCTGCTCAATCAAGCAAACGGCCGCTGGAAGCGATCAGACAACAGAAAGGCCCCAAGTAATCTGGCCAAAATTCCAGGCCTCGAAGGCCCCATCGACGACTTCTACTATGGCCCCGTTACCGTGGTCTACGGAACGAAGGACGCCACCATGACCCCGCTCCTGCAGTCCATTGCCGCGGACATGGCCCATTTCCGATCCAGTGACGTGCGGTATCCGGTGGTTGCCGACCGTGGGTTGACGCCGGATCGGATGGCGTCGTCGAACCTCCTACTCATCGGAGGAGCTGCGTTCAACAGGGTCACCGGGCGACTCAACCGCTTCCTTCCTATCCAGATCACGGCCTCCGCGATCCGTGTAGGCTCCTGCGTCTACCGAGGGTCGCGTCTCGGCACGCTGTTCGTCTTTCCCAATCCTCTGGTCCCTGGACGGTACATCATGATTCTGGAGGGAACGAGCCCCCGAGCCCTACTCGCCCATGGTCTCCTACCTCGATACCTGCCCGATTACGTGGTGTTCGACGACCGGATTCGTACGGATGAACGTCCCCGAATCCTTGGACCGCATCGATCGGTCGTGGCCGCCGGATTCTTCGATGAACGATGGCGGCCACCAAGAACCTGTCACATGAGCAGCCCGACGGGCGCCCCCAGGCCCACACCATCGATCCCGTCCGTGCCATGGCACCTCGAAACCGAACGAAGGGCTCACTGAGCCGAACGACCAAACCCTCGTTGCGTCCAGAACTTTTGCGCCTCAGCCACAGAATCCGAACTCAGCACCAACTCCTGCTGCCAATAGGACGGGAGGAGTTCGAGGTAGCGGGTCTCGCCGAATCGCTTCCCCAGCAAAACGATCACACCAAGGTCCGTTTCGCTCCGAATCACCCGGCCCGCCGCCTGAACCACTCCGGTCAGACCTGGATACAGATAGGCATGCTCGAACCCGCGCCCTCCCCGGCGATCGTGGTACTCCAGCATGAGCCGCCTTTCAAAGGTCACCATGGGCAATCCCGGCCCCACCACCACCGCACTGACCGCCATCTCGCCAGGAAAATCGACGCCCTCGGCCAGGGTTCCTCCCAGAACCGTGCAGACGACGAGGCTGTCGGTCGCCGTATCCTCCGCTCGACGGCGAAGTACCTCCAACGCCTCACCTGTTGCCTGGGGCCCCGTGACCACTAACACCGATGCATTCCCGCCCTGCTTCCGCAGGGCCAGCTCCACCAGCGGAATCGCACCGGACATATACGAATAGCTCGGAAAAAAGACGAGATGATTGCCAGGCCGTGCCAAGGCGATACCCGCAATCTTTGTGCAAACGTCCATCACGGAAGATGCCCGGTCTTCGTACCTGGTGGACAGGGACAGATCCGCCACCAGAAGGCGATTGGCTGCGGGAAACGGCGAAGGGTACTGACTCGACGCATGATTGTGGGCCGTGAGCCCCAGACCATCGAGATAGAATTCCAGGGGCTCCAAGGTGGCACTCATGGCCACCGCCGAATGAAAAGACTTGAACTTCTCGCCGAGATACCTGGCCGGATCGAGGCACTGAACCTGGAGCACCTCACGCCCAGGCGTTTCGTCACGCCGCAGGAGCACGACGCGATCTTCCTTCAGATCGTCGCAAGCCTCTGCAAAGGCAAAGAACCGGAAACAGAAATCGATCGCCGGGTCCACGACGCGACGCGAGCCTTCCTTTCGATAGGGCACGAACGGCATGGGGCGGCGCCCGCCGCTCTTGATGTAGGCAAGATAGTCGAGCAACCACAACTCGACCCGCTCCTGGAGGCGACCGATGGGACCGACGGCGAGATCGACCACTGATATGGATTCGCTGGCTCTGGGCCCCATCACCTGCTGCTGCACCACATCTTCGAAGAATGCATCGAGATCCAAAAGCCATTCCAGCAGCTCACGGTAGATGGGAGACGGGCCGGACATGCATCCATGCTCCAACTCATGAAGCTCCACGCGTTCGAGGGCCGGAGACAAAAATTCGATGGCACGTCGGTAGAGGTTATGGGCCTCGTCCACCACGAGACTCCAACGCCGTGCCTTTCGACTGGCAAAATCCGTGCTGCCCAATCGGGAAAGGGCCACGCTGGGGTGGAACGCGTAGTTGAAATCGCAAACCACGGCTTCCGCTCCATACGCGAGAGAAAGACCGAGTTCGAAGGGACATAGGCCATGGCTGTCCGCTTCCCGGCGGATCTGCTCCGCCCAGACCACACCACCGCGAAGGAGCCGCCCGGGCAACTCCGCCTCGGCCATCCTGACCTGCCAATCGCGGATCCGATCGCAGTGCTTCGGGATGCACAGGATTTCTTTTTGGGGACAGGAGCGCTCCTTGGATTCGAGCTGCACCACAGTGACGCCGCACCCTGGCTCCACCAGGGTCTCGGCTGTCTGGAGGGCCAGTTCCTGCTGACTCACCTTGGCCGTGGTGAACAGGAGCCGCCGATCGGACTCGATACAGGCTTTGAGCATGGGCTGGAGCACGGCGGCGGTCTTGCCGATGCCCGTCGGCGCCGACAGAGCCAGATTCAGTCCGAAGGATGCCGCCCCTTGGACGTCCTCGACGGCTCGACGTTGAAACGGACGGTACGTATCGAAAGGAAAGGTGATTCGCTCGGCCCAGGCACGACGCCGTCGACGCTGCTTCGATTGAGCCACCCGTTCGGCAATCAGAGAGGAAATCCGGTCCTGGACGAACTGAGAACAGATCTCGTCATCGTAGCCAACGTCGATTCGAGTCAGGTGTTGGTCAAACACGTCCATGAGCACGAGGGTGCCCGCCACGGATGCGCCCGGGCCAAGCTCCTGCGACAAAAAGTGGCAATAGAGCCGACACTGCCACGCATAGGCATCCAGGGCCGAGGAGCCAAACAGGTCCGTCTGGGACACCGATTTTACGGGATCCGACGTGTCCGTCCAGCTCTTGAGTTCTTCGACCACCCAGCGATCCTGATCCTGGTAGAGCCCGTCCATGCGGCCGGAAACCCCCACGGCGTATCCGTCCACTTCGGAACTCCAACGCACCGTCCGTTCCGCCTCGTATCCAGAGACCTCGGACTCCCTCTTCAGGCGATAGATCCGATGCATGTGTTGACCCAAACGAAGTCTTGCATCAGCCACCATCCCCCCTTCAGATACGGATGACACACCTGCGAGTTCTCGAACGGAAAAAAGGAAACAGTCCTTTCCTTCCGCAGGCATGGCCCGACTAGACACGGTCACACCGCTCCCCAAGACGCATGGGAAGCAACCGATCGGTAACAATTGAATGCAGCATCGAAAATCGTGATTCGAAATTGCTGCCGCTATTTGCGGTAGATGATGGTCTTGGACGCACCGGGACCAACCGTCACGTGATAGACCTTTTTGAGATGGAACTCAGGATTGACGAGTTTGACCGTGTGGCGTCCGGCACTCACCTTCACACGCTGCGGAGTCGCCCCGATCTTACGGCCATCGATATACACATTCGCCCATGGTCTGGACCCCACCCGAATAAATCCTTTGGCACCCGACGCGGTCTCGCTCGGCCTCGGCCTTGGTCTCGGCCTTGGTCTCGGCCTCGGTCTGGGCCTGGGAGGTTCCACGTGACGGACATGGCGCGGTTCGACGATCCTGGGCTGCTCCACGTGACGGACCGGCCTCGGGTGCCTGGCAACGGCCACCTCCGAGGAGGATGCTCGTTCGAGTTCCGCCTCGACGACCAATTCGGGCTGGCCCTGGAACTGCAGATCCTTGGTGAATTTTTCATATCCCTTCGCCCGAACTTCCAGACTGTAGCGACCGGTTTGGTCTGGATTCAACTTGTAGCTCAGGGGCAGCGAGTGATGCTCGAACAGCGCCGCACCGTTTTTGTACAGCGTCGCATGCGCATTCTTGGCCGCACTCTTGACAATGAGCAGAACCACCTTTGGCTGGAGCTCTGCCTTGACTTCAGCCACGACTCCGCCTTCCAGCGTCACCACCTTTTCCGACCCCATGGGCCAATCCTGATAATTCGGCATCTTGACCTTGACCCGATAGAGCCCGGGAGCAAGGTCGGTAACCTGCAAAGGCGTCTTGCTGTTCTTGAGTTCTTTTCCATTCAGGCTCACCACCGCACCGGGTGGCTTGGAGGTCACCTTAATGGTGCCCTTGCCCGTCCCCACCACCGAACCCGGCAGGGGCGGCGCCACGTCCAGAATGAGCCTCTGCCCGGGTCGCACCTTGAATCTCCGCTCCACCGGCTGACGGCCCGGAGCATCAGCCATCAAGACGTGCTGGCCGGGGGCGAGTGCCAGCACCGTGGGTTCACCAAGTTTGACGGCAACGGGATCTCCATCGACGTACACGGTCAATCCTGTTACTGCGGCTGGATTGAGGACCACTATCCCCTTGGGCTTCGCCCGCAGGAAAAAGAACCAAACGGCCGTGACGCCGGCACCGAGCAGGATCAGCCCAATCAGGGACAGCCCAATCCACATGCCCATCGGACGCCGGGACGCCACGGGCCCCGAAGGAACTGGGGTCCCCACTGGAGACACGACATCCTGCCCATATCCCGCCACAGCCGAAGAAAAAGTGTCGACATCGGAAACCGTGTCAGGAATCTCGTCGAATCGTTCCGGTTCCGGTTCGAACGCCGCAATGGGGTCGGCATGCTGCGGTTCGGGCAATGGGGCCTCCACCGCCCCAATCCCCATCAAAGTCCGCTTGAGCTGCCCCTTGGCTGGACGGTCGAACTCCACCGGCGATGCCGCCGGGGTCGCTGCCGGCGTGGGATGGAATCCCAACTCGTCGTCAAGGGTCGGCTGCTTGTCGTAGAGTTGGGTTTCGACTTCTTCATCGTCCCAATCCAGGCTCCCATCAGGAGCCGATGCATCGAATGGATCGTCGAAGCCCGCGTCTTCTTGCCGAGGTTCGTTCCGCCCATCGTAGCCTGCGGGAACGGGCGGGGGGGGCGCCTGCTGGGCGGGAGGAGGAATATGCTGAAACTCTTTGAGCTTTCTCGTCTCTTCTTCGAGTTCTCGTGCAAAAACCCGCTTCATCCAGGCAGTCAGGTCCTTACCCGAATAGAACTCACCCGCGCTGTACATGAACGCCTGCAGTTCGTCATGCAGGTCAATGGCAGTTTGATACCGATCTTCCACGTCCCGAGCCAAAGCCTTGAGGGCAATCCGCTCCAGTTCTTCGGGAATCCGCCGGTTATAAGTGCTCGGTGGCAAAATCTCTACGTTGCGGACTTTTTCCAAGGTGGAAAAATCGCTCTCACCGACGAACAAGCGCTCGCCCGTCAGCAACTCATAGAGCACGATGCCCACGGAGAAGACGTCGGAACGCCGATCCAACGGCATCCCACGCACCTGTTCGGGAGACATGTAGCCGAACTTGCCCTTCAGGATGCCGGCCTGGGTCTTCGACGCTCTGCCCGCAGCCTTGGCGATACCGAAATCGATGATTTTGATCTCGCCTTCATATGAAATCAAGATGTTCTGCGGACTGATGTCGCGGTGCACCAGGCCAAGTTCCCGCCCCGATGGATCGCGCTTATTGTGCGCATAATCGAGGCCCTCACAGATCTTCATGACGATGAAGCACGCCTGGGCAATGGGCATGTTCTCGCCGATTTCACGGCTGCGGTCGAAGATCGCCCTCAGATCCTTCCCATGGATGAACTCCATGGCAATGTAGTAACTTCCACCTTCGTTACCGAGATCGAATATTTGGGCGATATTGGCATGGTTGAGTTGGACGGCGATCTTGGCCTCGTCGATGAACATTTTGATAAACTCTTGGTCCTCAGCAATGTTCGGAAGAATCCGCTTCACGGCAATCAGCCGCTGGAATCCTTCGACGCCATAGGTCTTCGCCTTGAACACCTCGGCCATGCCGCCGACGTTCACACGCTCCAACAAATAGTATTTTCCAAACGGTATCGGTCTTTTCACAATGGGACCTTCCTTCGCCCAGGACCGTCGGGATCGCACGGCTCGTCCACAGAAAAAAACCAGGCCGCAACTTTGCTCATACAACACATCTCAAATCCAATTCAAGACCGGATTTCCTACCATCGCCTCCCTGGATAGACATCGCAACCATAGCGATCAGGGGTCACCATTCATGAAAAAATCCACAGGAATGGTGCCCGGCGAAGTCTGTGTCGCTACGGGCATTTTCAGAGCGTAAACCAACTGTGGTCCTTACTCGATTTTTGCGCATAATACACGAAACCTCGCTTGATGGCAAAAAGGAATGAGCCCGTGCCCAAACGCGAGGAAACTCGAATCAGGGAGTGTCTTTGCGCATCCACAATACTTGGACCTCGTGAAGACGAAAACCCTTGGTCCGCCCCATGCCATGTCGACGCTGCTGTTGAGGACGAAACGCCATGATGCATCTTCTTCTCGCTCAACCCACCGACCCACTCACCATGACCCTATCATCCTGGTGGTTCGTGGTCATGGTCGCCCTGTTGGGGGCATCGGTGGGCAGTTTCCTCAACGTCGTCATCGCTCGGCTCCCAAAAGGAATGTCCATCGTCTCTCCAGGGTCTCATTGCTTCGCCTGCGGCGCCCCGGTCGCTTGGTACGACAACATTCCCGTGGTGAGCTATTTCGTGCTGCGCGGCCGATGCCGTCACTGTGGAGCCAGTTTTTCCGCCATCCACATGCTCGTGGAACTGATCGGTGCGGTCCTTGCCGTGGCCTGTTTCGAGCATGCCCGAGCCCATATCCCTGCCGTCCACCTGGCCCGATTCGTCGCCGAATACGCCTTTTGTTCCTTCATGGTGGTCATCGCGTTCATCGACGCGAAAACCTGGATCATCCCAAACAAACTCACGTATCCAGGACTCATCATCTTCTGGAGCCTAGCGATCCTGACGGGACGCCTGACCTGGTGGGACGCCTCCATCGGTGCCTTTGCAGGCTTCGGGCTGCTGGCCTCGGTCATCGTGGTCTACGGTCTGATCACGGGGCGCCAAGGCATGGGATGGGGTGACGTCAAACTCCTTGCCTTGATCGGCGCTTATCTGGGCTGGATGGCCCTGGCTGGAATCATTCTCCTTGCAGCAGTCCAGGGTCTGATCCTCGCCATCGCAGCCATGGCTCTGGGCCGACTTCCGACGCCGTCACAGGCCTATGAACCGCTTGTGGACAAAGAAGAGGCTGATTCAAAAAAGGAGCCATCCGACAGGAATGACGCCGAAAATCCTCCGTCCGACCACCGGGCGCCCAAGACAGAAGACGAGGCCGATCACGTTCAAACAGAAACTCCCGATGATGACGCAGCTCGCGCCAACTGGCGTCAGATCCCCCTGCCATTCGGCCCATTCTTGGCCCTAGCCGCAGTGGAAATGCTCTTCTTCGCCGACCGAATCTACCGTGTCTGGCTCATGTAGACACAGACTATTGGGATTCGTATGCCCGTCCACTGACGAACAATCCATCAACGCAAATCATCTCATCATGGTCCTGTCCAGTTTACATCTCCACTAGATTTTTGCAGCCAGTTTTTATTTTTTCTTTGAAATCGAGCCTTTTTGTGGTATATCTCTCACCGCAAGAAAGGCAAAACGGACGCAGATGAGAATCCACCTCGTGCAGTTCGACAGTGCTCGCGATTTTCTCCATCACTACGACGAAATGGATGGAGACGGCGGACTCATCTTTGCGACCAAGGCAAAATTCCGCAGTGGTGAGCAGGTGGCCCTGGAGGTCCGGTTTCCTCCCATGGTCGGCCGCGTACTCGTCACGGCCACATCGTCCCCACACATGGCGCCCGAGGGCTATGTCGCCTTTCGTTTCCTCGCCGAAGAACAGTCGAAAAAAGAATTTCTGCTCCGCGTGGCCCACCTCAGCGGTGAACCAAAATCGTTCCCACGCCACCATCGACGATTTCCCGTCCGCCTTCGTCTAAACTGGCAGGTCGAAGGCGTGGCGTTCCACCACATCGGGGAGGTCCGAAACCTGAGTCGAGGAGGGCTCTTCGTGGTCAGCGAATGGGCCCCACCCGTGGGCACGAGACTGAGCCTGACCATCAAGGCCCCCGACGACCCAAACCCCATCAGGGTCCGGGGTAAAGTCACCTGGGTGTCACACGGCGGCAAACAAGTGGGTATGGGGCTCCGGTTCGAGAAGCGATCGAGCCCCGACATGAAGCGACTGCGCACCATCATCCGAGCCATCAGTCACAGCGGAGACCTCGACGCCGTGCCGACTTTCGTTTCGAAAGTCTTCTCGGAACAGGAGCACACCTGATCCCATCCATTCGGCCCGAACCGTTCCTTGCGCCTTCGGAGACAACGAACCCTGAAATGTCACCCCTGCGGCCACCGCGCCATGTGCCTGTGATCGCTTGACAGCCCTGCGCCGCCCATGCACAAAATGGGGTACTCGACGACGCATCATCTCGACGGCCGAGACCGATCGACATCGTCTCGATCCTCAATAAACGGCTTGGACAGACCGCGATGGATCGCCAGGAACACAGGAGCCCTCATGGACGTCATCACCCAAGGAACCCTTCCTCTCCTTTCCGACCCGGACCCTGAAAAGGCACGAGCAGTCTTCAAGAAAAAGTCGCGGTCCATGACTCCGAAAGTCATGTCGGCCTCTACGGCCGTGGAGCGATTCGTTCATCCCGGCGATTACCTGGTGGTCGGCGCCTTTGGCGCGGTCCGCATCCCAACGGTGATCCTGCATGAAATCGTCCGCAAGCACATCACCGGCCTCAAATTTGGTGGACACACGGCCACCCACGACTGCCAAATCCTGTCGGCTGGCCATGCTTTCGATGCGTGCGACATCGCCTATGTGATCGGCCTCGAGGCGCGCGGTCTGTCCAAGATATCACGTCGGCATTTCGAACGAGACGATGTGGAGGTGATCCAATGGACAAACGCCGCCATGGCCTGGAGGCTCAAGGCGGCCGCCATGGGAATCCCGTTTCTACCGGCGCGCAACATGCTCGGAACCGACACGCTCGAATACAGCGCTGCTAAGGTGGTACGATGTCCGTACACGAATCATCCGTTGGTGCTCCTGCCCGCCCTCTATCCGGACCTGGCGATCATCCATGTCCATGAGGCGGACATCTACGGCAACAGCCGAATCCGAGGCATCCTGGTGGCGGACGAAGACCTCGCCCGCGCGTCGAAGAAGGTGATCGTAACCTGCGAGCGACTCATCCCGCACGAAGAAATCCGACGCGCGCCACATCTTACAAACATTCCTTACTACTGCGTGGATGCGGTGGTCGAGGCGCCGTTCGGATCCTATCCAGGGAACATGCCCGGCGAGTATTTCTCGGATGAGGATCACCTGCGCCTATGGCTGGACAAGGGAAAAGACGAACAGGATTTCGAAGCTTTCTTCAAAAAGTACGTCCTCGATACGGCTGACTTCGATGCGTACCTGCAACTATGCGGCGGTCTGAAACGCATGCAGGAACTGCGACGGCTCGAAATGTTGCCCGACGAAAATGGACGATTGGATCCGGACCAGACGAACGGACAAGCGAACTGACGATCGATCGACGATCCAACAGCAGGAGATCCCGATGGCGGCCGACTACAACGACATGGAATTGATGATCTGCGTGGCCTCGCGTTTTCTCGAAGACGGCAAGCTCGTCGCCGTTGGAACCGGAGCACCCTGTGCCGCGGCCATGCTCGCCCAACGCCGCCACGCCCCGAATCTCATGGTCCTGTTCGAAGCGGGCGGATTTGCGCCAATCCTGCCCAGCATGCCGATTTCCGTTGGAGACTCTCGGACCACCCACAAGGCACTGCTCGCCACGAGCATGGACGACATCATGAGCATGTGCCAGCGAGGCATGGTGGACTACACATTCTTGGGAGGCGCCCAGATCGACCCATTCGGCAACCTCAACTCCACGCTCATCGGTACTCCCGAGCACCCGAAGGTCATGCTGCCCGGATCTGGTGGCGCCAACGATCTGGCGTCCCTGTGCTGGCACACCATGGTGATCACGCCACAGGACAAACGCCGGTTCGTCGAGCACCTCGACTTCCTCACCACCCCAGGCTATCTCACGGGAAACGGAGCCAGAGAAGCCGCCGGTCTTCCGGCCGAGACCGGCCCGTACAAGATCATCACGAACCTGGCGGTCTTGGGTTTCGACGAGGACACCCGCAGGATGCGGGTGGAACAGCTCCACCCAGGTGTGCGTCTCGAAGACGTTCGGGCGAACACGGGTTTCGATCTTCTCGTCAGCGATGCCCTCACCAAGACGGTCCCGCCCACCGAGCAGGAACTATCTGAACTGAGAACCCACGTAGACCCCTATCGCTACATCATCGGACGTTGAGGCAGACCGCCTGACCCAAACACCTTCATCGCCCAAAATGCAGCCCCTGTTCCCGTCCCAGTCCGTCCAATCTGAAGATCCTGCCGTGGCTCTGGACAAGGCCCGTACCTTGGACTAGCATCTCCGCTCATGACGTGGTACGTGCTCGACGATGCAACCCTGCGACTCAATCTGAAGGTCCGTCCCAAGGCGGGTCGTGAACGCATCGGGCCCGTCCAGGACAATTGGTTGAAAGTGGAACTCAAGGCGCCCGCCGAGGACGGCAAGGCGAACGCAGCGCTGATCAAGCTCCTGGCGCGTCGGCTCAAAGTCGGTCGAGACGATATTACGATCGTGACGGGCAAGACGGGACGCCGCAAGTCCCTCAGAATCGATGCCTCCATTCCGCGAGATCGGGTCGAGGCATTGGCCCAAGGAGGCACGTAGTGCGACAACGATATCTTTTCTTGATGACAATTTTGCTGACTGCTGTCCTGAACGGGCCGGGTTGTGGATCCAAGGGCACGCTCAATTTCGAAATCGTGGCGACGGACGAGGGTGCGAGCCCCTTCGTGGGCGTCACCACCATTACGATTCGGGCCGGCGAAAAGGAGAAGTCTGCGACCATCTCCAACCCAGACGACCCCATCGATCTGTCGGTGGATCTGGCACCAGGCACCCAGACCACCCTGGAACTCGAAGGCACAGACGATTCGGGTAAGGTCCTCTGTTCAGGCAGCAGCCCGACATTCAATGCGGTGGACTACAGCCAGGCGCTGCGCATCTGGGTGAGCAAGCTGGGTGCTTCGTCGCAGCATCCGGCACACCTGACCAAACCGGCCATGTCTCTGGCCATCGCCACCTATGGAACCACGAACTGGAGCACGTTCGAAGAGCAGCCCCTGTACACCTTCTGGATGGACGGTTGCACCGCCGCAGGGCTCCCGCTGGATGAGGTCGGATACTTTGATCCGTACCTGCAGGAAGTCGCCGACATTCCAAATCTCGCAGACGACACAGCATGGACGGATAGCTCCCGTGCGGTGCAGCCCCGCTGTTCTAGCTCCGCCATGTCCATTGCGGACGGCAACCTGCTCCTATTCGGCGGCACCAACGCGGACGGAAACCCGACGGACGAACTCGATCTCTTGCTTCCCAAAGACAACGGCTATCAGTACTGGCCCATCGCCCTCCAATGTGACGACGGCATCGACAACGACGGCGACGGCACGACCGACCTGGACGACGACGACTGCACGGGAGCCCGGGACGCAAGTGAAGGCCCAAATGCCGATTGGTCGGTCAGCGGCGCCAAGGCAGTCGCGCTCGGCCCGTACGCCAGCCTGTGGGACGGCTCGTCCAACCAGGTCGTCAACAGTTTCCTCGTCATCGGTGGCTGGTCCGCCACCGGTCGTTCCCCCATGGCTCTGCACCTGGTGGCAGAACGAGGAGCCAATGGAACGAACTGGAACTTCACCGTGCTCGACGTCGGCCTGTTGTCCGCGAGGGCTGGACATGTCGCCATCTCCAGCACGAAACTCACCGACAGCATCGAACTCCATTCTGTGCTCGTTTTCGGTGGAACGAGCGATGCCACCGACCAAGTGCCGGCCGAGTCCTTTCAATTCGATTTGGATGAAAGCGCCCCAAGCCTCGATTGGACCTGGAAGCACGAACCCATCACAGAGGACGATCAGGGCACCCTTCCAAATCTTACGGCATCTGCAGGTACGCATCTACCCGGCGCAGCGATCCTCGTGGCGGGCGGCCGTGATTCTGCGTTGACCCCAACAGCCAACGGATGGATCTTTGATCCGACGAAAAATCAGCTCACGAAAATACCGGACCTGCTCGGCGATGCCCGATCGGGCCATACCATGACCCTCGTAGGCAACCTCATCGTGGTGGCAGGTGGCACCCTGGCAGACGGTTCCCTGGCTCCCGACGCGGTCATCCTGCGCTACGATTCCGCCTCGACGCCGCCCGTATCCGTGGTGGCGCAGGTACCCATGGTCACCCCAAGGTCGGGCCATGCCGCCTTCGTGACGGCCACCGGCCAGATCGCCGTCGCCGGCGGGACCGATAAGGATGGAAACCTCCTGGACAGCATCGAAGTGTTCAACCTGAACGAAAAGGCGTACCAATAACCCAAAGCACGACAGAACGGGCGGTGGGCCCAACTGATTTCAAAGGAAGGAGCAAGCAGCCATGACCAATCCACTGAGCGGGTTGAAGCCAGAATCCTTGTGGGATGCATTCTATCACCTGACCCAAATTCCGAGGCCATCTGGTCATGAACAGGCCGTGTGCGCCTGGCTCATGGAATGGGCCGGCAAGCACGGCTTCGAAGCCAAACAGGACGAGGTGGGCAACGTGGTCGTCAAGGTCCCGGCGAGCCCGGGCCACGAAGGCGCACCGACAGTAATCCTCCAGGGACACGTGGACATGGTCCCGGAAAAGGAAGCGTCCTGCCCCCATGATTTCGAAAAGGATCCCATCGACGTCATGATCGACGGCAACTGGGTCACGGCCAAGGACACGACCCTGGGAGCCGACAACGGCATCGGCGTGGCCGCCGGAATGGCGGCAGCCGTCGATCCGTCCGTCACCCACGGCCCCCTGGAGTTGGTCTTCACCATCGATGAGGAACGTGGACTGGTGGGAGCATCATCTTTGCACGGCGACTGGGTCACGGGCAAGTACCTGCTCAACCTGGATTCGGAAGACGAGGCGATGATCTTCGTCGGCTGCGCTGGCGGCGTGGACACGGTGCTCAAAGTACCAGTGACGACCACCCAGGTCCAGGCTAGCTGGAAAGCAGCGAAGCTGCACGTTTCCGGTCTCCAGGGCGGCCATTCCGGATTGGAGATCAACCTCGGCCATGGCAACGCCATCAAGCTGGCTACCAGGGTCCTTCGCGCTCTTTCCGCAAAGACGTCCATGGACATCGAATCCCTGACAGGCGGCAGCCGAAGGAATGCGATTCCCCGTGACGCCACATGTCTGCTGTGGATGCGTCCTGAAGACCAGGCGACGGCCGAAACGATCGTTGCGGAGCAGCAGGCTGAATTCGCCCATGAATTCGTGACCAAGGATCCGGACGTGAAGGTCTCTTTGGAATGGGAGGATCGCCCCTCGAAGACACGCTGGACGGACGACGTCACCACACGAGTCATCGATGTCCTGTCCGCCTTGCCGCACGGCGTCCTGGGGATGAGCCGCGACCTGGAAGGAATCGTGGAGACATCGACGAACCTGGCCACGGTCACCTTGGAAGATGCCAAACTCGCCATCGGCTGTTCGAGCCGCTCCTCGGTGGACAGCATCCTGGCCGACGTACGACAGGGCATCGTGGCCATCGGACATCTGGCTGGCGTCGAAATCGTCGAAGAAGACGGCTACCCGGGCTGGACTCCGGACATGTCGTCCCATCTGCTGGCAGTGGCGCGCGAGACTTTGTCCGAAACCTACGGCAAGCCCGTCGTGGTCACGGCCATCCATGCGGGCCTCGAATGCGGCCTGCTCAGTGAGCGTCTTCCCGGCGTGCAGATGATCTCCTTCGGGCCCGACATCAAAGGCGCCCACACCCCGCAGGAAGCGGTGTCCATCCCGTCGGCCCTGAAGTTCTGGGATGGCCTCAAGTCGCTGCTCGCAGCCCTGGCCGCCAAGTAGCGCCGCACGACCACCCGCCAACCATGACCGACGACAGCCGCCCGCTGATTACGACGACGAGCAAAGACGAAACGGTCGGTACCGAGCCCCATCCATTCCTGTTCGCGGCTGTCCCTGCCGTCAACGGGTCGGTGTGCGCCGAAGAAGTTCGTCGAACATGATCTGGAACCCAAGGGACACGGTCGTGTAGGACGACTCGTAGGTGCCTCGACCGATGTCCTTGGATGCGTCATATCCGTTACCGTATGGGTCGCAGCGAACCAGGTCCGGAGGATTGAATGGATCGACCGGTTGGATACAGGATCGGTCGACTCTACGTTTCAAATGAAACTCCCACGGCCAGCCCACACCGCCCACGGCATGGGACACAGCCAGTTGGATCTGGATGCCCCGAATCGTGAACGCGGCTCCCAAACCGAAACCAAGTAGAGAAAATGCCTGGTAATCGAGGCGGGTGTACTCCAGAGGCGAAGCCGCGCTATCATAGAATAGCCCAGCACTGAAGCTCAAACGACCTCCACCGATGGACCTGGGAATCGTAAACGTGCTGCCCAATCGCAGGCTGATCGTGTCCTGGTAGAAATGGGGCAAACGAAAAACCCCGAGGTCATCGCCGATCATATCCGCATGGACCACGGTATCCAACGCACGCATGGACGACCAACGCTCCCACTGGACATCCGCTTCCAGGTCGGCAATCTCGACTGAATCCGACTTGGGGCCAGTCAGCCACCGGTAGCGGACGCCGAAACGGAGGTAGAGCGGCAGGCTCGACGACATGGTGACCTGGCTCCCCTTGTGGAAGTGCAGAACCGGTCCACCCAAATCAATCAGGGAAGGAGGAAGATGGATCGTCGCCGTCCCCTTGGTCTTCGAACTCACGGGCAGCCGAACGGACAACCCAATTTCCAAATGCTTCCAGGGCCGGATTTTTGCTCCCAGAAGCCCCGTGAGGGCAAACCCCTTGTTGTGGATCGCAAAGTACACGTCGCTGTCCGGATCGAGATTCGACGGATTGAGCGGTACGTTCATGCCAAACCGCATCTCCGTGAATGTGGGCTGGATCGCGAACCCGATATCGAGCCAGTCCGCAGCCCGCCAGGCAGCAGCAGCAGTGAAGAAGATCACGAGCACATCCTGACTCAAAACGTCGTACCTGGTGGGGCCGGGGGCCCGGACGGGAAGCCCCATGGAATCGTGCACCGTAACCTGACGAGAAAAATTGCGACGCCCCACGGCGTGTGGTCCATAGCCGCCAAGGGCAAAGGTCCAGTCCCGCCATCCATAGCTTGCCGACAGCATCGGGATGTAGAACATGCCTTTGTTCATGCGACAGACGCGAGGAAAGGGCTGGCCCGCATAGGTTCCAGGCCCAGGCGTTCCGGGATAGGTGCCGCCCCGCTGAAAACACAAGTGCTGGTGGGTGAGGTCGTTGTCGAAGACGAGCCGAAACCCGGACAGGCCTGCCAGACCGGCAGGGTTGTTCACGATGGCGGTGGGGTCTGCGACCTTGGCCACATTGGCTCCGCCCCGAGCCAAAGACATGGTGCCATTGGTTGGAAAATTGAGCCCGCCCGCCCATGATCGGCCGCCAAAGCAAAGCTCCATACCCACGAGCATCGATACAAGGTGTCGTCGCGTCATCACGTCCTGGACCGAAATGGTTGCGCCCCGTTCGACCGCAACAAAATCATCAAAATCGACCGGGCCGCCGGTGTCATTCCTGGAATGCGTGAGGCCTGCCCCAAAGTTCTTGGGCGTCGTTCAGACAGCTTCTGTCGAAGCTCACTGCTCAAGCCCGCAACGGCATGGTAGTCGAAATCCAAAGGAATTTCCAGTGCATCGTATCGGCGCAGCCTAGCAGCGTTTCCCACCTGCCGATCCAGGTATCCCTGGTATTTAACCGCCGTCTCGACCCGTCGCATCAGGTCCGGCTCGAAGGCTTCGTCGGCCCAACCCATGGCCGCCAGATCCTCGTAGCTCAATTCTGGACGCCGCAACAATTCGATGAGCCGCATGGGTTTCTTGAGCAGCGGGCTGTCCGCCGCGGCAAGCTTGTCGTCCGATTGACGCCCAGGTCGAATCTGGACGGACCGCAGACGCTCCAACTCGACCTGCACCCGTTCCGTTCGGTCTCGACTCAATCGATAGGGGCCGTCGCCGAGTAGGCCCAAGTCGCGTGCGATCCCGGCAAGCCGCTCATCCGCGTTGTCTTCACGCAGCAGAAGACGAAATTCGGACCGAGACGTGAAGAGTCGGTAGGGTTCATCCACGCCTTTGGTCACCAGGTCGTCGACGAGCACGCCCAGGTATGCCTGATCCCGCCCGAGCACGAAGGGCACTCTGTGTTGAACTCGAAGGGCGGCGTTCGTGCCGGCCGCCAATCCAAGAGCTGCAGCCTCCTCATAGCCCGATGTGCCGATAATCTGACCCGCAAGAAACAGACCGGCGACACCACGAACCTCCAGGGTGGGATCGAGATGGGTGGGAGAGACGAAGTCATACTCAACCGCATAGCCGGGCCGAGCAATGACCGCATGCTCCAGCCCTGGTATCGTCGTCAGCATCCTACGCTGCACGTCTTCGGGCAGACTCGTGGAGATGCCGTTCGGGTACACGAAGGGATCGTCGAGCCCTTCTGGCTCCACGAAAACTTGGTGGGTCTTGTGCTCGGGGAATTTGACCACCTTGTCCTCAATGGATGGGCAGTACCTCGGCCCCACCCCGTCGATCTTGCCCGTGTACAGCGGCGAACGATCCAAATTCCTCGTGATCACATCCAACGTGGGCAGGGTCGTCCGGGTCAGACTACAGGACACCTGAGGCAATTTCGGACGAGGGCCGTAGAAGCTCAACGTAGGAGGTGGCACGAGGCCTGGCTGTTCCGTCATGGCCTCGAAATCCACGGTCCTGCGAAGGAGCCTCGGAGGCGTCCCGGTCTTGAGTCGACCCAACTCCAAACCGAGACGGGCCAAACTGCCACTCAATCCATCGGCCGTGGGCTCGTCGATGCGACCGCCCCGAAAATGCCGGAGTCCCACGTGGAGAAGTCCTTTCAAAAAAGTCCCTGCGGTCACCACCACGGTCCTGCCCTGATAGCGACGCCCCTCAGCGTCACGAACGCCCGCCACATGCCGGCTGCTCCGGTCGAACCCCTTGGGGCCTTGGACAGGACTGGTCTCGGTCCCGATATCCACCACCTCCGCCTCCACGATCACCACACCAGCCTCGTCGAGCGCCCGCTGGATCGCACGACGGTACGTCGGCGGATCCTGCTGCACACGGGTGGCGCGCACTGCCGGCCCCCTGCGTTGATTCAAAATGCGATACTGGATGCCGGCTTCGTCGGCCGCCAGAGCCATCTGCCCGCCGAGGGCGTCGATTTCCCGAACGAGATGACTCTTGGCCAACCCACCAACGGCGGGATTGCAGGGCATGGTGGCAATAGAGCGACGCCGCAACGTCACGAGCAACGCCGTACAGCCCAACCGGCGCGCTGCCAGAGCCGCCTCGTAGCCTGCATGGCCCCCGCCCACGATGATCACGTCCCAGATTTCTGGATTCGTCACATACTTCATGATTCCAAACTATCGATTCCGGACCGCCCGCGCCGACAACAGCTTCAGAGCCCTGCGAACATCCACCTCTTCGTCGGATCGCCCCGATCGCCCAGTCCCTGACGATGCACCTGCAGCACGACGATCCACTTCGATACCCGACACATACCGTTCGATGACAGCAACAGCCTGCTTCACCGCCGAATCGAACTTCCGACAGGCCTTGGCCGAATGGCCACAGCGTATGCCGCGCAACGTCTTCAGCAATGGGCGACTCATCGCCGCGAACCGTAGGGCCGCCACCTTGGACATCAGGCCCCGTTGCGGCCCAAATCGCTCGTAGGCACGAAGCAGGTTCAGGATCCGGTCAGCCAACCGACCCGCCTCGTGTCGTGCCGTCTGGACGTCCAGGGGCACTGTTGACCTCGCTGGTGGTGGCATCAACGGAAGCAACCCGATGCGAGCGACGTTGTTCGCCGTGACCACATCGTTGAACCGTCGGGCCAGCAGGGCCAACTGATCCGGATCGATCCGCTTTCCCTGGTGGATCTTCAGCAGGTCCACGAAGGCGGCCACCCGTTCCAGGTAGTCCCACCAAGACGCATTGGGACCATGTCGGGCCATGCGGAGAACCTGTAACTCCATCTCATCCAGTCCCGCGAAGGAAACCGCATGATCCCGACCCGCTTCCCGGTCCGCGGCCTCGATGGCCCGACGCAGCAATGCGTTGAGCAAATCCGCCTGGGCCACGTACGATGGTTTCGCCAATCGAGTCGGATGCTGGACCCGAGCATCGACCGGGATCGATCTCAATCGCTGCGGATGTTCGCGTCCAGGACGCTCCCGACGACAGGAAGCGACTCCGAAGACCAGAAGGACCATGACAGACATGGATGTGGCACTGCGCAACATGGGCGTCATGATACCAACCAACGCCACGAAGGAAAGGGAATCCGACTTGGTGAAAAAGAATGAGCGGCTCGATCGAGCCGCTCATGCAGGTCTGTCTATAGAGAGGAGGAGTTGCTATGGAGTCACGCACTGGGCGTCGCGGCAGACCTCACCA
Source organism: Deltaproteobacteria bacterium (assembly GCA_021162935.1). Classification (GTDB taxonomy): domain Bacteria; phylum Myxococcota_A; class Polyangia; order HGW-17; family SLPX01; genus JAGGXR01. The sequence continues at coordinate 76,233 of JAGGXR010000030.1, forward strand.
CTGTTGCAATCGCCTTCAGAGGCACACTCGGGCTGCACGTCGTAGCAGTAGCCTCGCCAACAGACCGGCATCCCACAGGACACGCAGTCCGGGTCGCTGACGGTACAGGACTTGCGGCAGACACCTTCGACGCATTGGTCTCCGCCCGTGCAGTCCGTGTTCAGCGTGCATTCGGGCGCCAGGGTCGTGTCGGGAACACAGACCCCATTGAGACACTGGTCCTGGGCATCAGCACAGTCACTCTTCTGGGTGCAACCGGCTTCGTGACAAACCGTGTCCATGCACACCTGTCCCGCCTGGCAGTCCGAATTGAAGTGGCAGGGGTCGGTCGTGTTCGGTTCATCCCAGCAGAAGTTCCCGTCACAGGCCTGGCCCGTTCCGCACTGGTCGACGGTCGTGCAGGGTGCATGACAGGATCCGTTCACGCAGATGCCCTGCCCGCCGAAGCATTGCTCGTCAAACTGGCAGGAACCGGTAGAATCGGACCAATCGGTGCAGAACCCGTCGATGCAGGCCTGACCAGCACCGCAGTCCGATGTGCTCTGACAGGCCGTGCCGGGCGAAGGAACACAGGTGCCACGGTCATCACAGAAACCCAGACCAGGCATGGTGCAATCCGCGTGGGTCGTGCAGGTCGTCGAGGCCTGACAGGTGTTGTCCTGACCGCAGAAGGACCCGGCGTCACAATCCGAATTGGACGAACAGATCTTGTCGGCCTCGGCCACGCAGGTGCCTCGATCGTCGCAAATCGGGAAGTTGGAATCCGTGCAGTCGTCGTTCGTCAAGCAGGTGTGACCAGGGACGCAGGTGCCACGATCATCGCACAGATACCCAGGAGTACAGTCTTCGTTCGTCGAGCAGGCATTGCTCGTCTGACACCGACCACTGTCCGTGTCGCAGTACTGACCGGTCGCACAGTCACCGTTCGTCTCACAATCGGTTTCGGTCCCGTTCGGCGTGCAGATGCCTCCTTGCGCCTGGGAGCAGTGCCAGTTTAAAGGACAGTCATCATTGGTGAAACAAGATTCACCGCCGTAACAAAGATTGCCCGCATCATGGTTGCAATAGGAATACTCGGGGCACTCGGAATCAGCCTGACAATCCAGGTAGACGTCCTCACAATACCCGTCGCCAACATCCTGTTCCTGCGTACAGGGCTGCCCCGTCTGACACCAGACCAAGCCACTGCAGTTGGAATTCCCGCCTCCATCGTCACCATCACAATAAAGCCAACAGCCACTGAGCGATGCAGCCGCTGCTGCTGCCACGACCAATCCGGTAAGCGATTTCATCGTCCGACCTCCTCGTCTTTGGAACCAATGTCCGGTTCGACGCTTCTATTAAGTTTTGCGCATTCGACATTCGGTGTCAATGCAATGACCGTACCACAACACCACCAACCCCGAATCCAACGCACTCTCGACCACGAAACGGCTCCATCGGCCCACCCTGCCCCGGCCTACCGAGCCGTCACACCCAGGCGTCTCCCCTGACTCGTCAAGGGATGTTTACGTTCCATCTCGCCAACTGTGAACCATTGGTCACGATCCCACGCAGGGATCGCCCCAGATCCCTCCCCCCAGCCGAACCAGGATCCCTTCCACCTTCCAGACACAGGATCCAGACCTATCGACCACGTAGCCTTCTATCTCCGACTCCCATCGTCTCGCGATGGCAGCAGGGCACAACGCACTGGTATCGCCAAGCGATGCACGTTGAGACAGCCGGGTCGATCCACCTTCGCCGAGACGACAAAGGGTCCGCATGTTGGGATGTAAAAACGGAAAGAGCGCCTATGAGCGTATCGTCACGAACCCGTTGGCCAGGGACGTCACGTCCCCTGCTCCATGCAGATCCCATAGGTTTGCGATCCAACGGACACGCAGGTCTGGCTCGCCGAGCATCTCTGGCCACTGCCAAGCAGGCAGACGACACGACAGGCCTGACTCCCCTCCTGGCCGAAACAACTCAGGCCAACGCCGCAATCGAGCACCGTGGCGCAGGACGCCCCCTCGGCACCGCTGCCCGACGAAACGCACATGGTGACGTCGGGAACCTTGGGCGACCAGATGCAGGCCGTCCCAACCTTGCACATATCGGTTGGATGGGTGGGATCACAATCATCGGATGGGATACACAGGTAGATGTCCTGGCCTCCCGATCCGCTCAGCCGGACCTGACCGGCACAAATTCCGTCACCACAATTGGAAAAGAAGCCCCGACAGTATTCGAGGCAAAGGGCCTGGCTCCTGCCAAGGGGAGCGGCACAGACCGAAGAGACGCTGCAGGCGTCCGGCCCAGTAGGCAGAGTGACCTCACAGGTGCCGTGGACCGCAACGGTCCCGTCCGTGATGCAGCCCACCTTTGCCGTGCCATCGCCCAGATTTCCACTGATCACGGTGCACTTGGCGCCTGGCCCACAGGCCTGCTGCGCGACCAGATCCGTCGCGTCGCACGAGTCACCATGAGGACTCCACACATCGGGAAGCAGCCGGGCGTCACGACCGACAAATGCGTCACGACCAGGAAGGCCCCCATCTCCCGTCGAACCAGGCTGCGCGGTTCCACTGCAGGCCACGAGCGGTGCGGCTACAACCAGCAGCCATGTAAACGACAGGCGAATACCCAGGCGCCTTGCGCACCTCGTTTTCATAACATGTGTTCCGTTCGTTCTCGATCCCGCTTGACCGCGCACAGCGCCCCACACATGGAGCAGACGTCCTGACCGGCCGCCTCGGAGCCTTCTTTCATTTCCTTCGCCTTCCATGGGTCCATGGCGAGCTTGTACATGGTGTCCCAGTCCAGGCTCCGTCGTGCCCGACTCATGTCGTTGTCCCACTGACGAGCGCCCTTGACCCCCTTGACCATGTCGCCCACGTGAGCGGCAATCCGGGCGGCCACCACACCATCGATCACATCCTGGGCGGTCGGCAGCCTGAGGTGCTCGGCAGGCGTCACGTAGCACAGAAAGTCCGCTCCGGCCCCGGCTGCGATGGCGCCGCCGATCGCCGCGGTGATGTGATCGTAGCCAGGCGCCACGTCCGTGCAGAGTGGGCCCAACACGTAAAGAGGCGCACCGCCACAGAGGCGCTTTTCAAGGATCACATTCGTCTCGACCTGGTCCATAGGAACGTGGCCGGGCCCTTCGATCATGACCTGGCAGCCCAACTCCCTTCCCCGATGCGCCAATTCTCCCAGCACCGCCAACTCGCTGAGTTGGCCCCTGTCCGTGGCGTCCGCCGTGGCTCCGGGCCGCAACCCATCTCCGAGCGACAGGGTCACGTCGTGTTCGGCGCAAATTGCGCAGAGATCGTCGAACCTCTCGTAGAGCGGATTTTCCCTACCCGTACGCTGAATGTAGTCCGCAATGAGGGATCCGCCTCGGCTGACGATGCCTTCCAAGCGACCCGAAGCATCCACATCCGCCAGCGTCCGCTTCGTGACACCGCAATGGACCGTCATGAAGTCGACCCCCTGGCGTGCCTGCTTCTCGATGCAGGCAAACAGTTCGTCTCCGGAGACCACGTCGTTGGTCCCGAGCTGCGCAGCCACCTCATAGATCGGCACGGTCCCCAGCATGAGAGAGGACCGCTCCATAAGCCTGAGGCGAATCGCGTCCAGATCCGTCCCCGTGGACAGATCCATCACGGCATGGGCTCCGTAACGGACCGACAATTCGAGTTTCTCCAATTCTTCGGCCGTGGACTGGCGCAACCCGGATGCGCCAATATTGGCGTTGACCTTGGTCTTGAGGCCCTCACCAATGCCCACGGGATGGAAATTGCGGTGCACATTAAAAGGAATCACCACGGTGCCTCGCGCCACCGCATCTCGTATCTGTTCCGTGGCGAGCCCCTCGTCGGCCGCCACGGCCTGCATCTGCTGCGTGATGATGCCATCTCTTGCCTGCTGCAACTGTGTCGCCATGTTTTTCTCCCATTTTTAACTGATACTCGGGCAGGTGCCAAAAGCCTCCTGTGCTGCCCTCGAACCGACCATCTCGTTTGCCGCGCACGGGCCCTCGGGCACCGTAGCGATCACCACTGAAACGTCGGCAAAAAAAGCCAGGCCCTTACGATCCTGACGCGCCATCGACCGAGGGCAGTGTAGTCTCCCGCTCGACCTCGTCAAGCATCCAGAAGGCCGGAACCCATCACGGCGGATAGGTCACGTGCACGATGGGTTTGTCCGGCATGGTGGCCACCACGGCTCCGGCGGCCGCGGCCGCGGCCACGCTCGCTCCAATCGCCAACCAAAACCACCACTTCTTATAAAACGGCTTCTGCTTGATGCATTTCCCTGCGATGCAGGTGCCCCCTGGGCAATCCGAGTCCGCCAAGCAACCGGCTGCAAGGTTCTGCCCCAGGTCCATCACGGTGCCATGACGAAACAGCGCCGACGCGATGCGACCGAAGGCTGGCTGGCCGGGAACGGGACTTGGTCGCCGCACGCGTTTCCGAAATCCGTGTCTTTGCAGATCGAGCCAACTGGCCTCAGCCTCGTCTACCGAGGCACGACACAGGATCACCTGCTTGGTTCGAAAACGCCGGGCCAACCGCTCAGTGACGGGACCAACCATCTTACGCTGACGCAACTCACGATCCACGGCCGGCAACCATGCCCGCACGTCGGCCTGGGCCGGGTCCATTCCCACGCGCACCTTCCAGGTCGTCCCGGCGGAGGTGAGGTCGACGAACTTGGCCAGCCTCCGATACCCGAGCCGGAAAAGAACCACGTAATGGCGACCTTGCGGCAGGCCTCTCAACGTATTCGGCGCAAGCCCGCGGTCACGACCATCCACGAAGAGGCGCATGGATGCGTTCGTTCGCACGAGGAGCATGCCGGTCGAAGCGTTCATCGCCCTCTTTGCGCGCTTGTACGCATTGATCGACTCGGCATCAAAATGTCGACTACTCGGAGAGCCACTTGGCGCATAGAACGCCGCCGTGCGAAAAGCAGCCGCGCTGGCCCGTGGATCCGCGTTCTTGAGCAAGGCCGCTCCCAAATAATAATGAGCCCGCACATATTTTTGAATGAGCAGATCAGCAGGGCCGTATTTGAGCATAAGCCGTTCGAGCCGAGCAATGGCAAGCCTGAGGGCCCGGATCGCCGTGCGATATTTTTCAGCCTTGAACCGAGTCACGGCGATATGCCCCAACCTTCGAAACTCAAGAAAATCCAAGCCCTGCTTCGAGACCTGCGACGCGGCCGGATTGACGGACACGAACCCGCGCTTCGTCAGGGTACCCGACAGAGCCGATGCCAATCGGCCACTCGCCTGCCAGTTCGCACCGGGAGCCACAGCCACCACCGTCACCCTGGGGTTCGGAGCCGCTCCAGCCAACTCAGACCAAGAAATGACCGCCGCAGCCGTCATCACGAACACGAGTTGCCTCACCTCGCCACCTCCTCGGCCCTCCATCTCGAAAGTCACTCAAGACGAAGGGAAGAAACATCACGACAGGAATCCTGTCCTCCATGGCCATCATCGCTCACGTTCATCGCTCCCCGGACGACCGCATCAACTCCGCGACGGACACAAATCCGCAAGGATACAATCATCGCACCGAGGTTTCCGGGCCTTGCAGATCCGGCGGCCATGCCACACGAGACGATGACTGAACACGATCCACTCCTGCCGGGGCAAAAGGTCCATCAGATCCGCCTCGATCTTGACGGGGTTTTGCTGCTCGGTGAGCCCCAGCCGACCGGAAACACGCCGAACATGCGTATCCACGACCACGCCCACCGCCTTCCCGAAGGCACTGCCAAGCACCACGTTGGCCGTCTTTCGCGCCACCCCTGGAAGGCGAAGGAGTGCATCCATGGACTCCGGGACTCGGCCATCGAACGTTTCAACGAGCATCTTGGCCGTCCCTTTGAGGCTTTTCGCCTTGTTGCGATAGAAGCCCGTGGAACGGATGATCGTCTCGACCTCTTCGACGGGCATGGCGTGGAGCCGCACCGCGTCCGGAGCACGGTCGAACAGGACCTTGGTGACCTGGTTCACCCGCTCGTCCGTACATTGGGCCGACAAAATGGTCGCCACCAGAAGCTGATACGCATCCACGTGGTCGAGGGCTGTGGTCGCGTCCGGATACTCTTTGGCCAAGCGCTTCACGATGGCCGTGGCTCTTGTCCGTTTCGATTGCTTGCTGTGCGCCACAGCCTGCTCCGTCCATCTCACTGCAGGGATCTCTCGACAGCGACAGGCGCTGACGGTCACTTCGTCTACACATACCTCAATGGAGGAAAGAGGGCAAGCCGGTCCACTGACTCCAAAAACGACGTCGTCTCATGCGGCGGCCCCCATGGGACTTTACGATGGACCAGACAAGAAGACACCACAAAAACCTGTCTCCTGTCGAAACCCGAAAATCGAAGCCAATCGACAAAATAAAATAAAACCTAGCAGATCCACTAACTTGATGCATAATATGTACGCATTGATTCAACATGGCATGTGCGTTTTCTGGTGAGGCCGCCACGAGGTCTCTTTGCACAGAATCTGGCAGCATGGGTGGCTGGAACCAAAACAAAGCGTCTCAGCGGGCGCCGGACAAGAACCCCGCAACGAGCCGGGTTGGGAACGCAAGGAACGACATCATGCAAAGCGAAACGCCATGGACATGGCGGACGATCTTCGACAACCTGTTCCATTCCGCTATCCTCCTGGACTCGGACCAGACGATCATGTCCGTCAACCCAACTGCCGCAGCCTTTCTGGACATGCCGGCAGAAGACATCGTGGGTAAAAAATGCTTCACGCTCTTCCATGATTCGGGCCAGCCCCCACAAAACTGCCCGTTCAGGAGAATCATGGAGCAGGACTCGGACCAAACGGTGGCCATGGTGGATGTCGTGGGACATCATTACGGGCTCGCCTATTGCCGCGTGATCGAAAAGGGAGCGGACGGATTCAAGAAGGTCCTCCACACTCTGACCGACGTCACAGATCTCATCGAAACCCAACGCAAACTCGAAGACAGCCAGACCAGGCTCCAATCGCTGTTCCTTGCCGCACCAGTGGCCCTCAACCTACTCGACGATCAGGGAACGTTCGTTGACGTCAACGAGGCAGCAGCAACCTTGCTCGGACGGACCAGGAAAGACCTGACCAGCCGCTCGATACTGGATCCAGATCTCGTCGAGCAACGTGACCTCTCTGCCATCGAGCGGGCACTGATCGAGAATCAACAGGGGCGCCCGGCCGGCCCGCTCGACGTACATATGCGGCACAAGACCGGCAAACTGTTGGACGTCCAGCTTCAATCCGTCCCAATCCCGACCGCCACGAGGACGCTCTTCTTGGCGATGACAGTGGACCTGTCTGCCAAACATGAAATGGAACGGGAACGGACCAGGAAGCGAGATGTCGAGCACGCAATCATGGTACTGTCCCGCCAGGCCCTCACGGGCCGCGACGTAGAAGATCAATCGCGTCTCGCCATCAACCTGGCCATGCGACTCACCAATGCAACCATGGCACTCCTCATTCTTCGAGACGACCAGGGGCGTCTCGTGGTCATGGCTCTGTCCGGAAGGCCACGATCAAAAAAGAACAAGGACGCAGACATCCAGGCCCCATCACCGACCGATCCGTCTACCGACAAGATTGTCTTCGACGATGAGGATCTTCCCTTCCTCAGCCCCCTTCGTGACGGCGAGGTGCTGCTGGTCAATGATGCGTCGACCATCGACCAATGGAAACTCGGCCTCCCCGAGGGCCACCCGACGATTGCCTCGTTCGCGGGCATCCCACTCAAAGTTGGCAACAACCTCATTGGTATGCTGGCCCTGGCCAACAGGCCGGGCGGCTTCGATCGAAACGACTTCGACGACATCAAGGCCATCGTGGAAGTCTTGGCGCTCGCCGTTTTTGCCGAAACGGCCGAACGACAGAAGGCACAGATCGAACGGCAATTCCTCCAGGCACAAAAAATGGAAGCCATCGGCCGACTCGCGGGAGGCATGGCCCACGACTTCAACAACCTGTTGACCGTCATCTTGAGCAATGCGGATCTGATGCTCACCCAGAACCATCCATCCGGGTTCCTCGAAGAAGGCCTCTCCGAAATCATGGCTGCAGGACGACAGGCGGCCGCTTTGACGCAGCAACTCCTGGCCTTCAGTCGACGACAGCCGCTCCGGCCTCGCGTCATCGATCTCAATAAAACCATCGAAGACATGAAGGACATGTTGGGTCGCCTCCTGGGCGAAGACATCGACCTGGAAACCTGCAGCGCCACACTGCCGGCCACGGTCAAGGCTGATGAGCACCAGATCGAACAGGTCATCATGAACCTGGCCGTCAATGCGAGGGATGCCATGCCACTGGGCGGCCAACTCACCATCGAGACGCAGCACGTGTACCTGGACCAAGGATACGCAGCTGCTCATGCCGAGATCACGGCAGGCCCCTACGTCCTGCTGGCGGTCACCGACACAGGAAAGGGCATGGACCAGGCCACCAGGCAACGCATCTTCGAGCCGTTCTTTACGACCAAGGAGCAGGGCAAAGGTACGGGACTCGGTCTGGCCACCGTCTATGGCATCGTCCGCCAGAGCCATGGCCACATCTGGGTCTACAGCGAACCAAACCAGGGCACCACGTTCAAGATCTACCTACCCAGAAGCACAGAAACCGTCGAGCCCAAACTGCGGACCGAGGACCACCCCGAAGCCCTCATGGGAAACGAAACGATTCTGGTCGCCGAAGACGAACGGATGGTGCGAGACATGATCGTCCGGGTGCTGACCCAGAAGGGATACCAGGTCCTGGCCGCAGAAAACGGAAAGCAGGCCCTGGACCTGGCGGCTGGCCGCGAAAAAACGATCGACCTGCTCCTGACCGACGTGGTCATGCCGATCATGGCCGGCAAGGAACTCGCCACCCAACTCGAAAAGGCCAATCCGAACGTGAGTATCGTCTATACGACCGGATACACGGACAACGCCATCATCCATCGAGGCGTGCTGGAGCGATCGGTGATCCTCCTCCAAAAACCCTTCACCCCCCTCGACCTCCTAGGCACCATCCGCAGGGTCCTTGATGAACGCACGTCGTCCTGAACTTCGGTTCCGCCACCCGTCGGATTCGTTCGAAGGGCCATGTGATCCAAGCCCACGATCGAAACGTTGACTTCCAGGCCTACGATGATTGATTTGATCGACCCGTTGACTTCCAGACTGTCCCGCCCTATCGTATTTGTGCAAGGTCGCGGATGCACTGGGGGCGTTCGTGCTCACTATCAAGAAAAGAACGAATTTGCCGCGTCACGTTTCAGCATTGTGCCGCAAACTGGGCTCTCCAGCATTCTTTGTCTGCTCTGTGCTGATCGCTTCTGTCCTGGGCGCATGCAACACCTTCCATACCGACGTTGTTCGGGCCCCGCTCCATCGAGCCAGGCGCACCACAGGATGTCGCGTCCGCCTCTTTGAGGGACGACTGCCCGTGGATACACAGATCCTCGGGATCGTCGAAACGCGTCAGGTTCGATTCTATCCATCCGGCATGCCCACCAGGGCCCATGCCCTACGACGGCTCGAAAAGCGGGTCTGCAGGCTGGGTGGTAACGCCGTAACCCACGTCGAGACGCACGTATCGGTGCAAAACGGTTTCGCAGAAATGAGCGTCCGAGCCATGGCCCTGTTCCTGCCCAAGGGGCACCTGAATCTCCAGCCAACCACGAACCGTGGCGACCTCGCCACGAGAGCCATCTTCACGATACTTGCCGACCTCCCCGCATCGTTCAAGGACAAATGCTTCCCACCACAGGCCAAGGGCGTGATCCTCACGACGGATGAACTGGGCCTCCCCAGTTCCATGCTGGACATCACCGCGGAAGGAACATTGGTACCCGCCCCTGATTGCGCCAGACGAATGCGCGACCTGCTCCACCATCGGGACGCCCTGGGAAGGTTTCCTGCACATGCAATCATCCCACTCCTCCTGACAACGCCCCGCAAGCAGGCAGCACAGCCACACAGGAGCGAAAGAAACCGCCATGTCCATTAGGAGGCTGGGGGCCACCGAACGGAAACGACGGCGCGCCACCACCCGGATGATCTGGAGCCGCAGCGTCGGCGGTATGCTCGTCTCCGTGGCCCTATTCGCCGTCCAACCAAAGAACCGACTGAACTTCAATTTGGGCGGCGACGGTTGGGAATATTTCGACTCCCACTCGTGCAACGAGCCAAACAAGCACCTGTACGGGCTGTCGGCTCACGTTGGATTCGAGTACCAGCGCTCCATCGTCGTGGACTGGATCTACGCCCGGGTCGCCGCAGGGATGGGGGTTTCCCGAATAGGCACCCGACTGGTCGGCTCGAAACATATCGACTACCACTCCGCTGTCGGCGTGACCGGCCTGGCGACCCTCGGAATGGATTTGTTATGGTTTGGCCTGGAGTCCGGCGTGGCATGTTACAAGGAATATGGTGGCCCGCCTGACATTATTGACATACCCTGCTGGCCGTCTTTCCGATCTCGGATTGGGCCGAAACTCATCAACGCGCGAATCGGCTTCTTCAACGACACAGCCCCCATCATGGAAGCCCCCATCATGGAGATGCCTCTATTGTCCATCGGGATCGGCTCGGAAACAAACCGTTGGCGACTGTCCGTGGACTTTTCTCCGTTAAGCTTCGACAGTATCGTCGCCCTGGCATGGAAGTGGCGGCAATTCGAGTTCGGCGGCAAAGTGAAATTCCGGTGGGACGATCAGGACAACTACGACTTGATGGGCGTCACGTCATTCGGGTGGCAATTTTGACGGACGAACGCGGGAGGACGAAGCCAGTGGAAGGCGCAGGAGGAACCATACAGCCCAAGGCAACGATTCGATTTGCCAGGTCGCTCGAACGACGCCGATCGACCACGGCCGCCTGCTGGATTGCGGCGGTCGCAGCAACCGGGTTGATGGGTTGCTCGCGATCCTCCATCCAAGTCGAGCGCACGATCCACCTGCCGCCTCTGCCCAACAACTGCTCGGTCCGGTTCCTCAAAGGGGAAAAACCCACTGCCGCCATCACCATCGGCCACGTCCACATCGCAGTGGTGCGCCACCGTTTCCTCGCACAAACGACGAAGAACTGGGTCAACAAACGGCTCGGCCGAATGGTCTGCCACATGGGAGGCAGCGCCGTGGTGATGACCAGCAGAACGCGCACCCATTCGCAAGAATACACACTCATGTGGGTGGACGCCGACGTCCTGCTCGAAACCGCCATCAGGCCTCCCGAACATAGACAAAAGTGGTATCGGGCCAAACTGGCGCGCATCCTGGCGGCCATGGCGCAGATGCGCCAGTCCACACCGGTCTGTTTCGCACGAGGGACCCGAGCCCTGTATCTGCTCACCGATCGATCCGGAAAATTGGTTTCGGTCCTCGCCGCACGCAAAGAAGGCGTCATTGCGGCGAACAAGGCCTGTCGCGATTCCATTGGAACGAACAAGACGATTCATGCGACCCTGATCGCCCTGCGTTGCAGTTCGATCATCCCCATCGTTCTCTTCGAAATCGAAAACCATATGGTCACCAAACGATCCCACCCGGAAGGCGCGCCCCCTGTGGTCGGACGGAAGGTCAATGGGGTTCGGGCCGTCAACCGATCGAGGGATATACGTTAAAATGAAACGCAGCGTCCAACACAGACCACCTGTTTGGACCAACGGCATGGGCGCCCTGATCGCTTCGGTCGCACTCTTCAGCCCGCAGCCGAAAAACGACCTCCGATTCAGCCTGACCGGATCGTCCTGGCAAACGAATCAGGAAGAAGGGGATTATGCGGACTATGCCAATTGGAGCGATCGCGGTCGCCACGGGGCATTCGGCGTCCAATACCGCCGCATCTTCCACCATTCGATGCTATACGTCCGCACCGCCTTGAAAATCGGGCTCTCTCACATGACGAGAACGCAGTCCGGGGACACGGATGAGGATGAAGTCACGTTCAAAATGAACAGCACGCAGGTCGGATTTCTTGGCGCCTTGGGTCTCGACCTGCTGTGGTTCGGATTCGAGGTAGGCGTCTTCATCCACTACGACACCGATCCCCGGGCGTACTCGAACGCCATCCCCTCGCCATCCTGCAGACTTCGAGCTGGCCCCAAATTGATCCACCTTCGCATCGGTCTTCTCGACATCGTGGACCCGGTCACAAACCCCCTGGAAATGTACGGTGACCTGTGGTTTGACTTCGTGGAAGGCAGCCCGTGGTGGCCCTTGTTCGTGGGAATCGGCTCAGAGACCGACCGATGGATCCTGTCGTTCGATGTCCGAGTACTGTCGTTCGATGTCCGAGCACCAATGAATGGCACGGTCCGATTCGGCTGGAAGTGGCGGCATTTCGAAGCCATTGGGACGTTCACCTTCTTGTGGTACCGAGAGCCGCCATGGGAGCGCCTCGATCCCGCGAACGAATTCACCTTCACCTCGTCGTTCGGTTGGCGCTTCTGACGAGTAGCACTCACTTGGACTCGGACAGACCTCGTGACCACACGAATCGACGATCCAGACGGGCCTGGATCGTTGCCCTTGCAGGCTTGATGTCTGACCGCTAAGCTCCCTCGATAAGAATGGCGATGACCAAGCAGTGGCCATGGTCAACCGGCCCACGGAAGCGCCGGTCTCGCACGACGCGTACCTGGAGGCACGAGCATGTCTGGTCCCTTCGAGCCTGAACAGACCCTGTACCTGGTCGATGGCAGTGCGTTCATCTTTCGGGCCTACCACGCCATCAGATACCTGAGCTCCGCGAGCGGCGTGCCCACCAACGCCGTGTATGGCTTCGGTTCCATGCTCTTCAAACTCCTGGCGGGACACAATGGAAAACCGGCAAAGCTGGCGGCCGTGTGCTTCGATTCAAGGCCTCCGACGTTTCGACACGAGATGTATGCGGATTACAAGGCGAACCGACCGCCGCCCCCCGAAGACCTCGTTCCCCAGTTTGCGCTTTGCCGAGAACTGACGGCTGCGCTCGGCGTTTCAGTACTCGAACAGCAGGGCACCGAAGCGGACGATGTGATCGCCACCATGGTGCGACGGGCCAGAGCCGAAGGCCTTGCCGTGGTCATCGTGTCGTCCGACAAGGATCTCATGCAGCTCGTCACGCCCGATGTGGTGCTCTACGACACCATGAAGGAACGTGTTTTCGGGCCCAAAGAAGTGGAGAAAAAATTCGGCGTGCCTCCTGGTTGCCTCGGCGATCTCCTGGCGCTCACCGGCGACCAGTCGGACAACATCCCCGGAGCGCCGGGCATCGGCCCCAAGACGGCAGCAAAGCTCCTGACGGAATACGAAAGCCTGGATCGCATCCTGGCCGAAGCGCCTCGGATCAAAGGCGCCAAAGGCCGTGCTCTGGTCGAACACGCCGACCAGGTGAGGCTGGCTCGACGACTCGTCGCCCTGGCCAGCGACCTGGACCTGCCATTCGACTGGGACGATCTCACCGTAGGGCCCGCCAGCAGTACGAAGCTCGAAGCCTTGCTGCGACGCATCAGCTTCGACAAATGGCTCGCCGATCTGCCGCGCATCTACGCGCTCTACGGAAAGACCGATGATCGGCCGGTCCAGAAACAGGACGAAGCGATCGTCGAGACGGACCGAACGCCAGGTGATGCAGCAGAAGGCAGCAGCGGCGTGATGGCGAAGACGCCCGACGGCCAGAAGGCGGACGAGGAATCGAAGACAGGAAGCATCGCAGAAACCACCCTCGACGAAGCCAAGGGGTCCAAGAACAGCCGCAGCGAAGAGACGCCAGTCGAACAAGGGACGACCGACGGTTCCTGGACAGGAACCGTCAAGCCCGAGGGCCAAATTCCCAGACCGGACCACTATGAAGCCGTGCAGACCGAGGCGCAGTGGCACCAGGTTCTGGAACGTCTCAGGGCAGAGCGCTGTTTTGCCGTGGATCTCGAAACCACAAGCATCGATCCGGTTCGGGCTGAGATCGTGGGCTGGGCCCTGTCCCTCGGACCCGAGGCGAGCTGGTACGTGCCGGTGGGGCACACGACCCTGGAGGCCAGGGGCAGACAACTCGAAGCACGCCTCGTCCTGGACGACCTGCGGCCGCTGCTCGAAGACGAGACGGTGATCAAGTATGCTCAGAACCATAAGTACGAATACGTGGTACTCAAACGGCACGACGTGGAACTGACGGGCATCGGCTGCGATCCCATGATCGCCTCCTACCTGCTCGATGCCTCGCATCGATCCCACGGGCTGGACGCCTTGTCGCGTCGTGAACTCGACTACGAACCCATCACCTTCAAAGAGGTATGCGGCACGGGACAATCGGCCATCACCTTCGATCAAGTGGACATCGAGCGGGCCACCAGATATGCGGCCGAAGACGCAGAATTGACGTACATCCTGGCACGAAAGCTCGAACCCAGGATCGAAGCGAACGGCATGGTCTCTTTGATGCGGGACCTGGAAATCCCCCTGGCGCGGGTCCTGGGCATCATGGAACTGAACGGAATCCTCCTGGATCGAACCGACCTGGATCGGCTCTCCTCCGACATGGCCAAACACCTTGCCGAATTGGAGGCAGACGTGCGGTCCATGACCAGCATGGACATAAACTTGGCCTCGCCCAAGCAACTCCAGGCGCTTCTGTTCGATCACCTCGATCTCAAACCGATCAAGAAGACCAAGACCGGATTCTCCACGGACGCCGAGGTGCTCGAACAACTCGCAGCCCTCCATCCGGTCGCCGCCCTCATCCACGAACACCGGGTCGTGTCGAAGCTCAAGTCCACCTACGTCGATGCCCTACCCAAAATGATCAACCCAAAGACGGGCAGGCTCCACACCTCGTACAACCAGGCAGTGGCCGCAACGGGCCGCCTGTCCTCCTCCGACCCAAACCTCCAGAACATCCCGGTCCGCACGGACGTGGGGCGACGTATCCGACGAGCCTTCGTGGCCAAACCAGGATTCCTGCTCGTCTCGGGCGACTATTCCCAGATTGAGCTAAGGGTCCTGGCCCATCTGAGCGGTGACTCCACGCTCAGGGAAGCCTTCGAGCAGAATGTGGACGTGCATGCCAAGACTGCGGCCGAGGTCTTCTCCGTGCCCCTGGACCAGGTCACGCGGGAACAGCGTCGTGTGGCCAAGGCAGTGAACTTCGGGGTCGTCTATGGACAGACCGGGTTTGGCCTCGCCAAACAAATTCACGTGTCACGGAAAGAGGCGACGCGGTATATCGAACGCTACTTCGACCGACACCGAGGCGTCGACGAGTACATGAAACGACTGGTGGCCGAAGCCACGAAAAACGGGTACGTGACGACCATCCTGGGCCGAAAACGACCCCTTCCAGCTCTGTCCAGAGGCGGACACAGGGAAAAATCCGCTGCGGAACGCATGGCACGGAACACGCCCATCCAGGGATCGGCCGCGGACCTCATCAAGTTGGCCATGCTCGCCTGTCATCGACTCGTCGAGGAACGGTACCAAGAAGCAGCCATGCTCTTGACGATCCATGACGAACTGGTCTTCGAGGTGCCCGAAGCCCAGGCCGAAGATCTGGGCAGAGACGCAGCGCACATCATGGAGACCGTCCATCCGTTGGATGTTCCCCTCAAGGTGGACGTGGGCATGGGCCGCAACTGGGACGAGGCCCATTAAACGATCGACGAGGCAGACAGGGTGACCTTCGACGAACTCGTAACGACAGACAGCCTGGCCATCGACCTGAACCACAAGGCCATGCTCGTACTCCTGGGTTATCGACGAGGCAGAACCAACCTCGATGAGGCGTCGTCCGCTCTCATCGAAGAATGCCTTGAGGCGGCCACGCCCTTGCTGCGCCCTCGTGGGGTGTTCATGATCCGCCGTATCCAGACGAGGGACCAAGTGGGCGTCCACCTCAAGTCCACATCCCTCGTACTGCCGGGGCTCTCCGTGGAGCGACTCCTCGTCGATGCCACTGCCGTGGCCGTCATGGCCGTGACCATCGGTCCCGACCTCGAACAGGCTGTTTCCCGGGCTCAAAACCAGGGCCTGCCACAACGGGCCGTGATCCTGGACGCCATCGGTTCCGAAGCCGTGGAGGCCGCCGCCGAGTCGATCAATGCGCTCATCGAAACCATGGCCAGGCAGGCCAAGGCGACCATCACGAGGCGTTTC
>JAGGXR010000142.1 GCA_021162935.1 Deltaproteobacteria bacterium
CAGGCTTCGCCGATGCCCGCAGGTGGCGGCCAGGGTTGGGGGCAGGTTTCGCCGATGCCCGCAGGTGGCCAGAGCATTGGTCAGGGCTGGTCGGGCCAAGTGCCGGTCGCATCGGGTATGCCATTCGGTGGGGTGGTGGACGACGATCTGGATCCTGAAGAGATGGCGTTGGTCCAGAAGGGCAGGCGGGGTCTGTTGCTGCTCAAGATCTTTGTTGTCTTGTTGATTCTTGGCGGGGGCGCTGGGATCGCCGTTCTGTTTTGGCCCGGTGGGGAAACTGGTTCCACCGGGTCCGTGGAGATCCAAACGGTGCCGAGCGGGGCGAGCGTGGTCTGTGATGGAGAGAGACAGTCGGGCGTGACTCCTTTGGTCGTGAAAGATTTGGATGTCGAGAAATTTCATGCCTTGTTCATCAGTAAACCCGGCTTCGCTCCGGTGCATCGCAGCATAGCGGTGGAAGCGGGAAAGACGATCGTGATTCGCGTGCAACTCGTGTCCGGGCAGGGGCCTTGACGGGACAAATAGGCGGGAGGTTGATGTGACGCAGGAAATTACGACATTGCTTGGGGAGGACAGTGCGTTTGAGGGGAAGCTGTCCTTTCAGGGTATCGTGCGGATCGAGGGGCACTTTTCAGGAGAAATCACGAGCGGTGGCACGTTGGTGATAGGTCCCAAGGCCGAGGTATCGGCTGAGGTGTCTGTGGGTACATGCGTCGTGGAGGGGCGGTTTCATGGGAACCTGACGGCGAGTGAATTCGTTGAGATTCATCCTCCGGGACACGTGAGAGGCAAGATTGTGACTCCCGAGATTCAGGTTGACCGAGGGGTGATCCTCGATGGTCAGTGCATCATGGAAACCGGTACGCCCCTCAAGGAAGCGCCCCAATCCGTTGCAGTGGATTCAGATTCTCCTTCGATCGAAGGAGTCTGAGACCGAGAGCCTGACGGATTGGACCACGTCTCGAGCCGTATTTCCGACCATTCGCCTTGATCACCACTTGGCTCGTGGGTCCATTCATTTCAGAAATCGATCGCTATCGAGCGCCCTGGGTCGTTTTGCCGATCTTGCAGAAATGAGCGTTGATGGCTACAATACGTTTCTGTTCTCGAAATGTGCGTATTTGCGTAGTGGAAAAGGTGTGTCCTAGATGACCACTTATCGTGGCCGAGAATCGCTCCCATTGGGAGAAGAACCTGCCGTCGCCAGTGACGGCGAGGTTGGGAGGCCGTCAGGGCATGGCCGGGACGTGCGGGATTCCATTCGTATCAGTGAGAGCGATATCGAACTCATCGAAGAGGTCCCTGCACATACTCCCGCGGCTTCTTCTGATGCAGATAGAGATTCTGATGATGCAGACAGAGATTCTGAGACGACCCCAATGGATCTGCCTTCGTCTGGAAGTGCGGACACGTACAGGCCGACCAGATCGCGTGCCTTTGGCCGATATGAACTCTTGATCGAGATGGGCCAGGGAGGGATGGCCACCCTGTATCTTGGACGGATCCGAGGTCCGGAGAGTTTTGAGAAATTGTTGGCGGTCAAGAAGATCCACGATCATTTGGCGAACGAGGAACAGTTCGTTCGGATGTTTCTGGACGAGGCCAAGATCGCAGCGTTGATCCATCATCCCAACGTGGCGACTATTTTCGATTTGGGTCAGGCGGACGGCAGTTACTACATCGCTATGGAATATATCCATGGTCAAAATTTGACGGATGTCCTCAAGGAGGCCGTTCGGCATCCGGCCGAGTTTCCTTGGCCGGTGGTGGCTCGGATCATCGCCGACGCCGCGTCCGGCCTGCATGCTGCGCACGAATTGTTGAATCCCGAGGGGAAGCCGCTCAACGTGGTGCACCGAGATGTTTCTCCACAGAATATCCTGGTCAGTTACGACGGATACGTCAAAATTGTGGATTTTGGTGTCGCCTACGCGGCAGAGAAGCTGTCGCAGACAACGACAGGTACGCTGAAGGGCAAAGTTTCGTACATGTCCCCCGAACAGACTCGCGGGGAGTCGGTGGACCGACGGTCCGATATCTTCTCGCTCGGTATCGTTTTGTACGAGTGTCTCCTCAAGAGGCGTTTGTTCAAGCGAGGCAACGAGGCTGCGACGTTGCTGGCCATTCGTGATGCCGTGGTGCCTCCGTTGCGTAGGGCTCATCTGGAGTTGCCGGTCGCGTTGGAGCAGATTGTGACGAAGGCTTTGGCCAAGGACGTTTCAGTGCGGTACCAGACAGCCCAGGACTTGGCCGACGATCTCGAACAGCTTTTGGTGGACCAAGGGGAACGTGTCCGGCGCTCGGACATTGCGTCCATGATGGATCGTTTTTTTCATGATCGCCGCGCGATCAAGGAAGAGCAGATTCATTTGGCCCAAAAGTCACCGAGCCCAGTGGCTGTCAAGGGCGTCGGCATGGGGGGGGGGACCGGGACGTCCATCGAGGCGCTTGCAGGGTCACGGAGTATGGTGACGCCCCCGAGGAACACGTGGAAGATCGTCGGGATTGCGTCGGTGGCTGCGGCTGTCGTCGCGGGGCTTGCCGTGTTTTTGCTGCGGGGCGCTGGAAGGGGTGGCGCCGAAGCGGCCAATGACGAAAAGCCGCTCGTGCTTCGCAAGGACGCCAAAGTTCCAGTGCCGTCGGCGAGAGTGCCTGTGCGAGTGGTGCTGACCATCAAGGTGTTCCCAAAGAATGCAGCATCGAAGATTCACTTTCGTGGCACGACATATTCGGGCCCCGTGTTCCAGACTTCATTGAAACGATCGACCAAAACGGAACGAATTCTGGTGACGGCAGCAGGCTACGACAGCGAGTCGCTGATGATTGTGCCAGTCCAGACGATGGAGATGCCGGTGCATCTTCGACGAAGTGCGATCGTGCCAGGACTTCGTTTTGCAAGAAGGCAAGGCAGTCGTGTTTCTCGTCGGAACGGGAGACGGGGGGGGGCGATAGGCAGGCGAACCCCCAGGGCCAGGCATGTCGCGCGGCCGAGGACACCGAGGAAACCAAGGCTTTTGGGGTTGCCTTGAATGCAGACAGGAGGGAAGAGATGAAACGACTGGTCGGGGTGAGTTTATTCTGCGTGATGATGGCATGGCCGGCTGCACGATCCGTGGCGGCGCCTGCGCCGGCGGATCATGCATCGAGGCCTGCCGATTCATCTGAGTCTGCCGGACAGGATCGTGAAAAGGCGAAGGAGTATTTTCGTCGGGCGCAGATTCTGTTCAATGGAGGGAAGTATTCCTTAGCCGTGCGGGAGTTCGAATCAGCATACGCCCTTTGGAAGCATCCCAACATCGAGTTCAATCTGGCTGTCGTCTATGCCCTGCTCGGGAGCTACGTGGCATCGGTTCGATTCCAGAATTTGCTTCGTCAGCACGCTCCGGACAAGTTGCTCCAATTGCCGGCCGAGGCCAAGGTGGCCCAACAGAAAGTGGGGACAGTCGTGGTGTCGGTCCAGAACCCCAATGCCGTCATCTACGTCAACGGCGACGAGGTGGGGCGTCGGCATGTCAAGGTCGTGGTGCTCGTGGGCCGGGCGGTGCTCGAAGTTCGGCTGGGCAGCCGGATCGTGGCCAGGAAGGTCGTGTCCGTGAATCCAGGGCAGGAGGCCGTGTACGAGTTTGCCTCCCTCAAGGTGTCGAAGGGCAGGGCAGGGGGCAATGGGGCATTGGGCAATGGCTCGAATGGGGGGGCACCTTCGGCGGGTGGAACCTCGACGAGGTCTCGGTCTTGGCAGCGCCTCCATTGGGCGTATTTCGCTTCCACCCTGGCGGTTGCAGTCGGGCTTGCGGCTGGAGCCACCTGGTCGTCCATCCACTCGAAGAAGCTTTATGACGACTACATGGATGATCGTTCCAATGCTCAGTTGCGCAGTGATGGCATCACCTCTGTTCGTACTTCGAATATCTTGTGGGGTGTTGCCGGGGGATTGGGCGCAGCGGCGGTGATTTTGGCTGTTTTCACCCGATGGAGACGTCATTCGGAGCGGAATGCGGCGGCGCAGGTGATACCCATCGTCTCTCCTGGAGGCGCTGGTGTGTCGGTTTCATGGCGTCGGTGACGATCCAGATGGGCCCGTTGTCAGAGGGAGCAGGACCTCCGGCCGTCGGCGTCGTCTTCAAGCACAAGAGTGAAGCTGCGGCGGAGCGGGCCTGTGATGTCGCTCGGTGGCTCGACGATCAGGGGATCGAGACGCTTGTCGAGGATGGCTGCGAGCGTGACTTGAGCCCTGCCCGATTGGTGACAGGGGCGGAACTGGCGGCTCGGACGTCCATGATTGTGAGCCTCGGTGGTGACGGTACCTTGCTTCATGCTGCAGGGCTGCTCACCGGTCGAGCGGTGCCCATCCTAGGAATCCACATGGGGAGTCTTGGTTTCCTGACGCCCTTTCGTGAGGATGAATTGTTTGACGCCATGGCTGCCGCGCTCGGGGGCCGTCTGCCCATGGAACATAGGATGGGGCTCGACGTTTCGCACTATGATGGCGATAGGGTCGTGTTTCAGAGTACGGCATCCAATGATGCGGTGATCAGCCAGAGCACCCTGGCGCGATTGGTGGACCTCGACGTCCGGGCCGACGGCGAGGCGGTGGGGCGGTACAAGGTCGACGGCCTTATCATCAGCACGCCGACAGGATCCACGGCATACAGCCTGGCTGCGGGCGGTCCGGTGTTGACTCCGGGGCTGAAGGCTCTCTGCGTGACGCCCATCTGTCCGCATGCGCTGACGCAGCGTCCGTTGGTGCTGCCGGCGTCTAGCCGGATTGAGGTCACCATGGGCTCCGGTGTGGAGACGGCGTTCTTGACCGTCGATGGGCAGCGTGGCGGTGCCGTGTCATCCGGAGATCGGATCGTGGTCAGTGGGAGTGATCGTCCGTTGCTCTTGTATCGACCTGAAGATCGAAGTTTTTTTGACATCCTACGGGCCAAGATGATGTGGGGTGAGCGGCGAGGCATGGATCCTGCTGGGAGCGAATAGGCACTTCTGTGATCGAGTATCTGCACATTCGAGATTTGGCGATCATCGATGAACTGGAGGTGGAGTTTTGCCCCGGTTTCAACGTGATCACTGGTGAGACCGGAGCCGGTAAGTCGATTCTCGTCCAGGCTCTTTCCCTGCTTCGAGGAACGAGGCCAAAGGGCAAACTGATTCGAAAGGGGCAGGCGACGGCGGTGATCGAAGCAGTCATCAAACCTCCTTCTCAGGACGAACTCATTTCGTCACTGCTTCGGGATTTGGGAATGGAGGCGGTGGATGAACTCGTCGTGTCTCGTACCCTCTCGACGTCGGGGCATGGTCGGGTGCGCATCAATGGGGAACTGAGCACCGTGCGCGTCCTGGGAAGTTTGGTCGGTGCTCTGGTGGACATGACCGGCCAAAGGGAGCAGCAGAGCCTTGCTGATGTGTCCAATCATCGGGTTCTGCTGGACCGGTTTGGTGTTCCTGGGGGGGTCGTGGCTGAGTATCGCAAGTCATATAGGGCCTATCGTGATCTCTGTCGGAGAATCGATGAAACGCCAAGCGATGCGCAGCGCCTTGCTCGTGTGGATGTGCTGCAGCACCTCGTGGACGAGTTGGCCGCAGTGGGACTGAGGGAGGATGAAGAGGACGAACTGGAAGAGGAACGACGCCGTTTGTCATCCGTGTTGGACATGAAGGCTGCGGCGGTGGAGGCGGTCGAAGCCATCTATGAGGGGAGCGAGGCTGCGGTCGATCGTCTTGCAGAGGCGGAGCGCAGTCTGGAGCAGTGGCGCGATGTCGATCCTGAGATGGGGGCGTTTGTGGACCGGTTGTTCGAGGCCAGGACGCTCGTGGAGGATGCCGCTCGAGACCTGGAGGCGAAGCGGGATCGGCTCGAGCCCGATCCAGCCCGTCTCGACGAGGTGGAGCAGAGATTGATGCTCCTGGGGGATCTAAAACGAAAGCATCGGTGTCTGCACCTGTCGGATCTCGTCGAACGTTACAAGGATCTGGAACGGGAGCTTGCCGAACTGGAGGGGGCGACATCTGCCTTGGAGGATTTGGAAGCAGCACTTGATCGCGCGCGGCGTCAGGTCGAACGATCCGGGGCGGAGTTGGAGCGGAGTCGGCGGAAGAGTGCGGCTCGAATGGAAGAGTTGGTTGGCGCCAATCTTTCCGAGGTTGGCATGGAAGGAGCCGAGTTCCGGGTTGCCATTGACCCCAGCATGGCCCGGGAGGATGACGACCGTCGTTTTCTGTTCGACGCAGGTCGGGCTGGGCCTTTCGGATGGAATCGGATTCGATTTCTGGTTAAGACGAATCCAGGTGAAGATCTTTTGCCTGTGGACGAAGTGGCTTCGGGCGGAGAGCTTTCGAGGATTCTCCTGGCCGTCAAGACGGCGGTCGTGGGGCAGGATCCTGTGGCTTTTTACGTGTTCGATGAAGTGGACCAGGGCGTAGGTGGCATGGTTGGGGACGTGGTGGGCCAAAAACTGTTCGACCTTTCCAAGTATCGGCAGGTCCTGTGCGTGACGCATCTGCCGCAGATTGCGGCGTATGCGGACCATCATTACGTGGTGACGAAACGGACGATCAAGGGGCGGACGACGAGCAGCATCGAGTGCTTGGACGACGATGCGCGGACAGAGGAGCTCGCCAGAATGGGTGGGACTGTGACCGATGCCGCATTGGACCATGCTCGGACCATGGTCCGACGAACGAGGAGGAAACGAAGGTGACGAGTGATTCGGATTCAGAACAGGTCGGGCTCGAGAGCCTGGTCGTCGGTCCCTTGGCGGAAAATTGTCATCTTTTGTGGTGCCTGCGTACGCATAAGGCGGTCATCGTGGATCCTGGTTTCGACGAGGTCCGTATCCTAAAGGTGGTGCGTCGGGAGCAGCTCGATGTGGAATGGGTGCTGCTTACCCATGGTCACGTGGACCACGTAGGGGCTGCTGCTCCGGTGGCCCGCGAGCTTGGAGTGCCGATCGCGGTTCACGAAGCCGATCAGGTCATTCTTCGTGCAGCACCCCAGATGGCCTTCATGTTCGGGTTGGTCATGGAGCAGATTCCCGATCCTGGGCGGCTCTTATCCGATGGCGATCGGATTGAAGTGGGTGATATGGTGTTGGAGACGATGCACACTCCAGGCCACACGCCCGGCGGTGTCTCTTTTTTGGTACAGGGGGCGGGAATCTTGCTCAGCGGCGACACGCTTTTCTACCGTGGGGTGGGTCGGACCGACCTACCCGGTGGCTCCTGGGCGGATCTCGTCCATTCCATTCGCAGTCGGCTCTACGTGCTCGATGGAGACACCAAAGTTCTGACGGGGCATGGGCCTTCGACCACGATTGCCGCAGAGCGGAGGATGAATCCCTTCGTGTCGGGGTGACCACGATGGAATCGAGCAGCGTTTTTCCCCCCATGAGGTGAACATTGCATCTGATTCCACGTCCAATCAGAAGTTTTTGATCGAAACGATCGTATGATACTTGTGTTTTTATGGTGAAATTGCGTGGCCCAAAGGATTTTGATCGTCGGTATTCCACAAGGCATGATGCCTGTCGGGAGCGCGGACGAACGACATGGACAACAAGGAGGTAGACGTTATGAAGCGAATGAAGGTGGCATTGCTGATGCTGGTTGCCGTCGCTGCCATGGGGCTGTCAGCCTGCACGAACGGTGACGACGCGAACATTACCTGCAACAACCTGGACGACTTCTTGGCTGACTGCACTGGGACCTGTTCGGTGACCTGGGACTGCGAAGAACAGTACGACACCCTGTCTGTGGACGACCAGATCGTTCTGGACAACTGTTCCGATTGTCTGGCGGCCAACGCGACCTGCGCGGATTGTTCGTATGACGACGGTCAGTACCAGATCGACTCCTGCCTCGCCTTCATGGATGATACGTTGGGCACGAATTGCTGGTAAGCGGGTCGTGGGTGTCCTGCCTGCCGGTTGCCCTCTGTTTTCTTTCCTTGGATGGTTGACCCCCCTGGTTTTTCTCTGATAGGTTCCATATATCATTTGTATCTGGTCCCATCGTACGGAATTTCGTGCGCCTGGGTTTTTTGCCATGATGGAGGTGCCGCAGTGCTGAGCTATGATCTGACCGATGAACAAGAAATTTTGAGGAAGACGATTCGGGACTTTGCGGAGAACGAGGTGCGGCCCATTGCGCACGAATTGGACGAGAAAGAAGAATTTTCCGTCGAGTTGACGCAGAAGATGGCTGAGTTGGGCCTGTTCGGGATGTTCGTTTCCGAAGAGTATGGTGGCTCCCAGATGGGCTATGTCGCCTACATCATTGCGGTGGAAGAATTGGCGCGCGTGGACGGATCGACGGCAGCCACGGTCGCTGCAGGAAATTCTCTTGGAATCGGCCCCATTTATTACTTCGGCAATGAAGAACAGAAGCGGACCTATCTGCCTGCCTTGTGCTCCACGGAATCGGATCAGTTTCGACTGGCTGGTTTCGGCCTGACTGAGCCGGATGCCGGGTCGGACGCAGGCGGCACCAGGACCAAGGCGGTTCAGAAGAGCAGGGATTGGATCGTCAACGGGTCCAAAATTTTCATCACGAACAGCGCGAATTCTCTGACGCTGGTCAATACGGTGCAGGCGGTTACGGGTACGCGCGAGGATGGCCGCAAGGAGTACACCTGTTTTTTGGTTCCTGCCGATGCCAATGGGTTCCGGTCCGTGGCCATGCACGGCAAGCTGATGTGGCGGGCCTCCAACACGGGCGAGTTGTACTTCGATGATTGCCAGGTTCCCCAGAGCGCCATGTTGGGAAAAAGAGGGGAGGGCTTCCACCAGATGCTCCAGACCCTCGATGGAGGGCGCCTATCCATTGCTGCCATGGGTCTGGGCTGTGCGCAAGGCGCGCTGGATTTGGCCCTTCAGTATGCGCAGGATCGACGGCAATTCGGCAAGCCTATCAGTAAGTTTCAGGCTATTTCCTTCAAGTTGGCGGACATGGCGACCGAAGTAGAGGCCGCCCGTGGCCTGCTCTACAAGGCGTGTTGGCTGAGGGAGCAGCATCGACCATTTGAAAAAGAGGCGGCGATGGCCAAGCTCTACTGTTCCGAGGTGGCTCGTCGGGCGGTTCACAGTGCGGTCCAGATCCACGGCGGCTACGGCCTCATGAAGGAGTACGACGTCGAACGACTCTATCGGGACCAGCGTCTTCTTGAGGTCGGTGAGGGCACTTCGGAGATTCAGCGACTGGTCATTGCCCGAAGAATTGGCTGCTGAGTCCCTGATTCAGTACGGAACGGTCGCTCGATAGAGAGCAGTTTTGCGCTGAACGATCATGACCAAGGTCGTCCCCAGCCGAAAAATCGGGGCGAGCCTGTAGAGCTGGGCCGTGTTGGCTGTCAACTTACGGTTGATTCTCAAGATGACGTCTCCTGCCCTCAGACCGACCCTCCATGCAACGCCGCTGCGTTTGACCCAAGTCAAAACGATGCCTCGTGTCACACTGAGATGGTAGCGCGTTGCCAGTGTTGCGGCATTTCCGACTCTGATACCGAGTCTGAGTTGGAATTGCCGCCACGCGATTGGTGCCGTGTAGGCACCGATGGTGATTCTTGCGATTCTGTTTTGTAGCTGGAAGGCCACTCGTTCTCCAGGAATCATGTGTGCCACTGCATCGGTGAAATCTTGAGTGGCATTGATGGCCTTGCCCCGAATGCCCAGCACCACATCCCTGACGTGAATCCCCGCACGAGCAGCAGGCCCTCCAGATACGACCGACGTGACGACGAGGCCTGGACCCTGGTATGGAGTGACCGACATGCCGAGGTAGCCTCCGCGGACGTGTCCGAACCGGAGGAGGTCGCGTACCGCCTGCTTGACGCGATCGATGGGAATGGCGAAACCGATCCCGGATCCTCCCTTATGGATGGCCGTGTTGATCCCAATGAGTTGGCCGAGAATGTTCAGGAGCGGCCCACCGGAATTGCCCGGGTTGATGGCCGCATCGGTCTGGATGAAGTCTTCGTATACATGGTTGCGGATCTTGAGCCTCCTATGCAGGGCGGAGATGACGCCGACCGACACGGTATGGGACAGGCCGAATGGATTTCCGATGGCGATGACTGGCTCTCCGGACATGAGGTCGCTCGATGTTCCCATGGTGACCGAGGGGAGGCGATGTCCCGTCTGGATTTGGAGAACCGCTAGGTCGAATCGTCGGTCGGCCCCGATGACGCGGGCGGTAAAGACTCGGTTGTCGGAGAGTTGTACCTTGATTTTGGTCGCTCTCGACAGAACATGTTCATTGGTGACCGCGTAGCCTCGGGGATCGATGATCACACCGGATCCCAGTGATGTGACCTTCCTCGTCTGGTAGTAGGGATCCGAATTCCATTGGGACTGGATCCCGAATGGGTTTTCTCGGATGGTCCTGGTTGTGAACACGTTGATGACCGCGGGGCTCACCTTGCGTACGGCGATGACGACAGGAGTCATCCTCAGCGGATTGGGTCGACGTGGATGCCTGGCCTCGACGCCGGCACCCAGACAGACGACGGCGGTGGAGAAGATGAGTGGATAGAGGGCGCTGGTTCTCATGGTTTTCTGATTCTCCTGTCCTGTAGGACTTGTCTGGAAAGCGTCGTGAACCTGGAGTATAACAAATCGACTCGTTGTTTGTCATGTATGTCGCCGCCCCAATCGCACATGGGTCGACCCATGTTGGTTGGACGTGCACCGGACGGAGGAACTTCACTCTGTGTGAGGTGGTTTCTTGCCGGTGGTTGCGAGGGGTGGCTTTGGAACTGGAGGTGGACCGTGATCGACGAGAAACTCCTGAGCATCCTGGTTTGTCCCAAGTGCAAGGGGAAACTGGAGTATCGCGAGGACGAGGCTTTCATTTGTCCGTCCTGCGGCCTGAAGTACGAGATTCGGGACGGCATTCCCAATTTTCTCATCGACGAGGCCGAGCCCATCGATGCTTCGAGTGATGGTCGGGACTGAGACGCTGGTCGGCGCTGTTGCTTGACAAGAATGGCTGGGGCGTCATATGGCATGAAGGTTCGGCGGTCGTGACCGACCGAGAGTCTCTGGCAGTGGAGTGATCATGTCGCAGGCGGTACGGGTTTTGGTGGTTGAAGATGATGCAGAGGTTCAACGACTGCTGCGCACTTCGTTGACGGAAAAAGGATATCTCGTCAAGGCAGTGGGAGACGGACTCAAGGCATTGGCGGAGATCAGCGCCCATCGTCCCGACGTGGTGGTGCTCGACGTGGTGCTCCCTGAACTGGATGGTCTGCGTCTTCTCAAGGCGCTCAAGGGGCGGGACGAGACGCGGAATATTCCCGTGATCGTGGTCACTGCGGTTTCTCAGCCCTCCAAGATGATCGAGGCCATCAATGCCGGGGCCAGGTACTACGTGGTGAAGCCCTTCGACGTGGAGTCGCTGGCCCACAAGATCGCCACAGCCGTTTCGGAAGCGCAGAAAAGTGCGAAGAGTTCGGAGACGCGCCCTTGACGGTGGGCGGATTCTGCCGAACCTGTCCATTGGTCGTTGTTTGGAAGTGACTCCGATTTATTCGACCGCGATTCCCAGATGCTGACGCAGGGTGAAGTATTGCTCCGAGATGGAGAAGAGCAACAGTTCCGTGACGCGTTGCTTGGCTGGGATGCCGGTTACGCCGTCTGCTTCCGAGGCGATCTGTTGTGAGACGGCTTCGAAGTCGTTGCAGAGGAGCAGCCCCGTCTGCATGGCCGTGAATTCTGTTGCACGGAGCCACGTCGGCAGGTCCGCCGCTTTGCGACCGGTGGTCACCAATTTTTGGGCCACCGGGCTGAGCTGTTCGAAGACCATCGGCGGAATGGTTCTGGTGAAGTGTTCCACGAACTTTTGCACCGCGGGCTGGGATGCGTCCACCGGTGCCTTTGGAACGGTCAGGGTCAGGATCGCCGCCAATGCATGGGATAGGTCCGTCAAAGACGGCAGCGCGCGTTTGAGGTACCGCTCGGGACGATGGAATGCCAGGTTGCGTGCGACCTGGAAGAGCACGGCGGTTTCCGACAGACCCTTAAATTTGTCCGGGTCCACGAGCCAGGAAGGAACGAGTGCATTGCGTTCCCTCGTGTTTGCAAGTTGGATCGAAGCGAGTTGGTCGCCCCGGACGAATATTTCCGGCTTCAGGGTGATGTTGAGGACGTTGGCCGCATAGGCGAAGAGCTTCGCGAACGGACGATCGTCCTTGCCTGGATCGATTCGTTCGCGTCGTTTGAGTCCGAATGCCTTGTGGGGCTGTGCTACGAGCAGGGACGCCGGCACACTGATGCCGGCCAAAACCGTGTCCAGAAGGATGTTCTCGTCGGGGTGGAGGATTTCATTCTGCCACAGGCTGTCGCTCAGTTTGCGTTTTGCAGTGGTAAGCTTGGTGGGACGATAACGGTCATAGAAGATGCGTTGTTTGTCGTCCGCTTGCTTGAGGAACATGAGGGCCGAGCAGAGACACCAGGTTTTGTCCTTCTGGCGGGATTCAATATACAGGTCGCAGAGTTTTTTGTACGCGCGGATGCTGTATGGATTCGTGCGTAACAGCCGCTGATGCTGTTCGATGGCCTTGTCTACTTGACTGGGGCCTGCCTGCACGTAGAGGTCGGCCAGGAGTTCGTTGCGTTCCTTGTTGTTGGGATCCAGCGCCACTGCGGCCTCGAAGGCGGTCATGGCGGTTTCCGGTTCTTCGAGTTTTTCGAGGTAGGTTTCTCCCATGCGATGGAGAAGGTGCACGCGGTCGGCCATTGGAGTGCCGTCGGGAAGACGCTTGTATTGCTTCCGATAGGCTTTGGCCAGTTCCGCCCATCGGCCTTCTTCGGTGAGAAGCCGTTCAATGGCGTCGAAGGCCTGCTTTTGTTTCGGTGTCTGCTCCAGACATGCTTCGAACTGTTCCACGGCCAGGTCATTGTCTTTCAGTTCGTCGCGGTAGATGACGCCTGCGGCGTAGTGGTATTTCGCCTTGATGGCTTGGTCCGTTTCGATGGCTTCCAGTCTGAGGATGGTGTCCGCAACGCGATCCCACTGTTCGGATGCCGTGTGCATTTCCATGATGCGATGAAGGGTTGCGTGGTCCTCCGGGTCCAGTTCCACTGCCTTCTCGTAGTAGTCGAGCGCTGTCTCGGTATCGTCCAGTTTGTTTTGGTAGAGTTCAGCGATCTCCAACGCCAGGGTTTTCTTTTCCTGTGGGTCGGAGGCTTTGTTGAACAGCGACTCCTTGGCCGTGACGACCTTGTCATAGTCTTCCGATTCGGACCGGAGATAAATGAGCGCCTGGGTCGAAGGACCATAATCAGGATCGATTTCAAGAGCTTTTTCGAACAGAGTCAGTGCTCGATCTTTTTCTTTTGTATGGAGTTTGATGGTCCCGAGTCGGTGGTAGAGTTCCACGAGCTTGTCGGACGGCATGTCCTGGCGATGGCCGACCAGGATGGCCTGGTACAGGTTCGCCGCTGCCTTCCATTCTTCCTGTTTGTACTTGAGATCAGCCAGGGCATCGAGGACCTCGCGATTGGTAGGATCCAGTTCGCGCGCCTTTTCGAGATGAGCGACCGCCTTGTCGAGGTTCTTGAGATTGCGTGCAACGAAGCCCAAATGGGATTCGTGATGGAAGAGGGTGTGGCGATCCTCGGCGGGAATTTTTCTCACCAAGAGGTCCAACAGAGGTTCTGCCTCTTCCCACGTCTCTTCGGTGAAGTAGTGGTCCGCGAGGATGGTTGCACTCGGCACGTGTTCGGGGTCCACGGCAAGCACTTGGTGGTACAGCCCAATGGCCCGGTCTTGGTCATCCAATCCGTTTCGATGGATTTTTGCGATCTGGTAGATGAGTTCGGCCCTCTGGATGGGATTGGCCGTGCGCTCTGCCGCCTGGAGCCCAATTTTTGAGGCCCGGAGCCATTCCTTGCGGCCCTTGTACAGCTCGAACAGAGCCGTGGTGACACCGAGGTTTTCTTGGTCCAGTTCGAGGGCCTTCATGAGTCGTTGCTCGGCCGTTTCCGGGTCGCCCAGCTTGGTGGCTGCGATTTCGCCGATTTCCCGGTTCAGGTCGGCGCGTGATGTGTTGTCTTCTGCCAATTCGGCTCGTCTGCTCAGGACATCGACCAAATCCACCCACTTTTCTTGGCGGCGCAAGAGACCCGACAGGGCCGTGAGCGCTTCCATGTCGGCGGCATCCACCGCGAGCGCCTCTCGGATGGTGGTCTCGGCGGCGTCCGGGTCGTTCAGCTCTTCGTCCTGGAGCGCGGAGAGGAGCTTGAAGATCTGGGCTTTGGTACGCGGCGAAGCGGCCTTGTCCACATGCCTTCGGTAGGTTGCGGCCAGTTCTTCCCATGCCTGATCTTCGAGGTATCTTTGTTCGAGGTTCTGATAGAGCGTTTCATCCGAAGGTGTCAATTCCACCAGTTTTTCCAGGAACTCGACGGTCCGAGACCGAGTCTCGGGATTCATTTCGAGTTCCATGACGATGCGTCGGTAGAGTTTCTGACGGAGGTCATCGTCTTTGGATCGTTCTGCGAGCTTCTGCGCTGTCTTGATGTAGTCTTCGGAGCGATCCAGTTCTTCGTAGAGATGAACGAGTTTTTGGAGGATTTCCTCATCGTCTGGATGGGATGGAAGAAGGGATTCGAGTTCGTGGACCGCACCTTCGGGCTGTTCGAGATGAGCAGCCATGAGGTCAGCGATTTCGATGCGAATACTCCGTGTCTGCTCCCCGTCTTCTGCGGCATCGAGTTTTCGTCGTAGGGTCTTTTCGAGGGGTTCCCACAGTTCGAGCGCGCGGCAGATGCCTTCCAAGGAGGTCAGCGCCGTGGTGTTGATGGGATCGATTTTAAGGACGCGTTCGTAGATGAGACGAGCCTCGACGAGGTCTCCGAGTCTGCCTTCGTTGAGGTCCGCGAGTTCGAGCAAATAGAAAATCTTTTGTGTCTGATCCGATTCCACATCTAGCCGCTTGTGCAGGACCTGGGCCAGCTCGCGCCAGCGCGAGTTCGCCTTGTAGAGGCTCGCCAGTTCGTCCCACAGGTCGGGGTTTTCGGGCGCGACTTCGATTCCTTTGCCCAGGGCAGCCGCCGCGTAGTCCATGCGTCCCAGGCGTTCGTTGTAGATGCGTGCTGCCAGCAGCCACATTTTGGCGGATGCGTCCGTATCCTCGACGGTTGGAAGGACTTCGTTGAAATGGGCGACGAGGTCGGCCCATTGTTCGGTGGCTTCGGCCAGCCGGACGAGTTCGTCTGTGAGTTCTTCGTCCGTCGGGTTCAGCCCATGGGCCATCTGTGCAGCGGCGAAGGCCTTGGCCAGGTCTCCGACCTCCTGTTCGCAGATACGCTGGATTTCCTTGAGGTGGGTCAGTCGGGCGTCTTGGTCGGATTGGATCTCCACCTTGCCCATCAGCACGGCGATGACCGAATCCCAGTCCTCGTCCACCCTGGCGCGGGTCTCGATTCGTTGCAGGTTGTCGAGACCATCCTCGTCATTTGGGTTCTCGACGAGGTACGCGAGCCAGCCGTCCAGGTCGTCGGCATCCTTTGGCGGTTCCACCGGTCCGACTTCGGTCTCTTGGCTTGCTTCGGCCGTCTCCTTGTCCGCAGCGGATTCCTTGACGGGAGGGTGGGATTCCAGGAAAGCGGACGCGCGATCGATCGCTTCGACCAGCTCAGCCAGACGTTTGCGACCGTCTTCATCGGGTTCGTAGTCATCGATTCGTCCCCGAAGGAAGGTGGCCTGTTCCTTGAGAGATTCGAGGATCTCACTGTGTTCTTCTACGACCTGCATCTTGCGCTCCGTCCTGAAATGTTTCAAAAAAACCGTGCGGGCATTCATACTACGTCGCCACCTTATAATATGGACTGAGCCAAAATTCAAACATTGTCGCCGGACCGGCACACAGACGTCTGGTGGGTCGATTGCGGGTGGGGCCGCCTAGTCGTCTCATGCTTTCCGCTGCGGGGACTGGGCGCTGTTCGTTTCGACGCCGTAGCCACGATGACTCGGAATTCCCGCCAGTTTCTGATTCAGCGCTCGACATCTCTGAATTCTTGCTGTGACGGCATCGGGCTGTGGTACAATTCCATTTTCGGGGAGGCATTTTGGTGCGGGTGTCCAACGGCGCAGCGCGGCAGCGAGGGCTCGGACCAATGCAAGGCACGACCCAGGACCGACGAACCAAGGAGGATGATGGTGCGGATCGTGGCGGATCAAGGTCGACAGTCCAGCTTTGACATCGAGGCTGCTCCGAAGAAGATGCGGATCACCTTTCGGCTGAGTATCCTTCTGGTGCTGGTTTCGACCATTGTCGTGCTGTCCGGTGTGCTGTACGCCACCACATGGTACTACGGTTCCCGGTCGGTGAATGTGCTGGTGGACAGCCTGCTTGACGGGGCGGCGAAGCATGCCCTGGATCGGGTGACCCATTACGTCGCACCAGCCGAGAAGGCGGCGGAACTCAGTAGGAGACTGGCTTCGACTCAGGTGCTCCACGCCGATCAGTACGATCAGCTCGAGGGGTACTTCATCAATCTCCTTCGGATCTATCCCCAAATCGCGATGTTGAACTATGGCGACGAGCAGGGAAACTTCCTGATGGTGAAGCGGTTTCCCTCGGACGTGCGGGCCACGGCCCATCCGGTGCGACAACGCGCAGGTGGGAGTCGGACGGCCTACGGGACCGCCCGACCGGCGAAGGAGAAACCGGGACATCCCAGGCGGTCCACGGCCGAGGTCAAGGGTGGTGCCGAGGCCAAGGGTGGCGCCGAGGCCAAGGTGGGGTCCACACCCTCGGCCGTTCCTGGTCGGCTCGATGCCTCAGATGGCCTGGAAGCCATGGCACGTCATTATCTATTCGATTCGGCGTTGGCCATAGACCCTGAGCAGAAACCCATGGTGGTGGGACAGCAGACGTTGGCCACGAAGATCGTGCGTCGAACCGGGGGGCGGCCCTTCGTGATGTGGAAGTATCGCAACAGGGAAGGCGATGTGGTCGGTGCCTGGTACAGCGGCCACCCGGCCTACGACGCCCGGATTCGGCCTTGGTACCGGCAGGTCAAGCGGACCGGACGCCAGGGATGGACCGGAGTCTATCTTTTCTACACGGGCAAGATGCCCGGCATCGGCTCGGCTGCGCCCGTGAGGAATGAACAGGGTCGGCTGCGCGGTGTGGTGGACGTGGAGATTGAGCTGTACCGGATCTCCGATTTTCTGGCGACCCTCAAGATCGGCAAACATGGCATCGTGTTTTTGATGGACGGCAAGGGGCGCATCGTGGGGTATCCTGATTCGAAGCAGCTCAGGAGGCAGGTCCTTCGCAAAGGAAAGAAGGTGTGGGAGCTGACGCCGGTCGAGGCTCTGCCCGATGCGCAGGTGGTGGCGTCGTATCGTGCCCTGAAGCGACGAACAGGGTTGAAGATCAGCAAGACGGTTCGGTTCTCCTTTCATCGTGGTGGCAAGGTGTACCGGGCCATGTACGTGCCCTTTCCCGGTGGTGTCGGCAAAGACTGGTTGGTGGGTCTCGTGGTGCCAGAAGAGGATTTCCTGACGGGTATCCACAAGAATCGGACCGCCACGATGCTGCTGTCTGGCCTGTTTGCCTTGTTGGCGCTCGTCGTTGCCTTTGTCGTTGCCCGTAGCATCAGTCGTCCCCTTGCCGAGTTGGCCCAAGAAACGGATCGGATCAGACGATTTGAATTGGAGGGCGACGTGCCAGTCTCGTCAAGTCTGGCGGAAGTGGATGCCATGGTCGAGTCGGTTCGTCGGATGAAGGCGGGACTGCGTTCCTTCGAGAAGTATGTGCCGCGCGATCTCGTGCGGCGCCTGCTTCGCTCTGGACGCGAGGCCGGCTTGGAGGGGCGAAGGCGCACCTGCACCGTGTTCTTTTCAGATATTGCAGGGTTTACTTCCATTGCCGAAGGCATGGATCCAGAGAGACTCGTGCAGCACCTGTCCGAGTATTTCGAGGCGGTGACGAATGTTCTTTTG
Organism: Deltaproteobacteria bacterium; assembly: GCA_021162935.1. Taxonomy (GTDB): domain Bacteria; phylum Myxococcota_A; class Polyangia; order HGW-17; family SLPX01; genus JAGGXR01. The sequence continues at coordinate 17,953 of JAGGXR010000142.1, forward strand.
GATCACGGAGCCACCATCGACAAGTTCATCGGAGATGCGGTCATGGCCTTTTGGGGGGCACCGCAGCGCACGGAGGACCATGCGGAACGGGCCTGTCGAGCTGCCCTGGCGGTCCAGGAAATCTTGGCGGAGCTGGGTCGGACCTGGAAGGATCGTGGTATGCCCGACATGAGAACCAGGATCGGCCTGCACAGTGGGGACGTGGTGGCTGGTAACATCGGGTCCGAGGTGCGTCTCAACTACACAATCATCGGGGACACGGTGAACCTGGCCTCTCGGCTCGAAGGGATCAACAAGGTCTACGGGACGCACCTCGTGGTTTCGGAAGAGACTCAATCCCGCGTGGGTGAGATGATAGCAGTGCGGGTCCTGGATGTGGTCGCGGTCAAGGGGCGGCGGGAAGGCGTGCGTATCTACGAGCTTCGAGGTCTTTCCGAGAGCCGTGACGAGCGTGAGAAGGAGTTCGAAGACCTCTGTGCCAAGGCGTTCGAGGCCTATCTCGACGGACGCTTCGAATTGGCTCGCGACCGTTGGGCCCAGGCCGACGCATTGGTCGAAGGGGACCGTGCCTGCTCCGTGATGATCGTTCGGTGCGACGAGTTCATTGCGAGCCCACCGCCTGCCGACTGGAATGGTGTGTACGTCGCGCGCTCGAAGTAGACCTTTGCGGCGGTTCAGCGGTCAGAATTGATTTTCCAGGGTGCCGAAGTATTCGATGCTGCTCAAGGACACGACCCGGGTGGTGACACAGCTGTTCACGTTTCCTTCGACCGTGTAGATGGTCTGTCCGTTGGCGGACACGTGGTCCACCATGCCATAGTGTTGGATGGTGAACTTGATCAGGTCACCGGCTTTCGCCTGCCAGCCATTTGGCATGTTCGAGACCTGGACCTGTGGCAGCGAGATTGGAGAGGGCAGGGGGTAGCTGCATTGTTGGTAGACCCAGGCCACGAAGTCGTAGCACCACAGCCCTGGCTGGTTGTCCATGTAGGGTCGATCCACGACCCCCTCGCAGTTGCCGAGTTCGGCCTTGGCGATGGCCACCAATTCGGCGCGAACCGAGTCTTCGTTTTGGGATGTGCAGCCTGTGGTTGGGTCTCCCTGATACCCGTCGTCGCACACACAGGCGCCGCTTGCGCAATGTGCGTTGCTTCCGCAGGTCACGCCTTGGCACGGGTCTTGATCCTGGACGCAGGAGAGCCCGTCGGCGTGATAGCCTGTTTCGCAGTTGCACGAAGAGGTCGAACCCGAAACCTCACAGGTTCCGTGGGGCCCACAATCCACCCCATCACAGGGGTTGGTCTGCGCATCCACTGGGAGGGCTGCGTCGGGCTGGTGGTTCGTGGCGTCCGAACCGCCGTCATGGTCCGACACGAGGCCGTCTCCTCCGTTGATGCCGCCATCACTGTTGGTGCCGAGTTGAACGACGCCTGCATCGCAGGCCGCGATCAGGGAGAGCAACGACAGCCAGGCGACGATGGCGATTTGATGGCGCAAGGACCCTGTCCGTGCTGTCTGATCGAGATCATTCATGCTTTTAAGGATACCTCTGGTTGGCCGGCTGGTCAACGGACCACGAGACCGCAGGTGTGACTGCGCATTGGAAAGGTGTTGACGTGTGCGGGATCGAGATACTATAAAACCCATTATCACGATTGTCTTTATAAGGGACCAAGGGGTCGACGAAGCATTTGAAAGGGATACGGCACGGCCGATGGAGCGTGCAGGGTGCGGATCTCAATACAGGGGAAATGTGCTCATGTGAACATGAGGGAATACAACCACAGACAAGGAGTGCAGACATGGGATTCATGGATTTTTTTACGAGATTGTTTGGCGGCGCCAAAATGCAGCAGAACCCTCCTCCTCCCAGTGCGGCGAATCCAACTCAGGCATCTGTGGGCGGTCCGGATCAACCGGAATACGATGACGCTCGTCAGGAATGGAAGGAGACGGAGGCCATGATGGCGCGATTTGAAGCCTCCGGCGAAAACTTGGCGACGATGAAGGTCAATGATCCCGTCTCGTTTTGGGTGAACTACTTCGCCGTGGAGGACGCAGAGTCTCAGAATCTTACCGAGGACCAGGCCGCTCAGCAGCACGGGTTCCGCAACCTCGCCCATTGGGAGACGGCGCGGGACTATTTCATGGCCAAGTGGAGCGAACTCGGCCAGGACGAGGATGGAGATTGGGAGGTTCGCCAAAAACCAGACTTCACCAATGCCGCGCTGCAGGCGCGCCAGCAACAGGTTCAGGGCGGTGTCGCTGCTGCTGCGGCTGCCAATCCTCAGTTGCTCGAACCAGTCGAGGGCGTAAACGTGGAGCAGTGGGCCCAGGTGGCGGCTGGCGCCACCAAGCTGCCGGCGAATTCGACGCCCGCCCAGTTTGCCCAGTATCTCGCAAAGTTTGGCATGGACAAGGCCAAGTGGGATCGCGTGAGCGCGGAATGGACGAATCGGATGAGCCAGGACACGAGCATGGTGATCACCACCGCGTATTCGAAGGCTTTCGCCGGTGGCATGGGGGTCACGGCAGGGGGGGCGGAACCCTGCACGTTCGAGAAGTTCATGGAGGTCATGGTGGCCCAGGAAGCCTGGAGCCAGCAGGGCAAGGATGTGAACGCGCAGCTTCAGACCACCTTCGGGATCAATGCCGCGACCTACGGAGCCTGGAGCGCCTACTGGAGCCCCAAGATGGCGACCGATGTGCAGCTCATCGGCCAGTACGACGGCCTGCGAAGCCGTTTCTTGCAGAAGTACTCGGGCGCCGGAATGGACGGTGATTTGAGTTTGTGAGGGCCAGGACCTTTCTGTTCGAGTCATTTGTTTGGGGCCGTGCATGCGGCGAGCCTTGCCTTGGGATCACATCGTCGTCGGGAGAACTGCCATGAACGTCGTGCCAACCGACCCGACCCTCGCCGGATTGTGGGCCGAGTTTTCGGAGCGGATCCGTGAGGTCTTTCAGAAGGCTCGAGAGGTGGACCAACCAGCGGGCACGACTCCTGGCTGGGCGAGATTCTGTGAACGATACGGGGTGTCTGCCCTTTCCGACGAGGAGCGTCAGGAGGTGCTTCGGGCCCAGAATCCCACGCGGGGGGCCGCTGTGATGGAATTCTTCGATCTGGTGCATCGGCTGTGCACGGATCATCGCGCACGCGTCAGGCAAACCTGCCGAGGCGTGGATGACGACGATGTGGAACGGCAATGTCGGCGCCTGTTGAACCTGGTGGAACGGACGGAGCGCGAGCTCGTCGATGCCTATCGACGGGCCGTTCTGCCACCTCGCCAGGGGATGTTCGCCAATGTGTTTGCTGGGGCGTCTGGGGCCTCGGCTCGGCCGGGCCCCTCGTCTGCAGCCTTGACCTGCAGACACTGTGGGGCGCCAAGATTGAGCGTCGATGACCTGGAATGCGCTTACTGTGGGCAGAAGATGATCTGATGGGGTTGGGATGGAGGCCTGAGCTGGGCCGTGGTGGCCGGCGAGGCGTGGCTGAATGCGTGTGGGTTGGCTGGGTGCAATCGAGAGCAGGAAGAGGAGGCGACGATGGGCAATGAGACCATGGCGAAGGCATCGGAGATTCGAGATAAGGACCTGAGACAGCAGGTGACATCCTTGGTGGAGCGGTGGCAGGGATTCCAAACCAAGGTGTCGGAGCGGGTGGCGTCCATTTTGGTCGAGGGGCGCGCCGGGTTGGCGCAGATCATCGAGGAACACGCGCTGGATTCTGGCCCCATGGGGACGGCCTTGACTGCTGTTCAGACTCGATTTCAGGGCGTGGATCGGAAGGTGGATGAGGCCTGGGAGCAACTCGACGAATCGTTCGACGAGTTGACGGACGACGAGGAGCTGGACGAGGCGACCTACGACGTGATCTGGACCGTGGAGCAAGATTTGCGTCGGGAGGTGGACGCCCTTCGTGCTACCATCGAGACCACTGGACGATCACTGGAGGTGTCCAGTCGGGCCGACTGGGCGCGCAATCTGGCGATCGTTGCGGAACAGGAGCGATCACAGCCGCTCACCTGTTCCCAGTGCGGAGCTCCAATCGAGCGGTCTGTTTTCTGGCAGTCGAGCAACGTGACCTGTGGCCACTGTGGGTCGGTCAATGGCGTCGAGCCGGGCGCGGCATCCAGCACGTTTTATCAGGGAGGAGGGGTCGAAGCCCTGTGCCAGGAACGTGCCTGGCCGGCACGGCAGGTGGAACTGGCAGCCGAGGAAGCGTACAAGCATTTGCGCCATCCCACGGCGAGCGATTGGGCGCAGTGGATGGCTGCCGCTCGGGCCTATTGGACCAAATATTATGAGACCATGGGGGAGCTGCATCCGGGCCATGGCCAGCCCGTGGCGGAGGCCGTGGCCAATCGTTTGGCGGGCTACGGCGCCTATGAGCCTCCGGTAGAGAAGGTCCACCGTGATTTTTTCGAGTCTCTGTGTCGGGCGTCGGCTGCAGGCGACGGGTCGGCGGTGCGGGCATTGCTGGGCCAGCTTCCCGTGGGCGTGGACCTGGACGAATGTGCCGAATGCCTCATGGAGCATGGAGATGGAAATGGGGCTAGGACCACGTTTATGGTCCAGTATCGGGTCGAGCAGGAAACCGACGACCAGCAGGAGTGGCTGGCCGAACAGATGCGTTCCCTGCGCGAGACCTTGTCCGACTGATTCCGTGCAGCCGTTCTGATCCCGTCTGCTCCGACCGTTCTTTTTTTTATGTGGATATCCTCACGCTTGCATGACCTGGGATGACCTGGGCTGGAATGGCCAGAGTCGGTGCAGCCGGCCAGTGGAGTTTCCGGTTCCGGGAGGGAGGGTGGCAAGTCCATGCGCCATCCGAGCCCGTCTCTGTGATATTCGGACCGGGGCTGCAGGAGAACCCTACTTTCCTTGTTTGGTTCCATGTGGATGTGGGCGGCGAGAAAGAAAAGAAATATCAATGGGCTATCGCGCAACTTTTTCTATGTTTCCATCGGGTGCGTCAGGCATGGTCGTGGCTAGAGTTGCCAGGGTGGGAGCGTGTCATGATTGGCATGAAAGGTGCATTACATCACCATGCCGTCCGGAAGCGAATCTGGCCTCCGGGCGGCCCAATTGCGGAAGCGAATCGGCCATGGTGAACATAAGAAGGAGGCGTCCTGATGATACGGAGAGCATGTTTGTTGGTGGTCCTGGTTGGATTGATGGCTGGCTGTTCGACTGGTCCGGCGCAGGGAGGGGACCAGGGCGCAAACCCGTTTTTGGGCGACCAAAATATGGATAAGGCCGACACTGGCTATGTCAATTTGAAGGGAATGGAGGTCGAAGTGACGGTCGAGGCGGACGTGGAAGCCTCGTCATGGCGTGTTTTTGGGGCGCCGGCCGACCTGGCCCTGTTTGCAGTGACCTACCTGCGGACGCATAAGAAGTTTTATTTGGAGATTCTGGGCGAGGACGCCACGGCATCCGATCGATTGGAATGGCTCGTGGACGGACAGTGGATATCGAGCGCTGAGGCTCATGAGGTCGACAAGTCGAAACTGACGCACTTTCGCTACAAGGACGTGGACGCAGTGGTCATGTATTCGGATGCGAATCACGCGCAGGTGGGCACGGTCTACGAGGCCAAGGTGCCGATTCGACCCTATCGTATCATGGAAGAGGCGGCCAAGAACTGCGCGGACGAGGACCATCACCTCGGGTTGAGCCAGAGCATCTATTGGTATTTGTGGAATCCCGACAAGAGGGACTGCAACAAGGACCTGCTCCAGACCATGACCTTGACCGTGACCGAGGTGCTGCCTCGCAATCCGGATTCATATCCCGAGTACGACAAGCTGTGGGAGGACGGCAGGCTCGACGTGGCCGTGTTTTTCGGACAGTTGGACGACGGCGACGTGTCCAAGGACGGCAACTGGCGGAATGTCAAGAAGCTCGCCACGTGGCTCACGGATGCGGATTTCGAAGAGGTTACGGACGTGGACATGGGCCGCCGTTTCATCAAGCACGTGGGCGACCTGACCGAAGTGGTGGATATCTACGGGCCGGATGTGTTCCATAACGTGGCTGACTACGGACGGTTCGACAATTGGCAGAAGGCAGTCAGTGAGCACGAGGTCATCATGTACAACGGTCACAGCGTGCTGGGAACCGGCATGGCCTTCGAGCGCGCCGTCTATCCGGACAAGTACCAAATTTTCCAGGTGGCGAGCTGCCTCAGCTATGAATACTACGTCCGCCCCATCTTGGCCGGCAAGGGTGGCTGGCAGAACGTGGATGTGATCTCCAACACGACCCCGACCTATTATTTTGAGAACCTGCCCCTGACCTCTACGATGCTGGCCAAAATCATGTGGGGATTCGAGCACGAAGGCAGGACGTCGTGGCAGGACATCATGGAGGCGGCGAGCCGGGCGGTCGGTCACTATCGCTTCGGCGTGAGCGGTGCCAGGGGAAACTGCTTTTCTCCTGAAGGCGACCGTTGCAGCAGCAATCCCGAACCAGAAGGGAACCGATACGAGAGCACGCAGTCTGTCCAAATTCCGGACAACGATCCCAATGGGGTCGAGTCCCAAATCGCCGTTTCCGACGCGGGATCCATTGCCGGGCTGAAGGTGGAACTCAATATCACTCACACATGGGTTGGAGACCTGGAAGTGGTTCTCACCCATGACGGCGTGGATCAGGTTCTGTGGAGCCGAGACGGAGGCAGCAAGGACGATATCCAGCAGGCTTTCAAGGTGGAGGCCTTTGATGGGCAGGACGTTTCAGGTTCATGGACCCTGCGAGTCGTGGACCATGCAAGGCGGGACGTCGGCACGATCCAAAGTTGGGCTTTGGACGTGGCCGTGGCGCAGTAAGGTCGTTGGACCGGGCATCCCCATGGACGTTTGGATGACATGAGAAGACTCCCTGGGGCCCGTCTATGGACGGGCCCTTGCTTTTGGTGGAGGGTGCGTCTTTGCCTTTGATGGATGCAATGGAACTTGGTTGGGACGCATGTGCACGGGATCGGGTTCTGCTTTGGGTTGGATGGACGTGGCTCCCAGGCGACCAAGAAGTCGTTCGGGGGCAAGAAAGAAATTCAAGGGAAGTCGAGCAGTGAGATAAGGAAATGGCTCCACGTGGAGCAGTCGTTCCTGCTCCCAAGAGCCACGGATCCGCTCGGTCTGCCGGCGGATCCGATGTCCAATTTATTTACTTGACATTCGCTCTTCAGAAGTTAATGAAGTGACACATTGTATTCCCAGTGGCCGCCTGGGGGTCACGCAGCCAGGAGGACTGAAAATGACGGACGAGGAACTCAAGGGACTCAAGTCGGACAACGTAGTGGATGCTCGCGGTACGGCCTGCCCCGGCCCCTTGCTTGCTGCGAAGCGTGGAATGCCCAAGGTGCCAAAGGGAGGCATCCTGGAGATCCTCTCTTCGGATCCAGGCACGAACAAGGACATTCCCATGTGGGCCAAGAAGGTCGGTCACGACATGCTCGGCATCGTTGAGGATGCCGGCTATTGGCGACTTTTCGTGAAGAGGAATAAGTAATGACACAGCAGGAAGGCGGCCAGGCCGCTGCGTACAAACCCAGAATCCTGACGTTGTCCACTGTCAATATTTCTGACATCGGCATCGACATGGCTGGGAGTTCGCACATGCATTACCCACCGTCGGTGACGACTTTGATGCTGCCCTGTTCGAGTGGAATCAAGCCCCAGTGGATTCTCCATGCGATCGAGGAAGGATTCGATGGGGTGTTCATTGCTGCAGACGGTACGGATTGCGCATTGGTCCCGGACTGTACAGAACGGACCGCCGTGATCGTGGGTCGTTCCCAGGAGTTGCTCAAGGAGCGCGGGTACGACGCAGCCAGAGTCAAGATGGCGGCCATCTGTTCGGTTTGTGCGGATTCCTACGTTGCGCTCATCGACGACTTTTTCAAATCATTGAGTCAGCTTGGTCCGGCCAAGGACAAGGCCGCCTAGGCAGACGACAATCAGGCCCGTCGGGCCATATGAGGTCAGAGGAACGAAATGGACTATGATGTCATGGTCGTGGGCGGTGGTGCTGCCGGAATGGAGTCGGCGCTGACGCTCGGAGAAATGGGCTTTCAGGTCTTGCTGGTGGAGAAAGAGTCGAGCGTGGGCGGAAAGATGATTCTGCTCAGCAAGGTGTTCCCCACCCTTGACTGTGCGAGTTGCATTTCGACTCCGAGGATGGCGTCCACGGCGCACCATCCGAATATCACCACGTGGGTCTATTCACAGATTGAGCATATAGACAAAAATTCGGACGGAACGTTCAAGGCGATGGTGCGCAAGAAGGCGACGCATGTCGATTTCGCCAAGTGCACCGGCTGTCAGGAATGCGAGTTCGCCTGCACCGTGGCGGTGCCGGATCACTTCAATGATGACATGGTGGCGGCTCGAGCAGCCGCCATTGCTTTTCCCCAGGCGGTGCCGAAGAAGGCGGTCATCGAACGTCACGGCTCTTCGCCCTGCAGCTTTTCCTGTCCCACGGGAATGAAACCTCATGGGTATGTGTCCCTGGTCAGGAGTGGACTGTTCGAAGAGGCAATGGAGCACATCCTGAAGGTGAGCCCCCTCGTCGGCAGCTTGGGGCGTACCTGCGTCGCCCCTTGTGAGCGTGAGTGTACGCGTTCCGAGCTCGAAGGGCCGGTGCCCATCCGGATGCTCAAGCGGTTCGTGGCCGACGTCCATTACGAGAAGCACGCAGAACCGACGTACGGCGTTCCCGAAGAGAAAAAGGACGAGAAGGTGGCCATCGTTGGAAGTGGGCCCGCCGGGTTGACGGCGGCCTATCATCTCGCCAAGAACGGGTACCAGGTCACGATTTTCGAGGCTGAAAAAGAGGCTGGCGGGATGCTCAGGATCGCCATTCCTGCGTACAGGCTTCCCAACGACGTGCTTGATCGCGACATCAGGAACGTGACGGCTCTGGGGGTCGAGATCAAGACGAATCATCGGGTGGAGAGCGTGACCGCCCTCAAGGAACAGGGCTACGACGCCGTGTTCCTTGCCTGCGGCGCCATGCGCGACAAGAAGATGAGGGCCGATGGCGAGGAACTCGACGGTGTCGTCGGGGCGCTCGGATTCCTCATCGATGCGAACGCTGGCCGAGGCATGAATCTGAGCGGCAAAACGGTGGTGGTGGTCGGCGGCGGGAACGTGGCCATCGATGCGGCGAGAGTGGCTCGCCGTCTTGGCGCCGCCAAGGTGTTGATGCAGTATCGACGCAGCCGCGCCGAGATGCCAGCGGTGGACCAGGAGGTCGAGGGCGCCATCGAAGAGGGCGTCGAGATCGAGTACCTCAAGGTTCCGATTCGGTTCCATGGAAAGGATGGAAAACTTGCGACCATCGAATCCATTTCCATGAAGTTGGGTGATCCGGACGCCGGAGGCAGAAGGCGTCCTGCCCCTGTGGAGGGGTCGGAGCAGACCATGGATGCTGATCTGTGCATCGTGGCCATCGGCGAGACTCCGGAGCTTTCCGAATTTTCCGAGAAGGACAAGCTCGAAGTGACCCGGTTCAACACGCTCAAGGTGGATTCGACCACGCTGGAAACGAACGTCTCCGGTGTGTTTGCTGGTGGAGACGCGGTCTCCGGGCCATCGACGGTCGTCGAAGCGGCGCATGCTGGTATGTACGCGGCCGAGTATATCGGACGGTACCTGCGCGGTGAGGAACTTCCTGGCAAGCCTTTGGACCAGCCCCTTCCGGTGGTGAGTCCGGCCGACGTGCTCGCTAGACAGAAGTCGTATCGTAAGTACCCGGCGCCGGTGCATCATGAAGTGCCGGCGGCGGAGCGCATCCAAGATTTCCGCGAGGTCGAGCTGCCTCTCTCCGTGGAGGACGCCAGGGAAAGCGCCGGCCGATGCCTGGACTGCGGTGGCTGTTCGGAATGCGGGGAGTGCGTCAAGGCCTGCCCGGCGGATGCCATCGAGTTGGACATGCGGGACGAGCACGAAGAGGTGAACATCGGGGCGGTGGTTCTGTCCACCGGCTACAGGCTCGTCAACCCGAATCGGCTGACCCAGTACGGATACGAGAAGTATCCAAATGTGATCACTGGCATGGAGATGGACCGGTTGCTGGCGCCCACGAGGCCGTACAACACGGTCCTGCGTCCTTCGGACGGCAAGGTTCCGGACAATATCGCCTACGTGTTCTGTGCAGGGTCCCGAGATCGCAGCCAGGACAATCGGCTCTGTTCGCGGGTGTGCTGCATGTACTCCATCAAGCACGCACAGTTGATCATGGGCGCACTTCCGCTGGCCGACATCACGATGTACTACATCGACATCCGCGCCTATGGAAAGAACTACGAAGAGTTCTACCGGCAGGCGGAAGCCATGGGAACGTACTTCGTGAAGGGCAAGGTGGCGCACGTCTTCGAAAAGGACGACGGTAACCTGCTGGTGACCTACGAGGACATCGCCAACGGATCGGTCGAGACCATGGAGCACGATCTCGTTGTGCTCGCGACGGGGCTCATCCCGAACACGGAACCCTTCGCCATGTTCGACCAAGACAGGCTCAAGGCTGACGAATTCAACTATGTGCTGGAGCCGAGGCCGAACATCAATCCGGGCCGAACGAGTATCGACGGCGTGTTCGTAGCCGGTACCGCGACTGCGGCCATGGATATCCCGGACACTACGGTCCACGCTGGAGCGGCGGCGGCACAGGCCGCGTCGTATCTTACGCAGCTTAAGAGGAAAGCCCAATGAGCGACGAGAAGAAGATCGGCGTATACATCTGTCACTGCGGTGGCAACATTTCGGACTACGTGGACGTCGAGCGAGTCCGTGCCGCCGTGGAAAACGAACCTGGTGTGGAAATCGCCAAGACGACCGTGTTCGCCTGTTCCGATGCGTCTCAACAGGAGATGATCGAGGACATCGGGGAATATGGTCTGAATGGTATGGTCGTGTCGTCCTGCTCTCCGAAGCTGCATTTGATGACCTTCCGTGGCGTGTCCAAACGAGGCGGTCTGAACCCGTATCAGTACGAACAGGTCAACATCCGAGAGCAGGATTCGTGGGCGCACACCGACGACAGGGAAGGCGCCACCCAGAAGGCCATCGCCCTGGTCAAGGCCGGAATCGCAAAGGCGCGGCTGGCAAGGCCTCTTGAGCCCATTCGGATCGACACGGTTCCTCGTGCCCTCGTGATCGGTGGTGGCATCTCGGGACTTCGCTCTGCCCTGGCGTTGGCAGATTTTGGGTTGGGCGTCTATCTCGTCGAGAAGACCGATACCCTTGGCGGCCTGGTGGCCAATCGAAAATCCATTTTCATGGATCGAAAAAACGGCGCGGAACTGGTTACTGAGCTGATCGAGGCACTACGCAGTCGCGACAACGTCCAAATTCTCATGAACGCGGAACTGGTCGAAAAGAAGGGCAGCGTGGGCAACTTCGACGTGGGCATCAAGAACGAATCGGGTGAGACGTTCACCTTCAATGTCGGCTCCATCATCATTGCCACGGGGGCGGAGCCTTACGATCCTGCTGAGCAGGAGTATGGTCGCGGCCTGCCGGGTGTCCTGACTTTGACCGAGTTTTTGGATCTCGTCGATGCGGCTGAGGACGAAGGCGGCCTGCAGTACAATGATCGGGACGTGGAGAGCATCGCGTACATCTATTGCGTGGGCAGCAGGGCCGATGAGGACGATCCTTCTGGCAGGACCTACTGCTCTCGATACTGCTGCAGCGCTGCGTTACATTCCGCCGTCGAGGCAGCCCACAAGGCGCCGGACCTGCGTCAGTATCATCTGTATCGGGACATCAGGACCTACGGCAAGTACGAAACCATCTACGAAGAAGCGAGCCGAACCGGTTCGTTCATCATGCGTTGGCTGCCCGAGGATCCACCCGAGGTGTCCGAAGGCGAGGACGGCAAGCTCCTCGTGCGGGTGACCGATCAGCTTACGGAGAATCAGAAGGTCGCGCTCGATGTGGATCTGGTGGTGCTCGTGACCGGCCTTGTGCCCAGGAAGAACGAAACTTTGCAGAATGTCCTGAAGGTTCCCATCGGCAACGGCGGCTTCTACAACGAGATTCACCCGAAATTGCGCCCTGTCGAGACGGTCCATGACGGTCAGTTCCTGGCCGGGTCCTGCCAGTTTCCCAAGCCTATCACGGAGAGTGTGGCTGCGGGCCTGGCTGCAACGGCCAAGACCGCGGCTCTGCTCCTCAAAGGCTACGTTGAGTTGGAACCGTTGGTGGCGAGCGTCAAGACGGATGCCTGCGTCTGGTGCAACGATTGCTCGGTCGCCTGTCCCTATGACGCTATTGGAAAGGTCGCCTTCGAGGCCAAGGAGATCGCCCAGGTGAACCGCGCCCTCTGCAAGGGCTGTGGCGCCTGTGTGCCGGCCTGTAACCAGAACGCCATCGAGCTGGAAGGCTATCGTGACGATCAGGTCAAGGCTGCGATCGCACAGCTTGCAAAGGTGGTGATACCATGAGGGTTGGACGATTGAGAGACGTTCGTGAAATTGCTCGTGAGGAGCGGGTCATGGCGGATCGGATCTTCGAGATCCTGGGCGACGGGGGTAAAACGATTCCAGAAATCGCCGAAGCACTTGGGGCGCCGGGCAATGAGGTGGTCTACTGGTTGATGACCATGCGTCGGTACGGCAAGGTCGAAGAGACCGGATCTGCGAACGACGACGGTTATTTTACCTACGCCAAGGTCGTCAAGGAAGACTAGCGCGGCGCGGCCTTTTCCTGTGAGAGGCTGTCGTCTTTCCTGAACTACTTTCACGCATCACTCCATTCCCTTGCCTGGTGGTCTCGTTCTATTCATTCCCACGTCCGTGAGCGTTCGGTCTGGTCCGTGAAGCAGATCACGAGAAGTTGTGTGATGGCCGGCCAGCGGCCGGCCGGGACCTGGATGTTCGCCCCGTGGCTGACAGAGGGTCGTCACAATCCATGAATGCGCAGGTCCACGATCATGGGCATGTGGTCGGAAAGGGGATGTGGTTGCTGATCCACGGACACGTCGATCACGTCGACTCTGCGTCCCACGAACACGTAGTCCAGGGTCCTGTCCGTGCGCTTCGCCCCATAGGGTAGGTATGTGTAGAACCGTTCGGGATTTGAGCGGTATTGTTCCAGGGAAACCGCTGAATGGAAATGTTCGAATAGAGTTTTGATTGGGTTGTGTTTGTCGGCATAGTAGCCAGCTTCCTTGCCCAAGCGGGTGGGCCGGTCGGTGGGAGGCAGCATATTGAAATCGCCCGTGAGCACCCAAGGGGTTTGTTCGGCTTCGAGCGCTTCGAGACGCCGACGCAGGATCGACACCTGCTTTGCCAACGTCCCGTCGCCACGACTGAAGGCTGATAGATGGGTGTTGAGGAGGACGAGGGGCCGTTTCGAGCCCTGGACGGGAATGCTGGTCTCCAGGATGGCTCGTTTCAGATTGAAGGCCCGGCGGATCCAATTCTCTTTGAGCTGTGGCAGACTCCGGCGCAGGGCCGCATCGATTCGGTATCGTGTCGCGGTCACAAGGTGGAAATCCACTTTGCCAAGCGGGTGAAAAAAGGGGAATGGGACGAATCGTGAACGATGGTACCACGTCCAGGCCCAGCAGGCCCAGGGACCGCTCCGGCCGAGAATTCGCTGCATTTCGTCGATTTGATGGGTTCGGTCCGAGCGCCGATCGACCTCCTGGATTTGTGCGATGTCGGGATGGAGGCGCACAAGCGTCCGAGCTATCTGGTCGCTCGTTGCGAGCACGTCTTTGCGTTTGACTCGGACGTCGGGGCCGCCGTCGTAGAAAAAGTGGTATTTTCGGCTGGCGGCGTACTGGATATTCCAGCTTACGAGGCGGAACCGTTGGCCCGTGCTCAAGGGCGTTGGGGGTCCCTTGCAGGCGAGACCTGCCTTTTCGACGGCGCTGGGAAAAGAGTTCAGATACCACACGAGCCATCCTCCAATCCCAAGCAGGGCAACGATGCAGGCGAGCACGACGAGGAGTCTGTTGATGGTGCGTCGCTTCATGAGACAGAGTATCTTTGCAGGTTGGTAAAATTGCAAGCAAGGGCGGTCGGAACGATTTCTTCGTTGCCTCGTATGTATTCGCGACCCAGTAACCCAGCAACCTACCATTGTCTCGACGAAGCGTGATGGAGAGGACGGGTCGTCTCTGGATGGTCGCGTCTATCGGACGAACGTGGAGGGAGTTCCTCATCGGCGCCGTTGCTTGACCCAAAGGACAAAGTGGGTAAGGCTGGGGTTGCCGTTGCCACGGGGCGTCCCACGGTGAGGCGGACGGATGCGTTGCGGGCTTTGCGGGTCTCGTTGGGACGGGATGAGGATGCATGGCGGACACGATTTCCATCGAAGCAAAGGCGAGGCAACTGGGCTCGATTCTGAAGGATGACCAGGTTTCGATTCTGGCCCCGGATCGGGTCGCCTACTCGCGGGATCTGTGGCCTCGTGGGCTCATCGAGTTTTCGGCGGGACGGCCCGCTCCCTCGCCGCCCGATGTGGTGGTGTGGCCCGAGACGACCCAGGACGTGGTGCATTTGGTTGAATGGGCGGCCGGAACGGAAACTCCGCTTGTTCCCTATGGCGGCGGTTCGGGCGTGTGCGGCGGGGCGATGCCCAGGCGCGGTCAGGTGGTCGTGGACCTCAAGCGAATGGACCGCATCCTGGAGTTGGATGGTCCGAATCATCGGGTCCGGGTCCAACCAGGCATGAACGGCTGGACATTCGAAGAAGTTCTCGGACGGTCGAATTTGACCATGGGACATTTTCCGTCTTCGATTTTCTGTTCCACGGTCGGTGGATGGTTGGCTGCTCGGTCGGCTGGTCAGGCATCGACTAGGTACGGCAAGATCGAGGATATGGTGTCGGGTCTCGAGGTGGTGACAGGCAAGGGCGAGGTGATCCGAACCGGCAATCCTGGGGCGGCGAGTCTTGGACCCGACTGGACTCAACTCTTCGTGGGAAGCGAAGGAACTTTGGGGATCATCACCGAGGCGACCCTCAAAGTGCTGCCGGCTCCCGAAATGCGCGTCTATCGAGGCTATGGGTTCGACCGGGTCTCCGCGGGCCTGGAGGCGATCCGGCGCTTTATGCAGAAGGGGTTGCTTCCCTCTGTAGTTCGGCTCTATGACGAGTTCGATACGGTCATTGCACGATCGGGTGCTGGGCGAGGCAGTGAGGCGGATACTTTGGTCAAGGAGGTCATGGGTCGTCTGACGCATTTGACCAAGCCCATGTTGCCGTGGGTCAAGGTGGCTGCGCTGCGGGCCGCTTTGAGCAAGCCCGGCTGGTTGAACAAGTTGGCCGACGGATTGTTGCCGAAGTTGACGGGGCAGGGCTGCTTGTTGGTGGTCGGGACGGAGGGGCGGCCGCGTCTGGCGCAGGCCGAGGCCGATCGCATTCACGAGGAGGTCTTACGCGCCGGAGGTCGGGACCTCGGTCCCCGGCCCGGGGAGCACTGGGAGAAACACCGATATTCGGTTTCCTTCAAGCAGAGCGGCGTCTTCTACTCGGGGGGCTTCGTGGATACGATGGAGGTGGCTACGACCTGGGATGGACTGTTGCGGCTCTACGAGGCGGTCAAGACCGCCGTGTCACCGCTCGTGTTCATCATGGCCCACTTCAGCCATGCCTATCCCGAGGGTTGTTCCATTTACTTCACTTTTGCTGGATCGTCGGACGATCCTGAGCAGGGGTTGAAGTTGTACGACCAGGTGTGGAATACGGCGCTGGCCGCTGTGACCAGAGCAGGCGGAACCATCAGCCATCATCATGGCGTGGGACGGAGCAAGCAGGCTTTCATGGTGGAGGAACACGGCGATTCCCTGGAGTTGTTTCGCATGCTCAAACGGGTGCTGGATCCCAAAGAGATCCTCAATCCAGGGAAGATGTCGTTGTGAGGTTCAAGGATCGACACGTGATGTCTCGGATCGGGGATGCTGGCAGGTGTCTCCATGGGGACAGAGGATGAATTCGGGATGATTGGAACCGAGGAAGATGTCACCCAGGATCTGACGCGTGCGGTAGGTGGTGAGCACGTGAGCAGTCGTCCGTCGGACGTGATGTTCTATGCCAGAGACTGTTGGGCCAGGCGACACCTCATGCCGGACGATCCGCCACGTCATCCCGTGTGGGTGGTCTGGCCGGGCGCTGCGTCGGAGGTGGCTCGGGTGCTGCAGGTCGCCGGGCGGCATGAGTTGGCGGTGGTGCCCTATGGCGGTGGTTCGAATCTGGTGGGCGGGGCTGGCTTCGGGGATGATCGTCCCGTGCTCGTGGTGGACACCAAGCGAATGTCTCGGGTCCTGGAACTGGATGAGACATCGCTCATCGTGCAGGCTCAGGCTGGCATCACCGGTGGTGATCTGGATGAGTACCTGCGCGTTCGAGGGCTGTTTGTGGCGCACATGCCCACCTCTCTTTCCCAATCGACGTTGGGTGGGTGGTTGGCGACCAGGAGCGCTGGTGCGTTTACGAGTCGTTATGGTCGGATCGACCGGGTTTGCATGGGCATCACGGCTGCACTTCCCGATGGTTCCGTGGTGCGGACCAGGGTGGCTCCCAGACGAGCAACGGGGCCGGACCTCATGCATCTGTTCTTGGGCAGTGAGGGGGCGCTCGGGATCATCACGGCTGCTCATCTCAAGGTCGTTCGGGTATCCAAGGTGAGGGTTTGGCTGGCGGGAGGCTTCAAGGAATTGAGTCAAGCGGTTGCCGCCATGGCGGACATCATGTCGAGCGGGACCAGGCCTGTGGTGGCTTCGATCGCGGATCCCGTGGTGGCACTCCGGCACAGCGGCCAACCCTCGTTCATGCTCGTTTGTTCGTTCGAAGGGGACGGCGAACTTCCCGTGGTGCAGCGGGATGAGGCACGTCTCTTGGTTCTTGCGCACGGTGGTGCCTATCTCGATCCGGCTGCGGCGTCGGGTTTCTGGACTGCGAGGCGTAACGACGTGTTTGGCGATATTATCGCTCGAGCCGAATCTCGCGTCATCGGAGAGGTGGACATCGGGGCGGATTGGCGGCATCTCGCTATGGTGGCGGACGATGCCCGTGGCCGTCTCGAATCGATGGGTTGCGGCGTGACCATGGAACTCGGATTCTTCGGGTTGGAGGGCGGCGCCCTGTTGTGCAAGTGGCAACTGCCCGAAATCTCCGACCCCGAGGATGTGGGCCTGCGCCAGGACGAGGCGTTGGCGATCGTCCTGGATGCAGCGCGAAGAGGGGGAGGGGCTGTTGCCCACCATCGGGGCGTCGGGCGTCAGCGGTCTGCGGCGGTTCGAGCGCAACTCGGCAACCGATTCGACCTGTTTGCGGACGTCAAGAGGCAGTTGGATCCCAAAGGTCTGATGAATCCGTGGCTCACCGAGGGTGCATAGCCGGGAGCGTCGGGTGTCTGCGTTCGGTGTGGATGCAGACAGATCCGATTGCGATGTGTGGTCCGAGGTGGTTGGACGTCGAATTGTTTCGGAATTCGGCGGACGCCACCAGACGAGAAGGGTAGAGGACATGCTCGACGACTTTGAAAAGGAACTCGCCTACTGCGCCTACTGTCCGAAATTGTGCCGTCACGTTTGTCCTGTGGGCAATGCGGAGCGACGCGAATCGGTCATCCCGCAGGCCAAGATGGCCATGGGGCACATGGCCCGGAACGGCACGGTGAGTCTGACCGAGGACTACGCGTCCGTGTTTTTCTATTGCAACGGTTGTGGGCTCTGCACCGAGTTTTGCGAGCACGATATTCCGGTGAGCGAGGTCCTGTTCGAGGCACGGGCCGAGGCGGTGGCCCGAGGCGTCCAGCCCAAGACCCTGCAGAACTTCGCCGACCGATTCTATGCCCGCAACGAGCGGCTCGTGCGCAAGCTTCATGGTTTGGTCGATGAGCATTACTTCGTCGAAGAGGCGCAGGTGGCCTACATGCCGGGCTGCGACCTCATCGATGACAGCCCGGACGATGTTCAGAAAACCCTCGACCTGTTTGCTGCAGCGGGCGTCGATTATGTCTCGATCATGGAGAGTGATCTGGTATGCGGGGGCTATCCGTTGTGGGCTGCCGGGTACCAGTCCGAGTTTCGACACGTGGCCGAGGAGCAGGCCCGACGTCTGTCGGGCTACAGGAAGGTGATCCTGGCCTGTCCAGCCTGTGTGTATACCATCCGACACGTCTATCCAAAGTTCGGTGTGAACGTAACGGCCGAGGTGGTTCATGTGAGCGAATTTCTGGATACGATTGCCCACAGGTTGCCGGTCAAGCAAACGGTGCAGGCAGCTTACTATCACGATCCATGCTACTTGGGGCGGTGGCTCGGCGTCTACGAGCCGCCGAGGCGGCTGGCCGGCCTGGTCACGCGAAAGGTCCTCGAGTTCGCCCATAACCGGGAACAGGCCGATTGCTGCGGCGGCGGGGGCCTGGTTCCTGATGTGGCGCCCCAAACGGCATCTGCCATTGCCGAGCGTCGGCTGGAGGAGCCGAATCAAGCCGGGGTCGGTGTCGTGGTGACCGCCTGCGCAACCTGCGTGAAGAACTTGGGACGAGCCGGTCGCGACATGGAGGTCCTAGACATTGTGTCCCTGCTGCATCGCTCCTTGGAGTAAGGGGGCTGTTCAAAATGGCAGATGTATTCTGATCAGCCGGCCAAAATGTGCTAAGCAGCCGATGAGGAACCTGTCTTGTCGGCGAGTCATGTGGACTAGGATGCCCAGTCCGGCCAGGCGCCCGTGATGACGGCCCTGCTTGGAATCCTGACCGCCTGTTGATCTGGGATGCGGATTCGTGATCGGCCTTCGATCACGACATCTTTGCCAAAGGTCACGTCGCCCGAGACCGTCAATTCTTTGCATTCGATGAGGGATGGGGCCCCCGCTGGAAACCGATGTTCGAAGTCGGTGATTATGGCGAAGTAGCGGCGGTCCAGTCGGATCGTCGGTGGTTCTTTGCGCCTCGGGTCGAGACGACATTGGAACTCAGGCGTGAGGATGTAGGCATTCGACCGGACCGCGAGGAGATCGTCAGTCGTTTTTACAGGAGAGAACCGGCTTCGCGGCACCAGGACCGCTCCGGAGCGTTCGAATGCGCCAATGGCCGATCCAGCGGCTGTTTCCAGTTGCAGAACCTCTGGAGAGCCCGGCTGCCTCGGATCGATGGTTTTCGGGTTGCAGATAAGGGGGAGGCCGAGGACGCCGCTGCGTTTTTTCAACAGATCCCTCAAAGCGCCGAGTTCGATCCATAGGTTGTTCGTGTTGAAAAAACGATGTCTCGATACGTCTTCGAAACGAGGCAAATCCTCGTCAGGGCATTGGCTCCGCTCGCGCAGGATGAGACGCCCGTCGATCGTTCTTGCCAGGTGGCCGCCCTTGGAATCGGCCGGGGTTCGGATCGTCACCTCCATGACGAAAGCGAGGCCTTCATGGACCATGTGGCCCAGGATTGTTGGGTCGAGATCGGCACCCAGGTTGTCTATGTTCGAGACGAAGGCATATCGGAAACCGGCGGCCAGAAGGGAGTCGAGGATGCCGCTATCATACAGGGAAGGGTAGAGGTCGCCGTGTCCGGGCGGACACCACTCCATGGTCGGGTCCGCTTCCCATACGGCCGGGCCGAGATCGGCTGCGTCGACCTTGGGAACCACGGCCTGCACGAATTCGACGGGAAGATCGTCGTCTTGCTCGAGAGTTCCTTCGATCACCGGCAGACAGGCCTGCCTGGTGGCTGCGCTGTGCATGAACAGGATCCGTCGTCCCAAGCGTTTTGCTCGTTCCAGAATGATGTCCAGGAAGCTCAGGTTCTGCTTCACCTGGAGAAATGCTTTGGGCCCGGCGAGGCCCATGCTCGTTCCGAGTCCACCGTTGAGCAGGATGTGCACCGTGGACGACATTGCCTTGCGGCCTTCCCTTTCGAGTCCAGCGGCTTCCAGTTCGTCGTACCTGGGCACCGTCTCGACCGACGTGATGTCCGTTTCAGGAATATAGCCTTTGGCTCCTGAGGCGAGACGGTTATAGTTCTGCAAGAAGGTCTGGGTGGATGCGGCTCCGATACCTCGGGTTCGCATCTTTTCTGCCATTGCGGCCCTGTGGTCGTTGGTGGCATCGACGGACATGATGGTGACTCCTCGTGGGGCTTATGCGGATGAGCGGATCTCCCCGCGTTTGTTCGTTGCCCTGTTGTTTAGCATATCATCATGGCCTGTGGCACGTGCGAAATGGTTTGTCTCACAGACGAAACAGTCAAACTGGTGTGGGCTGGAGATCGGGCACCCTCCCGTCGAAGACGTTCGTACTCAGTGAACACTTGACGAGCCGAGGCGTGGACCTGTAAGGTCTGCCTCATGTTTGGCTGCCTCTTGAGAGGAGAGATGCGATGTCGAAGGAACAGGTTGAAAAAGCAAGATCCCGGGGAAGCGGGACGGGTAGGCCCCGGTCCGCTGTTCGCCATGGAGGAAAGCGTGTGGGCGCAGGAGGCAAGGTCGCGTCTTCCAAGGTTCGTGAACTGGCGGAAAAAACTGGCATTTCGCATCGAGACGCTGCTCGGGTCGTGTCTGGCAAGATGACGGTTGCAGCAGTGCTCAAGGAGATGATGCAGCGCGAGAAGCTGCGTCCGTTGATCGACCGGGGTGAGTTGGAAGAGTCGCTTGCCGGGCAGGTCGTGCGTGGGATGATCACGTTGGACAAGGGCCTGCTGATGACGCGTCTGCACAAGACGTCCGATTGGCGGGGCACGCAGAGCCTGTTCGACGATTTGCTCGGGGCAGGCGAGACCGCCATGTTTTTCATGTTTGGCCGGGAGCCGTTCGAGGCGAACGTCAAAGAAAACCTGAAGTATGATGTGGTGCTCATGACCGGCGATGATCAGATCGAGAAGGTGGTCAAGCACGACATCATTATGGTGTGTAAGAAGGATGAACTCGACGAACTCCTGTCGGCCCGAACAGTCGACGGGGAACTGGCCAAACAGCAGTTGGGGCCCTCGACCAGTTTTGTGGATCGGTTTCGGAGCAGGAAGGAGACTCTGTTCGATCTGCACGAAAAGCAGAGGGCGGTTCGGGTGACCTTCAGGGACGGCACGATCTTGGAAGGCCGTATGGGTTGGTTCGGGAAGTGGGAGGTCCAACTGGTCGTTTCCGAGGGATGTGCCCCGGTGGTTTTCCTACATGCTTTCCATGCATTCGTTGGACTGGACAACGAGGGCAAGTCCGAGTAGGTCTATTCGGAAGCAGTGAATCCGAAACACGGTGTATCCGTCGGGTTCTGCGTCGGTTTCGGGCCGGTGGTCCGAAAGAGTGGTCATCGTTCTGCATGACTGCAGGTTGTACCGCTCGTGGCACAGTTTGTGGTGTTTCCTGTGTGGAATGGCCGAGTCAGAAGCAGCCTGACAGGAGTCGGGCATGGAGTCGAAGAATGTCTAGGGTTGTGCGAAGCGTTCTGGTGGCGCTTTTCCTCGTGGTGGGATGGTCTCAATCGGCCAGTGCTGAGATTGTGGTGTTGATCGACAACAGCAAGGTATACGGCACGCTCGTGCATTACTATGATGGAATGCTGACGTTGAAGACCAATGGCGGCGCCATGCTCAAGATTCCGGTCAACAAGGTTCGTGCGATTCGGTTTAAGCTCCCCAAGCCGAATCGCGTGTTTTCCACTCCGTCCAAGTCGTTCTTTCGCCAGAAGAAGGCATTGGCCCAGGGGCGGATTCAGGATTTCATCGACTGCTATTCGCTCCAATATCAGACCATGCTCGCCCAGCAACTCGGGGCCATGAGTCTTCAGGACCTAGCAGCCATGAGGAAGGCGATCACGACCACGAAGTATCGAGTCAAACGCACCAGGTACAAAGGCAACATGGCCTTTCTGGACGTGGTTCAAACCAGGGGAAAGATGAGCATGACCACGTCGTTGACCTTTGTGAAGGAAAACGGTGAATGGAAGATGGTGCCGGTTTCCGGTGCCGCCTCCGGGATGGCTCGGCCGGGTGCCGGGCAGCCCCATCGATAACAGGAATTTGGTGTCACAGGCGCATGCCTCGAATCCATAAGATACGCTCGACCATGATTTTGGTTGCCGTTCTGCTCTGTCCGATTGCGGCGTCTGCCGCGCAGGTGCAGCAGGGGACCGATGATGTGTCCGAGTCCCAGGGCCCCGCTTGGTCCACGAGTGGGGGGCCGATCCGGAGTCGTGCTCTGGCCTGGAACGGGCCCGGGCTCGACAGGGCCTGGACCGGTACGCCTCACTTCGACTCTGCTGGAACTGCCCCGGCGAATCAGGCAACGGCCTCGATCCAAACGAGGACGGCATCGCATCAGACCGCGATGGCGCATTCTTCGTCGTCACCATGGGGGCTCCCCCGGACGGGGGTCGGTTTCGTACCCTTTGGGGCTCAGGCGCCAGGTGGATTCGTGGCTCTGCAGACCGGCGCACGAACGTCCGCGGCGCGTCCGCAGCGGGGTCAACCGCCGTTGGGGCGCACAGGGGCCTCCTGTCGAGACGACAAGTCCTGCGCCGTCGGCTACTACTGCGGCCTCAAGGTCCATCGCTGCAAGAAGGTGCACAACGCCGTCAATATCGCCTATTTGATCTATCTGTCGGGCAACCGTAGGTTCCTCTCGGTCTTCGGCCTTTACATGCACAAGCTTGGGCCCAAGGGCT
The DNA here is from genome assembly GCA_021162935.1 of Deltaproteobacteria bacterium. Lineage (GTDB taxonomy): Bacteria > Myxococcota_A > Polyangia > HGW-17 > SLPX01 > JAGGXR01. The sequence continues at coordinate 40,563 of JAGGXR010000142.1, forward strand.
TTCGGATGCTGTTCCCGTTCTACTGGAGCTTTTGGAGCAAGAAGCAGTCGACCAGGGTGATTTTCCCCTTCGTCGCACGTTGGCACAACCACGAGACCGGGCGTACGGATACCTTGGTCGGGCCCGTCCATGTCTGGCGCAGAAGGAAGGCGCACGGTTTCAACTTCTGGCCGTTCGTCTTCTACGCAAACTATGGACGCAAGGGCAAACGGTTCACGCTCATACCGTTCGGGCATTATCAGCGCATCGGCTCGTGGAAGGGCTATGGCTTTTTGACTCCCATCGGGTTCGTCTATTCGAGCAAGAGCCCCAGGTATCGGTCATGGGGTCTGTTCCCATGGGCGTTTGGTCGGGCGACCCCGCGGCGTGCCTGGAGTTGGGAGTTTCCTCTCAACTTCTACTGGAGGCATGGCCGCAATCGCCATTATCTCGGATTCCCTCTGCTCTATGTACAGCGGAGCCCCGAGCGGAATCTGACGTTCATGTTTCCGTTCATCTGGTCTTGGGGCGGGCCCTTGCGGCAGCGTACGATCATTTTCCCCATCGGGTATCGGAGTTGGTCGCCTCGGCGCAGCTACACCCAGGTGCTCAATTTCTATTACTATCGCCGAGGAGCCAAACGGTATGCTGGTTTGGTGCCGCTGTTCTTCTACAGCTCGGATCGTCGGAGCAGGTCGCGGCACGTCACATTGTTTCCGTTTCTTTACTATGGGTACAATGGGAAGACGGCGCATTCGGTCCTGGTTTCTCCGTTGCTGTCCTGGTCCAAGACTCGGGATGCGCGATGGTGGTTTTGGTCGGTCCCGCCGATTTTGTCCTATCGCACTCCCTATTCAGGGACCGACGTGGCGCTCCCCTTCTACTGGCGCTACTTCAACAAACAGACGGGCGTGAACGTGTTGGGTGTTTTGCCCTTCGTGTACTACAAAGACCGCTTCCAAAGGAACTCGGTGCTGTTTCCCTTCTGGTGGAACTTCCGGCATCGGGCGACGGGCGCCTATGTTCGAGTGGCCTTCCCGCTTTTCTATCAGAGCCGATCCGTCGAGGGGCGCACCGTGACCGTAGCCGGGCCGGCTTTTGCCGCATGGGGAGCAGGTAAACCATGGCAGGCGGGTTTGGCGCCGCTGTTGTTTTTCGGCGGAGGGTACGGACGACGTCACTTCGTGTTGTTTCCTGCGTTGTGGCATTTTGCCAATCGCCGCAAGGGCACGTCCACCACGGTGGTTGGTCCTGCCTATTGGTCCAAGGGCCCCCACCGTTGGGCCGCGGGTTTGGCGCCGCTGTTCTTCGCAGGCAGGAACAAGGACCGGCGGTATCACATCGTTTTTCCTCTGTTTTGGCATTTGGCTCATCGGGACCGTCACCTGGCGGTATTTGGTCCTTTGTATGCAAAATGGTCGCGTCATTCCTGGGGCTTTGGCCTGGCGCCGCTTGCCTTCATTGGTGGCGGGCGCGATAGGAACTATCAGATTTTTCCGTTTTTGTTCGGCCATTGGTACGATCGGCGTAAGGACGCCAGGACAGTCGTGGCCGGCCCGGCATACTACTGGCGGCGGCGGTCCGACTGGGGATGGGGCATCGCCCCCTTTGCCTTCTTTTCGCGTCGCTACCGCAAAGGACTCGTGTCGTCTCGGTTTATGCTGTTCCCGTTTGCCTATTCATCGTATCGCATGGGGAAGGAACTCCTGGTCACGCCGCTCGGCGGCTATTCGAAGACCAAGGATCGCATGACGGCGGTGGCAGGACCGGTCATCTGGCATCGCGGTCCCAAGTATCGTGGCTGGGCCGTCCTGCCCTGGGTGTATCATTGGCGGAATCGTGAGACCAAGACCACGACGACGCTGGCCTTCCCGTTCGTTCGTCAGGTCTCGCCGAAGCAGGCGGTGACCGTGACGTTCCCCTTCCTGTGGAGCTTTGTGCGGCCCAAGGAACGGAGCCTGTTCATTTTTCCGTTCTATTGGCGCCTGCGTCAGAAGGGACGCTGGAAGGCGGACGTGTTGTTTCCGTTCTATTGGAACATCCGCAAGGGGTCTTACAAACTGTTGGCCGTGGGCCCCTACTATCGACGCAGAAGTGCTCGGGGTGGCTCGGACGGCTTCTTCCCTCTGGTGCATTACAGCCATTACGGAAAGAAGCGCAGGCTGCTCGTCTTGCCTTTCTTGTGGTACTCGCGTGACGACGCGAAGAAGACCAAGTTGGTCGTGTCGTTTCCCTACTTCGAGACCCGAAAGGCGAATCGTGCGCATGCCGGAGTGGTGCCATTGGCCTTTTGGGGCCATCGTCCCGGCTTCTCCTACAGGGTTGGGATCCCACTTTACTGGGACTTTACCAAGAAGGACCGTCGTGTCCTGTTCGCCGGGCCGTTTTTCTACGAACGCAAAGGCGAGACGCGCGGCGGCGGCCTGGCGCCGCTGTTGTGGGTGCGCCACGGTGGAGGTGTTACGCAGTTCAGCCTCTTCCCGTTGATCCATGTGAACAAGACGCCCACGAAATTGGCCGTGTACACCACCCTTGCCGGATATGAGAAGAATCACGTGACCGGTAAGAGCTTTGGGTACGTGGGACCCTACCTGTGGGGTGATGGTCCCAGGCGTCGGTGGGACGTGCTGTTCCCGTTGCTGTGGAGGTTTCGGAACAAGCGGCTCCATCGCACCAGGATGCTCATTCCTCCATTGCTCTATTGGGGCAGCCACAGTCCGGACCGCAAGGTGGACATCGTCTTTCCGCTGTTCTGGATGCGTCGTACGGTGACGAGCAAGACAGTCGTGGTTTTCCCCTTCTGGTGGGATTCACACAAGTACTACTGGAGCAGGACGACAGCGGTGTTTCCCTTCTTCTACCGCAGCCGGCATTATGCAGACAACTCCACGTCCTGGTTCTTTCCGACCCTGACCTGGATCAAGAAGTCGCCCAGGCGGCTCAGTGTCGTGTCCTTCCCGATTCTGTGGCACTTCTCCAGGTCGAGACGTTCGACCACCGTGGTCTTTCCTCTGTACTGGGATTTTAAGCGGCCTGGACGCCGCAGCACGATCGCCTTCCCCTTCTTTTGGCGGTTCCGGCGAGGCGACCGGACGCATACCGTGGTCTTTCCGTTTTACTGGCATTCGGAGAATCGCAAGAATGCATTCACGGGGATCTTGAACACCTTCTACTGGAAGGACAAGAAGTACCATACGTATCGGTTCTACTTCTTTCCCCTGTTCGATTTCGGAAGGACGCGTCCCGGCGACGTGCAGTGGAGTGTGCTCGGGGGCCTGTTCGGATACAAGCGGGTGGGACGAAACCGGTACCTCAAGCTTTTCTTCTTTTCGATTCGACTCAAGCCGGTTCCGCTCAATCGGAAATCTGGGGCTGCGGTGCGACGCAACAAGCATCGTCGGGGACAACTGCCTGTGACTTCATGAAAGCGTTCGTGACAGCGGTAGCCGTGACGACGGGATTGCTCCTTGCGTTCGTGTGGTATGGAAGCGTCGGTCATTCCGCGGTCGACGCCATGGCAAGCGCGCCTCCGGATCGGGCGAGGCTGGCCGCCGCCTCGCCACATAGGGGCTCTGTCGGGGGGGATGCAGCTGCTTCTCACCGCCTGATCCCCGGTATCCAGGTTCCTGCCCCCCGGCCTCCCGCCCAGAAAGGCATCGTCCTCGGTCTGTACAGCGAGGATCCGGGGTGGGACTACCAGCCCCTGCTCCAAGAGATCCATCAGACGGGCGCGAATTACGTATCCATCGTGGTCGCCTACTACCTTGCTGACATCCACGCTGTCCGTATCACGAGACACCCGCGCTACAGCGCTCCTGACTCGGTCCTGGTCCGCACCATTCGTCAGGCCCATCGCCTGGGGCTGCGGGTCATGCTTTTTCCCATCCTGCGGGTTTTGTACAAGCCGACGCCCCAAGATTGGCGCGGCAACCTAGCCCCTTCGGATCGAACGGCCCTCCAGCGGGCCTATCAAGACCTTATGACGCATCTCGCCCGTCTGGCTCAGAAGAACGGGGTCGAGGTCCTGAGCGTTGGATCCGAACTGTCCAGCCTGGACGTCGATCCCGATTGGTTTCGTCCCGTGGTCGCGTCCGTGCGCAGGTACTACAAAGGGGTCCTGACCTATTCGGCCAACTGGGATCACTATGACAAATCGCGGATTTGGGACCTCGTGGACCAGGTAGGTCTTTGTGCCTATTTCGAGATCACCTCGAAGGAGACGGGGGCCACGGTTTCGGACATGATCGCCGGCTGGCGCGTCCTGCGCCGCAAGCTGGACCAATGGGTTGCCGCCAGGCACAAGAAGCTTCTGTTTACCGAGGTGGGCTACATGAGCCAGCAGGGGGCGGCCCACGCTCCGTGGAATGAAGGCGCAATGCGTCGCCTTGACCTGGAAGAACAGCGGCGCGCCTACGAAGCGTTCATCCGGGTCTGGAACGGGGACGAACATCTTGCCGGCGCCTACTTCTGGAATTGGTACGGCTGGGGCGGCTCCAAGGACAGAAGCTATACGCCTCGTCGTAAGCCCGCCGTTGCAACATTAGCTTGGTGGTATGGCGGCGCGGTTCCGAAGTGGTGGTTTCCCAGGTAGAAAAGTCTGTCTCCTGGGTGAATCTGGGCATTCTGTTTCGTTTGCCACGCCGCACAAGGTCAGGCAGGGACTGAACCATTGGTTTTCGAAGGGGACCTAGCGTGGCCTGCAGGTGATGTCGGTGGTGGAAAGGATCTGGCCTGTCGGGGCGAAAACCTGGTACAATCTTTTGGTACTTGGGTACAATGTCGTCAGTGCGGTTGAAGGAAGCATCGGTGCATCGAAGGAACGAGAGGAACCGTCAGGCGGCGAGAATATCGTAGGACGATGGGATTGACGTTATGTTGGCGAGCATTCGACGAGTGATGGGTGGGGCTGTGTGTCTGGGCCTGCTTTGTCTGGGATCCGCGATGGTTTCCTGCAGTGACGACGGAGGATCGGGACAGATGGATGCTGCAGTGGAACCGGATGCCCTCGTGATTCTTGAGGCTGGGACGGGCGATTCCGGTCAGGAGCCGGCCGTGGATTTTGCCGTGCAGGATTGTCCCAAGTGGGAAGAGACCGATGGTGGCCTTCAGTGCGTGTCCATCGCTCCTTTGACCCTCGGGTTCGTTCCTCTCTCTGCTGGGACCATCGAGACATATCAATGGGACTTCGGTGACGGAAGCGGTCGTGCGACGGATCCGTACGTCCACCACGAGTACGACGAAGTTGGCACCTACAGCGTGTCCCTGCTGGTAGGCGGATCCTTCGGTATTCTGGATGCAACCAAAGCTGCGCTGGTTCGGATTCGTATGTCCAAACTCAGTGAGTACTGCTTGAGGAATGACACCTGTTTCGACGGCCTCTGCCTCTGTCGGGAGTCTGGATCAGACGATCCCGATTGTCCCGTGGACCTGATTGGTACCTGCACCGAGCCTTGCGCAGCACAACCTTGCAGCGAGGGCGCTGTCTGCGTGGACCTTAGGGCGGGGTTGTCGGGCGACGTCCCAATGGATGGTTGGCGCAGGCCCGTCTGTTTCCCGTTCTGCCTGACGGACAGGGACTGTTCACGTCCTGGATCGTCCTGCAGGTTCGTACCGCAATATGAATCGGATCAGGGAGTGACGCCGCTGTTGGTTCGCGCCTGTGTGCCAGATGTCCTTGGGGCCGTGGGCGTCTCTTGTCTGGATGGGGCGTCGGCCCCCGACGATACGACCTGCCTCTACGGCTTGTGCAGGGACGTTGGCACGTCTGGCATGTGCAGCATGCAGTGTCAAGCAGATACGTGCCCTCCTGAAAGCGCCTGCCTTTTGGTTACGGGGACCCAACAGGCCGTGTGTGTCCCACGGTGCGGCAGTGGAACGAACTGCGAGAACGACCCCTTGCTGTCCTGTGAGAGCCCTGATGCGAGTGGCTTTTACGGGTTTTCCGTTCTGGATGTATCAGCCGACCAAAATGCGACCTACTGCATGCCGAAGCGCTGCAATGCGGATTCGGATTGTGGGCAGGCCGGGCATTGCGACGACACCATCGGACAGTTTTGCGTCCGCGGCAAGTGACCGAGTGTTTCGTTTCGAGGCAAGTTTTGTAGGGGCGGTCGGGTCAAGGAATCGGTGAAGGCGGTGGGTCGTGGTGTCCATCGTGTGGTCCACCCTCGGCGAGGATACGCGACCGGTTGCGTTCGAGGAGACGGCGGACGATTTTGGGGAATGGCAGCATCCACAGGTAATCCGATCCGGTGAACCGTTTTGCGATCCAGGTCATGGTTTCGTCCGAAATGTCGCCGGTCCGCTCACACTCCACCCGCATGGTTTCTCGGTATCCACGGAGTTCCCAGTAGGCCCGTAAGGTGAGGACCGAGGGCAGGAGCAGGATGTAACTCAGAACGAAGGGCAGGACGCCCGTGCGTATACAGTCCGAGACATGGACGGCCTCGTGGCGGAGTACCTCATAGCCGGCGCTCGTCCCGATGAGGTTCTTTGGCATGTAGATCCATGTCACGATGGTGGTGGTGTAGTCGGTCATGAAAGTCGGACACCACAGGAACATGCCCAGCCCGTAGTAGATAGCTTTCATGAACCAGGATGTTTCTTTGGGAATGAGTCGAAAGGTCCTGTATCGGCGGCCGAGGTCTTCGGCCAGTTCGAAGAAGTGGTTTGATGATCGCGCGTCCGTTCTGTTCGCCATGGCGGTTGTTTTCTTTCGGAACCGCGGCCCAATGTTCCAGGTGAGCCGATGTCTGGTGCGAACGGGATGGCGCCGACGGACGCGGTCAGGAGGCTCGAAGCAGAACGGATTTCGGTTCGATGCGGCGCGTTGCTTCCGCCATGGCGAGAAGGGGCGCAATGGTCCTTTCTTCGCTGGGAATGGCGGCCCAGGCCAGGATGCCTCGATGATGAGCCTGGAAACCACAGACGATGGTGCCTCCGCCCATTTCGGCGAGTCTGGTTGCAGCCATACCGCTCAGCCGGACGTCCGCTCTTCCGTCGTCTTGACCAAGACTCATCACTTCCATCTCCGGTGTCGCCAACTTGAGCCCCAGTCCAAGAACCTTGGAGACGGCTTCCTTGATGGCCCAAATGGCCGACACGGTCCAGGCTGTGGAGCCGGGATGGCGAGTGACGAGGATCCGTTCCGAGTGGGTGAACCACTGCTGCACGAAGTCGTCGGAGCGTTCTTCGACTGGCGTGAGATCGATGCCCACGTGCTGTGAGGCCGGCATGATGGCGCAGATCGCGCGGCCCGCCGCATGGGTGATGGACAGGGAGGGCAGGTCCACGAGGCCATGCAACGCGCGAGCCTGTGGGGCGCCGTTCGGGTCGGGCAGAATTTCCAGTTCCGTGTGCTGGAGATGGATGCCCAGATGATCCCTGACGTGGATTTGGAGAGCCTTTTTAGCCGCCATGCGACCTGCGATCCATTCGAGTCGTCGGCCCGGGTGTCTGATAGCCGAGGCACGTTCCAGCTCTCGCGCAGTGAGCCATTGACTCAGGTCGATGCTCATAGCCCCTTCGTTGCCCAGGTCTTCGAGACGGACCTCGACGGTCTCGATGGTGCGGACGGGCAGGTCGAAAGAATCGGATTGTTCGCGCGCCGTGGCCGACAACTCGATCCCCGAGACGGCCATGAGGAGGCGTGCATCCTGGTCCAGGATTTCCGCGTCGAACCGAACGGTCTGCTGGTCTTGAATGTCACTGCCACGTTGCACGCGAACGATCCAACGGTCGGCCCTCTCGATCTCGGCGGGGGGCGCCATGGTTCGGACTCGATCAATGCCGGTGGGCAGCACAAGGGGAGCGCCGTGGACGGCCGCCAGGTATCCGGCTGCCTGCATGGCCGCCTCGATGGCCATGGCTGGAGGTGCCTGGGTCGATGTCGATTGGGACTGGTTTTCCGTCCCTTGCTGGCTGGCAAGCAGTTGAGCGACTGGGAGACCCAGCGGGCGTGCTTCGGCCACTAGGCCGTCGTTGCCCAGGATGCGGATATGATCGAGCACCTGGAAGGATGGTCCATGGAAGAAGTGTTCGTAGATTTTTGTGGCGCCCGGTCCGGACCAGGCCATGGTTCCGGGCATGATCCGAGCCTGCTGTTCGGCTCCCTGGGTGTCAGTCCCTTCGGTGAATCGCACCAGGCAGGTGAAGTGGTCCTGGACCGTTCCCTTGCGGGGGCCGCGTTCGATGCGCGTTTGGACCGATGCTCGCACGAGGCCTCGTCGGCCGGCGTCACGTGCGTTGACGATCACGGTTCTCGGGTTCGTTGGCTGGACCTTGACTGGTTTGAGGTAGCGGGCCTCCTCGACGGAGGCGAGACGCCAGCCGTTGCCAACGGCCAGCGTGGCCGCCTCGCACATCATGGTGGTGCCAGCCACGGCGGGCAGGAGACCGACGCCGTCGAGGCTATGATGGGCGATCCAGGTCAGATCTTTGTTGAGGGTGACGTTCATGTCTACATTGGTCACATGCCAGGGACGCGGTCCTCCACCGCTGTTGCCGTTGCCACCGCCGCTGATGAGCAGAGAGGGCCGAGGTACGCGGTCGCCGAGTTCGCCCAGCGGGCCACTGACCAGGAATTCCGCGCCGTCCGTGGTGGCGAGTAGCCGCCTGATGGCCTCGGCTCCTTTTGCTGGGGGCAGCATGGCCACGCCGCGGTCTTCGAGGCTCTTGCGAATGAACCGTCCCGAGGTCATGCCGATTCCGTCCCATGCGGTCCAGTGGATGACCATGTCGGCATTTCTGTCTGGGTCTCCAATGGCCGTTAGGGCCGTGTTGGCCGCTGCGTAGTCAATTTGTCCGGGGTTGCCGAACAGACCGGCGACCGAGCCGTAGCTGATCACGGGCGGTCTGTTGGACAGAACCGACCGAGCGGCTTTGATGAGATGGCGGGCCGCATCGGCCTTGGTTTGCATGACCAGATCGAATTCTGATTCGGCCTTGTCGGGCAGTCGCTGGCTCTTTTCCACGCCTGCAGCGTGAACGATGAGGTCGAGCCTGCCCCACCGTTGGGCGATGGCTTCCATGAGACGTTGGACCTGGTCAGGATTGGTCAGGTCCGCGGACAGGTACATGAAGTCGATCGATTTGGCTTTCAGTTCGTCGAGGAGCAAGTGGGCCTCCCGGTCGCGCCGGATTCGTTCCAACTCTTGGTCCACGTTCAGGGGCGACGCCGGCTTGCCAGCTTGGCGGAGCTGGTCGCGGACCGCCTTGCGATCGGGAATGGATGGCGTTACCCCCGTGGGTTCCGGTCGTCGGCCGACCATGGCAATTCTACAGCCCCATAGGTCCGCCACGGCGCGCGTGGTGATGGAGCCGACTCCCCCCAGCCCGCCGGTGATCAGCACGACCCCATCCTGCGTCACGTGTCTGGGATGGGCTCGGTTCGGCAGGTGCATGGTAACGGTCCACAGTCCGCGGGACGTGGCGAGCAGTTCATTGCTGGAGGCCGTGGCCCTGGCGGTTCGACGGAGCGTTTCCGCCACGTCTGCGTTGGACGCCTCGGGCTCTGCGAGTAGGTCGCGTTCTACGAGATGGAGCAGGACCCTTCGGTCGAGCCATTCCCGATTCAGGGTTCGCGTCAGACCGAGCATGGCCGCCTGGGCGGCATCCACTGGACGTGCGGCCATCTGGTCCTCGTCATGGGTCTTGGCCACGACCGCGGGAACCACGGTCCACCAGAGTAGAGGAAGCTCGGCTCCGTTGTCCGATTGGCGAGCCAGGACTTTGGCCAGTCTGAAGGATGCTCGGGCGGCCCAGGTGGCGTTCGTGTGGGAATGGGCCGCAGTTTGGGATCCGGTGAGGAGCACGAAAACGGACAGGTGTCCGTGGCTCTGCCTGCGGATGTCGCTGATACGGCGTTCCAGGTCTTCGATGGGAGCCTGGGCGCACCAGGCCATGTCAAGCACTTCGATGCGCTTGCCCGTGGGCGTTCCGTTTTGGCCGGTCATCTTTTTCCAAACGGACAGGGCCCGGTCCGAATCGTCGGACAGGATGAGCGCCGTTTGGGTGGCCTGGAGCAGCTCGCCGATTTCATCGTGACCATGCGTCGCATCTTTGTCAGGGAGACGTTTCCACAGAACCCGTTGGATTTGGAATCCGTCTCCCAACGTAGGGTCCAGCACCACCTCCTGTTCGATGGGATGGGCCGTTGCGGTCTCGGACGCGGTGGACTCAGATGTGGTGGTCTCGGTCGCGGCGGCAGTGGTCTTGGTGCTGGCCGGGATGCGAGAGACGATGTAGTCGGCCAGGGCCTGGAGGGTGGGATGGTCCGCGAGGCGGAAGTCCTGGTCCTGGGTGAGGTGGTAGTCGGAGCGGAGCTGGGAGACGATCTCGGCCTGCTTGACCGTGTCGATGCCCAGGTCGGCTTCGAGTTCGAGGTCTGATTCGAGTTCTTCTGGATCGTAGCCGGTGCGATCAGCGACCACGGCGGTCAGGCGGGCGAGGACCTCGTCGGCTGTGACCGGCTCGGTTTGGGGGCTGGTCGCCGGAGCGGCCACCGCCTGCGGCTCGTTGTGCGTGGTCGTCTCGGACGCGGTGGACTCAGACGTGGTGGCCTCGGACGCGGTGGACTCAGATGTGGTGGTCTCGGTCGCGGCGGCAGTGGTCTTGGTGCTGGCCGGGATGCGAGAGACGATGTAGTCGGCCAGGGCCTGGAGGGTGGGATGGTCC
>JAGGXR010000055.1 GCA_021162935.1 Deltaproteobacteria bacterium
CAACCAACAGAAAGCGCTGCACACAGCCATTCACAAAGCAGCCCTGTCGGTCAAGCAACTTATCGACAAACACGCCCCATCTCCAACAAAGTAAACACGCCCCATCTCCAACAAAGTAAACACGCCCCATCTCCAACAAAGTCCAGAGCCCCGCCTGCAGGCCCAAAAATCACTTCAATGATCCAAGAGAAATCACCACCCTCCTTGGAACGAGTTGAAATCGGACGTTCCAGCCCCGAGTTCACCTCTTCGCCTCGATCCCCAACAATGAAATGTATTGTGCGACTCGTACAGCCGGTGCTGGGCACGACCCGGTCGAGCCCGACTTTGACGCCCTGCCCCCCTCAACCATGGGGAATTCTAATTGTCGTCGGTGCGAAAGAATAATGGTCGATGGTCGTTGACTACCCTTCCCGCTGCCGCGTCTCACATCCGGCACTCCGACGAGCCAACCGGAGCCCTGGCAGCTTCCGTCTCCGAGATTCCAGCGCCAGCCGACAACCAAGCTCCCCCACCACCACCAGGCCGGGCAACTCCAGACTGCGCGCCCCACGATCCCCACGACCCGCCGCGTTGCCATCCGGCCGCTACCCGCGGCCGGATCAGGGGATCAGGGGTCCAGGACATCAGGGGCCCATCACCTGGAACAACGAAACCCGAGGTAGGCGTACTGGTAGGACGGGGCGTAGTAGCCGCGGCCGGCAGCGCGCAGGAGGTCCGCGTAGCTGTAAAAGCTGCCGCCCCGAAAGACCCGGCACGAGCCGCTCGGGCTCTCCCATGCGCTCCCGTCACTGGGCGCTCCATTGTAGTTACTGTGGTACCAATCCTGTACCCACTCCCACACGTTCCCGGCCATATCGCACAGCCCCTGCGATGTGTTGCCCGCCGACTTGCTGCACCGCGCCATCGTCCTGCCCGTGCCGCAGCCACGCCCTCCTCCATCGTCCATCACCGCGTAGCTGCACGTCGCCGCAGCGTTCCCCCAAGGGTAGTCGATAGCCTGCCCGCCGCTCCGCGCCGCATACTCCCACTCCGACTCGCTCGGCAGACGACCACCCGCCCACGTGCAGAACGCCACCGCCTGGCCCCAGTCCACGTAGTTCACTGGATGATCCTCATACCCAGGGTCGTTCCAGTTGCAGTAGGTGCCCGTACCCGGCGCCGTGCACTCCCCATCGGTCACGCACGCACCGTACTGCCTCACCGTCACCTCGCTCTTCGTCATCTCGAACCCAGCCACCGTGACGCTGTGCACAGGCTGCTCATCGCTTTGGACGGCGGTGCTCCCCATCTGGAACGAGCCGCCTGGGATCGTGATCCACGTCAGCGACGCCGAGTCGCCGGTGCACCCAGTGCGATCCCACCCGCAGGTCCCGTTGCAAGCCAGGCTGCCGCCCGTATACCCCATGCCAATCGTCGTGCAGTCGTTGCCATTAAGGTCTGTGCTGTCGCACTGCTCGCCCGTGTCAATCTGTCCGTTCCCACAGTCCACGGCAGGCACGCACTGGGTCTCGTCGAACCGGCACTGCTCCGTGCATCCCAGCATACCCGACACGTAGCCTCGGTCCTCACACGTCACGCCGCCCAGGTCGGTCCCGTCGCATTCCTCGCCCTGGTCCTTGACGCCGTTACCGCAGGTCTCTGCGCCGCTGCATTGCCTCTTGTCGTAGTGACAGGTCACGTCGCACCGAAGGGTCCCACCGCTGAACCCAAAGTCCCTGCAGTCCTGCTTGTCGCCTAGGTCTGCCCCGTCGCATTCCTCAACACCGTTCTTGATGCCGTTACCGCAACTGCAGTCCTGAGGACAACTCGTTGCTGTTTCGCCCGAATCGCACACCCGGTTCCCACAGGTCGAGTTGGAGCCGGAATCGTCACTACAGCTCACTGCAACCAATGCCAGCAGCACGGCAGGATACATCGCAAAACGTACGTGTCTCATCAATCGCCTCCTCACAAATTCCTCACAAATAATGAATCTCGCCGGGTCTCGACAAGCGACCTTCGCATCCCACCGACCAAGCCGAATCCACACAAATGATGGGCATTATGTTACCCCTTCATATCCCTTGATGCAAAGATTTCTTGGCCAACCTGTGCTTGCTCAGGGAACATGTCCGGTCTAAAATGAAGGGCGTCTCTTCCTCAACTCATCCGCCCAATCCCCCGGACCAAGTGGCGGCCCCAAGCCCTCGATACAGCGGCGCCAGGAGGCCACGGCTCGAATGACGATCATGTGGGAATGATGGATACCGACCGCTGACGTGGTTCCGATACGGCCGACGGAACTCCTCGTAGACCGCGTCTTGCTCGGCCCTGGGCCTTGCGAGCCTTCCCCGTCCGCTCGCTCCGCGACCGCGGGGCCCCTGGCTCGCAGGCCCGGGCTCCGCGCGAACCACCCGGCCGCTACCCGCGGCCGGATCAGGGGATCAGGGGTCCAGGACATCAGGGGCCCATCACCTGGAACAACGAAACCCGATGTTGTCGTACTGGACGGACGCGGCGTCGCCTCTGCGGTAGGCAGCGCGCAGGTAGGTCATGCCGTAGTCAAAGCTGCCGCCCCGAAGGACCCGGGACGAGCCGCTCGGGCTCTCCCATGCGCTCCCGTCAGTGGGTGCTCCATTGTAGTCGCCATGCCACCAATCCTGTACCCATTCCCATACGTTCCCCGCCATGTCACACAGCCCCTGCGCAGTGTTGCCCGCCGGCTTGCTGCACCGCGCCATCGTCCTGCCCGTGCCACAGCCACCCCCGCACCCATGGTCCCCCACCGCATAGCTGCACGTCGCCTCATCATTGCCCCAAGGGTACTCGATGTTCTGCCCCCCGCTCCGAGCCGCATACTCCCACTCTGCCTCGCTCGGCAGACGACCACCCGCCCACGTGCAGAACGCCACAGCCTGGCTCCAGTCCACGTAGTTCACTGGATGATCCTCGTACCCAGGGTCGTTCCAGTTGCACATACCTCCCGTACCCGGCGCCGTGCACGACCCAGCGGTCACGCACGCACCATACTGCCTCACCGTCACCTCGCTCTGCGTCATCTCGAACCCCGGCACCGTGACGCTGTGCACTGGCTGCTCATCGCTTTGGACGGCGGTGCTCCCCATCTGGAACGTCCCGCCTGGGATCGTGATCCACGTCAGCGACGCCGAGTCGCCGGTGCACCCAGTGCGGTCCCACCCGCAGGTCCCGTTGCAAGCCAGGCTGCCGCCCGTATACCCCATGCCAATGGTCGTGCAGTCGTTGCCGCCCAGGTCTGTGCCGTCGCATTCTTCACCCTCCTGCTGCAGCCCATTGCCGCACTCTGCCTGTTTGGAACATGCCGAAGTATCGTACCTGCACGCGTTGCACCCCAATGTTCCATCGCCTAACCCGAGGTCTGAACAGTTTTTCTGCGGCAATGCGGTGCCATCGCATTGCTCACTGCCCAGGACGATGCCGTCGCCGCAAACGGGCTCACAGATGGTTCGGATCCGTCCTGTGCAGGTCCAGCCGGGTTCGATACGGCCGCAGTCTGCGCTGCAGCCGTCTCCGTCCTCTTGGTTCGCATCGTCGCATTCTTCGCCAATCTGCTTGACGCCATTGCCGCAGACGATGGTTTCCGAAGGAAGATCGTCCCAACAGCCCGCTGCTCCAAAAAGACCGATGGATGCTGCCACGAGCAGCAAAGAGGAGCAGTCCAAGATTCGAATCAGCGAGCATCCTCCAGAGGCGTAGCCGACCGACCGGTTCCTGTGCGCCGTGGTGGTCTTGTGCAGCATGATGGGCTCCCTTCTCTTCAGTCCCTCGGCACCCAAAAAAATCGAATACAATGAAGACAGTATAGACCCCGTGCCACATTGGTTGCAATATTGGATTCGAGGACACTGGCTTCTATCCATAAGTGCATCGTTCATGTCGGAAGTGCATCGTTTATGTCGGCTCCGGTTTCTTTGGACACGACCCTCAATGCAATGGTTGGCAACAGGCACAAGGATGAGCGAAGGAAGTCAAGGAAGTTGCGTAGGACAACAGGTTGTGCGCGCCTACTTGCGCGCGCCTGCTGGAAAGTCGGGACGTTGGATGCCGCACCGTCTCACTTTCCAACCACACATCAACCACGCAAACCAACCACGCAAAAATCCGTCGTTTCATAACTCTTGACCAGGCCCCAGGATCTGCTGTATGTCTTCGCGTCGGCAGGTGGCAAACGCCAGGAAACCAAATGCAGGCAGCAGGAAGCCAAACGCAGACAGCAGGAAGCCAAACGCAGGCAGTAGGAAGCCACATGCAGGCAGCAGGTATTCTGGCGCGTGTGCCGCGAACGCCGCAAGAACGAGTATTTGGAGAGATGGCCGAGTTGGTCGAAGGCGCCTGACTCGAAATCAGGTGTACCGCTTGCGGTACCGGGGGTTCGAATCCCTCTCTCTCCGCTGGGTCGCTTTGCACCATGTTGGTGCATGATGCCACGCCGGGTCGATACGAATTGCGCGATCGAGCCGGTTCGGCTAAAGATCCCAAAAAAGCTCTGGTAGAAAATACGGCTTCGGCTAGTATCGCTTCGTTCGTTGTCTGCAAGGCAGACATCGGCCCAAGCGGCATATGGAGAGATGCCCGAGAGGCCGAAGGGGCGCGATTGGAAATCGCGTGTGTCGCAAGGCACCGAGGGTTCGAATCCCTCTCTCTCCGCTGCAGAGAGCTTATGGCCCCGAGTGACGTGAATCTTGTGAACTCCGCCAGGCCCGGAAGGGAGCAACGGTAGCAAGAGGAGCGGGTGCTCGGGGCCACCCAATTTTTTTCACGAACTCACAGTCTGGACAGGCGCCGTGTCCTACCTGGTTCTCGCACGTAAGTTCCGCCCACAAACCTTTGATGAGGTGATCGGTCAAGAACACGTGACCACCACCCTCAAAAATGCGATCCTACAGGGTCGTGTGCATCACGCATTTCTCTTCAGCGGGGTGCGCGGCACGGGCAAGACCACCACGGCGCGCATTTTGGCCAAGGCGCTCAACTGTGAGAAAGGCCCCACGCCGCAGCCTTGCGGGGTCTGTGAATCCTGCAAGCAGATCGCTGCCGGCACGTCCGTGGACGTGATGGAGATCGACGGTGCCTCCCACACCGGGGTGGATGACATTCGGAACCTGCGCGAAACCGTGGGGTACCTCCCCACGCTGGGCAGGCAGAAAATCTACATCATCGACGAAGTCCACATGCTCTCGACAAGCGCGTTCAATGCGCTGCTCAAGACGCTCGAAGAGCCGCCTGCACACGTGACGTTCATCTTCGCGACCACCGAGCCTCAAAAGATTCCCGCCACGATCATCTCACGTTGCCAACGATTCGATTTCCACCGCGTCATTCCGGAGCAGATCCGCGATCTTCTCGTGCAGTTGTTGGACAAAGAAGGCATCGAGGCGGATCCTTCGGCTCTCCAGCTCTTGGCGGAACAGGCCGGGGGCAGTGTCCGCGATTCGCTGAGTCTACTGGACCAGATCATTGCCTACGCGGCTGGCAATCCTATCTCGCGGGACCTCATTGCCGAGGTGCTCGGGCTAACGGACCGAAGCGCCCTGGCTGAACTCACAGAGGCGCTCATCGGTCACGATCCGGAAACCGTGCTCGACGTGGTGGAGAACGCGTTTCGATCCGGCTGGAACCTGGTACAGCTCGCCCGTTCCCTGGTGGCCCACATCCGGGATCTCGTGGTGGTGAAGCTGACCAAGAATCCACAGCACCACGCTTCCTACAGCGACGAAGAACTGGCCCAGGCGCGTGCGCTCGTTGCTGACACGTCGCCGGATCGGCTCCTCCAACTCTTCGACGGCGCCTCCCGGGCCGCTGAAGACATCTCCCGATCGGAGTTTCAAAAAGCCACCGCGGAAATGCGGCTCGTGGAGCTGGCGATGGCCGAATCTATCCTTCCGATGGGCCAACTCATCGATCGGCTCGAACGCCTCGAACTGCGACTCTCTGGCAGGGATCCAGGATCCGGCCGATCGGGCGGATCCACCGGAGCACAGCGACCGGACGGCAGGCCGCAACGATCGGGCAGGAATGCGAACCAGCAACCCCCGCGAGAAGACGGATCCAAGGAGCGGGCCAAAGACGCCAGCACCTCTCAGTCCGGCGCCAAACGCGCCGCCAAGACGGGCCGCCAGGCGAAATCATCCGCATCGAATCCAGGCGACACAGACGACGACCCCGACAGAGCCGGTCACGAATCCGCTCCAAACGACCAAAACACTGTGCCCGCCCAGGAGGTCTCTGTCCAAGAGACGCGACCCGACAGGGCTCGAACGCCTGGCCAAACCAAGGACGAGGCGCCGCCTGCTGCCCCCGATGATCCCGAAAGGCTGTCTGGCGGAAGCAGCCCATCTGCAACCGAAACGTCGATCTCCAAAGCGTCGATCTCCAAAGCAGGGAAAGACCAGCAGCCACGACCGAACCAACCGAACCGAATGAGCGAACCGAACCAAACGGACCAACCGAACCAAACGAGCGAACCGGACCGAACAAACCAACCGAACCAAACGGACCAAACGAACCAAACGGACCAAACGGACCAACCGAACCACACGAGCGAACCGAACCAAACGGACCAACCGAACCACACGAGCGAACCGGACCACACGAGCGAACCGAACCACACGAGCGAACCGGACCACACGAGCGAACCGAACCAACCACTCGACGTGGATCGCTGGGACGACATCGTGGCGGCCGTCCAAAAATACGAACCGTTTCTGGCGGCGACGCTCGTTCGCGCCCAACTATTGGACCTGATCGAGGATAGCCAGTCCGTGACGATCCGACTCGCCATGGACCAGGGCTACGCAACGGACCACCTCGAAGCACAGGGGCTCGATACACTGGAGTCCCTTGCTTCGGGCCATCTGGGCAAAGAGGTCCATGCGACCCTGGAACACTTCTCGGACGATGACCCGAGCCAAGACGGACAGGGCGATCGAGCATCTCAGTCGCTCTACGACCGACGGAAGCGACAGCGACAGGAGCGGGATCTCCAGACCAAACGGGAAGCTGCCGAACACCCTTCGGTCAGAAGCGTCCTGGACCTTTTGGATGCTCAGATTCGTGATATCAAGATTCTGTGAGAGACGAACAGCCGTCGCAACGGACAGAGCCGCTCATGCGGGAGAGAGAACCATGGACCCCAACGACCCCAACGAACCCAACTTCGATCTTTCGAAGATCCTCCAGGCCGCTCAACAGATGCAGACTCAGATGTCCGCCGTGAACGAGAAGCTCTGCGCCATGACCGTGGAGGCGGATACCGGAGGCGGCATGGTCACGGTGAAGGCGAACTGCTGCAACGAGATCCTTTCAGTGACGATCGACCCGATGGCCGTGGACCCCAGAGACATCGACATGCTCCAGGACCTCATCGTGGCCGCCGTGAACCGAGCGCTGACCAAGGCCCGAGAACGCGCCCAACAAGAGATGCAGGGCCAGATGCTGAATCTCTCCAACCTCATCCCCGGACAGGGCGGCCAACCATGATCGATGCAATGGACTCCGACCCGATCCAGCGGCTCATCGCCCATTTGACCCAGCTTCCCGGTATCGGAGAAAAGACGGCAACGCGGCTGACCATGCACATTCTGGCGGGACAGAAGGAATTTGCGCGCGCTCTAGCGAAAAGCCTCGAAGATGTGGCCGACCAGGTTCGACTCTGTTCGCAATGCTGCACGTTCACGGTACGAGATCCCTGCGTCATCTGCTCGGACGACAACAGAGACGATTCGATCATCTGCCTAGTCGCCCGACCCCAGGATATCGACGCCATCGAACGAACCGGCCAGTTCCACGGCCGCTACCATGTGCTGCATGGCCTGCTCTCTCCACTGGATGGCATCGGCCCCGAGGATCTCAAGATCGGCGAGTTTCTGACCAGGCTCCGCCAAACTCCGATCAAGGAGGTCATCCTCGCCACGAGCCCCAGCATCGAGGGAGAGGCGACCGCGATGTACGTGGCAAACCTGCTCAAACCACTCGGCGTGGAGGTCACGCGAATTGCCGCGGGCATGCCCATCGGGGGAGAACTCGAGTACTCGGACAGCATGACCGTCGGAAGGGCGCTCCAGGACCGAAGGGCCATGCGATGAGGAAACTGCGCCAGGGCCAGGGCCAGGGCCAAAGGCAGCGGACTGAATTGATTTTGCTCAAAGCCTTTTGTTTAACCTGTCTGCAAACTTCTTAGGTCACGGTATTTTTTCTCACCCTGTCTCTTTATCTAAGGAAAATGGGCCCATGAAAGCAATCCTCACCATCGCCGGATTCGACCCATCGGGTGGCGCAGGCATCTTGGCCGATGCCGCCGTCGCCAGACGACACGGCTTCCATGCCTGCGGGGTCGTCACCGCCGTCACGGCCCAGGGAGACTCCGATCCAGCCTCGATCCGAACCATCGCCCCCGATGACGTCGAGGCCCAAATGGTGCGGCTCCTGCGTTCGATGCCCATCGGCGCGGTGAAAATCGGCATGGTGGGCAGCAGACAGAACGCGGAACGGATCGCGTCGCTCCTTCGCGACTCCATTGATGTCCCCACGGTCTACGACCCAGTGCTCCGAGCCAGCTCCGGAGGCGAACTCTTTGAGGACTTCTCCCCGGACGCAATCGAAAATCTGTTGAAAATCACCGATCTTCTCACTCCGAACATGGAAGAAGCCGGTGCGTTGATTGGACGAGATGTCCGCGACGTCCCCGGCATGGGGGCGGCTGCAAGGCGCATCCGCGCCATGGGTCCACAGGCGGTCCTCGTCAAGGGAGGACACCTGCCCGGGTCTGCTGTAGACGTTCTGTTCGACGGCGTGGAACTGGTCCAGTTCGTGGCCGATCGCCTGCCTCTCAGCCCACGAGGGACCGGCTGCGCCCTGTCCACGGCCATCGCCTGTTTGCTGGCCGAAGAGCGTATCCTGCCTGACGCAGTGCGTCTTGCGAAAGACGAACTTCGGGACCGAATCGAGCAGTCCTACGAACTCTCACCGGACATTCGATACCTTCCATGAGGATCTCCTTTTTCTGCAAATCGGTGACTTTTTCTCCTCCTTATTCGTTTTGATTCCTTTTTTTGCAGATTTTTGTGATTTTATTCTTGCCTTTCTCCGTTAAATGATTAACCTGGAATGTAGAAATGCAGGATGTTCGGATCCACGAAATAAACAGTAATGGGACTTTGTTGCAACAAATGAACTGATGGCCTGCGACGGGGGCCATCCAACCACAGGGGACGCACGCCATGAACAGGCACGCACACAAAACCATCGAAGTCGACCCCATCGCGACCGATCATGCACCCGTTGCGTCCGATGCCGACTGGGGCAACCTCGTCGCTGGCCACGCAAATGACCACGCTCCTGTTCAGGCCACGGAACCAACGGCGGGTGTGAAGCCGTTTCGAAGCAGCACGGGGCGGGAAACGAGCCTCACCCAGTACTTCAGGGAAATGGCGAACAAAGAGACGACCTCGCCCGAACAAGAGATCCGCATGGCTCAGGCGATCGAGGAATGCCGCGTGGCTCTGTGGCGGCACATGCTGTCCCTTCCGGCCCCCGTTGCCCCCATGACCAAGTTCCTTTCGGACCAGAAAGCATTCGAGGATATCAGCTTCACCAACCTTCGACGACAGGCCACCCGGGCAGAACGCATGCACAACAAAAAGAATCTGGCCGCCCTGGACCAAACCGCGGAACAGATCGCCAGAGCAATCGTGCTGCTCGACATGGAAGAACATGCCCTGCGCCCCCTGTCCGACGATATCCTCGCCCTTTCCAAGGGCAACGCCCCGCGCACCTTGATTCACTCGGAGGGTCTGACGAGTCATCCGACCTTCCAGTCGTACGCCAAGCAGACCGAAACCTTGCTCGCCAGACTGCGGCGTACCAAGAACCGCTTCGTGGAGGCAAACCTGAGGCTCGTGGTCTCCATTGCCAAACGATTCAACCATGGCCGTCTGCCCCTCAGCGATCTCATCCAAGAAGGAAACTTTGGTCTGATGAAATCAGTGGATCGATTCGACTATCGCCGGGGATTTCGTTTCTCCACCTATGCAAGCTGGTGGATCCGCCATTCCATCAGCCGAGCGTTGGCCGACAAGGGGCGCGCGGTACGGCTCCCCGTCCACATGATTGACACCCACCAAAAGCTGGCCCGGACCACACGCGTGCTCAAGGCTCAGCTCGGACGTCAGCCCACGCAGCAAGAACTCTCCGAAAAAGCAGGCGTTCCGTTGTCCAAGTTGAGGAAAATGTCTCAGTATCTCCTCGACTCCGGCTACTCCCTCGACCGCCCCATGGGGGACGACGACGGCCGCCGTTTCATCGACATCCTCGTGGATCCGCAAGAAAGGCCATCTGGCCCCGATGAACTCATCAATGAAGCAATGCTGGAAGAAGCACAGCGCGTGCTGAGAATCCTACGCCCCATGGAAGCAGACATCCTGTCGCGACGGTTCGGCCTCAACGGCGAAGACGAGGCCACGCTCAAACAGATCGGAACCACCTACAATCTCTCGCGGGAACGCATTCGGCAGCTCCAAGAACAAGCGCTCACGAAACTCCGTAAGGCCCTCAAACGCAAAGGACTTCTGTAGTTCTCCCTGATGCTCCCCCTCAAATCGCTTCTGCCAGTGACCGGGCCCCGCATGACGGGGCCCTGGTGTTTCAGCCCGAGGTGAATCAGATCAATTCGAGCCGGAAAAGCTGCTGGCCCATGAGCACGAAGGTCCCGGCAGGCACGGTCCGAGGGCTGCGGGCCCTCAGGAACGTCCCGTTGGAGCTGCCCAGATCTCGAAGCACCACGGAGCCATCGCGATATTCCAATTCGAGGTGCGTCCCCGAAACGTATCCGTCCTCGGGAAACAGGATGTCTCCCCGCTCTCGACCGATCACGATGCGATCGCCCTTGAGCAGATACGCCTCTCCATCCACGCCGTACCCAACGACTCTCGTCAGTCTCCCCCAATAGCCCACGTTGGGACTCCCCATGATTTCGGTCCCATCCTCGAGGGGCTCCGGACCGGACACCCCATCGAACCGGAGGAGTTCCTGCCCGATTCGGAAGACGTCGCCCGATGAAAGAACAGCCTCGGCCGTCAGCTTGAAAAAGACGCCGTTGAGGCTGCCCATGTCCCGAAGCTCGAACTGTCCCGCTTCGACGATGATATCCGCATGATGCGGCGACAGGTAACCGTCTGCAGCAAAAACCTCATCGTGCTCCCGGCCCACGTTATTCACCCCGGCAACAAGCGGATGCTCTCCCCCGATCGAACCATCCGGTCGAATGAACACGAGCTTGGCCACGGGAGGCGCGGCCTGGGGCTTTGGAGCCACCGCTGGCTCCGCCGAAGCCGCACTGACCGCGGTACCGCAGATCCCACAGAATTTGAAACCAGCGGGAATTTCCGCTCCACACTTGGCGCAATGCAAGGAAGCCGCGGGTGCGGGGGCCGCACTGACCGAAGGGGCTGTTGCGACCGGCGGCGGTGCTGACATCGGCTGTTCCGCCGTGCCCCCAGCAGGGACTGCAGCGGGAAATTCGGCATCCATTGGGGCGGTCACTGGAGGTGCGGCCTGCGGAGGCGCCACCATTGGAGGTGACGCCATCGGAGGCATCGACGGTGGAGCCGCAACTGGGGGCGCAGCCTGCGGGGGCGCAGCAACAGGAGGCTCGGCCATCGGAGGCATCGACGGTTGAGCCTCAACTGGAGGCGCAGCCTGCGGAGCCATCGACGGTGGAGCCTCAACTGGGGGCGCAGCAACAGGAGGCGCTGCCATCGGGGGCGCCGCAACTGGGGGCGCAGCCTGCGGGGGCGCCGCAACAGGAGGCGCTGCCATCGGGGGCGCCGCAACAGGAGGCGCTGCCATCGGGGGCGCCGCAGCAGGAGGCGCTGCAGGTGGCGGCGCCACGGCCGGAGCAGATGTTCCCGAGCCACCCACGTCCACGGGCAGCATGTCCGCAGTGGCCATCATGGTGGGAGCAGAGGCAGGATCGAAAGATGCTCCTTCACTCGGAGAGCTCCCCTGCGAATCCGGAGCCAAGGTCGAGTTGTCCCTCGTCAATTCGGCACCACACCCCAGGCAAAACTTGTAGTGGTCCAGGTTTTCCTTGCCGCAGCGCTTACAAATAATCACGGTACCCTCCATGGTAGCTGGACAAAAAGCCTTGTCGCCCGACCAGCCGACGTTTCTCGCAGCCGAAAAAGTAACACCTGCGCAATGGCGAGTCAACTACAGCAAGGATTGAATTCCATCCTCCACTCAAAGCTGCAAGCCTGAACGAAGGCAGCAATCCGCGCTACAGTTCCAAAATCAATCAGCAACGAACGAGTGCTCCGCCTGGACGCACGCCAACTCAATCAATGCCCATGGCCCAGGACGAAATAGAATCCGACCGACCTGTCCAAACACGAGATCCACTCATTGGCAGGATGATCGCCGGGAAGTTCCTGATCGAGCGGCTCGTGGGCAGTGGCGCGTACGAGGCCAAACACGAGGCGCTCAGTCGTAGGGTCGCCATCAAAGTGCTCCACGGGCATCTGATGACCGACGAGAACCTAGCCAGACGCTTCCACCGTGAGGCCAAGGCTGCGTCTCGGTTGAACCATCCCAATTCCATTACGATCATCGATTTCGGCCAGGACCCGGACGGGGTGCTCTACATCGCCATGGAATATCTGGATGGGGAAAGCCTGGATCAACTCCTAGCCAACCAATTCCCGTTGCCCCACACCCGAATACATGTCCCCGGAACAGGCCGAAGGCAAGCGGCTCGACGGGCGCTCCGACCTCTACTCCCTGGGAGTGATCCTCTACGAGGCCGTCACGGGACATGTCCGAAGCCATGACCACGGCCCAGGTTCCCTTGGCCAATCATCCAGGCCGGCAGAGATCGGTGTCGGACAAACAAGGAGACAGGACGCTGCCGCACCACGGGCAGGCCATCCGCCACCTGGCCATTCACGAGAATCGTCCCGTCACGGCCGGAGTTCCTCGCCACGGAGCCGACACCACCATCAAGAGCCTCGACAGGAAAACATGCACGGCACGATGCCGCCGCACCTCCTCCCGCACGAATTACGCCTGCGGCCCCCACCTTCACCACTCTATTCGACGAGGGTGGCCGCCTCTTCCGCTCCGGGCGATACCGACAGGCCCAAACCGCTTTCGAGCATGCCCGAACACTCCACCCATCGAGTGCCTCGGTCTACCGATACCTTGGAAAATGCGCCACGAGACTGGGGCAACATCGACGCGCGAAGAAAGCGTATCGCCGATATCTAAAGCTGCGTCCGAATGCCAATGACGCCCCGATCATCCTCAACATCATCATGTCGCACTGATACAGCAAGACTCTTCGAGCCTCTCCCCCCTTTCGAATCTTGGCAATATCGAAAGACGGCGCTACAGAATTTCCACTCGGAGCAACTGCTGCCCCAGGAAAACGTAGTCCCCGTGGAGGAGTTCCCTGGGCTGACGGACGCGGAGGAATGTTCCGTTCTTGGACCCGTGGTCCGTCAACACGAAATGGTCGCCGTCCACGAACTCCACCTGGGCGTGTTGACCCGAAATGAAGGGATCGTCTGGAAAATTGAAATCCGTGCCCTCGCGGCCCATGGTGAGCTTGTCGCCTCTGGCTCGACAGATGCGGCCCACCGTGCCGCCATGGAGAATCTGCACGACCTGGAACACGGCCTGAAACGAGGGACTGCCGTAGAAATACGTGCCAAAGTCGTCCACGGAGGGAGCCTCCTCGTCACGTGTCTTTTCCACTCTGAGAAGTTGTTCTCCCACAAGAAACGTATCACCCGAAGCCAGACTGACCGGCTCGGTGATCCGGATGAAGACGCCGTTCGTGCTCTCTTCATCGCGAACGAAAAGCTTACCGTTGTCGTAATAGAAATTCGCATGCCGCGGAGACAGGAAGGGATCCGGCTCCGGAAAACGAATGTCACCTTCCATGCGACCAGCCACATGCTCTGTGCCGCTCAGGTAAAACGTCATTCCGTCCTGGCCCTGCCCCTTGATCAAGATCAGCTTCGCACGGCCCGGCGCCTGCATGGCCCCGAAGAACAGCGTCTTGGCTGCAGGCGCCCCACCGGGAGCAGCCGCTGGGGGGTCATCCATTTTGTGGCCGCAGGCGCCGCAAAACTTGAAGCCTTCAGGTACGTCCGCCCCGCATTGCGGGCATTTGATCATATTTGCCGACATGGACTTCTCCTCGATCCGCGGGCTCTCCCCCTGTTCGCTGCCAACCAAACGATTCCCACAAACGACGCACACCTGCGCGTCGATCGGGTTCAGACTCTTACAATGTTCACAAACAAGCCCAATAGCCATGATAGGTTCGTATTATGGTGCCTGTTGCATTCGACGTCAAGCGGAAGATGGCAGCCGATCGCCTCGCCCCGGGCATGGTGGCCTCCATGAAATGAAGCAGCCAATCCAACTTCGTGCCTCGCTTCTGCGACGTCTCGATCCCCAGCGAGTCCCATCAGAAAAAAACAAACTTGCCCCCGAATGCGTATGTAGTATAATGTAGGTATAAATAAGTGGAGGTAAGACATGAAAGAGCGACGAAACAATCGGACGAACGACCAGCTCAATGCGCTGCGCCTCATGATGGACGCGACCGTGCAACGATTCGGCCTACTGGGGCTCGTTCTGGCCGATGACGAAGGCCTCATGGTGGCGGCGTCCAGCCCACTCATCGACCCAGAAGAAATGGCGGCGGTCTCCCCACTCCTGGTCCGCAATCCAGACGCCCCCGAACCCTTCGACTGGCCTCTGGAAGTCTGGCGTGTCAACACGAACGAGGCGAACCTCCAGTTCTGCGCCATCGGAGAGCATCGATCCGTGGCAGCGGCAACGCTGAAGGCATCCCGGGCGGTCAGACGCATCCTGGAGCTATGAACGATCCGGGCAGACAGGGTCACCCAGCGAAATCAACGCTCCCCCACCAAGAACTTCGTGCGTTCAGGCCCCCGGTTCGCGAGCCAAGGATTCCATCTCTGTCGTTCAACGAGCAGGAGCCATACCAGCCATCCGGGCAGAACGAGGGGCCATCGTGGGTCGTGCTGACTGCGGGGCAGCCATGGTCGGTCGGGCCCCCGGGCTCGCGGATGTGGGTGACGCCATTGCCGGTCGGACGGCAGCCGGACGCGCCGACCTGGGTGACGCCATCGCCGGTCGGACGGCTCCAGGGCCAGACGTCCCGGAATTCTGGCCCGTTGGCGTCATGGCAGGTGCGGCAACAGACATCCCCGCCACCGGGGCCTGCCCGGCCTTGGTAAGAGTCGCCGTGCCCACGTCAAGCAGGCTCCCCACACAGGCGGCATAGGCTCGACAATCCGACTTACCGAGACAGGCGACCAATCGCCCCACCCGACCTTTTCCCGAGGCCGATTGCGACGCATCCACACACCAACGCATGAATGGTTTGCCCAACGACTGGCGCAAGACGTTCTGCAGAGCGTCCCGCCGGCTGGCCAGAACCGATTGCATACGCGCCTGCACCTGAGTCCTCTGGGGCTCGGGCAGCCGGGCAATCGTGCTAGCCATGAGCGTCTTGGACTTTTCCTGAGCCATGTCCACGAGACTGTCCAGACAGGTCTGATTCCGCTTCTGCACCTTCAGACAGGACGGGGACGGAGCCACAGATTGTTCCTTCCCCGTGCCCTGCTGTTTCTTGCCGCAGGCCATGAGCGCCACGGCGAAAATCGAAAGCAGCATCCATCGTCGATTGTTCATGCTCTTCTTTCCTCATTGAAGTGACTGCCCGCACCAAACCGATCCCTGCAGGTCACTGCACCGGGATCAGCGGTGGATTGACCGCCACGGCCAAATTATCCCACAGGGTTTCGTCCCTGTCGCTGCCGCAATAGTACATATACGTCCGCCCCGCAACCCGTACCACCCATGGGTCGAACTCTGACTCGTGATTCAGGAACGAGTTCGGTGCAATCCGATCGAAGACCGGATTGAAGGGCCAGACCTCCCACGAAACGCCATCGACCGACCCAGCATACCCGATGCTGAAGTTGGCGGGAATCTGGGCCACGGTGCCGAACGAAGAGGCGGTGGGCGACTCGAAGCCATAGGCGGAAAACCACAGTCTGAAATAGGGATCGCCCAGATAATCCACGTCCTGCATGACGAATGGTGCGCCCACCCGGCTCACGGCGCGCCACAAAGAAACGGAGGCCACCTGGTCGGGGCGAAGCACGAACCGTCGTACACCATCGGTCCTGTTGCGGCGATCACCGTCCGGCAGCGGGAAAGCACTGCCCGACATCCGGTCCGTCACGGCCAATCCGATTCCATTGCCACGTCCCGCCTCGTAGAAGAGCATCAGGCGCCCACCGACCTGGTCCACCAACGCTGTGGGCCGACCGACCCAGCCGTCCTCCCAATCATAGTACGCGGTCAGAACCGCGGTCTGCGGCTGGATCTCCCAATCCAGTCCGTTGGGGCTGACGGCCCGGAAGATCCCGTCGGGAGCGCAATCCTTAGGGCAGCCGACGCGACGCGGCTCCCCCAGTTCGCAGACCCCGTCCCCGCAGACTGGATCCTGCGACGAATCGTAGAGGAACTTCGTCTGCACGAAGAACATCACGTATCCGTCCGGATTCGACAGGACCACCGGGTCGCTGTATTCGAGGCAGGTGTCACCCTGCCGGCATGGCGGCGGAGCCAGGACGCTGTGCGCCCGAAAAACGAAGGCCTCCGGGCTACGCCCCCGGCCCTCGAAGATCATTTTCTGACCATGCACGTCCATGTCGACCCAGACCCGCAAAGAGCCCTGGTCCTCCAACACCGTCGCAGACGCCACGTGCCTCGGTTCGCGCTCGATGAGGCACTCCTCGTCCTCGAAGCAATCGCTGTCCTGATGACAGGCCACCGTCATACAGCGCGCGCGGCTCAGGGAACAGATTTCGCCGGCCTGACATTCGGCATCCACGAGACACATCTGTTGACACATGCCGATGTCACAGCGAGCGTTCGGGCCCAAACAGTCACATTGCGTCTGGCACTTCTTCACGCAACGATTGGTGGTAAAGTCGCAGCGCTCGTCGTCTCTGCATTCGTTGTTCTGCGTGCAGTACTTGACTACGCAATGCCCGCAGACACAGTGCTCACGATCCTGACAGTCCGCATCCACGCTGCAAACCGCCAGGGCAGCCGTGGTGCCCCGCGGCACGCAGAATCCGCCCATTTCGCCGTCTGGAGGACCGATGCGATGCGGTCCGATGCACATCTCCACTGGCCCCAAGTCCTCGTACGGGCTCACTCCGGTCTGAAACCTGGACCCAGTGAACGACGGGCTCGGGGCCATGCCGCACGAAACGGTCCCAAAGACGAGGCCCGACACGATTCCAGCCCAAACGAGCACCAAATCGACCAGGGCCATGGAGCCGAGGCCGGCGAACCGTCCGACGAATCGTCTGGCGAACCGTCCGGCGAATCGTCTGGTCCGCCCCGTCCCGGGCATGGGTCTTTGCTGCGACCCGATCCCGAAACATACTGGTCGTCGTTGCTGCATGGCTCGTCGTTGCATGACTAGAACCCCACCGTTCCACTGAGCGCCACATGCAGCATGTCGCCACCATAGATCAGGCCGCCTCCACCCAAACCTCCCCAACGCAGCGCCCGTTGATCCACCCGATTCATCAAATGATGGTACTGGATCGCCACGTCGATCCGCACGACCCAAGGCACGATCTGGGAAATGCGTCCCAGATCCACGCCGAATCCAGCCGTGACGATATGCCGATCGTTGTCCAACAGGGCCGACAAACCAATCTGCGCCGGGACCGGACTTGGCTCGAAGCCGTATCCAACGCGAGACGTAAGCCCACGCCCATGATCGAGAGGATGGCGATACTCACCACCCACCCGAACGGACAGCGTGTCCTGAAAATTATCCGCAGGCATCTCGGTCTGGAGCATGGGTGGACTCAGACCGAGATCCATGAAAAGACGCACGTCCGCCGTCCCCGACCGAAACGCAGACCAGTCTCGCCAGGTCAAAGTCGCGGCGGCAATGATACGATTACGCCAATTATAGGCTAATCCAGCAGTCAATTTCTGCGGCGTGAAGTAGTTCACTGCCCTCATATCGATCACGGTGTCACCTGTGACCACGCCCGCGACGTCCACGTTTGCCAGGATGTCCAGGGCCAGACGCATGTCCAATTCACCGCGGTAGACGATACCAACGGAAAAGCCGCCAATCGGGCCGAAAAACACGCCGGCGATGGGAGCGACTTTGGTAGGCAGATCCACGTCTACCGCCGCCTCGCCCACCTTGGTGCCCCCCTTGACGCCCACGTCGAACCGCACGCCCTTTCCGGATGCATCCGCCAGCACGGCGGCGCCGATACCCAAAGACAGCAAGCGCCATACCTTGAGCGCCACGACGGGCGTGACCGAAATCCGATTGGGACTGTTGTCCAGACGAACGAATCGGGGCTCATAGGCTGGAATGAGCTGGACGCGGGCGAGAAATTGGTCGGGGACGTACGCTGTCATGGCGAAGGACAAGCGCAGGCCCTTGGGCAGATCGAACGGAGCAACGACGCCGAAAGCGATGCCGCGCATGTCCATCAGCCCGCCGTCGTGATGGTTCACCGTCATCCAGGCATGACCGTATCCGTAGCCCACCCCGATCTCGATGCGAGGAGCCAGCGCGGCGGCAGCAGGATTGTGCGTCGCGGACGCCCAGGACCCTCCGAGTGCGGCACCGGCATTGGCCATGCCCATGGTGCGGGCATCCAGGCCAAACA
Organism: Deltaproteobacteria bacterium; assembly: GCA_021162935.1. Taxonomy (GTDB): domain Bacteria; phylum Myxococcota_A; class Polyangia; order HGW-17; family SLPX01; genus JAGGXR01. The sequence goes on from JAGGXR010000055.1 coordinate 18,783, forward strand.
GTTCCGTTGGGTCGGCCTGGGCGCGAGCCGACGACGCCAGGATGGCCAGAACAGCGACCAGCAGGGCGGTCCAGGCAGGACGTCCACGTCCCGAAAAACATCGTCCTATGATCGTTGTGGCCGTCACAGTTCCATCCCAAACATCAAGCTGCCGGACAACACGAAGCCCTGACTGTGCACGCTCGGGTAGCCTGGATTCGAAGTCTGGAACCCGAGGGTGCCTGGGTCGGTCCGGTCGCAGGGCTGCTCGTCCACCAGGACGTCGTCCGGGTCCACGGACCCAACCGGCGGAGCCGGACATTGCTGACTGGGCGTGTCGATTCGCTTCGCCATGGTCCTGGGAATCAGGGCATCGAGGCGCCCATGCAGGTCGATCCATACCTTGCGGCGAAACACCCGGCCCAGGTTGACCCCCAATCCCAACATGGCGGACACTTTGTCGCCGTCGAGCATGTTCGTCCGACCGTGCTGCACCGGCACCGGGGTCGTCTCGAACGCCAGGCCGGCCCGAACGGACAGCTCCACTCCCTTGCGCCCAACGACCATGCGACGCTCCATACCCAACCGAAGGGCGACCGCGTCATGGAACTGGATCTCGGGCGGATCGCCCTGAAGCGCCCCCACCAAAGGCAGCACGCTGGACACCCCGACGAATGGCCCCTTGTAGAGCCGCCAAAGCGCATAATCGAGTTGCAGGGCCAGCAGCCACTTGGTAGGACTCCAGGACAACCCGAGAGAAAATGTGTGTGGGTCGTAAAGGACGTCGGCGACGATGTCGAGGTCCAGGTCAGCTCCGGCAACCCGGTTGGCGGACGTGGTCGTCATTCGGATGGCGAAGGCCTGACGGTACGCCAAAGCCACTGACCAGTCACCGAACGCATAATCCACCCCTGCATTCACCCGAACCAGGGTGGACAATTTTTCCGAGACCCGAGCCTGGATACTCCTGGCAGCCCCCTGCTCGGCCACCACCACGCCCGACAGGTTGGCCAATACATTGGCCGCCACGCCCACGGTCAGCCGGCCCCACGAAGGCCGGTCGATGACCCGAGCCGCCAACCCGGGAAGGATCATGAGGCGATCGCCTCGGTTCTCGTAATAGGGATAAAAAATGTCGGAGGGCATGGGCGCCGTGAGCCGGGCGAGTCGATTCGGTGGGGTCGTGAACGCCAGGCCGAACCAGATGCGCCTGGCCAACCAACGCTTGAGAGGAAGGGGCACCGACAGGCCCAACACCGCGTCTGCTGGTCCGCCCACGCCTCTCGTGCCACCTGGAACCGAGAGCCATCCGGCATGGAGCAGCAGACCGACCTCCACCGATCCGGTCCGAGCCCGAGCGAGCCCGGCAGGGTTGTAGAAACAGGCAGCAAAATCATTGGCCGTGGCAACGCCTGCCCCCCCCATGGCCGACCATCTCGCCCCCAACCCATACAAAGAAGCCGGTGAGGCATGGGCCGCGTTCGCCCCGAGCGCCACGAATCCAAGAAGACACGAGACACAGAAAGGCACAAGCCGCAACGAGCCGATGCGTCGCGGCACAGGAGCAGGCAAGGGGCCGGCTCGCGTCTTCAGCGGCTCGCTCACATCATGGTCCTGTCGTATCAACCCTGACTCCAAGGACAATCGAAAAGGCACGGGGCAGCATGCCGCCCGCGCAGCAGAAAAGACGACCCGTCCTCACGTTTCAAAGAAGCGGCCTGGAAGCGACCCGCCTCGATCATGTCCGAGACTCGCGCATATGCCCGTTCCTCCATATGCCCGTTCCTATATATGCCCGTTACTATACAAGATATGCCCGTCTGGTTGCAACATCGAGTCGAAGGCCAAGTCTCCGCCTCGCCTCGCCTCGCCGAGAGCCATGATCGCTACTGGATGGTAAACTGGTCCAGGACCGACCCGTCCTCAGCCACCACCTTCCCGGTCAATGCGCTCTTGGTGACGTCCACACGCACATAATGATGCTGGTCGGAAGAGGCTGCGGTGAACCAATCGCCGGCAGGTTCATACATCTCGACCCCACCACCGGAAGTCGTGATGTATACGGTGCCGTCTGCAGCCTGCTGCCCGGCTTGGATGGGCACGGTGCGCTCGTACGTATGATTGTGGCCATTCATCACGAGCTGCACGTGATACTGGTCGTAGAGTTCGGCCAAGTCCGGCCCAGCCTGCACCGCAGGATGATCGTCGAAACTCGTGTAGACGGGCGCATGCTGGAACACCACGATGTGGTTCACCGTCGGATCGCTGGATGCGGCGGCCAGGCGCTGCGCCAACCAGTCGTATTGATGCACGTTCCAACAGGTGTCCGACCTCGTCTGGTCATGGGGTCCGTTCTTGCAGTAGTCACGACAGCTGCTGTACCCGTCCGGCGGATAGTTGCACTCAAAAAAGTCGAAGTAGTCATTGTTCACATGGAGAACGAAGAAGGCGACCCCGCCATACGTGAACGAATAATACGCATAGCCTGGATAGTCGTCACCACAGACATCATTGTTCGGAGTCGAATGGTTGATGAGGACCGTCAGGTCAAACGCATCGCAGATCCGCCCCCCACAGGGGTCGGGGTACCAGTCAGGAACCCCGTCGTCATGGTTCCCGATAACGGGAATGAACGAGGCGGGCACTCCGGCGGGCGGCTGTCGATTCGCCAGGGGCGCGACGATTTGAGAAAGATTCCCGTAGGCGTCGGAGTCGGTGCAGGAACCATTCGCCGCAAAACAGGTGGTATCGGCGTACCCAGTGATCATGTCTCCCATGTTGGACACGAAGACGACGTCAGCCTCATTCAGCATGCGATTCACGAGAGCGATGTGCACCCGATTCCCTTCGCAGTCCGACCCACCGGCCCTGCTGTCGCCGTAGGCCAGAAACGCAAACGTATCCGTCTGCCCGCCACCACCGTCCGATGACGCCGCATCACCGGCACCTCCGTCTCTTACCGTCCCATCGCCAATGGATGCATCCCTGGCACCCTGACCATCCGAGCCACCATCCCCAAAGCCTGCTGCATCGTGCTTGCCCGACCCGCTGTCGTCGCCACAGCCCACCATCCCCGTCACAGGAAACAACACGACCAAGGCCGACAGCACGGAAACCAACCGAACGGCGAGCGCAACGCTGATGTTGCTCTTCCATGCGCAAAAATCAGTCGATTTTTTCATGGATAAACCTCCTGATATCTCCTCACATCAAACAAATCGTGCTTTTACTTTACACGTTGCGTTCGCAACCGTCCACAGTGCCGATTCCATCCGTCATCCGTCCCGCCTCCATCGTCTAGGTCCATCGCCGCACAGGGCTCCAGACCGCAACCGTAGGACAACCACCAAACGTTCGTTCGAAAACGAGCAATCGAGCTGTCTCGTTGACTTCGCATAGAACAGGTATTAGGTTGTCTCGGCCATGGACAAAAAAGACTATTATGAAGTGTTGGGCGTTTCCCGAGACGCGAACGAACAGGAAATCAAGAAGGCCTACCGCCGCCTGGCCGTCAAGTACCACCCGGACCGCAATCCAGACGACAAAGAAGCAGAAGACCGGTTCAAAGAGGCTGCGGAAGCCTACGAAGTCCTCAGCGACACTGAGAAGCGACGGATCTATGACCAATACGGCCACGACGGTCTCAAGGGCAGCGGCTTTTCCGGATTCGGCGGCGTAGACGACATCTTCTCCCACTTCGGTGACATCTTCGGTGACCTCTTCGGGTTCTCATCGCGGCGTCGCGACCCGCGACGTGGCCGTGACCTCCCTACGGAATTGGACCTCACGTTCGAAGAAGCCGCCAAAGGGACGGTCAAAGAGGTGGAGGTACGCCGACGTGCTGCCTGCGCGACCTGCGGCGGCACGGGAGCCAAACCTGGAACCCAACCAGAAATCTGTCCCACCTGCCAGGGCAGAGGCCAGGTCGTGCATCAGCAGGGTTTCTTCGTGATCCAAACCACGTGTCCCACCTGTCGCGGAGAGGGCAGTCTCATTCATGAAAAATGTCCCGACTGCAAAGGCCGTGGCTACCAGGTCGTAACGGAATCGCTCAAGGTGACCATCCCCGCTGGCATCGACGATGGCATGACGCTCCGCGTCGCAGGCAAGGGCGAAGCTGGTCCGGCCGGGGCATCTCCCGGAGACCTTTACGTGACCTGCCACGTCGCCTCGGACGATCGGTTCGAACGGGATGGGGCAGACCTCCTCACGAGGGTGGATGTCACGTACGCCCAACTCGTGCTGGGAACCGAAGTGGAGATCCCACTCGTCGAGGGAACCATGTCCATGGAGATTCCCGCCGGGACTCCCGTGGACCATACCTTCGTTTTGAAAGGCAAAGGGCTGCCAAACCTGTCGAGACGCGGCCAGGGAAACCTGTACGTGCGGCTCAACCTGGAAATCCCGACCAAAATCACCTCCGCGCAGGAAGAGTTGCTGCGCGCGCTCGCCAAGGAAGAAGGCGCTGAAATCTCGGCATCTCGACGGTTCTTCAAGAAATTCAAAAAACGCAAATCCTGAGCCGCCCAAAAATCGTCCCACATCACATCCGTCAACGACCGGTGTCATGCCACACGTGGCTGCAATGCACCGAACGCACCATCTGCCACATCGTTCGATCCCGGGCAGGCCCTCAAAGCAAGCCGTTCTCCTTTCTACAACCATCTCATCAAAATTGTTGTGCTACCATCTTTTGTATGGCAAAATACGTCTATTACTCGGCAACATGCGTATTACTCGGCAACACGCGCAAAATAGGGTATCCACCAAGCTAAGGAAAGGAGCATAGTACCCATGCAACTCAGAACCAAACTATACGCCATCACCGCCAGTATCTTCTTTGCAGGCGGCATCGGCACGGTGAGCATCGTGGCCCAATCCGGCTGCAGCGATGACGATACCACACCAGCCTGCATCCCCAAGCCCGAAGAATGTAATGGCCTGGACGACGACTGCGACGGCCAGACAGACGAGGGCGGAAGCACCGGCCTGCGACGAAGCTGTCAGACCGCCTGCGGCTCTGGTTACGAATATTGCAACGACGGGGTCTGGGAAGACTGCGACGCGCCCAAAGTAAACACGGAAATCTGCGACGGCAAAGACAACGACTGCAACGGCCAGACAGACGAAACCTGCGACTGCGTGGCCGGGGAAACAAGGCCCTGCGGAACGAACGTGGGTGTCTGCGCCCAAGGGCTCCAGACCTGTGTCAACGGCGTTTGGGCCGAGGCCTGCGAGGGCGGCGTCCAGCCCGCAGCCGATGATTCGGCTTGCAACGGCGAAGACGACGACTGCGACGGCGACGTCGATGAAGATTGCTCCTGCACCCCAAGCGACAACCAGCCCTGTGGATCCGATGAAGGCGAATGCGCAAAAGGCACCCAGACCTGCCTGGCCGGCGGCCACTGGGGCGACTGCACGGGACAGACCGAGCCTGCCACTGAGATCTGTGACGGCAAGGACAACGACTGCGACGGCGACACGGACAACAACCTGACCGGCGACACCTACGAACAAAACGAAGTCTGCGACCACGTCCGGGACCTGGGTATCATCAACGAAGGTGCTAGCGAGGTCAGCTTCCCTGCCACCCTCTATCCGGAAACCGATGTGGACTGGTACAAGATCCACACCGAAGAGGCAACCCATTCCTGTCACCTCTTCGACGACCAGTGTTACTTCTATTCCATCTTCACGGTGGAACTGCCCGACGACCTCCAACCAACCGACGTACTCATCACCATCTACGCTGACGATGACGGCCAGTGCGGTGGCGATCAGCAGACCTTCAAATCCGACGAAAACCTTGCCAACGAATGGACTGGAAACACCTGGGGCGTGGCCCTGCAATGGACGGGAACCTGCGGCCTCGACGACTCCTGGGACTTCTTCGTCAAAATCGAATACGTCCAGTCGGTTCGTTCCTGCAAGCAGTACACCATGACCTACCAAATGGTGTATACCGAGGAAGCCTGCGAGTAACCGGCCTTTCCCTCTTCCCTCTCCCCTTTCCCTCCAATCCCCACCCTTACTGCCATGGCAATGCGATGGCAGCAGAACGAACCCTTACTGCCACAGCAACGTGATGGCAGCACAACCACCGCCGCAGAAAACCAGCGACGAGTTCTCGCGCCACGGCGAATCCGACCTCTCGGCGCCACCTGATTCATCGAAACCGCGACTAGACGGGCCGCAAACTTGACACGAGGGAGGTGAAAACCTCGCTTTGCACG
>JAGGXR010000137.1 GCA_021162935.1 Deltaproteobacteria bacterium
CACGATGAACCGGACGGCGACACGATGAACCGGATGAGGAGTAGACGATGAAACAGATGTGGGCTCCATGGCGCAGCGCCTATATCCTTGGCCAGGAAAAACGAGAAGACGGCTGCATCCTGTGCAACCGAGCGACCTGCCCAGAAAAAGAACACGAAGAACGAGGCGTCATCTATCAGTCGAAACACGCCTACGTGATGCTGAACCGATACCCGTACACGGGCGGACACCTCATGGTGGTGCCCAACCGACACACGGCGGACCTCAACGAACTGACCCGCGGCGAATACGTCGCCCTGAACCTGCTCGTCCGCATCGCCACGACGAAACTCGCAGACGCATTCCACCCGCAGGGATTCAACATCGGCATGAACCTGGGACGTGCAGCAGGAGCCGGCATCGACGAGCATCTCCACATGCACATCGTGCCTCGTTGGAACGGAGACACGAACTTCTTCCCCATCATGACGGACACCAGAGTCATCCACCAGTCCCTCATCGACCTGTACCGGACGCTGGCTCCCCTGTTCGCCGATATCACCGTGGACTGACAAACCTCGATGCGCCGTCCTCAAACGGCGCATCTGCGCGCATGTGCAGAGCGCTCGCATCCCGCGGTGCCAGCTACGAACGTTCCCTCACCGAGGTCTCGGTGCCGGAGGCCGTGCTGGTCCCGGTCCGCGCCTCCCCGATTTCCTGGGCGCTACAGGTGAAAGACCGGGGCTGCGACGACGCAAACCATGGGAACGCGGAAACACGAGTCGCGGCTGGGCCACCCTGGGGCCACGAGACACTCCCGGCCGACGGCCCGGAGTGGGCACCGGGCGTGGCGCCGCGTGGCCTTTGGCCGCAGCGGGAACACCCTTGCGCCTCCCGAACTGCCACACGATGAGCCCCTGGATACCCACAACGGCAGCCAATGCGTTCCCGTCGAACGAGGGCGCCAAACCTTCGACGGCTCCAGGCATACCGACGGGCACATCCAGGAACGCACGCCACGTCCCGGGGCCGACCGGCAAGATGGTCGTTCTCCGGCCCCAGCTACAGGCCAACCAGTCCCCGCCGGGAAAGAACGAACAGGTCGACGACCGATGGTCGAAATGCATGAGCTTCCTCGCCAGGATCGCCCCTGTCTCCACGTCGTGGATCCGGACGAACCCCGTCCGATGGTACGTGTAGAGTTTGCGGCAGGCCGCATCGAACCGAATGGCCAAGATCTCGTATCGATCGATGCTGCCCGACTCCTTGCGCCACTTGAGCTTGCGCGATGCCACTTCGTACATGTTCAGCCCGTCCCACCCAGAAACGGTCACAAACCTCCTGCCCGTGGGACAGACGCCGATCCAGTACGGACGATCCTTGACCGTCAGGCTGCCGAGCGGCGTTCCGTCCGTCTGATAGTGCCGCACCTTGCCCTCTTCGATGAGGGCGAAGAAGGACCGCCCATCGTGGGCGAAGATGAGCCCGCGAAGCGTGCCCTTGGCGTTCAGCCAATACCTCGCAGGGCTTCCGGTGACACCGTGCCAACGATAGATCCGATTCGATCGCCCGAAGCCATAGAGTCGGCTGTTCCTCGGATTGAAGGCGACCACCACTGGCGGCGGGGCCTTTCGGGCCAGGTACGTCTGGTACGACACATGGCCGGGAGGCTTCTTGGACCGCCACTTGAGTCGGCCGGACAGGGCGTCCCAGACGGCCACCTGCTCCGGTCTGGCCGTGGCCGCCACCAGGTATCCATGACGATCGAGGGCAATTCGGTTGATTCGAAACGGCACAGGAAAGATCGTCCTGACCGCAACGCTGCGCAGAAGGGCGGGCAGCGGATCGCGTGCCGCGGGCCGAGGCAGGGGCTGCGGCCTGGGTAGGTGGAACTGTGCCTTGGAACTGAACCAGACGTGCACGCCCACATCACGTTCCACCGCCACGACCCAATCCGACCCCATGACCACACCGCCGATTGGTTTGTCGTCTCCCTTGAAACGCCGCAGTTCCTTGCCGCTTCGGCCGTCCAACACAACGACCGAGCCGCCTTCCAGACCGGCGGCCAGACGGATCCCATCCCTAGAAAACTTGAGTTCGGAGATTCGGCCGGCCACGCGGAAGGTCTTGCCCTGGACCCGATCGGCAAAGGGCACATGATAGAAACGAACCACACCGTCGGCCAAACCCACCGCCACCTCATCGCCCGAAGGCGTCAACTGGACGGCCTCCAGGTTCTCTCCGATGGTGGCCCGACCGACCCGCTGCCAACTCTCCAGGTTATAGATCTCCAGGTCCCCCCCTTCATCGACCGCCGTGGCCCATCGACCGTCCGCCGTTGCGTCCAGAGCGGCGACATCGAGGCCATAGCGAGTCTTGATCCGACCGATCCGCTTCCCGGATCCAGCCTCATAGCCCTCGATTCGGCCACCGTCGCCCGCCAGGAGCACCCGGTCGCCACGGGACACCGCCAACTTGTTGATCCGGTGCATGGACACGGCAAACTCTCGCTTCAGAGTACCGAGATCCGGATCCCAGACCCGCACACGATTCAGTTCGTAGCCGGCGGTCACCAGAAAATTGCCGTCGCGGGAAAAATCCACCAGGACCCCGTCCCGAAGTTCATCGCCATGGCCCAGGACTCTCAAGACGCGACCATCGACGAGCCTGACGATGCGGACCTGCCCGTACCGACTGCCCACGGCCATGAGGGTTCCTTTCGGATTCAAGGCCACCGACACGGGGCCGTACGAGCCCACGCGAAGCAGCGCGTGACTCGTGTGCTGCAAAAAACCGACAGCAGGTCTCGGCATCGGTCTTGCGGGCCTCGTGGGAGGCCGCTCCGACACGCTGCAACGGGCCGTGGGACATGTGGCTGGTCGCGGCTGTCCGCAGGCGCCGACCACCGAAACCATGGCCGTCACGGCTGCCGTCAAGACGACCGTGGCCGCGCCCGGAAATCCAAGCGCCCGGCCGGCACGGCCACGCGGCGTGCACCGTCCCGGATCGACCGCCGACTCCCCGTCCGGCCCCAGGATCGTCTGTGAACCGTTACGCCTCATTTCCCCCCATGGTTCCCCGCATCGTGGCTCCCCGAAACCCGACACATGGCGGGCCGGGGCTTCCTTGGAAATTTGATGACCATGGACCTGCCACCCATGCGATCCACCAGAACCAGCCGATCGGCATCCCGGTCCCAGGGAACCACGACACGAACCCGACTGACCAACCCTCGTGCCATCTTGGAAAGGATCGCCCGGTCACGTCTCGTATAAGAAGCGGTTGCCCCAAGGAGCGGAAAATCGAAGGCCACCTCGAAGAGACGCTTGCCGTGATGCGAGCCTCTCAGCAGGAAGCGGCCGTCGAGCCGTCGGTAACGTTTGGGCCGCTTCAGTTGCACGACGTGACGCGACAGGGCACGCACCTTACCGCGCTCATACCGCAACGAAACCACGAGCACACGGTGCGCCCAGAAAAAACCAGGCGCTTTCGTCGGCCCCACACGGCCCTTCCAGGCCCTTTGAGATCGATGGTTCCGGATCCGTGGCAGACGACCTGAAATCGGCAATCCGCTCCAAGGCAGGCGAAATCGGTACTCGGCATTCCTCCCCGATACGGTCCGAGGCGTCACCTCGGACGAGGGCCGCGCCGACTGCGGCCGACCGTAGCCGAAAACCCGGTTCCCGGACAACAGCAACAGCAGCAGTCCAATGAGGGCAACCCGCCCTATGATGCCAAAATGAAACCGCATCGAATACCTCGCCCCAATGCTGCAATCCGCGAAATCACTCTGCCTTGGGGCAAAGCGACAGTCCAGCGGCTCGATCCGACGACCGTTCCCGCGTCATTCTGCATCATTATACCTCAACCGGGACCATGGGGCCACATTTGGAAACCCCTGATTCACCACGGCTCGGTCTCCAAACCTTGGATCGTTTCTATCGTGGTCGGTGCTGGCCTTGCCGAATCCGTGCTGGATCCGTGCTGGCCTTGCCGAAAAATCCCTGGTAGAATACAAAAATTCCATCAAAATTGCGTTTTCATTCAAAGCTGAGCATTCTTGTATGAAGGAACACTTGAAATTCGGACATACCACATCATGAAGCAGGCAGGTCACCACAACGCACCTCATGATAGAAGAGAGGCCGCAAGGATGAAGTACGGACCACAGAGACGCCGGCCGGACATCGATTTCGCCCCCACCGTCTTACCGCCAAGACGACGAAAGCTCCGAGCATCGTCGATTGCCGTCGTGGCCTGGTCGGTGATGGCCGGGCTGTGCGCCTGCCACCCCAAGAAGCCTGCGCATGCCACCGGCCGCACGAGAAAAGGCCTCAAAGTGGAGGTGTACACCGAATCCTCCCACGTCAACGATCTCGTGGCGCAAAGCGGTTTCCTGTGGGTGGGAACGAGCAACGGTCTCATCCGATGGAACCTGGCCCGTGCCACGGCCGTGACCCTGACCAAGAACGACGGGCTGCCCGGTAACCAAATCCTGGCTCTTGCTCCCGACGCCCACAATGGTCTGTGGATCGCGGCGCCCGAAGGCATCGCCCGATACGACGGACAGAAGTGGCGCCAATACACCAATTGTCCCCTGGGTCAGGACACCCAAAGCATTGCCCCGTCTGCAGACGGCACCGGTATTTGGGCCGGCGGGGCTAAAGGGCTGGTCCGGTACGTGTTTGGCCGATGGATCTTCGTGCGCAAGGATCTGCCGGTCACGGCGATTCTAAACGATATTCGATCGGATGCGGTGTGGGTGGGCACCAACGGAAAAGGTCTGTGGCATTGCACGCCAGCGAAGTGTGTGAAACATGAACGCAGCCACGGTCTGATCATGACCAACGTCTCCCACCTCTCCTTCTCGGACACGGGCATCATGGCCCTGGGATCCTGCGACCAGGGAGACCGTCTCGCCATCCGAGTCAAAGACCGCTGGTACACCTATCGACCCAAGCCTGCGGTGCTCCTGCAATGGTCGAGCTTCGCCGTGGACAAGCTCTATCTGGCAGCGGGCAACCACCTCTACCTCATGAAACAAGGGACCTGTCCATCGTCGCACAAGGCCGGTCTCCGACTCATCGGCCTCGATTCGGCACCGAAGTATTGCCTTACTCGCTTGACCATTCCCCTTCCGTCCCACGTGACCAATGCACAGAGCGCCATGGGCAAACTCTGGTTGGGCACACAGTCCAACGGCGTATCTCGGTATGATGGAGGCAGGCGCTACACGCTCTACCGCACGTCGGATCTCGTCGTTGGAGCGAGATACCTGTCCGTGGCCTGCACAGGCCCAATCGACTGCTACGTTGGAACGGGGGGCAGCGCCTTCAAATTCGATGATACCGACTGGACATCCATCGATGACCTGAGCGGCACGGAAGAAGAAATCAAGCCCCTCTATTTCCTCAACGACCCCAAGGGCGGAGTGACCGCCATCGCACGAAACGAAGTGGGAGCACTGACCATCGCCTATCTCAAAGACGACGATTGGAAGTTCAGAGCCCTGTCGGATCCCATCCGCGGAACGTCTCCCCTGGCCGTGACCACGGCTGCGTACGCACCAAACGGCGACCTGTGGATCGGCATTGCCAACATGGACCAATCCGGCGACCAGGACTCGTTCGGGGCCGTCCAGGTCCATCCGGACGGGACGATCCTCTACCATCGCAATTTCCAGGGCCAAGGCGAAGTGCGACACGGAAGCCTGAGCCTGCCCAACAGCGTATCCGACTTCGCCTTTCAGGGTTCCACCGTATGGGTGGCCACGAACCAGGGAGCCTGCGAGGTCCAGCAGCCGTCCAAATTGCGGTGTCGTTCAGGAGCCGACGGTCTCTCCAGCGACGTCGTCCGTGCCCTGGCCCTTGCCCCCAACGGAACGCTGTGGGCCGCCACGGCCGAAGGCGTAAACTTCTGGCGCGGGTCGGCGTTCCACCTGGCCACCCTACCCGACATCGACGCACGGGTCGGTGACCTAACCGTCGACGGAGACACCGTTTGGATGGCTTCGTCCGAAGGACTCATCAAATACCAAAACCACACGGCGACCCTGTACGATGACGACGCCGGACTGCTCCAGGCAAACGTCCGAGCCGTCACCAAGGACAAGCGGGGCCGTCTCTGGCTGCTCCACCCAGCGGGCATCTCTATCGTCACCCTCCACTGACGGATGCCGGCCTTCTTCGATCCAGGAAAATCTGAGGGTAGAATCTGAGGGTAGAAAAAAGGCGCGGCCGACTCAAAGCCAGCCGCGCCCAAAGATGAATCGCCCAACAAGAACTCGGGCAATCAGTCTCCGAAGGTGATGCCTTGGGCTAAAGGCAGCTCCGTGGACCAGTTCAGGGTGCAGGTCTGGCGGCGCATGTAGGCCTTCCATGCATCCGAGCCGGCTTCACGGCCGCCACCGGTGTCCTTCTCGCCACCGAAGGCGCCGCCAATCTCCGCTCCCGAGGTCCCCAGGTTCACGTTGGCGATGCCGCAATCGGAGCCACGATGGCTCAGGAACGTCTCGGCGGAGATCATGTCGTTCGTGAAAATGGCCGACGACAGACCCTGGTCCACCGAGTTGTGCCAGGAAATGGCATCCTGCAAGTCCTTGTACTTGACCACGTAGAGAATGGGGGCAAAGGTTTCCTGCTGCATAAGGGGCAGGTCGTGCGGCGCCACCACGATGGTCGGCTCAACGTAGCATCCCGACTCGTAGCCAGAGCCTTCCAGCCGCTTTCCGCCACAGACCACCTCGCCGCCCTGTTCGCTCACCTTCTCCAGGGCCGCCATCATCATCTCGACCGCCGCCTTGTCAGCCAACGGCCCCATGACTGTCTTCCGATCCAGAGCGTCACCGATGAGCACCTGGGCATAGGCTTTCTTGAGCCGGTCCACCACCTCGTCGAAGACGTCCTCGTGCAGGAACAGTCGCCTCGTGGTGGTGCAACGCTGTCCCGCGGTCCCAACCGCGCCAAACAGCACGGCTCGAACAACGAGGTCCAGGTTCGCATCCTTGGTCACGACGATGCCATTGTTGCCGCCCAGTTCGAGGAGGGTGCGACCCAGCCGACGGCCGACCACCTCGCCAACCCTACGGCCCATTCGGAAAGACCCAGTGGCACTGATCAACGGAACGCGCTTGTCGGCGATGAAGGTCTCACCGATCTTGCCGCCCCGCCCCACGAACAGATTCATGACGCCGCCAAAGCCGTGCTTCTCCATGATGGGGTTCACGATATTGTGTACGGCGATGGCGCACAGAGGCGTCTTGGACGATGGCTTCCAGACCATGGTGTCGCCGGCCACGACGGCGAGCATCGCGTTCCAGGCCCAAACGGCCACGGGGAAATTGAAGGACGTGATGATCCCGACGGTCCCCAAGGGATGCCACTGCTCGTACATCCGGTGGGCGGGTCGTTCCGAATGCATGGTCTTGCCGTAGAGCTGCCGCGAAAGGCCGACGGCGAAGTCGGCGATGTCGATCATCTCCTGCACCTCACCCTCGCCCTCGGCCACGATCTTTCCCATCTCATAGGAAACGAGCTTACCCAACGGTTCCTTGTACTCCCTCAGAGCGTTGGCGATCTCACGAACCACCTCGCCCCTCTTGGGAGCCGGCGTCATCCGCCACTTGGCAAAGGCCTTGCTCGCCGACTGCGCCACCTTCTCATAGTCCTCAGGGCCGGCCATCTTGACCCGGGCGATCTCCTTGCCGTCCACGGGGGAAACGGATACGAGGGTCCCGCCAGACGGGTTTTCGATCCATTCACCAGCGAACACACCGGAATTTTCAGCCTTGATACCTAAAACATCCAAAAAATCTTTCATCACGAACCTCCTATGCATTTCGAAACAGGTTATCGATCTCCTGGATCATCCTCCTGAATCACCTCCGCGATATACAATCATCTGTGTTCGTTGTCGATGCACTTCGTGTTGATATGGTTCGAAAGGGAATCCGGCAGGCAGGCCGAACGTATCCCGAGCGTCACCGCGTCCGAGATCGTGAGGAAAAAGAGTGTGCTATCGACTCCATAGCGCCGGATGGCCGCCCACTCGGGCGATTCTCATCGTGCTACTTCTTCTTGTTGACCTTGGCGCGAACGAACGATCGAAGCTCACGAATCGCCTTGTCGCCGCCCTCGATGGGGCGAATCTCGTAGCTCTTCAGCTCATCGTTCAATTCATAGCCGAACTGCTCGGCCAGCCCGGCATCGTCGAGGACCGCGTCAGCCGTGCGACCACGTACCGCCATGTCTGGCAGACTGTCCACGTACCGCTCGAAGGCCGCATAGTCGTCCCCGAGGAACTCCTCGACCACCTTCACCTCACCGGCCATCTTGGTGAGCCGATCCGTGATCTCGCCGTCCAGCCCAGCCAAACCATGGGCCAGGGCCTTCGCCGCAGTCAGTCGAAGCACCATGGCATCGTCGACCGAACCCAGCCCACCCAGATAATCCGGCACGATGTCGATCTTGCGAAGCAGGTAGGAAAGGCCCGCCACCAAGATCCGCTTTGCTTCCCGTTCAGCCCCTTCAAGTTCGTACCCGGCACGAATCGCCGTGGCATCCTCTTTGAGTGAGCCGACCCACGAACCAAACACATCCAAGAATTCCTGATCCGTCATGGCTTTCCTCTTCCTTTCCTGCCTGCGGAAATCTTCTGATCGTCTTGGGCGTCTCTCCTCAACGAACCACGCACCAACAACCACGTCCCAAGGAACACACCAAAGACACCAGCCCATGGTACGGACGGTATCGGCCCTGTCAAGTCGTGTCCGCGCCCGTTCGATGGACAGGTCTACGGTGACTCCATGGACAGGGCCGGATGCACAACCAACCATGTTCGAGTGTGGCCGAACTTTGTTCGAATGTGGCCGAACTTTTCGTCTTGCGACCTTTTATATTGACATCCTGGTGCCTGTTTACTATTTACCCACAAAGAAACTGCAGACTGAACCGAATGGTCGGACTGCAAACGATGAAAACCCGCAAGGATGAACGATTCGACGGCACAGGAGTCGAATCAGACAACTCAAAGAAGGAGATGCACACATGTTCTGTTTTCAATGCCAGGAAACAGCAAAGAACACGGGCTGTACGACCCGCGGCGTTTGCGGAAAATCGAACGACCTGGCCAATCTTCAGGATCTGCTCATCTATACTTTGAAGGGCATCGCTCTCTACGCCGAGCTGCTCCAGGAATTCGATATCCGGAGCAACCGCACGGGCCGATTCGTGGCCGAGGGCCTGTTCGCCACCATCTCGAACGCGAGCTGGGACGAGCAACGGTTCTTGTCCATGATCCAGACGGGCCTGGAGCATCGCGAGGAGCTGCGCAAGCAGTTTCTGGAAGCCTACGAAAAAAAGCACGGCCGGCCATTCGAGGGTGAACTGCACGACGCAGCGACCTGGTCGCCCAGCGACATCAGCTTCGAGGCCAAGGCGCCCAAGGTGGGCGTGCTCACCACGGGCGATGCTGACGCCCGGTCCCTTCGAGAGCTGCTGGTCATCGGTCTCAAAGGCATGGCCGCCTACGCGGACCATGCGGCTATCCTGGGCTACGAACAAGACGACATCTACGACTTCTTCATGCAGGCCCTGGCCTCGACCACAAAGGGGCTCTCCACGCCCGAAATGGTCACGCTCGTGTTCCAGGCCGGCAGGATGGCCTTGGAAACCATGGCCCTGTTGGACAAGGCGAACACCTCGACGTACGGCAGCCCGGAAATCACGAATGTGAACCTGGGCGTGCGCAACAACCCGGGCATCCTGATTAGTGGCCACGACCTCAAGGACATGGAGGAACTGCTCGAACAGACGGCGAACACCGGCGTGGACGTTTACACCCACGGCGAGATGCTGCCCGCCCACTATTACCCGGCGTTCAAGAAGTACAATCACCTCGCAGGCAACTACGGCGGCTCCTGGTGGCGCCAGAACACTGAATTCGAATCCTTCAACGGTCCCATCTTGATGACCACGAACTGTCTCGTTCCGCCCAGGAAGAACAACACCTACCAGGATCGGCTCTTCACCACGGGCACGGTCAGCCTGCCTGGCGCCAAGCACATCCCGAACCGACCCACAGGAGGCAAGAAGGACTTCTCGGCCATCATCGAACTGGCCAAGACCTGCAAGCCACCCACGGAACTGGAGACAGGCACCCTGGTGGGCGGCTTCGCCCACGATCAGGTCGTGGCCCTGGCAGACAAGGTGGTCGGGGCCGTCAAATCGGGAGCCATCAAGCGCTTTGTGGTCATGGCCGGCTGCGACGGCAGACATAAGACCAGGCAGTACTATACGGATGTGGCCAAGACCCTGCCCAAAGACGCCGTGATCCTGACCGCCGGCTGCGCCAAGTATCGCTACAACAAGCTGAACCTGGGCGACATCGACGGCATCCCGCGGGTGCTTGACGCGGGCCAATGCAACGACTCCTACTCACTCGGAGTCATCGCCCTCAAACTCAAAGAAGCACTCGGCTTGGCCGACATCAACGAGTTGCCCCTATCCTTCGACATCGCCTGGTACGAGCAAAAAGCGGTGGCCGTCCTGCTCGCCCTGCTCCACATGGGGGTCAAGGGCATCCGCCTCGGCCCGACGCTGCCCGCGTTCCTGAGCCCAGGAGTCGCCAAGGTCCTGGTGGACCAGTTCGACCTCAAGCCCATCGGGACGGCCGAAGAAGACGTGGACGCCATCATGGCGGGCCGGTAGGAAATCGGACATCATTCGAGACGGCCGCAGCACTGACCCTCCGTCTCGCCTAGCTACCAGCCGAAGAACGTCTGGACCAGGAACCGGGCGGCCACGAACCAGAGCACCAGGGCAAAAATCCGCTTGAGCCTCGCCTTGTCCACCGACAGGGAAATCCGGCTTCCGATCAGGCCGCCTACCACGGCCACACCGGACAGGATAAACCCAACATTCCACAGCACATTGCCTTGTATCTGATGCCCCACGAGGCCACTCAAGGCCGTCACCCCGATCATCACGGTGGAGGTGGCCACGGCGACGTCCATGGGCACACCGCAAAGCAACACCATGATGGGCAGCTTGACCACACCGCCCGCAATCCCGAGGAGGCCAGACAGGAGTCCGATGGAGCCGCTTGCAATGAGCACGAGCGGCAGGTTCACCTGGTAGGTCTCGTCCCCGAAGCGCCGATGCCACACCCACCAGCGAGATCCTGACGGCTTGATGACGCCGCGACCCTTTTTCCGAAACATGAGCCAGCCGGCCAAAATGAGGATGGATGCGAGCAAAATCCTCAGGACTCCCTTGGGCACCTGGGCACTGAAGTACCCGCCTACGAAGGCCATCACATCCGTGGGCGGATCGATGACCAGGGCCAACCTCCAGTCCACCTTGTCGTTGCGCCAGAAGGTGATGCTCGCCGCCGCAGACGTCGCAGCGATCAGCATTAGGCTGATTCCGGGCGCGTGGTTCAGGCTGTAACCGGCAAAGAGCAGAATGGGCACGTAGAGGATCCCGCCGCCCAGTCCCACCATGGAAAAAAAGCCGGACACCGCCAAGAAAATGATCGAAAGAATCACCAGTTGTTCCATGCATCCTCCCGCTACAATTTCGATCGCTCCAGCGCCCTCGCCAAACCTTGCTCGGACACGGCCATGGCCAACGCCGTGGTCAGGATACGTCCCTGCGACCAAAATCGACCGTCGAACAACAACTCAATGGACTGGACGAACCGGCCCGGAAGCCCCTGAGCAGACTCCGCAGCTCCTTGAGCAGCTTCGTCCTTCCCAACAGTTTCGGTGCCGTACCCGAACCCATGGCGACCGTCCCTTCACGGCGCAAGCCTGAGATCCACGATGCCTCCGGCCTTCCGACATCCACGCTATACTCGACAAGTCCATGGACAACAAGCCAGGAACCTGGATGGCACCGTAACCATCCGAGGTAGCCCGTCTCGAAGAAAGGAGCTCTACGGCAGGAAGAGTCAGAAGCGCAGACGGAAAGGGTCGGAGAAAAGGGGGCCTGGCAAAGAGGACGCAAGCAAGCCCAAAAAAGTGAAAGCCCAGGACGGGGCCGAACGCGCTGGCCATTATCTGGCCATCTCGTCGCACGAGTGGCCAGGATCCCGTGCCACAAGAAATGCTCCCAGCCGCACGGGGTCGCCCTCTGCGGCGATCCGCCACCATGGCACAGGCGTTGCTTTTGGTCATCAGACGTCTGCACAGCAGATGCTTGGACAGCAGATACCTGCACAGCAGGTGCTTGGACAGCAGATGCTTGGACAGCAGGTGCTTGGACAGGAGGCCTCCGTGAGAAAGGAGAACGTGATCATGCATCGATCCGTCACAAGAACATCTGTCCCATCGTGGACTGTTCGAGCGGCTTCCCTGGCCTCGGCGCTCCTTCTGACTGCGCCAGCCTGCGGACGATCGACGAACCGCAATGAGCAGCACGATCGCCGGCACCGGCCCAAAAACCGACTGGTCATATTCGTGCTGCCAGGCCTCCCAGGCGTCTGGGTGGATCGTTTTCTGCAGAACGGTCGCTTCCTGCCAGCACCTGCCGCCGAACGCGATCTTCCAAAACGCGGACGCCACCAACGTGGAAAACACAAGGCCATCACCGACCGCGTGGGGCGACCACCACCTGCTCTGCCCGTGCGACGGCCCCTTCGACCTGATGGTCCATCGCTCCCTCCGTCCCCGGACCAAGGACCGATTCGACGGCCTGGCCCGCCGGACATCCCAAAACGATCGGGGCTCCGCATGGCCGCACGGGGGCTCTGGGTGCACCGGCTCCGCCCCGCCGAGACCGGACAATTCCTCCCGACTCTGCTGAGCGTCACCACGGGGCGGCCCCCTGCGGTCCACGGCACCATCGCCCGCTCCTTTTTCAGGCGGGGCACGCGCGTCCGAGGAATTCGGGAACCGGTCCTGGCCCGGCCTTTCTGGCGCCTCGCCTTGGACCAAGGCCTTCGGGTCATCCTGTGGGACCTGCCCACGTTCCACTGCCAGCGCGTCCCTGGGCTGCGGTCCACCTGCAGGGCCCGAATACGACGAGGTCGGCACGCGGCCCGTGCCAGCCCCGACTTCCTGCCCATTCCCGACACGGGTCCACTCCGGCCAGGGCCCGCTCCATGGATCGACCTCGCCCGATCCGGGGCCGTGCCCGAACCGGTCTTCGCCCCCGGCCAACAGCCAAAGCCTCCCGAGGCCCGACTCTGGGCCACGGCCATCGCCTCGGACCGCACAGACCACCCAAACGCGACGAACTCGGAGCATGGTTCCAAATTCGACGATCCGCCAAACAGGGCCAGGCTCTGGCTCGAAGCCAGAGGCGTGATCCGACCACACATCCTGACAATCGGCGGCTGGGCAAAAGCGAGCTACCTGGTCCGTCGCAATCGGCAGGACCTGCCCGGTCAGGGACGACGCAGTTCCCGATCGTCCCGCCCGGTCACCGTGCGGGCCACGTTTTGGACGAGGTTGCTCGACGCGGATCAAAAAACGGGTCGCACAAGGCTCTACGTGACCGCTCCCTCCATCCTGTTCACAGAGCCCGCTGGTTTTTCCCGCGACCTGGAAGAGGCTGGCATTGCGAAACCGCCACCAGCCGACTTCAAAAATCTTGCCAAGGGATGGCTCGATCCAGCCACCTTCGCGCAGCAGCAGGGCATCCAATTCCTCGAGGTTCCCCTGATGGCCAGATGGCTCACGGAGCAAGACGACTGGGATCTGGCCGTCCTGCACCTCGACGGCATCGAAAACCTGGTCCGCGGCCTCCTGACGACCCGCAAACGAACGGACGAAACCGGCCCAGACGTGCGCCGTCGCCTCACCCTCCTGGAACGAGGCATCGAAGCCGCCGACCTGGCCCTGGGCCGGGCCCTCGCCCTGTTTCAATCAGCA
The DNA here is from genome assembly GCA_021162935.1 of Deltaproteobacteria bacterium. GTDB lineage: Bacteria > Myxococcota_A > Polyangia > HGW-17 > SLPX01 > JAGGXR01. The sequence goes on from JAGGXR010000137.1 coordinate 13,853, forward strand.
CCCGACCGCCCCGTGACCGTGATGATCGTGGGAACCGGAGGCCTGGAGCCGAACCGCGCGGAGGTCCGACTCGGACGCCTCGTTGACGAGATGGCCCCCATGAGCAAGGTCGCCGCCTCGGGCGGACTCGCCATCGTGTACATGGACCCGAAAACCCGCAGTCGGGGCTCTGCCACCCGACTCAAACAGGCACTCGCCCGCCTCACCTTCGAGGGGCGATCCGTATTCGGGGCACCGGGCCGCATCCTGACCAAATTGGACCAGCCGCCCTCCATCCGGAGGCCCGAATCCGGAGACCTGATCCTACAGGCAGCGCCTGGATTCACCCTCACGGCTCGGGGCGCACGCCGGACCTTTCGGTGGCCTCGGCAGGCAGCGAGCGATGGCCACGGGCCCAACGCCCCCCATGGACCCGGCTTCTTGATGATGCTGTCCCCCCAGGCCCAACCCAGACGGCACAGCCAAATCGCCGCCACCGCAGTCTATGCGATGGTCCGATCCGTCTTGGGCATTGGAAGGAAACCAGGACCCTACGAAGAACGATCGTCCTCGTTGCTGCCCTCGGCCCCACCAGTATCCTGGGCATCATCGCGCTCACGAGCCTCGTCGCGCTCACGAGCCTCGTCGCGCTCACGAGCTTCATCGTGCTCACGAGCGTCATCATGTCCAACCGACGCTTGGCCCCGGAGCCCCTCATCACCCGGATGGCCCCCGGTCCTGCGAGCCTCCACGCAACGCTGCCGACCCGCCAGGTCACGGCGAACGGCGACCTCGCTCCAGCGTCCGTCCGCATCGAACAGGCCGGCAACCGTCTCGATCTGGTCGGGATCCATCTCCACGAAGAGCACGCCTCCGGGCACGAGCAGGTCCGCCGCGCCTGCAACCAGGGGCCGGATCACGGCCAGGCCGTCTGGGCCTGCCAGGAGCGCCTCACGGGGCTCGAAGGCAAGCACATCCGGCTCCACACGGCTCAGGTCCGACTCGGCGATATACGGTGGATTCGACAGGATGAGGTCGAACAGAAGTCCCAGGGGGACCACCGGCTCGAACAGCGATCCATGCAAAAACTCGACGGACACCTCGTTCCGCTCGGCGTTGCCCGCCGCCACCTCCAGGGCATCGGTACTCGTATCGGTGGCGAACACACGAGCATCGGTCCGCTCGTGGGCGATGGCCACGGCCACAGCGCCGCTCCCGGTGCCCAAATCGAGCACCCGAGGCTCGGCCACGTCCGCCACGCGCTGAAGGGCGAGTTCCACGAGCAGTTCCGTGTCCGGTCGAGGGATCAGGACTCTGGGATCCACATGAAATTCCAGGGACCAAAACTCACGACGCCCCAGAATATAGGCCACTGGCTCACCAGAAAGACGCCGCTTGACGAGCCCTCGAAAGGCGGCCAACTCCTCGTCGATCAGGGGACGATGGTAGTCCAGGTACAGACCCACACGGTCCAGTCCGAGGACCTCGGCCATGAGCAATTCGGCATCCAACCTGGGGCTGGAAAATCCCTTCTGCGCGAATCGATCGCTCGTCCAGCGAAGCACCTTCTCCAGGGTCCAGACCAGCGTAGAGCCATCGGCATCGCTCACGGCAGTCCCTCCCCGGCAATCTCGGCTCCGCAGTTCACGCAGCGGCCGTCCCGAATCCGAATGTCCCCCACTGAAAAACCGCGGCGTTCAATCACGACCCGGCCGCAGTTCGGACAACGGGTGGACTCGTAGTCGTCGCCCCACAGGTTTCCGGTATAGACGTAATGCAGACCAGCCGCCTCGCCGATACGGCAGGCCCTTTCTAGGGTCGCAGGAGGCGTGGCGGGAACATCCGCCATCTCGTAGTCGGGATGGAATCGGCTCACGTGCCAGGGAATGTCGGGATCGAGTCCTGCCACGAACTCGGCTACGCGACCAAGGTGTTCGTCCGAATCATTGAGCCCAGGCACCACGAGCGTCGTCACCTCGACCCAAATGTTTTTTTCCTTCATGAGGCGGATCATGTCCAACACCGGAGCCACCTTGGCGCCGGTGAGCCTGCGCATGACCTGGTCGTCCATGGTTTTGAGATCCACGTTGGCTGCGTGGAGCACGCCGTCCATCAGGTCGAGCGCCTCTGTGGTCATGTATCCGTTCGTCACGAACACGTTGCGAATCCCGCGATCCGAGGCGATCCGGGCAGCGTCCAGCGCGTATTCGAAAAAAATGGTGGGCTCGGTATAGGTATAGGCGATCGTGGCACAACCAGCCGCCTCGGCCGCCCCCACGAGTTCGCCGGGCTCGAGAAAATCGCCGGGCAGGGGGCGTCCCGGGTGCAGTTTCGGCCACTGCGCAATGGACCAATTTTGGCAATACGAACAGCGAAAATTGCAGCCCACCGTCGCGATGGACATACTCCGACTGGCCGGATGGAAGTGAAACAGCGGCTTCTTTTCGATAGGATCCACATTGGCCGAAATGAGATTCCCGTACGTCAGTGTGCACAGGGCCCCATTCTCGTTGCGACGCACGTGGCACAGACCGGTCTGCCCGGGCCCAAGCAAACATCGATGGGCACAGAGGTCACATCGGACCTTACCCGGCTTTCCCTCGACCGGCTCCCACAAAACCGCAGGATGACAATCACTCATGGCGCACCTCCCAAATGGCTCACCTGACAGACTGGCCACCCGTCCATCAGGCCATATCTTTTCTGGGACCGGACGGATGGCCCAGCCCTGGATGGATGGCCATCACCGGGCATAGTACTCGCTTCGCCCCTGGTGTCGTAGAAGATTTTCCGCCGGCCAGGCCCAATGGAATTCTGTTCTGGATGGAAGGAAGAAAAGAGGGTCAATCGGCACCCCGATCAGCCTGCGAAACCTGGGCATGTTTTGGAGTCGCGCTGAGATGGGGTGGGTACTGTGCAGGCTGCGTTGCCACAGCCTCGTCATGCCCTTTAAGGAAGATTCCACCCAAGATACATGGTGTGCCCGTTCCTCCAGATGAGAGCAACGGTCACCTTGCCCCGAATGGCCTTTCGAAAATCCCGCAGGTTGGAAATGGGGTGCCGATTGATTTCCATAAGAACGTCTCCCTGCTGCAGTCCCGCCAAGGCGGCCGGGCTGTCGGCAGTCATAGATGTCACCAGAACGCCGTTGACCGTCGCCGGCAGACCAAGCCGACGGCGAGTCTCGGAGGTGAGTGACTGGACCCGCACACCGGACCAGGGTCCCATGGCTTTGCCGCCCAAACGATTGGACGAAGCAACGGCATCCACCCCTGGCATAGCCCCGAGCCGGGCGGTCAGGGTCAGGTAGGAACCGGACCGAATCACCTTCAAATGGACCTTGGCTCCCTTGCCGCGCACCGAGACCAAATTCCTAAAGCGGGATGCCGAAGTGATCGGCTTTCCATCGAGAGCGACGATCACGTCCCCACGCTTGATGCCTGCCTTTCCCGCCGCAGATCCCGGCTCCACCTCGCCGATCAGCACCCCCTTGCCCCCCGGCACCTTGAGGGCCGTGGCCACCGCAGGAGTCAGTTCTTGAATCCGAACGCCGAGATATCCACGAACCACCTTGCCGTGCTTCTTCAGGCTGGCGATCACGGGACGTGCGAGGTCGGACGGGACCGCGAAACCGATTCCCTGGTAGCCGCCACTTCGCGACACGATGGCCGTGGGAATCCCGATCAACTCACCCTTGGTGTTCACGAGCGCGCCCCCAGAATTTCCCGGGTTGATGGCCGCATCGGTCTGGATGAAATCTTCATAGTCGGTGATTCCCATGCCGGCGCGTCCCACCGCGGACACGATGCCCATGGTCACCGTTTCGCCCACACCGAATGGATTCCCAACGGCCAGGACGACGTCACCGACCCGCAGATCCGAAGAACGACCGACACGAATGGGCTTGAGTCCCTTCGCGTCAATCTTGAGGAGCGCCAGGTCGGTTCTCGGATCCTTGCCCTTCACCTTGGCAGGAAAGGTCCTCCTGTCCGGCAGGGACACGCGGATGTCGGTTGCATGAGCGACCACGTGATAGTTTGTCACGATGTAGCCATCCGAAGAAATGATGACGCCCGACCCAAGGCTCCGGACCTTACGCTCGATCGGTGCCCCTGTGGGGCCACGACCGAAGAAATGTCGGAGAAACGGATTCAAGAAGAATGGTCCTCTAGGAACGCCACCCATCCGTCCCATTCCTCGCATCACACGAGTGGAGTGGATGTTCACCACACTGGGTGTCACACGGGAGGCCACGTCGGAAAACGAGCCAGCCAGTGCGACCGACCTATGCCCGGACCTCGCCAAGGTTGCCGCAGACGCCTGGCCGCCGGTCGCTGCGATATCCTGATGGCCGCAGGTCGCCACGAAGGCCACCACGGCAGAGGAACCCAACAGGATCCCGAACAGAACCTGTCCGGCCCTCAATTTCCTTCCCGTCATGGTCGGAATCTTCTTCCTCGTCATGATCCACCTCCGCTCAGTCGACACGTACAAGCCTCAACACGTACAAACTTCGATGAAAAACGATCCGAGGGCTCGCCACAGGCCAACCGTCCACCTTGCACGGGGCAGGCAACGACACCGGCCGCGACTGCGGTTCCTCGTTCGCCCCTTCAACCGCCGACAGGTCCGGGCTATTTCCGGTTTTTCCTTTGTTGCTGCGATTTTTCTTCCAAACGACTGTTTCTTTGGACCACGCTGCTTGCATCCCTGATCGCGTTCGGTCGTTGACAACCCATAGGGCCATTGCTAGCATGCCGAATACTTTCAGACGGACGGATAAGAAAACCTGTTTCGCCAATGCGTCTGAACCAGGAGGAACAAAAACATGGCAGACAACGGACCGTGCGTGATCGGACAACAAATCACTATCAGGGGCAACCTGACGGGCAATGAAGATCTGGTGGTGGAAGGCCGAATCGAAGGGACTCTCACTCTCGGCAACCACCTGACCATCGAACAGACAGGAGTGGTGCAAGCCGACGTGGAAACCGAAGACCTGACGGTCATGGGAGAACTCAACGGCGACATCGTGGCCCACTCGTCGGTGACCATCAACGCGGATGCAAAGTTGGTGGGCAACATCCGGGCGCCGAGGGTCATCATCGAAGACGGGGCTCGGTTCAAGGGCAACATCGACATGGATGTGGATCTGCCCGACAGTGTCACCCCGAAAACCCGGTGACACAAGCATCCCGCAGGACCATCTATTGGGCTTTCGGGGCCCTATCCGGACGTCCAGAAAACGACTCGAGCGCCCATGTGAAATCTATGCCATGGTTCTACGAAGGAACACGACGGAACGGACGCTCACGTGAAGGTTGAACACAATTGGGTCTGCCCAACGAGGCACCCCAACAGGAGGAGGCCAAAGTCATGGCGAATACGGTGATTGGTAGTTCCATTGTTATCGACGGCGAGATTCTCGGAGAAGAAGACCTGACCATCCAAGGGACGGTCAAAGGAAAGGTCACTCTAAAGGAGAACCTGTTCGTGGAGCAGTCCGGAGTGGTCGAAGCGGACATCGAAACCCAGACGGTCACGATCAACGGCCAGATCACAGGCAACATCGCCGCATCGGACAAAGTCGAGATCCGATCCGATGGCCGCATGGTGGGAGACATCAAGTCGCCGCGAATCATCATTGCGGATGGAGCCGTGTTCAAGGGCAATGTGGACATGGACGTCTGAGCAACGATCAGTCCCCCTGAACAGGCGCCATGACGTTTCGGCCATACGGCCAGCGTACATCGTGGCGCAGCCATGAGAGGAAGGCACATGAACGAGCTAGAAACCATCGTCGGCGAACAGACGATCATCCAGGGCGACCTGCGAGGCGACGAGGATCTCACGGTCCTTGGGCGCGTCGAAGGCTCTGTCACGCTCACCAAAACCCTGATCGTCGAATCCCAGGGCATCGTCCAGGCGGATATGGACGTCCGCAACGCGGAGATCAGCGGAGTCGTCGTGGGCAACATCGTCGCGTCCGAATACGTCCGAATCAACGACGGCGGCAGGATGGTCGGAGACATCTCGGCACCGCGTGTCATCGTGGTGTCAGGAGCCTCCTTCCGTGGGCATGTGGACATGGGCAACATGGCGGCTCCACGATCGGATGCGGCATCGCACCCCGTCCCCAGCCGAGCCCCGGCCAGTCCGGCCAGTCGCCCGAGCTTTAGACAAGAATCCACAAGGCCGCAGCCGACTCCGAGACCGGTGCCTACCAGAGCGCCGGCTCGGGCGACGAAACCTGCGCCATCGCCGGCCACAAAGAACGAGCCGACTCGCAGTCGCCCGGCAAAACCGGCTGCGCCGAAGAGCCCGGCCAAGTCGGGGACGCGTTCCACTCCGAAAGGCAAACCGGCTCGCAAGCCGCCGAAGCCACCTTCGGCCGTCAAGGGGAAGAAAAAGGTCAAAAAGCGCCGCTAGCCTGCTGACCAATCGCCCTCCTTGAAAAAGGAGGAGACGCCACAGTCGCACGCTTCCGTATGCATTCGAAGAACACGGGCAGCGACCGGTCTGACAGGCAGCGCCCACAAGGGCCCAGGAGTCAGCGCCCCATGCACCAACCCGAGACCCCAAACCTGTTCGAGCGACGGCACAGCCGCCTGCTCGAATTGCTCCTGAACCACTCGTTCGAAAGGAAGCATGTCGTCTTGGCGTCGGGGAAGGAAAGCGACTACTACATCGACTGCCGCAAGACGGCTCTGTTGGCCGAGGGACATTTCCTCATCGGATGGATCTTCAACAGCATCCTGAGAAACGAGTTCCCCTTGGTGCGGGCCGTGGGAGGCATGTCCATGGGCGCCGATCCATTGGTGAGCGCCACCGCGTTGACGAGCACCTTCGGACCAATCCCTCTCGACGCCTTCTACGTACGCAAGGAAGCCAAGAAACATGGCTCAAAAAACTGGGTGGAAATGGCGGCAACCATCGAGCCAGGCGCCAAGGTGGCCATCCTGGAAGACGTGGTGACAACGGGCGGCTCGACCATCAAGGCCATGGATCGTGCCGAGGCCGTGGGACTCGAAGTCTCCTGCGTGCTCGCCCTCGTGGACCGACTCGAAGGCGGCGGGGAAGCGGTCTCGAAGCGGGTGCCGTTCCACCCCTTGTTTACGAGAAACGACCTCATGGGGACATGACGATGACCGGACGGATCCACTCTCCATCAGGGATCCAAAAACTGGAGGCGATCCTGCATCAGAAGTTGGGACACCAGGATTCCCATCGGGCCCAGGCAGCATGGCTCGCCATTGCATTCCTGCTGCCTGTGCTGGGGTCCTGTCATCCTCCGCCCGTAAACCTCTGCCCCGTCGTCCACAACTATCGAGCCAGCAGCTACAAGAAGGTGCTCCATCGCTGGACCAGATCCGGAATGGTCATCCGAGAACTGGACACCACAATCCGGGCGTCGGCCACCTATTTCTCATGGGACTTCTGCCAGGCCTATGCCGCAAAATGGGCGACCATGTTCGGGCTCTCGGCCACAGAAGCAGCCGCATTCAGAAAAAAACTCCTGGCCGACAAGTCAGCGCATATCGACTTTTATGTGGCGGTAGCCACCAGCAATCCAAACCTGAACGAACTGCATGACCCAGATTCCATCTGGAAAATGACCCTCATCGGAGCAAACGGCCTCAGGGCGCATCCGGAGCACGTCGAGCACGTCGACCCCCTGACAGACACTCAAAAAAACCTGTTTCCCTACACGGGGCTGTTCTACGAAGCCTACCTCGTTCGATTTCCCAAGACCGTTGCGGGCAGGCCCGAGCTTCCCGCCGACGACACGAAAAAGTTTACCCTGCAGTTTGCAGGCCCCAAGGGGAAACTCCTGTTGACGTGGAAAGTCCGCCACCGTGGACCATGCCGGTAGGGTCAGCCCACACCAACCGGTAACGGAAACCGACATTATTTTTGAATGATGGATCGTCGCTTCGGCCGAGGAACGATATCCACGTCGGCAAGCCCCGGTTCCAAATCGGTCAGGGCAACGAGTCCAGACCGGTCCGAAAAGGTCCAGACGATGAGACCCGACGGAGTCACCACGCGAACGGAACGCCCCGGGTCAGGCTTGCGTCCGGGGCGAAGCAACTGTAGGGACAAAAAATCATTCCAGGGATTGCAACGAATCCGCCCCAAAGCCAAAGACCGCAGCCAAGACCATTCCGTCAGGTTCACACGACTCGGAGCGGAGTCATGGACGGGATCCGTGGGCAAAGTGTCATACAGCCACCAGGCACTACGGCGTCCCAGGATCCGGATCAGGCTTCGAAGCAAACTCGCTCGCACCGGCCAGGCCGCGTCCAGGGCGCGAATCTTCAGGTCTGTCAGGACCGATCGTGCCCACCCGGCTCCAAAGCTCGGATCCGCCATGGTCCAGACGTTTCTCCAGCCGCGCGGTCCTTGGGCTAACCGCGCCAACCGAAAGGCCAAACCGACGAATCCATTGGCGGCAACCACCGGATCCAAGGCCCTGGTCAACTGGAGCAGCATCGAAATCGGGGCATGGGACCGCACCAGAGCCGCTGAGGCGTTCCAGGAAACCATCACGACATCCGAATGGAGGGCAGCATGCAGCAGCAGGCCACGGGCCCGTGCTCCGGCGTCGCGCAACGCCCAGGCGGCGCAGGCTGATACCCGCGGGTCCGACCCCTTTCGAAGCAATGCCAAAAGCGCCGTGCCCACGTCCCCTCGGGACGCAAAGCCGTCCAGGGCCAGACAGGCCCCCAACTGCTCTTCGACGAATCGCCGGTGCCTCCGTTCCTTGGCAGTCGCTTTCCCTTTTTTCCCGCCGACTCCCCCTGCTTGGTCGGCGCCTCGCCCCACGACCTTGTCCTTACCCTGGCCTCTGCCTACCGAGGCTGAAGCAAATACCGCCCCCCCCCCTCGGCCCTTGCCGGCCTTCGGGCGATACTGCTTCTTCAAAGTCTCCAGACTGCGAGACAGCGCAGCTGGGTCCCTCATCAAGGCAAGGGCACGAGCAGCAGCCTCTGCGCGGGCATCCCCGGCACGGAGGGCCACCGCCTCCAGCAGCCTTCGCCCTTTGGTCACAGCCTGACGACGGACAGCCGAAGGCCCAGCCAACCGTTTGCCTCGATCCCGAAGCAGAAGCCCAAGAGACGAGATGGCGGCAATCCCCATGGGACCGGACCATCGAACCTGACCGGCCAAAATGGAGACCGCATGCGGATTGCGACTCGTGGCCAGCGCCTTGACCGTGCGAAAAAAATCTACAGGATACTCGGGGCGCACGTACCGAGACAGGATCCGGACAGCCCCATCCGTTCCAATAGCGCCCAAGGCAGCCACCGCTGCGTTTCGATTGGACAACGACGGATCTCGAACAAAATGGGAGATGATCTCGACGGCGCCAGGAGCCCGCATCCGACCCAGCAGCTCCAAGATCGCATCCGTTCCCCCACCCCCCATGCCACCTACGCCCGCCATCCCAACCGCTCGGCCGACCCCCTTGCCGAGCATGC
>JAGGXR010000039.1 GCA_021162935.1 Deltaproteobacteria bacterium
TCGCGCGGCGATGGCAGTCTGGGTGGCAGTCTGGGTGGCAGTTTGGGTGGACAGTTTGGGTGGACAGTCTGGGTGGACAGTGGCGGGGGGGGCAGAATCGGGAGATTGCTCAGATCACGGTGACGGTTCGATCCGGGTCTTGGACCACTTCGGCCACGACGGCGGCCTGGTGGCCTGCATCGGTCAGGGCTCGAACATACTCGGTCGCCTGGTCCAAGGGGAGGCCCACGAGGAGACCGCCCGAGGTCTGTGCGTCGAAGAGGACATCGAGCACGAAGCGGGGAACGCCTTCTGCCACCTGAACCTGATGGATACGGTGGCATTGATTGCGGTGCAGACCACCGGGGGTCAGGCCCTGATCTGCGTAGCGTTGGACATCGGGCAGCAGGGGCAAGGCGCTGGCATAGACAATGAGGCCCAACTCAGTGTCGTCGGTCATTTCACAGGCGTGGCCGATGAGGCCGAATCCCGTGACATCCGTGCAGGCGGACACGTCGAGGTTTTGGGCGAGTTGCGACGCCTCGCGATTCAGTCTGGCCATGGAGGCGCTCATGACCTCGATGGTTTCTGGGTCCACCACGCCCGCTTTGACTGCAGTGGACAGGATGCCCGTGCCGAGCGGTTTGGTGAGCACGAGGACCTGGCCGACCCTCAGTCCGTGGTTTTTCCAGAATCGGTCCGGCGGGACCACGCCCGTGACCGACAGTCCGTACTTGAGCTGGGGGTCCGAGAGACTATGTCCACCGATGAGCGGACAGTGCGCTTCGTCGAGCTTGGCCAGACCGCCTTCCAGGATTTGGGCTAGGATGTCCATGTCCAGCTTGTCGTTCGGGAAGCCCACGATGTTGAGGGCGGTGATGGGACGCGCCCCCATGGCGTAGACGTCGCTCAATGCGTTGGCTGCCGCGATTCGCCCGAAGGTGGATGGGTCGTCTACGATGGGCGTGAGCACATCGACCGTCTGGACGAGGGCGACCTCGTCGCTGAGACGATAGACCCCGGCGTCGTCGCTGCTGTCCAGTCCCAGCAACACTTCGGGCGGGCGCTTCTTTTGATGGAGCCCCGCAACGGCCTGGGCCAGATCCTCCGGCCCCAGCTTGGCCGCTCAGCCGGAGGCGTTGACCATCTGGGTCAACGGCCTGGTCGTTTTTTTACGCGTCTCGTCCATGTCATTCCTTTGATTTTCGTCTAGGTGCTTTTGCGCGTGTCGTCCTTGTCATTTCGTCGCCTTCCCGGTGATCACTGAGCTTTCCCGTCCAGCCCAGGCTCCGGGCCATTCAAATGACGTTTTCGCAGGCGGCCGCGTCGTCCAGGTGCACCACGACTGTGTCTGGTCTGTCTGGCGCCATCAGGATCCTGCGTGTTTCCATGACCGAGATGGATGTCGCTCATAGTCTACTTGTCTACTTCCTTGCATGACAATAGGCATTTGTCACGCTTTTTTGCCAGGTTTTCAGGGCCGTGTTACAGCCAGAGTATGTGCTCTGATTCGAATAGGGCTTTTTGCCTGGAGGTGTGTCATGGCGAGCGTGTCGGATGATTTCAGCCCCCCGAGGGTCCCCTTGGAGACGGACGTAGAATGTCTCAGCGACGTGGTGGTGGGGACGATGCGATTCCCCACCTTGAACGTCGGGGAGGGCGGGCTATTCATAAAGACGGCCATGCCCCTGAGTGTTGGGACGGGGATCCACTGCACGTTTTGTCTGCCTGACGGCTACGATCTGTCGGTGGAAGGAGAGGTGGCCTGGGCCAGGAAGGGACCGCTGACCCAGATTCCACCTCCGGGGATGGGCGTGCGGTTCACGAGCATATCGCTCGAAGACCTGGACCGACTCCAGGAGTACGTGGACCAATTCAAAGAAGAGGGGGCTGAGCCCGAGATTCAGGTCACGGCCTTCGAAGAAGGAGACGTGATCGAGCTGCCCCTGCCGCCTCCACCGGTTGCACCGGTTGCACCGGTGGCGTCGCCACCCGTTCCGGTTCCTCCGGCGCCCGAGAGCGTGCTGGATCCACCTGCGCCGCCCGACATGCTGGAGGCAGGGGTGATGGGCATCGCAGAGTCCGTCGAGGCGGCACCGGTCAGGCCGGCTCCGCCCGTTCCGCCCGCCCCTTTGAGCGGCGTGACCCTGCATTCATCGTCGTCGGCGCCCAGAGCACCCTTTCCACCGGCGCAGCCCGACGATTTGCGAGGAGAGCAGCCTGGCGTGTCATCGACAGAGTCGGCCCATTTGCTGGAATTGCCTCTTGGAGTCGGAGAGGACGAGGCCGCAGAGGCTGCTGCTGCAAACGGCCTGAAGTCGGAGGCAGGAGAGGCCGCGGTGGGCAGCGGGGCAGAACTTCGTTTGGAACCCTGGGGGCTCAGTTTCGGAGTGCGGGTGGTGGGCGTCGATCCGCCTACCTTGGCCCTCGAAGGGGCGAGTCCCGTTGGCTATTTGGTTGGCCCAGACGGCAAGAAGGCTGAGGTGGCTCTGTCGAGTATTTCCTTTGATCCTCAGGCGCCGAATGGAGGTCCGGTGGTGCGGCTCGCCTCCTGGAAGGGCGCTGACCAGGGCCAGGCGGGGGCTGGCGACCTGAGCGGGGCTTCCCTGTCGGGAATCGAGGTTGCAGAAAGCGACCGGCGACTGGTCGTCCTGGATGAGGGGGCCGCGATGCCTGCCGGAGTCCCGACCCTTCCGCATGATGTGGAGGAGGATTCGGCGGTAGAGGAATGGGAGCGGCACAGCGAGATGCCAGCGCCGGAGTCGTGCGCAACCGGATTCGATGACCAGCCGGTTCCCGAACCGGGCGGGGCCGAACCGTCGATCGAGCGGAAGCATGGGCATCAGGCGGCCGCGAGCTTTGCTCGCTCCATCGGCCGTCGGGTGAACCGCCTCAAGAGCGGTCGGAAGAACATGTCTCGCGTGGCGGTGACCGTGGTGTCCTGCTTGGTCCTCGTTGGCGTGGGCGCGGCGTTCGCCGTCATGGTGGGCAGCAAGAAGGCTCGGCGGAGGCACGAGAAGAAGGTGTCCGCACGGGTGGCTGCGGGCAATGCCTCCCAGCAGGAAAATGCGGGGAAGGCAGGCCTTGGCGTGGGCGCTCTTCCTGGCCGGAGGCAAGGACGAGCGGTGGTCAGTGCATCGACGAATGCTGCAGGGGCACAACGGATCGCGGATCGGCGGTCCAATGTCGCGGGACATTCCGGAGCGGGGGATGTGGCTCCGGTGCGACGACTCGCTCGGACCAGGCGATTTCCGTCGGCGGGAGCGACGCGACGGAACGGGCGCTCGGTGGCGCGGAACCGGGGCTCCCAGCCTGTGGTGGCGGCGAGGAAACATCCAGTCCACAGCAGGACGGCGGGACCCGTGCGGGTGACAAAGGGCCCGTTGCCCATTCGTCGGCAGGGCGAGAGAGCGAAGATGCTGCTGGCTGCCAAGGGGAGGCCTGCCAAGTTGAGCCACTACTGGCTGGCGAGCCCTCCAGGCGTAGTGGTGGACATGGGGGGGGTTCGCGCCTCACTCAAGCCCGGAAAGTATGCCTTCAAGGATGCGGATGTCCGCTTCGTCAGGGTTCTCAATCGTGGGCGCGGCGTCCGGTTCATCGTGTACTTCAAGTCGAAGACCGCGGCGTCTTCGGCCAGGGTCCAGGCGGGGAGCAAGGGCGGACAGTTGGTCTGGCGGACCACAGGACCCACTCGGGTGAGCATGCGGTAGGAGGCTGGTCAGAATAAATCTACCATTTGGAACGCCAGGGAGTAAGGGAAGGATTAGGGTAGTGAGTTTGTAGCGAGTCTTACCGATATTTCCTTTTTTGTTTACTTCGGTCGAGATTGGACGTAAACTGATATCGTTCAGGCAGATGCAGACGGATCGTCGGCGAAAGGTGGTGCCATCGAGTTATTGACAAGAGCGGCAAAGTGCCGTAAAAGCGCTGGAGTCTTTCGGGGCGTAGCGCAGCCTGGTAGCGCGTGCGGTTCGGGACCGTAAGGTCGGAGGTTCAAATCCTCTCGCCCCGACTGGAGGCTGGCGCAATGACGATGGGGCCGGACCACACGAGATGGTGATCTCATGCGGTTCGGTCGCGTTATGGTACGGGGAGGAGGACCGGGCGTGGCTCAGCTCAACATTTTGGTGGTGGACGACGACAAGGACGTCTGCGAGTATCTCATGGATTTCCTGTCCCATGATGGGTATCGGGTCCAGACCTTGAGCGACCCGACGCTTGCTATGGAGGAACTCCGTGATAAGGAGTATCATGTGGTGGTCCTGGATCTGATGATGCCCAAGCTCTCGGGTATCGATCTCCTCGGGAAGATTCGCAAGCTCGACGATGACATGGCGGTCATCATCCTGACGGGCTATCCGTCCTTGGAGACGGCCACCATGTCCATCGAACACAATGTGAGCGCATACTTCAAGAAGCCCTTTGCGGCCGAGGAGTTCCGGGAGGCGCTCCAGCGGATCGCTAAGCGCAAAGGTCTTGCTCTGAGGCGCGAGGACGAACTCCACCTCGAGATCGGCCGCAACATCCGCGATCTCCGTAAGGCACGAAATCTCACCCTCAAGCAACTGGCTCGGCGCACGAAGCTGTCGGTGAGCCTGCTCAGTCAGATCGAGCGGGCGGAGAGTTCCGCATCCGTCAGTTCGCTGTTCAAGGTGGCTACCGCTCTGGATGTGAGGCTGACTGAACTGTTTGGAGACTACTGACGGTTCGGAATCGTCCTGACGATTGACCCATTCCTATTGGGTCCACGGTTTCTCGATCGAGACAGAGGGGGAGCACACAGGGGCTGTGGTGCCCAGCCGGTCATGGAAGTGCCGATGCCGACCGTATGGCAGCGGTCATGGCTGCCATGGCTGCCAGCCGATCCGTTGCACCCACAAGGGCGGAACCGGCGACTAAGCAGTCGGCGCCCCGTTCGACGATGTCTGCCGCATTATCCGGCCCGATGCCGCCGTCCACCTGGAGCAGAGCGGAGCTGTGCGCTTTGTCGAGGAGCGTGCGGGCTCGCGCGATCTTGTTTCGTCCCGAATCGATGAACTTCTGGCCTCCAAATCCCGGATTTACGGTCATGATGAGCAGAAGGTCCAGGTCCGAGATGATTTCTTCGATGGCATAAAGGGGAGTCGCCGGGTTCAGGGCGACCCCGGCCTGCGCGCCGAGGCCGTGGATCTGCTGGATGAGTCGGTTGAGGTGCTGTGTGGCCTCGCAATGGACCGTGACCAGGTCGGCTCCGGCCCGTACGAACGCATCCACGTGGCGTTCGGGCTCCACGATCATGAGGTGCACGTCCAGCGGGAGTTCCACGGCCTTACGGAGTGCGGATACCACGCCCGGACCAAAGGTGATGTTCGGGACGAATCGGCCATCCATGACGTCCACGTGGAGGACGCCTGGTCCGAGGCGTTCCAGGTCGGCGGCCTCTTGAGCGAGTTTGCCGAAATCGGCGCTCAAGATGGAAGGTGCCACGCAGGGTCTTTCCACGTCCGTCACCATGTTTTTGGGGCTCACCGTTTTTCCTCCTTTGGCATTCTTGGGGTCGTCGGATTTTGGCACTCTTGGGGCCGTGGGCGCCGCGATCTCGACTCTTGTTTTCCGCTGTTGATGTTGTTACCCGTTTTTGACGAACCGCGCCATGTAAAAACCGTCCGTACCGTGCCTGTGGGGCCACAGGGACAGGTCGCCCCTGGGGTCGGCAAGGGATGCGAGCGGGGCATTCTGTGGGGGCAGCAGGGAAAAGTCATCGTGGTTGGCCAGGAGCCAGTCGACCTGGTCCGGGCCCTCCTGTCTGGTGAAGGTGCAGACCGCGTAGACGAGTCGGCCTCCAGGCCGGACGAGCGTCAGGGCCTGGGTGAGCAGGTTGCGTTGGATCGATGCCATTTCTTCGACCAGCTCTGCGGTCCAGCGCCATTTGGCCTCGGGATGCCGCCGCAGGGTTCCCAGGCCGGAACAGGGGGCATCGAGCAGCACGCGATCGAAGGAGGCTGGTTCGATGGCCGGTCTAGAGGCGTCCATGCGGGCCCAGGTGACGAGTTTGTTTCCGGATCGCGTGGCTCGAATCATGCCGTCGCGCAGGCGTCCGGAGTGCTGGTCGCTTGCGAGGATGTGGGCCCGGTCGTCCGAAAGGGCGGACAGGGCGAGGGTCTTGCCTCCTGCGCCTGCGCAGATATCGGCGACGAGGTCGCCTGGCTGGGCATCGACCGCCATTGCGACGAGTTGGGATCCCTCGTCCTGGACCTCGTACTGACCTGCTTCGTACAATGGCTGCCTTCTCGGATCGGACATGCCGGTGACCACGATCCCATCGGGGGACCATCTGGTGGGATTGGCCAAGACGCCGTCGAGTTCATTGAGGCGATCCATCACTGTTTGACGGGTCGTCATGAGGCGGTTTACGCGCAGGACCAGGGGAGGTCGCTCGTTGATGGCCTGGGCCAACGCGATGGCCCCCTCGGGGCCGAGGCGGTCGATCATGGCCTGCGCCATCCAGTCTTCGAGGGAAAGGACCCCAGTCATGAATCCAAACGGGTCGTTGTTTTTGGAGGGCAGGGCAGGTTCACCTCGAGAGGCGAGCCGCCGGGTCACGGCATTGACGAACCCGGCCGCGCCGGGACCAGCGGCGGCGCCAGCAACTTCTGCTGCGTGGTCAATGGCGGTGGGCACGGCAATGTGGTCCATGAGTAGAATCTGGTAGGCCGCGAGTCTGGCCGCGCGAAGCACGGTTGGATGGGCCGACTTGAGTGGCCTCTTGCTCAGTGAGGCGATGGCACGATCCAGACGACGACGGTGCCGCAGGACTCCGTAGGCCAGCTCGGTGGCAAGTGCCCGCTGTTTTCTGGTGAGGCCGAGTGTTCTGCTGAGGACCTCGTCGAGCGCTGCGGATGCGTACATGTCCGCCCGCTCCACCGCACTGAGGACATCCATGGCCAGATTCCTGGGGATCCAGCTGTCAGGGGCTGCGCGTCGGCGGGACCGACTGCGAGGGCGGTCTCGGCGAGCCGAATCGTGATTGGCATGTTTCGTCATGTCGTCCTGTGTCAAGAGGAGCTCAAGGTGGTGCCAGGGACGAGGGTGCGGCCCACGTGGAGGGCCTTGGCCGTCATGCGCTTCTTACCAGCGATCTGGAGATCTTCGATGGCCACGGCGTCCACACCACAGGCCACCACCAGCGCATCGTCCTCGAATCCCAAAATGGAGCCGGCGGGACCACTGCCTGCCGTGGGCTTGGCTGAGAAAAGTTTCATCCTGACTCCATCCATGAACGTATAGGCTCCCGGCCATGGGTCCGTTCCCCGGATGCGATCGGCAACCGTTCGTGCCGGTGGCGTCCAGTCGATGAGGCCGTCGGCCTTTTGCATCATGGGGGCAAAACTTACCCCTTCGGTGGGCTGCGGGGTGGGAATCAGGCTTTTGTCCAGCATGCCGGCAATGGCCTCCAGAAGGAGGTCGGGACCGGCCTCGGACAATCGCTTGGACAATGTGCCCGCCGTATCGTCCGGAAGGATGGGCTCAGGGCGTTTGAGCAAGGTGGGCCCAGTGTCGAGCCCTTCATCCATGAGCATGATGGTGACGCCTGTTTCTCGTTCCCCGTTGATGATGGCCCAGTTGAT
Organism: Deltaproteobacteria bacterium; assembly: GCA_021162935.1. Lineage (GTDB taxonomy): Bacteria > Myxococcota_A > Polyangia > HGW-17 > SLPX01 > JAGGXR01. The sequence continues at coordinate 7,587 of JAGGXR010000039.1, forward strand.
GGGAGCGGCCCCTCGGTAGGCAGGCAGCAGAGACGCATGGACGTTGAGGCAGCCCATGGAGGGCATCTTCAGAACCGTGGGAGGCAGGAGCCTTCCGTAGGCCACCACGACGATAAGGTCGGGGCGGAATGCGGCCAAATCTTCCTGTACAGTCGATTTCCGCAGACCTTTCGGCTGCAGGATCTGCAGGCCGAGTTCTTGTGCCACGAGTTTGACCGCTGGGGCGGTTTGCTTTCTGCCCCGGCCCGAAGCCCGGTCCGGGTTGGTCACCACGGCCAAGACCTCATGGGCCTGCGCCAGGGCGCGCAGGGTCGGGGTCGCAAAGTCCGGTGTGCCCATGAACAGGACGCGCATGTCCTCCTCCGTTTCAGGTCATCGGGTGGTGTTCGACGGCGGCTTGGTAGAGTTCCGCATACTTTTCGTGAGTCAGGACGGCCATGGCTTCGCTGAGTACCTGTCGGATGAGGGCCAGTTCATCGGCCATTTCTTTGGCCACGGTCGCAGGTAAGGCTTCATCGCTGAAGGTATGCCGAAGCTCTTCATATGCCTTCTTGACCACGTATGGTCCGACACCGGGTTCGAGTCCGAGCAGGGCCAGGTAGTCCGCCTCACGGACCTGTTCGAGCTTGGCCAGGATGCGTTCCCTGTGGATCTCGTCACGGACGTCGGGGGACGGGACCGGGACGGAGCGAGTCCCCACTTCGATGGCTTCTTGTGGACGATCCCGTGGGTCGACGAGCAGGCCGAGGAACAGGGCCGCATGGAGGATCCGCGCCAGGTCGGCCGGCGGGAGATCGCTGCGACGAGCAGCTTCATCGAATTCGAAACCTTGGCCGAAGAGCCGGATCGCACGGATTTCCGAAGGCGTCAGATCCATGCGCGTCACGAAGAGACTGACGTGATCAGGCGACCGCCAGACGGGACGGGCCTCTCGTTCTGCCAGAGCGCTCAATGCCTGGTCGTCGGTCCAGGAGCGACGCAGGGTTTCCAAGACCGCCTCCGCCCAGTCCACTGGGTCACGAAGTCGGACGGCCTCCTCGGACGCATCGAGCCAATCGGCTCGACCCTGTCGCCATCGACCCACTTCGTATAACAAGGACCGAACATATCGGGATGTCTCGACTGCCAGGGCGGCCTGCGCGATGAAGCCTCCCTGCAGGAGGGCCTTCTCGAACGTGATGCCCCGTTGCTCGGACAGGGACCGGACCGTTTCCACGTGTGATGATGTGAGCTGAGACACCCGCACCAGACGGGCGGCCAGCGAGAGGTCTTCGCTCGATGACGTGCCGGCCGTCAGGCGGCCTTTTTCGAGGAGGAGGTCGATTCGTGTTTTGTGCCTCGTGAATCTGACCCAGCCGGAATGGCGAGTCGAGGCCAAAGACATGAGCACGTCGAGCGGGGAATGTTCAGCGAGGTCAACCGGAAGTGAGGGGGGCTTTTTCCCAGTGATGGGAAGATCGAGGAGCTCGGCATGCTTCGCCTCGGATGGTGCCTGTCGGTCTTGTGCGCCTTCCTGTCGGTCGTCTCCTGGTTTCTCTTCTTTCGGTCGCTCGTCAGCCGTCACTTCACTGGAGTTTTGCGGTTTCGAGGTCATGCGGTCCTGGCGGTCGACCTTGGAAGCGGAACCATGCGAAACAGGAAGATGTTCCTCGTCGCCCCGGCTCCTTTTGGGCGTTGAGTTTTGGGCTTTGCCGTCCTGCTTGGCACTGTCGGCCTCGTCGGCCAGTTTTTCTTCGAGCTGGTCGATGTCGTTTTGCTGCGTCTTCCACTTGAGCCCCACGACCGTGTCCTGGTTGCCCGAGATACGGTCTTCCGAAATCACCTCCGTGGTGTCGCGTTGACCATGGGCCGATACGAAGGTGACCCGATGGACCGAAACCTGACTCGGGCCGGTCACGGAATGCGCCGACCAGTGAGAGAGAGATTCCTCCTCCCGAAACGAGCGGCTCGCCTCGATTTCCTCTTCGGATACGGGCACTCTGGGGATGGATGCCTGACTCGTCTCGATCTGTTCCTGGAGTTCTGGATCCATGCCTGGATGGGAGTTCACCCAGTCCTTTTCGTCTGACCGTTCCTCGGCGCTCAAATTGTGGAGCGCGGCATCGAGGGGTTCGTCCACATCCACGAGGTCGTCGGGCGGGATACCCGGGATCGTGGTCTCCACGTCCAGGGCATGGAGGTCGATTTCAGGGGCATCCGACGCAACGTCGATGGAGTCATCGAGGGAACCGAAGATCGCTCGGTCGTCCTGGCTGTCCACCCCCGCCGAAGCAGGGACTTCCTCCGAGTTTGGGAACTCCTGCTCACTCATCAGGAAACTGCCGGATTCCACGACATTGTCTTGACTGAAATCATTCGGATCGAACTGTGCAGGATCGAACAGGTCGCCATCGTCCGAGGGCTCGGGGAAGGCCTCGGCCTTTTTCTTTTCGGACGAGACATTCGGCTGGTCTGTTCGATTCTGTTTCCGATCGTCTTTTTCCCCTTTGGGCTCCAGAGGCTGATCCTGCCGCCTCTGTTCCCGGTTGGGATTCGGGTCGACTGCCGACTGCGTCGATTGGCGCGGTGCCGACTGCTCACTCGGGGCGCGAATTCCCCGTGGCTGCGATGGTTCGGCGTCCGAGTCTTGAGATGAGCGGGCCTCTTTGATGCCTCCAAGGTAGCTCAGTTTGTTCGTGAGCCACTCCGGCTCCACCGGCAGGTGGATGTAGAGGTCGGCGCCCATGGTCACGACTTCGATAGGATTGGGCTCGGTCCCTGCCCCGAACAGATAGATGGGGACGGCGCTGCCGGCGTCCGTGTCTCGAATCCGCTGGGCCGCGTCTTCGACGGGAGCTTGGTCAGATGCATATTCGAGCAGAACGAGGCCCGGCATGAAGTCCAGGAACGAACCGACCACGTCATCGGGAGGAACCTCCATGACGCGGAAGCCTGCGTCACGCAGTTGCTCCCGAAGTTGGCGCGCCTGGATGGTCGTCGCCATCATCAAAATGAGGGGTTTGGTCCGCTGCGCCATGGATTCGTTCCTGCTTTTTGGGTACGACCACACTTTAAGCGCAATCATGCCCGCAGCGCAAGCTGTGGGCATGAAGAAGTTCTAGGATGATTGGACCATGTGAGGCCTGAGATCTTGGCCTATTTCTTGTGTTTCTTCTTGCTTTGGCTGTGTTTGGAGGAGCTTTGATTGTGCTTGGATCCCTTGCCACCGGCCGCAGATGTCGAGGTCGACGAGGCGACCAAGTAGCCGCCTTTTCCCGTCTTGAAGTCAAAATGCTCGAAGGCTTCAGGGGCCGCCTTCATCCGGGTGTAGGCGATCCAGATGCCCAGGGCGAACAGGAGGATCGAAAAGTACTGTCCTGGCGTCAGGCCCAGATATTTTGCGTCCACGATTCGAAGCGAGTCCAACATGAATCGGACCGGTGCATAAGAGAGCGCGATGAGCGCCAGGATGAAACCGTCGAAACGCTTTTTTCGCGTCGTGAAGTAGACCGTGATGGCCAGGACTACGGTGAAGAGCATTTCCAGGAATCCAAGGTTGTAGATGCCATGATACCCGGCGGGAACGGGATAGGGCGGGTTGCTGAAACCCAGAAAGAAGTTCGTGGGTTTTCCTGGGTGGTCGAAGGCAACGGTGCAGCCCATGCGTCCCAAGATCCAGGCGGGGACGAGAGCATAGGCCGTGGCGTCCAACGTGGTCCACATGGGAAGGTGGTATTTCTTGATGTACAGGATGAGACCGACTGCGCCGCCGATGAAGCCTCCGAACGAAGAGATGCCCCGCCAGAACATGAGCAGCTCTAGAGGGTTGTCACGAACCCTCTCTGGAAAATAGAACACCACGGACACGATGTGGGCCGTCACGAACCCACCGATGAAGAGCCAGATAAGAGCTTCCGAGTAGAGCTTGGGGTGGATGCCCATGTGTTCGGCTCGGCGTTGCGCGATGTAGGTCCCCAGTAGGATGGCCGTGCCCACCAGCAGGCCGAAGGGATAGATGGGGAGCGGGCCGAGGTGCCACGGACCTATTTGATGATATGGGATCATGTTCGCCTCCACGATAGTCAATGCTCGGTACGGGCCGGCGCGTTGGGGCACGAAGGACGATCGACGTGCTGTCCCGATTCGTTTCAAGGAGCAGGACCGCTTGGAAGGCGCTGCAGAGCCTCACAGGCGGACCGGACCAGATACCCGACTGGTGGCGAGATTAGGCGGTTTCCTGTTCAATGCAAGCAAAACCGTTTGGCACGGGACCACGGCGGGACGATGGGCTACGTTGGGACCGGGATACGCCTGTACGTAACAGCGATGCGTCGTGTGCCAGTGCAGCCTTGCAGAGTCATGGACATTCGCACAGGTCCTTTTTGGGGGCCTCTGCAGGCGAAGAGCGATGGAATGATGACGTTCGTATAGGGATCTGCCACGCGTTGTTGGTCTTTCTGGCCGTTGACAGGGGGCGGCGATGTGATCACCGCGGCGGCTCCGGGACTGACCTACGACGCGAAAGCAGACCAGATCGTGGCATGGGTCGGTGGCGGTCCGTGGGGTTTGGATTTGACAAACAAGGTCTGGACCCAGCGTAGCAGCGATGGTGCGCCTGCCGATTCCACGTCCACGGGGACCTATGGACGGTTCCGCTACCTGCCGGAGTACAACGTTTTCCTCCTCGTCACCTCGATGGATGCCGTGTTTTTCTACAAGAACACGGCGGGGCTTTGAGGCTCTTCGATTGTTTTCTATCCCAAGGCTCATTGTTTTCTGTCCCATCGACCGTTTGCGCTTTGTTCGGCCACGATGCTCTGGTACAAAGAGGGGATTGGTCGGTTTGAGATGAATGTCGGCCGGTGGCGTCCATCGGCCTCGTGGAGCGTGGTTCACGGTTTGCATCAGTCAAGGGAGGCTGCAATGGACAAGCATTCGGGCCTGTGGTGGCGCTTGAGCGTCGTGTTTGCATTTGCGTTGGTCACCGTGGTCGGCTGTTCTCCGACACCATCACCGCGGACCGTCGTACCGCCGCCGCCTCCACCGCCTCCGCCCGCATCATCTTCGACAGCGGCACGGACGGCACCGCCTGCCGTTCGCGCCCAGACGGTGACCTATCCAGCTCCGTTGTTGCGTTCGACGAATTCGGTGGTCGTAGATGCGCTCGCCTATGTGCACGGGCATCTCGTGGGAGAGATGCTGCCGGTTCGTCTGACGGTCGGCCCCAATCCAGACCAGGATCCGAATGTCGCCATCGCGGGGGACCTGTCCGGCGGCCTGGGTGGCTCTTGGAGGGCAGGCGTCTGGATGGCGGCCTATCAGGCATCGACCGCGGTGGGCCGGGATCTGCCCGATTATGCCATCGTGGCGCGTGGAAAGGGGCTCGTGGACGGACCATCGGCGAGCGCCCTGATGACGGCTGGCTTGATGGCCGCCATGATGCACCTGCCGGTGCGACGTGCGTTTACCATGACCGGGACGGTGAACCCCGACGGAACGGTTGGACCGGTCGGCGGCATCCCCAACAAGTTTCGTAGGGCCATCAAGGCCGGCAAGAAGATCCTGGGATACCCAGTAGGACAGCGTTTTTCCAGGGATGAGGTGACCCACAAGCTCATCGACCTGAGGGCGATGGGGCAACAGGCGGGCGTCCAAGTCGTCGAGATTGCCACGGTCTACGATGCCTTCGCGTTCCTGACGGGAAGGCGTTTTCCCATGCCTGCGGCATTGAGTCGGGACGAAATGGCGCTTGGTCAGGGCATGTTTCCCGTCCTACAAGGTCGCATTTCGAAGTGGCAGTCGATTTTTGGCCAGTACTTCAAGGGATTCCTGTCTCAGAAGGTAACCGGCGTGAACGAGGCGAAGAGACGGATCACGGTGGCCGCTCGATACATGAAGGCTTCGTCGCAGTTCCTCAAGGAAGGATCGGTGGCGGCGGCCTACGACGCTGCGGCTAGGGGCGGAGGTTGGGCCTATACGGCATATTGGTTCGCTCGGTTTCTGCGCCTCGCCTACAGGAGGCAGTTCAAAGAAATGTTCCAGGCAGTCAAAGCGTTGGGGGCCGTGAACCAGAAGATCGCGCGTTCTTTGGCGAAATTGCGGGTGGTTCGTCCGACCTCCATGGATTCTCTGATGGCGTTGATTGCAAGTTATGAACAGATGGTGGAAGGCTGGGCCTATGCACGGCAAGGGGATCGAATGACGCAGCTAGCGCTGGCGAAGATTCGTCACATGTCGAGCGTGCGCAGCGCACAAAGAATCGATCCTCGTGGTTTGCTTCTGCAATGGCTTTATGCGGCTGCTTTCCAGTATGCGCTGGCGGAGATCAAGCAGGGCAAGGCGGCCGATTTCTTGAAGCTTCACGGACCACGGCACATGGGGCGTCAGGTGACCGCTGTCAGGTTGCGGCAGGTGGCCAAGGTTTTCTTGTCGGCTGCCCAGGCGAACTTGGTCTATTTCGAGCGGATTTTCGTTCCCATGTTTGTGAAGTATTCCGGTAAGTCTCAGGCACAAGTCAAGCGGGTCCTGCGGATGAAACTGTCCAAGTACCTTTTGGCGTCCCACTGCCTGAGATTTCCGCAGTATGTGCTCGCCAAGGCATGGGGCAAGAATTCGACTGAAACGGCCTTGGCGGAAGTCGCTGGATCGATGGGGTCGTATTTTAATTCCTCCATGCTGATCATCAAATATTACTCGTTGGGCATGAACATGGCCCGAAAATTCAAGGGTCTTTCGGTGCGGGATGTGCCACGTCTCAAGGCTCTGGTGGCCATGCTGCGTCATGCCGAGCGGACGACGAGGGTCTACGCCGCCCTGGCAAAACGATACGCTGGCAGCGTGCCCGTCTCAGCCAAGGTATTTTACCTGGTCGGGATGACCATGAAGGAGATGCAGCCGGTGCTCAAGGTCAAGGCCCTCGAAATGTTCTGGCGCGCCTCCATGGAGTGCCAGCTCGCCATGATGTTGAGCCGGAGCTCAGGGGGCGCGCGGAACGGCCGCTGAGGGTGTGGGTTTGCCCCAGCGTGCAAGCGACGTCGCTCAGACGTCGGTGTCGTGCGTGGTCAACCTGAAACTGGACGGATCGTGGACAGCAAAAGGCTTTTGTCTTGATGCGGCGCTGTGGTACAAGACTTGCGCAAATTCGAGTTGTGTCTGCCGGTGAATGACCTGCGCAAGCGGCATGGACGCGAGGCAGGGCAGCGAGACGATGCAATGGATGGGAGAGGTGATTGGACGTGAGCGTTTTGGATCGACTCGGGGCGTTGTTGCATGGTGAGTGGCTCGGGGACGTGGGCCGACGGGAACTCGTCGCTGAGCAGGTTCGTGCCTCTCTTTCAGATGCCAAGCAGGAGATGGCTTTGTTGCTTTCTTCTGCGGTCCGGGCGGACTCGGACCGAGCCAAGCTGGAACGAGAGGCAGTCCAATGGGAGCAGCGGGCCATGACCGCGGTCGGCTTGGGCCGCGACGACCTGGCCAGGCAGGCCCTGAAGCGAAAGCTCGAGTTGGGGCAGCAGGCGCACCAGCTCGAAGTCGACGCTCAAGGCTATCGCAACGACGTGTCTCGACTCAAGACGCTGTTGCGACAGGTGGAGGTGCGGTTGCGATCCGCGTCCAGTGGAAATCTGGATGGCTTCGTTGGTTTGGGAAAGGCCTTCAATGACTTTGGCGAGGTGGAGCAGCGCCTCGAAGGCGAGTTCGCCGAATCTGAATTGGATGATGAGTTGGGCGGTGGTCCCCTTCGTGACGCCGTGTTGCAACGACAGATAGAGGATCTCGACCGTTCGGCTCAAGCAGATGACGAGTTGGCTCGACTGAAAGCCCAGGCAGCGGCGCATCCAGGGGCAGCGCGGCCTTCTGGAGCGAAGAGAGGGGCGGCGTCAGTCGGAGGGTCTGGCACTACAGAGCGGGCGGGCAAGGATTTGGCCCGTGATCAGGAATTGGCTGACGAATTGGACAGCATCCGCCGCCAACTCGGGGCCGACGGGACGTCGGACGGGTCGGAAACGGATGGCTAGGAAAACGGTCGACATCGGCCATCTCATGGGCAATGGTCCGTTGGTCGATGACGGCTCGAAGGTCGACGGTGATTCGATACTCGATACTGTTTCCAAGGTTGAGTCCCTCGTTGGTGTCTGACCTGTGAGATCCCGAGTGATGGATCCGGGGTCATGGAGTGGCAATGGCGATCAGCAAGGATGAAAAGAAACTCGTCGAACGGGCCCAGGATGGCGATCGGGGCGCCTTCGAAGAATTGGTGCGGCGACATCATGGTCGGGTGTATGGACTGTTGTTGCACATGACCCACAACCCATCGGATGCGGAGGATCTGTTACAGGATACGCTCCTGCGAGCCTACCGAGGTCTGAAGAGTTTTGGGTTCCGCTCGGATTTTCATACCTGGTTGTACCGGATCGCCGTGAACGTGAGTTTGAATTTCTTGCGGAAACGACGCAGGAAGGTGGTTTCTTTTTCAGAGGAATTGCTGCCACGAGACGACCTGCGAGAGGGTGAGAAGAACCCTCGCAGGCAGGCCGAGACTCGGCAGCTCTATGAGGCGGTTTTGGCTGGCATCGAAGAGCTGAGTCCCGACCTGAAGGCGACCCTCATCCTGTTTTCATTTCAAGGTTTGACCCACAAGCAGGTGGCGGAAGTCTTGGAATGCGCGGAGGGCACGGTCGCGTGGCGCATCAGTGAAGCGAGACAGCAGCTTCGTCGGCACTTGAAAAAGGCGAAGCGCGGGGAAGGTCATGTCAAGCAAGATGGAGTGCACGGAAGCGAGAGAGAAACTCTCGGAAGCCCTTGACAGAGGGCTGACCGACGAGGAAAAAGATGCCCTGTCGGCGCACCTCGAAGACTGTGCGACGTGTCGGGCCCAGGAGACCGAATTGAAGGAACTCCATGCAGTGGTGAGTGATTTGGCACAGCCCGCCGCGGCGTCTCCCGACGATGAGGCGGTCCTGGCGCGTCTGTGGCGGGACGTCGGCGATGAACCTCCGGGAGACGAGGACCCGCTGCAGGATTATGAAGAGACGCTGGATTCGTCCGGTCTCCATGATGTACGGGAGCTTGCCGCTGCGGTACAGGCTGGCTACGATGAGGCGGGTGGATCGGTTCACGATCTATTCGGGCTTTCGTCCAGTACCGACGTTGAGCACAGTGCCCCGACAGCCGCTGTGGTGCCGCCGCCGGTTTTGATGCCGTCTGCATCCAGGCCTTCATGGATGATGCCAGCGTTGATCGCCGGCGGCGTTCTCATTTTGGGGGTGGCCGCGCTGGCGGCCGTGATCTTCGTGCAACAGGGCAGGAGACAGTCGGGCCGGAAGAACGACGAGGGACAGGGCGCGGCGGTGGCTGCCAACAGCGTGTCCCAGGATGAAAGAGCCGTGGAGAATCACGAGGCAGCTCAGCCTCGGCCCATGCAGGCGGCGTCCGCTCCCGTGGGGGATCGTGGCCAGGTTGCGCTGGGCGGGGAAATGGCGGCGACCGAGGGCAAATCAAAGGTCCCTGCGGGCGTTGCTCCTCGTGGCGTCTCCCACCGACCGCATGTGGCTGTGAGACGGCATATGCGGAGTGCGGCTGCTCGGCACGCACGCCCCGCGTCGGCCAGTCATCCGACGAATGCAAGGGCCACGGGGTTGTCCGCGCAGTTATCACGTGCGGCGGGACGGCAGAGAAGTGGTTCGGTTCCGGCACGTGCCGGAGGGGCCTCAGGCGATCCGTTGGCCAGTCTGCTTTCAGCCGGGACGAAGACGAAAACGGCTCCTCGGGCGAGTTCGACTGCCGGTCTCCCTCAAAACCTGTCTACGTCGAGCATCCGGCGTGTGATGTCTCGGGCCTCCGGCCGCGTTCATCATTGCTATGAGGTGTACAAGAAATCGGGCCTCATTCGGTTGCGGGTCACCGTGTCCGGGGCGACTGGAAGACCATCTTCGGTTTTGGTGCGTGGCTCTTTTGCCGGAACTCCCATCGGGAGATGTGCGGCCAGGGCCGTGCGGCGGCTCCGGTTTCCGAAGTTCTCGAATTCGAGCCAGAAGTTCACCTATCCGTTTTTACTTCGCTGATGGATACATGGAACAAGAAGGTGCTTCGTCGGGGAGGCGGAGCCTGTGTGGTCCTTTTCGTCGGCCTGTGGTCTGGGTTCGTCGGCCTGGCGGTATCGGGCTGCCGCAAGAAAGACGCCAAGATCAAGGATCTTTCGTGGGTTCGGAAGGAATGGTCGAGAGCCATCTTGCATGGGGACTGTGAGGCCTTGTATCGGGTGCTGGATGAAAAGAGCCATTGGGCCGCCCTGAGTGTCGGGCGGGATGGGAAGAAGGCAGCGGCTCTGATTGCAGCGCAGTATCCAAAGGAAATTCGGGGTCGGGAACTGGCCAAGCTGGATGGGGCACAGAAGGGCGCCAAGGCCTGGTTCGTGCATGTGTGCCGTTCCGAAAAGTGGACGGCCACCATCGCGAAGCTGGGGGGCAAGAGCAAGTCAGTGGACCGGAAGGGTTCGGTGGCTGTGATCCACCTCGTCAGTGGTGACAAGGTGGTCTTTGAGCGGGATCGGTACGGTCGTTGGGGAAGCACGGCGCTCCGTGGACAACTCAAAAGGCATCAGGTGAAAATGGCGAACGTCTTACAGATGGTCCAGGAGAACGTGTCTCAGTATCGGCGTGGCTCCATGCCCAGGTGATAGTGGCATGGCGAAGGACACCGACTCTGGACAACTCGATTTGTGGCGACGACCTGACGGAAATGGCGGCCGGGGGGAGATAACCACCTGGTCGGTCACCGAATTGGTCCAGGCATGCGCGGACCTGCTGGAAGGCAGATTTCCCGACATATGGGTGGAAGGGGAGGTGAGCAACCTGAGTTGGTCCGCCGCCGGCCACGGCTATTTTTCCCTCAAGGATGGATCGAGCCAGGTCAACGCGGTGATGTTTCGCTCCGCCGCGCGGCGTCTGACGATGAAACCCAGTGATGGAGATCAGGTCCGGTGCCGTGGTCACGTTTCCATCTATCCTGCGTCCGGTCGTTTCCAGTTGTACGTGGACGTCCTAGAATCGGCTGGTTTGGGCAAGATGCTTGCGGACCTGGAGCGGCTCAAGGCCAAGCTCGCCTCCGAAGGTCTGTTCGACGAGGAGAACAAGAAGCCCTTGCCTCCTTTTCCAAAGGTGATTGGCGTGGTCACCTCGCCGACCGGGGCAGCCATTCGGGACATCATCAACGTCTTGGGCCGGAGATGGCCCCTGCGGATCATTGTGAGCCCAACCATAGTGCAGGGCGTAGAGGCCCCGCAGCAGATCGTGACGGCTCTCGAGCGCATCGGTCGCTTTCCCGGGGTGGATCTCGTCATCTGCGGTCGGGGCGGCGGGGCCATGGAGGACCTGTGGGCCTTCAACGATGAGGTTGTGGTGCGGGCCATCGCCGCCTGTCCCGTGCCGGTCATTTCCGCGGTCGGTCACGATGTGGACCACACGCTGTCCGATCTGGTGGCGGACGTCCGGGCTCCCACTCCTTCGGCAGCGGCGGAACTCGCCGTGCCGGATCGGCTGGATGTGGCGGCTCAGATAGCCGGCATCGGGCAGCGGATGCAGGCCGTGATCGAACGCGGCTTGTCCGAGCGGCGATTGAGGCTGAATTTGGCGCGTCGTCGTCTGGGCGACCCCAGGCGTCTGCTCGACCAGTCCCGTCAGGACCTCGATGGCCTGACGAATCGGATGTTCTCCGCTGCGAATCGCATCATGCGCCGACGCCGGGACGAATTGGCTGGGTGGCGGAAGCGGCTGTCGGCGGTCCATCCGCTGGCTCAACTCAACGGTCGTCGACGGGATCTCACGGCGATTCGACAGCGTTTGTTGCAGGCTTGGGCCTCCTCTGTGATGGGGCCGAGGACGACCCGATTGGCCTCATGGTCGGGCCGTCTCACGTCTTTGAGCCCGTTGGCCGTGCTTGATCGTGGCTATGCTCTGGTCACGGACGTGCAGGGCAGGCCTCTGTCAGACTGGCGTCGGGTGACCCCAGGAGACCGGGTGCATGCAAAGTTGGCGCAGGGCCGTTTGGAATGTATGGTAGAAGTGTCTGTCCCAGACGCCGAAGAAAGCGGGACGGGACCTGTGGAGGATGAAAAGCATGAATGACGCAACAAAGACCAAATATGTACTGGTCCATGAAAATCGGGATCTCGTTCGCGCGCTGCGGCCGGAGATGCTCACGCGGAGAGGGGTGAACCTGACCCTGTTTGCAACGGGCTCTCAGGCCATCGAGCGCGCCGGAGAGCGGGCGCCGGCTCTATGTGTGACGCCGCTGAACCTTCCGGACATGGCGGGGCGCGACCTGGCGGCTCGTATTCGGGATCTGTACGGCAAGGTGCCAGTGGTCGCGGTGCTCACTGACGAGGACGTATCGAACCGGGTGCAGGTCCCTGAGATTTTTTCTAATTATTTGGTACTGCCCGTGGACCCAAATTCCGTGCGCATTCTGGTCGCACGTCTGATGGGGCTGCGACTGCGGGCTGCCGAACGGTTTCCGATTCGGGTGCGGGTCTACACGGACGAGTACCTGGGTACCACCATGGACCTGTCCTCGACCGGTATGCTCGTGCGTGCCGACCGTGAGATGCCTCAAGGGGCCGAGGTGGAGTTGAAGTTTGCCCTGCCGGGGAGCGCGGATCGGATGCAGGTGCGTGCTCGAGTGGCTCGTGTGGACCACGAGACAGTGCGGCCGCAGGTGGCCGTGGCCCTCGAATTCGATCCGGGAACCTTCCACGCGCGGAAAGAACTGGATGCCTATATTTCGTCCCTCGTGGCAGGCAGGACCTTCCATTGGACGTTCAACACGGCGGGGGCGGTGGTCGTCTCGCTGGGAGGTCGGCTCAAGGATCCCTCGGACCTGCTGGAGCTTTCTTCGCACATGGAAGGGCCGGCTACGCTTGACCTCTCCGGCCTTTCGCGCATCGACACCAGATGCCGAGATGTCTGGCAGAGTTGGTTGCGAGGCCTGGACCGGGGGCAGGGGGTTCCCATTTCGACCCTGTCCTACGAACTCGCCGTGGAGGCGGCCGACGACCCGGGCCTGATGAAGCACGGCGTCATCGGTTCGATCATGGTGCCTCACGTCTGCGACGCCTGCGGGTTGGAGAACCTCGTGGCCATTGCCGTGCCGGAACGCCCCGACGATTCGGCGGATCCGGTTACGTGTCCCAAGTGTGGCGGCGTCATGGTGCCTGACGAGGTCATCCCTGCCGTGGGAAAGCAGCCCTCCGAGTAGAAGTATCGTAGTCGCGGCACGGCTACGAGCTTCGCGCGTCTGCCTGTCGTTGTTCTTTTCCGCCTGAGTCCCTTATCAATCCAATCCTGCGCAAGACGGAAGTCTGACGTCATCCGTCCTGTCAAACGGTGGATGCCAGGATGGACAGAGGGCATCAGGGTACATTTTCAAGACCATTTATTGGGGCGTCCTGGACCTTCCGTGACAATGGGAGACGCCGGAATCCCTTGTGGATGGGCTGTTTGCGGTACTTATTCAGGATAAGTTGACTGATGAAAGGAGATGTAGTATAAAGTAATCAAAGGTAGCAAAAAGGCGCCCTCCTCACAAAGGGCCCTGGGAAAGGAGCGGGAGCCATGGCCCAACAGGATGCGACGCAGGAGATGCAGCGCAGTGAAAGCGACACCGAAATCGTCGAGGCCTGGCAGGTGCTGCAGGTAGAGCGCATCACAGGCGAGGACGAGTCCACCCTGTGGGGTGAGGGAGGGCAGAGTGTGCTGGCCTGGTTTGATTTGGGCGACCTCCAGGCCGTTCTGTACCAGGCTCCCGGAGCGGACCTGCCCGTGGTCGAGAAGCAGGCTGGTTTGGGAGAGCGGATGCTGGCGTGGTTTTCCGCTCTGGTCGGCAACGAGCCGAGGTATCGGCTCGTTGGCTGTCATGGGTTCTGATGGCTGACCGGTGGTCTGTGAGACGTCGGCTGGGCGGCGGCGAACAGACCCGATGAACTGGAACGTAGACGACGGTCGGATTCCAGAGACCGTCGGCTCTCTTTTTCGATTCGTAGTGAAGATGCCGAAGGCCGGCGACGCAAGGTCGGACCGGACCGAGGAGGTGTACGATGAAGGGATACCGGACCTACAATGAATTCGAACAGCAGGAACTCTATCGCATGGACACGCTCTACGCCGAGATTGGAGATATCGTGGACAACCTTTTCGTCGAAGGCCTCGATGCCAGGTACCACCGAGGTGGAGGCGTTTCGGGCGAAGATGAGGAGGATGAGGGCGAATCCCGGGTGACCGAAACCGAGATTTGGTAGGCAACCCTTCGCTCAACAAACACCTCGTTGAGCCAGCGCGCCGTTCGGCCAGCCTTCAGCAGCCTGGAATGTGGCGCCGTTCCACCACGATCCACAGACCGTATTCGCCCTTCACGATCACGCATCGCTTGGGGAATCGCCGCCACCTGGTCTTTCTGCGCCCATGGCGTTTGATGAGGAAGTAATCGTAGAAGCGTCCGTAACGATGGTACGAAAACAGCGCCAGTTTGCCCCACGCCGGTGAGGGCGGCACCTTCTTCGGATACGCCCAGGCGATTTTCTTGTAGCCGGCTACCATGGGGAATGGCAGGGACATGCCGCCGCGCAGGGCCGTGTAATAGGCGGATGCGAAGTGCAGGGGGAAATGGGCGTAATGGTCTTCCCGGTCGTCGTAGAGGCCCAAGACGCGTTTGCCTGGAGGAATTTGCCTGAGGGCTGGGGCAAGACCGGCCATCTCGCGACGATAGAAGTAGTTGTGGAAGTCGTTTGCGAGGAAGATGCCGTACGACCCGGCGAACACGACTATCGGACCGAGTCCGAGGGCCAGGAGCCATCGTGGCTCGATTTTCGGCAGGACGAGGATGCCTACGAGGATAAGGGGCGTGACGAGTCGTTGGCTCACGGCCCACCATTCGACGGGATAGTGGATGATGCCGGGTAGGGTCAGATAGGCGGTCAGGACGCAGCCGAACAGCGTCAGCGGTGTGAGGGAGCGAGGCAGCCATCGCCTCCAGCGCGCCATGGATGCCAAGAACCATGCGCCGGGGCGGCTTCGGCCTTGGTCGTCTCGACGGATCGACGATCGGACGATACGCCATATCGCCATGGTGACTCCCAGGGTCAGCAGGATGGCCATGGTCGCCATGAGGACGCGAAAGGTTTCGTGTTCCACGTGGCTGCTCTTGTACCCATGGATGGACCACTGTTCGATCCAGGAGCGATACACCTTGAGGGGCGGTCTGTGGCTGACGATGTGGTGCCACAACGATGGGTGGTGTTTGGGAACCTTGTGAGGAGAGGCCATGCCCGTCGACATGCGATGGAACCAGCCGGCAAAGGCCACGAACGGAGGGAGCAGGGCGGCAAGTCCAGCGACTTTTTTCCACGTGAACGGTGTCTCCACGAGTCCGAAAAACAAGATGATGGCTGAAAGAGGCACGGCGGCTGCAAGGAAGAACGGGTGCGCCCAGCCGGTCAAGAAGAGGATCACGCCCAGCAGGACGGGGTGGAGGAGATCCTGCTCACGGGTCGTCTGGCGCGCCAGACCGAGGGAGAGGATGAGGAGCCCTACGCCGAGGCTCGATCCCATGAATCCGTACCACATGATGCGGGGATAGCTTAGGGGAAAGGTCACGAGCGCCAGGGCCGGGTTGCGGTCAAATGCTTTGAGGGTATAGGCACTGGCCAGGGGCACCAGGGCCACGCAGAGCGCAGCAAAGAGCCTGGCCGCCGTGGTCACGGACGTGACGCGAGCAACGAGCCATGTGAATGTGAATTCGAGGGAGTTGGGCTCGAAGTGGGGGTGGAGCCAGTAGTACCGATCGATGTGGGCTGCCGGGACGTGGCGATGGAGCAGGGCGCCCACCACGCCGAGGTGCCCGGGCAGATCGGAAAACGGCAGAAAACGAGTCAGGGCCAGGGGAAGTAAGTAGATGAACATGAGGCCGCCGAAGATGGCCCAGAAAAGCGTTTCCGCGTGCCCGTCCAGCCAGTTGCCGACTGCTTTGGCGGTGCTGTTGGCTGGGCGACGAGGCCCTTCCATGTTCGGCGAAGATTTCGGCGCCAACGATCGTTTCCCTTCCTGCAGGCCTGTGTCGGTCACCGCGCCTGTCTTGGTCCCTGCGGCACCCAGAAAGTCAGAATCGCTGTCCGGGCCCGCGGATTGTCGTTCAGCCTGGAAGGACAGCTTGCAACAGGACGTTGCGTTTGTCGAGGTCGAGACGGCCTGTCACAGACGAGAGTCGTCGTGTCGCATTGGAACGTAGCAGGTCCTGATGTGCTTGTGTGTGGGCCGGTTGTGGCGGCCGATGAGACGGAGGATTCGATGCCACAGAATTCGCGCACGCCCTCCGAGTAACTCGGCAATGGCTTCTTGCCTCGCTCCGAGCCACTTGGCCATGGCTCCTTGCTTCGCGTTTGGGCGATATCGTCCTTGATTGGGATGGCGTGCCGTTGAGATGTCCCGCTCGATACGTTTGGAGACCAGGCGCAGAACCTCGGGATGCAAGCCTTCCTGGCGAGCGAGTCGTTCCAGGATTGGGATTCGACGTTTGAGCAA
>JAGGXR010000067.1 GCA_021162935.1 Deltaproteobacteria bacterium
CCTCACAACTGGTTGCATCGACGACGTGGTAGCCGTCTTCACAGGAGCATTGGGCTGCACCATCGACCACGTTGCAGGTGCCGTGCCCAGAACAGTCCACCCCAGCACAGGGCTCAGCGTTGTTCCCATTGTTTCCGTTGTTTCCGTTGTTTGCCGATCCACTGCTGTCATCTGAGCACCCGACAGATACGGGCCCCAGGACGGAAAGGACAAACAGAGCTGCCATGCTTTTGTAGCGGAGCATTTCGAAAACCTCCCTTTGTGAGAAAACATCCCGTGCCGGTCGCAGAATCCCTCTATCTATCCCAGAAGTGCCCACGATCCCCCTTTCTGTCAATTGAGATGTCTCGACTCAGGTGCAACGTGACCGAGATCGAGTCCGCATTCAGAGAAAAGAAGCAGGCCATCTACGGCCGCGTCTTCAAGAACGTCGAGGAGGTCAGAAAGGCCGTCGAAGCCTTCCTCAAGCAATACAACGAGATGTGGCTGACGGAAAAACTCGGATTCCGCAGTCCGGCTCAGGCCAGCAGAGACCTGGCCCTACGACCGGCTGCATAATGCAAACTTGTGTCCAAAGAACCGGGTGCGGTACAATCTGAAAAGACATCGTGAGCAAGCAAACATGCGTAATAATCTATGCGTATTACATGCATATTGTATCGCTCGGTCCAAGATGATATCGTATAGTTAGCTGGAGGTGTCACAACAAACGTTGACGCCAATACTGAGGAAACGAAAGATGGTAGAGCAAGGAGACATAGCATGAAACGATTCAACACGATTGCCCGTATCATGATTCTGACTGTCGCTATTACTCTGGGCGCCTGTGGAGGCGATTCCACGGGGGGCGGCAGCCATGGCGATGGCGGCACGGGCGATGCAAGTGGCCTGGGCGAGGGTGGCGTCACAGATGACGGTGCACAGTGCACGAACACCTGTGACCAACTCGACGCGCTCCGGTGCGAAGGGACGGCCGTCCAGGTTTGTGCCAAGGACGACAAAGGATGCGTCGTCTGGAAGGTGCAACAAGACTGTGCCGACACGACACAGGTCTGCGACGACTCGGGCGATGCGCCGACCTGTGTGACGCCGGAAACCTGTGACGACGGCATCCAAAACCAGGATGAATCAGACATCGACTGCGGCGGCATCTGTCCCGCCTGCCCCGTAGCATCTCAGTGCAACGACGACGAGGACTGCGAGAGTAAGGCCTGTACGAACGGGGTCTGCCAAATCTGCAAGGCCGGTACTTTCTCGTGCTTTGGCAACACGGTCCGTCGCTGCGCAGACGACGAAGGCTCCTGGGTCGATGGAGCAACCTGCAACCCATTTCCCAGAGACGGCGCGACCATGTGCGACGCCGCCTCGGGATCCTGCATTCCCATTCCCATTACTGGAAACCCTCCCGGAGATAATGATGAAAACGTCACGGGTGTCTATTACAAGTTCGCCCACTTCACGAGCAGTGACGGTCTGCTGACATCTGCATATGACGTGGATTCGTACCAGGATCTCGTATACGCAAACCGTGGCGGATCCCATATCGACGTGTACCGAGTCGCCCTCCTCGACTCGGACGGCGACGGCAAAATGGAGCCGAACCAGCACCCGGATAATCCAGACAACCCAGGGCCCATCGAACAGAGGACTCTGACCTTCGTACAAACGTACGACGTCACGCTCGGCAGCGGCAGCCACAGCGAAATCTATGCTACGGCGGACAAATTGTATTTTCCTCGGGACAACCAAGACGGGAAAATCTTCGAATACGTCATGGCGACGAGCCAGGTGAACACGGTCGTCGATGGCAGCGACCTGACCATCCACCAACTTTCGTACGATGACGTCGGGCACCGCTGGTACGGATCGGCGGAGCACCCGAGACGCATTTTTGCCTTTGACCCTGACGCAGGGGTCTGGGTGTCCCAATTTCAGTTCCCGGACATGACGGGAGGCCACCTCGACGGTCAGGAATTCGTCCGGGATCCAAACACGGGCATCGGCTACCTGTACGTCTCAGACATGACCTCCGACTACATCGGCCAGTACACCAAAGACGCCACGGGCAACTGGACCCAACTCAATCTGTTCCAGTACAACGATCCAGACGGGGAGGTGGTCGAAGGAATGGGCTACGGCGCCCTCAACCACTTCTGGGCCGGTGCTGGAAGCGCCATCTATGAACTGGGCGGCGGCGACTTGTCCCATTACACAGACCCGACACACCAAAACTGAACCACTCACCAAAAGCGGAACACTCCATGTCGATC
Organism: Deltaproteobacteria bacterium; assembly: GCA_021162935.1. Taxonomy (GTDB): domain Bacteria; phylum Myxococcota_A; class Polyangia; order HGW-17; family SLPX01; genus JAGGXR01. The sequence goes on from JAGGXR010000067.1 coordinate 2,271, forward strand.
ACCCACTTGACCAAATGGTTTCCATGGCAAATAGCCTGGATTCCATGGATATTCCTGACGGCCTGCGGTCGCGGCAACCGGCTGGACCAACTGGACTCGACCGTGGACGCCGCCCAGGACGCAATGCCAATGGTCGTCAACTGCACGGCGGACGAACCCACGGCGGAAGCCACCATGCAGACGGGCATCCATCCGCAGGGAGGCTATATCCTACCCGGAGGCCGCCGCATCCGTCCCTGGGGCACCCTCGTTCCCCTGTTCGGTTTTCCAACGAACCTCCTGCCGCTTCCCGACGGAGAGCATGTAATTGTCACGGGCTCCGGCCACCGCTCTCACACAATATGGCTCATCGACATCGACCAAGGTCAAATCATCGACCAGCAGAGTCAAAAGAACCTGTTCTACGGCCTGGCCACCAATGCGGCCGCCACGCGACTGTACGCAGGAGGCGGTGAAGGGGGCAACGTCTACGTCTACGACATCGACCTCACCAACGGACAACTGATTCCTAAGGACACCATTGCGACCACGACCTGGGCGGGCGCGGTGGCGCTCAGCCCGGACGAATCCACCCTTTACGTGCTGGACAACGACAGTCGGTACTTCGAGGCGTACGACCTCGCAACCGCGGACCGCATCGCCCGCGTCGATGTGGGACGAAAACCGTACGACATCCGTGTGGACGCATCCAGGAGACTTGCCTATATTTCGTTGTGGTGGGACAGCAAGGTCGTGTTCCTCGACCTGGACCAGTATGAGGTCGCAGACTCAGTGCCAGTGGGAAAGAACCCGCAGGCCATGGTCCTCTCCTTGGATGCAAACAAGCTATATGTGACGTGCGCGGACGAAGATGATCTGGAGGTCATCGACCTCGACAGCCATACAGTCGTCCAGCGAGGCAGTGTGGGCCTGAAACCGGCCATGCCCAGGGGGGTCTCTCCGAGCCACGTCACCTTGAGCCCGGATGGTCAGCGACTCCTCGTCACTGCCGCCGGGTTGAATGCGGTGGAGGTGTACGACTCTGCGACGCTGCAACAGGTGGGTGCCATCCCGGCGGCCTATTACCCATCGGCAGTTGCCGTGTCTCCAAGCGGGGACGACGTCTATGTCCTCAACGCCAAGGGTATCGGAACCGGCCCCGGCGAATCGGGAGCCGTCGAAGACTATATGTGGGGGAATCTCCAGATCACGACCATGCCCGACGACCAGCAACTGCACAATGGTGTCCAGCAGGCCCTCGAAGACTATCGACGGCCCGTCACGGTCAGCCCGAACGTGACCTGCCAAGGAGAACCGCCGGTGTTCCCCATTCCCACCGAAGCTGGCGGCCTGACTCCAATCAAACACGTGATCCTGCTCATTCGAGAAAACAAAACCTACGATGCCGAATTAGGTGACCTGGAAGGTGCAGACGGAGATCCCGACCTGGTCCTCTTCGGCGAATGGGAAACACCGAACCTCCATGCCCTGGCGCGTCAATTCACGAACTTCGAAAACTACTACACGAATGGAGAAATCTCCATCCAGGGCCATCAATGGTTCGCCGCCGGGATGGCCAACGATTTCATCGAACGCACCTGCCTCGACGGGGCCAACCATCGTTCTGCAGCCGATTTCGTCACCGTAGAAGCCAGTTTCCCCAAAGGCGGCTACGCATGGGCGCACATGAAACGATACGGAGTACCCTTTGTGGACTGGGGCGAAGCCCTGGGCGTCCTCGTGGACGGCCTGGACGGATGGGACCTGGACTTCCCCTCACCCGGCTTCGACCTCACGGTTCTGGACGTGGACAAGGCGCAATATGTCGTAGACAAAATCTTGATCGACGGCTATTTGCCGAACTTCGTTTACCTGCTCCTGCCCAACAACCACACGTTCGGCATGACGCCCGGTCAGCCGACGCCCCAATCCATGGTTGCAGACAATGACGAGGCCACCGGTATGGTGATCGACGCACTCAGTCACAGCCCATTTTGGTCATCGTCAGTGGTGTTCATCGTGGAAGACGATCCCCAGCAAGGAGCCGATCACGTGGACATGCATCGGTCCCTCTGTCTCGTGGTCAGCCCATGGGGCAAACACGCCTATGTCTCGGATGTAAACTCGGACATCTCTTCGGTGTGGCGATCCATCAACATGATCGTGGGAGCCGGCCCCCTGTCTGTCCACGATGCCAACGCAGCCCCCATGTATGACGCATTCACGAACACCCTGGATCCAAGCACCTACGATACGATCCCACGCAACGTTCCCGAAGCGATCAACCCGAAACACGGCATTGGTGCCGAACAGTCCGCAAAAATGGACTTCTCAGGTCCGGACCGCGCCGAAGGGCTCGCGCAGGTGCTGTGGAAGGCCATCAAAGGCACGAAGCCACCTTGGCCCGCCCCCCCGTTCACTCAAGATGATGACGACGATGATTGATTGGCTGACCAGGAACACGGCACCACGAATACAGGACCTCCCCTGATAGCACACGAGAGGACAACGGGACGCTCGCGCTCCGCTTGGATTCAGAGCCCTTTGAGCCACCGGATCAGGCGTCGAACGTCTCCGGCAAAACGTCGCACCTGGTCGTGGGTCAAAAAATCACGCTCATCGTTCTGATGCAGAATCACGGCCTGACACAGCGCACGTTCAGCCCAATCGACCCCACCTGCCCTGGCGGTGAGTTCAGCCATGGAAGGAAAGTAGTCTTCCTTCCCCTTGAACTCGACACTGAGACGTGTGCAGGCTGAACGAAGTTGAGCGGCAACCGCCTTGAAATACAACTCCCCAACCTTGAGGTACTCCCGGTCCCGGAGTTTCTCCTCGGCACGCTGGAGGTATTCCTCTCCCGCATCCTTGAGCCGTTGCGTTCCTTCGTCCTTTTTCTTGTTCGCCTCGTCCGTCACAGCGTCAACCTCCTTGAATGGTCGGCACGTTCAGCAACCAGATCGATGATACCCACTTCACTATCAAAGGCAACAGAGAATGGAGGTCGGAAAGGTTGTAAGACGCGGAAAAGTTAAAAAACAGCCCCATCAAAGGTGTGCAGGAAAGAACATCAACGGTGATTCAAATCGTCTCGATGGAACGACCACCGCCGATACGATCGTCGAGTATCTGATGGACTTCGTCCAACCGAACCGGCTTACGCAGGACCATACTGGCACCTGCTTCCACAATCTTGGCCACGTTGTCCGGACTCCCATGGCCGGTCACGGCAATGATATCGATGGACCTGAGGTCATTGTCATCCCGAATGAGCTTGCACACTTCGAATCCGTCTAGCGTAGGCATCACGATGTCGAGAAACACGAGATCCGGTCGAAACGTGGTCAGAAGGCGCCCAGCTTGAAAGCCATTCATGGCCGATGCCATTTCCACACGACCGTCATAGCCCCCGATGACCCGATGGAAAAACTCGATGATGTCCCGTTGGTCGTCGACCACCAGGACGCGGTATTTCTCGTCGGGAAGACGGCCTGTGATCGGAATCCCGTGGGATTCCATGAACTCATGGAGGTCTTTGAGAAAGATCCTCCTGTGGCCTCCAGGCGTCTTGTACCCTTTGATGAGTCCCTTGTCGAACCAGTAGACAATGGTACTCAGGGCCACCTGACAGATACGGGCAGCATCCTTGGTCGACAGCACCGTGTCACCGCGTCGCCCCCGCCTCGTGGACGATGCCTGCCTTTTGCGAGATTTGGATTCTTTCACGACCTTCACACCATCACAATCGCATGAAACACACTGCCGCCAACCACCACGCTTGGAACGACCGACCCCGAGCCGAAGCACGAACTTCAATCCCCAAGCCAAGGGAACCTGCAGCACTTCCTTGCACTCAACAAGCAAACTCGATTCTTGCAGGATAGCTCTTGTAGCGACTTCCGTCAAGCCTTCAAGCAACGATTATTGCTTGCGAACCGTCTCGCAAGGCAGCCCACTTTTTTCCCATTTCCGGAGAATAATCCGCCAGCCACGTCCTTCTGATTGCCATGGAACGTTCCTTCCCTGCGCCCTCGCCCGCCAAAGCAGTGCCACACAACGAATACAGTCAGCGGAGACGACCAAGACAATATCCGGAAATCACCATAAAACATCCTCACAGGAGACCACGTCCTTGGGCCACGACGGCGACCAAAGGAGGCAGTGCCGAAGGCGCATCGCACAACGCCCCGGGAAGTTCTCCCGTCAGGTCCTCGCCACTCCGATACCCGTAGGTCACCGCAACGGTCCCCATGCCCGCAGCCCGCCCAGCCTGAACATCGGTCAATCCATCGCCCACCATGATACCTTGAGCACAGGGCCGGCCCAGCCGCGAACAGAGTTCCATGAGTCCGTCCGGTGCTGGTTTCCGAGGCCCACCCCAATCTCCTCCGAACACGTGACGAAACAGCCTGGACCAGCCGAGACCCTCCAAAATGGCCTGGACGTGCCGCCCCGGCTTATTGCTGTACAGGCACAGGTCTCGATCCCGCGCCATGGACGTCAGCACATCTTCAACGCCAAGATAGGGAGTCGTTTCATCCAGAACGTGGTCTCGATACCGATCCAAGAAGTCCTTGGCCACCGGATCCGCCAACGCCGGGTCTCCCCCCACGCTCCGGACGGCCCGGTCCACGAGCTTTCGGCTCCCCTCTCCCACCAAGGTAATGACCTGCCGCCTGGTCACCCCTGCCAGGCCGGCTCCCCTCAAGGCGTGATTGAGGGCATTGGTCAGGTCCTGCGATGTATCCACCAGGGTGCCGTCCAGGTCGAAAACCACGAATGCCCGTGCAGGGCCCTTCGGGCTCTGCATGGCCCCGCTCTCGCGGTGCACCCCGAACGTCTTCTCAGGCATGTCCTCGCTCTCCCATCTGTCGGGTCAGGGTCACCCCGCAACCAAGGACCCCGCCAGGCACAGATCTCAACCAACCTCTTCGGCCACGGCGACCTCCACAAACTCCAGTCTGTCGCCGCCAGAAGCCACATCCACCGAAACGTTACTTCCGTCATGGAAGGTACCAGACAGAATCTCGGATGCAAGTGGGTCCATGAGATGCTTCTGGATGGCTCGCTTGAGGGGCCTGGCTCCAAACGTCGGGTCATAGCCGCGTTCCACGAGAAATTCCACGGCGCGGTCCTCGACCTCGATGGTGATGCCTCGCTGGGCCAGCAGTCCCTGCACCCTGCGCAGCTGGATCCGGACGATATCGACCATGGACTCTCGAGACAGACTGTTGAACACGATGATCTCGTCGATTCGGTTCAAGAACTCTGGTCTGAAAGTCGCCTTCAGGGCGTCTCGAAGCGTCTTCTGCATCCGCTCCGCCCCAGCCCCGTGCCCCCCCAACTCGGCAGCAAGATCGCTCGCCACGTTCGACGTCATGATGAGCACCGTGTTCCTGAAATCCACGGTCCTGCCGTGCCCGTCGGTCAGCCGTCCGTCGTCGAGCACCTGGAGCAGCACGTTGAACACATCGGGATGGGCCTTCTCGATCTCGTCGAACAGCACCACCGAATAGGGCCTGCGTCGAACCGCCTCGGTGAGTTGACCGCCCTCGTCGTACCCAACGTACCCGGGAGGCGCTCCGATGAGCCTCGCCACCGCGTGACGCTCGCCGTATTCGCTCATGTCGATGCGAACCATGTGGGATTCGTCGTCGAACAGAAACTCGGCGAGGCTGCGGGCCAACTCCGTCTTACCCACGCCCGTCGGCCCAAGAAACAGGAAGGAACCAACGGGCCGATTCGTCTCCTGGAGTCCCGCCCGGCTCCTTCGAATCGCAGACGCCACGGACTCGACCGCTTGGTCCTGTCCCACGAGCCTCATTCGAATCCGGTCTTCCATCTTGAGGAGCCGTTCGGACTCAGCCTCGAGCATCTTGGCCACGGGAATGCCGGTCCAGCGAGAGACCACCAGGGCAATGTCTTCGTCGGTCACCTCTTCGCGCAGGAAGGATCCATTCTGCTGGACCTTGATGAGTTTCTGCTGGGCCTGTTCGATCTGGCCCTCCAGTTCGGGTATCCGACCGTAGATGATCTTGGCGGCCTTATCCAGTTCGCCTCGTCTCTTGGCCAGTTCGGCGTCCGTCTTCACCTGGTCCAAATCCGCCTTCAGCTTTCGAATCCCAGTAATGACCTCCTTTTCCTTCTGCCAGGTGGCCTTCATGGCCGAAGCCTTCTCGGTCAGGTCTGCAATCTGCCGCTCCACCTCTTTGCGGCGCTCTTTGGCCACCTTGCCCTTCTCACGCTTGATGGCCTGACGCTCGATCTCGAGCCGCGTGATGGACCGATCCAATTCGTCGATCTCCACGGGAAGGGAGTCGATCTCCATCTTGAGGCGACTGGCCGCTTCGTCCACCAGATCGATGGCCTTGTCGGGAAGAAACCGATCCGAAATGTAGCGCTCGCTGAGCTGAGCGGCAGCCACCAGGGCGCCGTCTCGAATTCGAATCCCGTGATGCACTTCATACTTTTCACGAATCCCGCGCAAGATGGCGATGGTGTCCTCGATCGTGGGCTCTCCCACGTACACGGGCTGGAATCGACGGGCCAACGCCTTATCCTTTTCAACGTACTTGCGATACTCGTCCAGAGTCGTCGCGCCGATGCAGCGGAGTTCGCCCCGCGCCAGGGCCGGTTTGAGCATGTTCGATGCGTCCACCGAACCCTGGGCAGCCCCGGCCCCCACCAACGTGTGCATCTCGTCGATGAACAGAATGACCTGGCCCTCGCTCCGCTCGATTTCCTTGAGCACGGCCTTGAGTCGATCCTCGAACTCGCCCCGATACTTGGCGCCTGCGATGAGGGCCCCCAGATCGAGCGCCAGGACCTGCTTCTCTTTGAGGCTCTCGGGCACGTCTCCCGAGGCGATCCGCTGGGCGATCCCCTCGACGATGGCCGTCTTGCCCACACCCGCCTCGCCGATGAGGACCGGATTGTTCTTAGTGCGGCGGCTGAGAACCTGCATGCTGCGACGAATTTCGTCCTGTCGCCCAATCACCGGGTCCAGCTTGCCCTGACGGGCCATCTCAGTCAGGTCCCGACAGTAGCGCTTGAGCGCCGCATATTTGCCTTCCGGGTCGGGATCCGTCACCCGGACCGAACCTCGAACGTCCCCCAATGCGGTCATGATATCCTGTTCGGACAGACCGTGCCTTGACAAGGTGTCATGCGCCTCGCCCTTGTCGCCGGCCGCAACGGCCAGCAGGATGTGCTCAGTGGATACGTACTCGTCCTTGAACTGATCCGCCTTCTTGAAAGCGCGATCCAACAGTTCCTTCGTCCTGCTCCCGAGGTACCCGTCCAGCCCAGCCCCAGCCACCTTGGGCTGCCGCTCGAGATACTGCTCCAGTTCCGAAGCCATAGCCTGGGGGTCCGCCCCGACCTTCTGACAAATAGGACCCACCACACCGTCCTCCTGTCGCAGCAACACCACGAGCACGTGTTCGGGGGTGATGTCCTGATGGCCGAATCGTCCAGCCAGGTCCTGTGCATCGGCCAGAGCCTCACGCGCCTTGATGGTCAACTTGTCCAATCTCATGCTTTGCCTCCTTGCAAACCAGTCCCGTCTCTCGTGGGGCCACAGCCTCACAGAGAGAGGTGTTTTCATCCTCGCGTATTACTTTAAATATGAATGCGATCCGTCCGAAACTATTGAGCTATGCTATCTCTAATTTAAGCATCTTCTCAAAAAATCCAAGGAGCATGACGCTTCTTTTTTCCCATCGCGAGGGCCATGCAAGGGCCCGTCGACCTCAAGAGACCGCCATACGGCGCAACCGACGGATCCGCTCCTCCATCGGAGGATGGGTGGAGAACAGACTTGCCAACGAATCCCCGCTGAGGGGCTGCGCGATGTAGAGGTGCTGCATCGCAGGGCTCACCACAGCGCTGGCCTGCGTCTCATGATACACGTCGAGCTGCTCCAGGGCGGAAGCCAGTGCGCCTGGATCCTGACAGATTCGGGCGCCGACCCGATCCGCTTCGTACTCGCGCCCCCGGCTGATCGCCATTTGCACGATCATGGCCAGCATGGGAGCCAGAATCATCATGGCAAGAGCACCAAGTCCGCCCATGCCGTCGTCGTCGTCGCCACCGCCGAACAGCAGGCTGTATCCCAAAATATTCGCAAGCATGGAGATGGCTCCCGCCACGGTCGCCGTGACGGTCTGAATGAGCATATCCCGATTCCGCACGTGCGCCAGCTCATGGCCCAGGACCCCTGCCAGTTCCCGTTCGCTCACGAGACGGAGCAGCCCCTCGGTAACAGCCACGGCCGCGTGTTTCGGATTCCGGCCGGTGGCAAAGGCATTCGGGGATGAGTCGGGCACGATGTAGACCGCAGGCATGGGCAACCCCGCATTCTGGGCCAACCTCTCGACGACTCGATAGAGACGCGGCTGGTCCTCTGGCCCCACGGGGATGGCGCCGTGAGCCTTCAAGACCAGCTTGTCCGAATACCAGTAGGCGCCGAAATTCATGATTCCTACAATCACCAGGGCGCCAATGGCCCAGGCCTTACCTCCAAGGGCGTAGCCCACCACGCCGAACAAGGCGGTCAGACCAGCCAGGAGCATCATCGTCTTACTATAGTTCCACAACAAACGTCCCAAACTCTTGTTCATCGTCACTCCTCACAAAGGCAGGCGGGACGGGCCATCCAGACTCGGGGCCCATCTTCTGCCCGCAAGACACAAAGTAAACACCCGCCGACCCGAGTCAATGCCCCTCGCTCTGATGAGAAAAAACAGGTATCGGAAATCATTGAGGAACGAGGATGACCCCCGATCGAGGCGGCAGACGAAGGTCCTGTCCGAGGCTGCCGGACGCTCCCACCGTGTCGATCTGCTGCGCCTGCTCCTGCGCGCTGCAGACATGAGCCCCGTAGTCTCCATCGGGCCCCTCGGTGCAAAGCATGTTGACCAGTTTCGTCCCTGCAGGAAAGGACGTCTGCATGGAAAAGCCGTTGTTGAACGGACGCGACGTGGCGCTGTTGCTCGAATTGAGGACCACGAGCACGGTCTGTCCCTGGTAGGTTCGCTCGAACGCGAAAATTCCGGCATCGTCCGTTCCACCGTCGGCCGGAGTCTGTGAGGACCAGACGATACGCAGATCACCACGGCGAAGCGGCGCCAACTGCTTACGTATTCGAATGAGGGTCTGGATGTATCGGAAGGTCCCATTGCTCGTGTCGAAGCCGGACTTCCACATGTCCTCGCGATTCGCCGGGTCGTTGCCGCCGTTGAACCGCTGCTCGGTGCCATAATAAATGCAGGGGATCCCGTCCTCGGTGAGTAGGAAAAACAAGGCGTTGTGGTGAGCCTGGGTGTCGTCGAAGCTATACCGAAACCGGGCCACGTCGTGATTGTCGATGAAGTTGACCATCAGCTTGGTCGGACTGACCGGATGACCCTCGGCATCCGTGGGGCCGCCGCTGTTCGCCTGATTCGTGTAGAGGGGATGGAAATTGGGATCCGCCGGGTCTCCGAGCCGATTCTTGAAGAGCGTTTCGATCTGGCTCGTGGGGTCTCCGTTTGCGAACACACCGTCGAACGCCGTGTACTTTTGAGAGAAATAAAAGACCGAATCCACCTGATCTCCGCCGACAAACGAAGCCAGCAGGTCGTCGTGGCCGTCGAACGCTTCCCCGAACATGAAAAAGTTGTGCTTGCCCTGCTTGGCGGCGAACTGCCGGATACGCGGACAGAAATCCTTCCAGAACTCATGTTCCACGTGTTTGAGGGTGTCGATTCGGAAGCCATCGAAATCCGCCACGGCAATCCAATGGGAAAACGCACGAAACAGACCATCTCGGACATCCTGACGGGACGTATCCAAATCCTTCAGACCGCCTGGAAAGTCGCCCTTGACCTCCTGCTCGCGAATGTAGTCGTGGCAGACCGGATTGTCCCACCAGTTCCCAGGATCCTGCTCTCCTGTGATGAACTGACAGGCCTCCTGCTCGTGCCGCCACACAGTCACACGTCCCCGCCTGTTGTACCATAACGGATTCTGGAACTCGGGAGGCTCGGGCGGCACCCGATTGATGGAAGGATCATACATCCACACCACCTTCGCCGGCCCAAATTCCCCAAGCGACGTGAATCCCTGGACGCCGCGGGAATCATAGTCCGGATCCCACTCGCTCGTACGGGTCACGCTCGATGGAAAATCGGTATTCGAAGAGCCATAGGCCTGACCCCCGCCCCCGATGAGAAACTCGTCCGGCTGGCCGTTTCCGTTGATATCATAAAAGAAAAGCTGGCCAATGTGATTGGTCACGATATCCAGAATCACCTTGATGTTGCGATGATGGCACTCGTCCACCAGTTCCCGGAGTTTGGCCAAATCACCGAAATGGGGATTGACGTGCATGAAGTCCTGCGTCCAGTAGCCATGATACGAGGCGAACCCGGCATCCGACTCCAGATTCTTCACCACCGGGCTGATCCACAGGGCCGTCACACCGAGGTTCTGAATGTAGTCGAGATGGTCGATGATGCCCTGCCAATCACCGCCGTGATAGCGGCCCGGCCGGGTCCGATCCACGTTGAAGTCGTTGTTCAGGTCTCCATCGGAAAACCGGTCCACCATGATCTGATAGATGACCTCATCCCGCCAGTCCTGAATCTCCACCGGCGTCACATACCCCGATGCGGTCACGTCCTGAGGATTGACGCAGGCCTGGACCGACCCGACCGTGGCCAACAGAATCGAATACACGAGACATCTCTTCATCTCTCGTCTCCTTCGCGCCTCTCGCGCCGGCCCCCCCGGCGACGAATCAGAGCCATCCACATCAAAGCAGCCAGCATCCACCAAGCAAGACCACCAGGGCCTCCCTCGGCATGGCAACTGCAACCACCGCCGCCCCCCCCACCGCCGGTGGAACCGTCCGATCCGCCATCGTCTTCGACTGCGCCATCCCGAGCCCCGCCGTCCCCTGCAACCGAGCCATCGAGCCCCGCGTCCGATTCCGAGGCATAGGCGCCGCAGGAAGGCTCGGGCTGACGATCCGCAGCAACGGCTCCGGCAGCAAGAATGAAGGCACCAGCGCCGAACCCCACCATGGGGGCCTCCCCCTGATAGTCGGCGCTGCTCGCATCATACAGTTCGGAAACCAGGTCATAGTTGAGCGACGACTGGTCCGTGACCCAATGGAGCAGATCCGTGGCCACGGCGCTCCGACCGGCGAGATGGAAGGCCAACGCCGACCGCAGGTCCACGAAGACCCACTCCTGGCTGTCGTACCACCCACCGTCGTCGTTCCGATAGAACCCGCGCCCCGAGGCCGGACGCAATCCTGTCACGAGACGATCCAACGTCGCATTGGCCACCCTGCCCTCTGGATCCAAAAGTCCCCAGTTCAGCGCCTCGACCACCGCGGCATCCAGGTATCCGGTTTGGTCGGTCAATTCCTCATAGCTCTGGGCCAGGACCCCATGCTCGTCGGTGCAACGGTCCACCAAAGCCTGTCGGATCTGCAGGCTCGTCTGCTGGTACAGGTCGGCCCGGTCCTGATCGCCGGCAGCCAGGGCGAGATGCGCGGCCGCGCACAAGCCGTTGGCCGCGGCCAGGCTCGTGTAGGCGTAATGCTTCTGCTGACCGTTCCAATGGACCTCCCAAATGGACGAATCGGGCTTGATGAGCCCTGTCGCCGGGTCCACCAGGGCCACCAACACGTCCGCCACCTGGTCACGGACAGAGGGCCAAAAACTCGTCCAGGGCACCTCGGGCCAATCGGTCAGCACCTCGTCCAGGGCCCACAGAAACAACCCGAATCCGTCGAATTCGATGTTCGGGCCATTCTCGTTGGAATCGCTCTCCTCAGCCCCGTTTCCAAAGTATCGGGTCACTGAAATGAGATACGGATGGCCCACCTGCTCCTGGTAATGGCCCGAGTCAGCGTTCAGCATGAACGTGAGGGCGTCCCAGGCCTCCTGCGGGTGCCCCGATCGAGCCAGAGCGACGGCTGCATAGCACATATCCCTGACCCAGGCGATGTTCCAATTCCCCGGCGGAAGACTCGCCAGAATCTGACCGAATCCCCTGCCCGGCTCGCGGACCTGGGCCATCCGCAGGATGACCTCCGACTGGGTCCAGAGCTGCTTTTCTTCGGGGCTCAACCCGGCAGGTGGCTCTGTGAGCCAGCCTGCCCAGTCCAGCACATCCTGAGTATGCAGGTCCATGGGTTGCTTGCCCTGGACATACGTGGACAGGCGCGTCAAAAGAGCAGCCTGGTCTTGATGGTTCGCATGACCGAACAGCACGGCCACGCGCACGACCTGATCCGGTCCGATGCTGCCCACGTCCCACTGGAAGCCGGAGACCGCATCCTCCATGGTCCCAGAATCGTCCGTATCCACCAGGTCTCCGCCTGCGGATACCACGGGATACGGATTGTTCGGGCTGGCCGCATGATGCGTTGCAGCCGGTACCGGCACGGCTGCCAGGCTCAGCCCCGATGGTCCCGTCTCGACGAACATGCCCGAAGTCCATTGGATCCGCTCGGAATCACTGCCCGAATCCGGAGCACCGCTGCCCAAATGGAAATTGTGGATGGAATACAGAGTGACCGGCTGCGAAGCAGTGCCGGCCCCATTGTGTACCTCGAGCATAAGCACTGCACCGGGGCCGTCCATGCCCAAGGGCGCCCAGAGGACCGTGGTGCAATCCAGGTCGCCCACATGCTGGCGCACCGAGATAAAACCGGTCTTTTGTTCATAGCCCGCCTCGTCGATGGGCTGTTCGGTGAGCCACCCGGACTGGCTGCCCACCCTCAGACCGAAATAGGCGTCGTAGCACAGGTCCCGAGTCTGGGACTGGCTGTCCGGGAACCGGTAGGGATGCTCCATGTAGGCGTCCATGCGACGTCCTGAATCCGCCGTATTGAATCCAACCACCGAGTACCCGTTTCCCGAGACGATCTCGTCGAAGGAATGGTGCGGCTCCACCGCCTGGCCAGAGTCTGCACCCAGCAGCACCGCGGACAGCAACAGCAGGCCAAACAGTCGACGCACCGGCTTGCGACAACACAGACGGTCTCCACCAGCCCTCACCGACCCCCACAGCCTTCTCCGACCGTCGGCGCCTCGGACTCGCGTACATTCACCTGGCGCTGGTTCACTGGGCCTTCGAAACATAAATCGCCCCCTCCATGGCGTCCAAATGGATCTCCACGGCGCCTCCCGCCACGGTCACCGTTCCACCACCGATCCGGTCATCCAATACGCTCCCCTCGTCAAGGCCCAACTCGGCAGGCAGGTACACGGTTCCGCTCCACGGCGCCTGAGCCCGATTGATGGCCACCACGGCCACCTGGCCGTTGTCCGGATCCTGCCTGGCAAAGACGTAGGCATCCGCGGACACGGTCAGTGTCGTACGACTGCCGCGTCGCAGCGCCCGCACGTCCTTGCGAATGGCCCCCAGCCTCTGCACGCCTTCGAGCAGGGTCTGCTCATTGGCGGTCAGGTCGGATCCGAACCGCATCATGCGGCGATTGTCCGGATCCCCCGCCCCAGGCATCCCAATCTCGTCGCCATAATAAATGAGCGGCGCCCCTGGCATGGTGAGCAAAAAGGTCATGGCGAGCAGAACGCGCTGATACGGTTCCATGGACGAGTTGGGACCTGGTGGATCGTTCCAGCCCTGATCCTTGGACCCATTGCCCCACAGGTCGGCGATATCCCCATTCGCATGGGAGAAAAGCCTCGGCACGTCGTGATTGCCCAGGAACGGAGAATTGACCGTGTCTTTGGGATAGAATCCCTCGTTCGCCTTGACCGCTGCATCCAGGTCGGACATGGTGCGCCCATACCGAGCAAAGGTATCCAACATGGCCCAGTACATGGGGAAATCGAACTGACCATCCAGCTTGTGGGGCCCGATGAAGTCGGCGATTTCGAACCGACCGTCCTCGCCAGTGAAGGTCTCGCCTACGAGATAGAATCGCCCCCCTATGGGCTCGTACGTATCCTCCAGTCGACTGGCCAACGTCGTGATGGCCACCTGACGCATGTGCTTGACCGCATCGCAGCGCAGTCCGTCGAAGTCGGCTCGACGGACCCACCACAACATGTCGTCGGTCATCTGGTTGACCACCGCCGGATTCTCGTAGTTGAGGTCCGGCGTGTACTCGGCGAACCAGCAGTCAATCTTGTGGGTTTCCCAGTCGCAGCCCTGCCTACCACACACGCAACTGCCATCCCCGTGGAACCAGCCATCCTGTGCATGTTCTTTATAGTACGGATGTTCGATGTGCACGTGGTTGAGGACTGCATCGGCCAAGACGCGTATGCCATGTTTATGAGCCTCGGCGGTCACGGCTGCCAATTCGTCCATAGTCCCGAATCGAGGCTGCGTCTGTCTGGGCCGAGACGGCCAGTATCCATGATACCCCGTGTAGAGGCGTCCGTCCGCCCCCGGGTATCCATCGTCCGAGTTCGCCTGGGGCGGACTGAGCCACAGGGCCGTCACTCCGAGTCGATCGAAATACCCATCCTGGAGGGCCTGCAGCACACCGGCATAGTCGCCGCCGTCGTAGTTCGCCTTGGGATCCACGCCCGAGGCAGGCGCGTCGTTGCTCGGATCCCCATCTCGAAAGCGGTCCGTGAACACGAAATAGATCACTGCGTCCTGCCAGGAAAACGGCTCCTTTTCGATCCAGAATGGCATCCAGAGTTCGGTGGCATCGTGTCCGGCCAAGTCTGCGGCATCGACCGTCACGTGGTACTTGTCGGGTTCGAGATCCTGTATGCGAATCTGCATGATCCAGGTATCATCGTCGAAGGTCAAAGACGTCGGCGCACCATCCAGGCTCGCAGTCATGGAATCCGGATCCGGCCCAGCCTGGTCGGCTCCATCGATGTACTGGATATCAATGTCGATACTCCCTTTGTCCTGGTCTGCCGAAAAATGCGTCTCCGCACTCCGAATCTCCAACTGCGGCACATGACAGTCCAGGACGGTCAGCTTCGAGTCTTCGACGCCACCGTCCCAAATCGTATACGAATTGCCCGGATCCAGGATCCAGTTGCCGTTCAGGATAAACTTGTAGGGATATTCTCCAGGGCCAAGGGAAAGCTCGGCGCTGTAGGTTCCATCGCCGTCTGGGTCGGTCATCCGGTCCGCGGTCTCGGACCAGTCGTTGAACGAGCCGGACACGTATAGACTCTGGACTGGACCGGTTGCCTTGAAACTCACTTTGGTCGTGCAGGACAGCACCGGATGGTTCACGACCGCATGCTGGTCGTCGTCGCTGCAGCCCAGTCCGACCCCGGACGCAACCAAGGCCGAAAGGGCCAAGGCGAACCACCACCTGGGCCGTCGAATCAGCCCCGACAGCAGGATTCGGCCTATCGATATGTGCTGTTGTACCACCATTCCGCCTGCAGTCCGATGTAATGTTGGACCTTGCGCGTCGAACGCGGATCCACGGGATTATATGCCAACCTCGCGCCTCGATTCAGGAGCGCCAGCGTGTAGACGAGGCGAATCTGCGGGCGCGCATAGGTGCCCTTGCCGAACACGAGCGTGGGCATCACGGAAAACTTGGTCACAGCGGGCCGCTGGACCGTCTCCGTCCTGGGCTCCAGCCCGGCTGGCCACTTTCCTTGGAAGGACACCTCAAAAACCTGGGCAAAATTTCGGGCAATATTGACCTGGGGACGCACGGCGAACGCATACTGCCAGCCGTCGTCCCAGTCGTACTTCTGGCCGTCGGCATCCCGAAAGTACTGGACATATCCCCCGACCAACACCCCGAGGAAACGCCACTCGAAATTTCCGCTGACCGCCATGGTCAGCGCCTGGGCCCGTTTTGCCGACCGGTCGGGAGAAAGACCCCAAGGAACGGCCATCTCACCGTACGCGGCGAGCCCCTTGGCATACTTGAAAAAGAGGTTCAAGTGACTGGATCGTTCCAAAAAGTTCCACATCCCAACCTGGACCCCGATGAGCCAGCCCTGGTCGGCGGGCAACTTCGTCTGCTTGTCCGATTCGAGATGCGCATTGTAGACCCCGGCCCCGATGGCATGAATCTCGGCATATCCCTTGACCTTGAACCCGAGGTGTCCGCCCTGCCCGCCGAAGCGTTGGCTCACCTTCAGACTCGTGATGAAACGCTGCCTGTCGAGGGTCACCACCTGCTCGGAGGTGTTGTCCAGTCCCGGCACCGCCACTTCCTGATACTGGTACTTGTCTCGAAGCCGATTGACGCCCGCATGGAGGGCAACGCTCAGACGACGCCAATCCAGGATGGCCCCGCCTCCCAGGGTATTGAGATTATCCAAAGGCCAGAAGTCGAGCAAGTAGATGTCGTCGCCACGATACTGCCGGGAACCCACCCAGAGAGTCAGTCCTTTGTAATAGACGCCCGATGCTTCGAGATACAGATTCCTGAGCGCGAGCATGGACGACCAATCCCCCGTGTAGTGGAATAGGTCGTCGGTGAATCCCAAGGTCGTAACAGTCTTGAAGGTGATCCCGTGAAACGGCTTCAGTTTGTAATAGAGGTCCACCTCCAGGTACGGCGTCTCCTCCAACCGTGGGCCATGATCCACAATGTTCGTCGAACGGGCCTGCCATCCGTGTCCATCGGTGGAAGCCGACACCCTGCCATAGCTTCCAAAGGCGAATCCCGTGTCGCTCTTTGGTGGGCGAGCCTTGGCCGGGGCTGGCTTCGGCGAGACTGCATGCTCGGTGCGGCTGGCCGAGGAGGTCTGTCCTGCCCGTTTCGCTGCAGCAGCCCCTTGGTCGGCACCGCGATTCTCGGTGGTCCCAGCGGAAACGCCGGGCTGAGTTGCCCCCCTACCCGCGGGAGGCGACGCCGCCACCCGACCCACGACTGAACTCTGGTGGCCCGGCTGGGCCACATCCCTGCCCCGACCGGTCGCCTGATCGCCCCCCTGC
>JAGGXR010000117.1 GCA_021162935.1 Deltaproteobacteria bacterium
AACGCTTCGCGGCCGTGGTTGCCCAACGGACTCGCGCATGACTCGGGGTCGTTGTGGGTCGCTAATCCTTCAACGCATGAAACTTTCATTCACAACACCTTGCCGGTTTAGCCGGCGCACGGAGGAAACCATGAAGACACGCATAACGAAACACAGAATGTCACAGGCGACGACGATTGGATTGGGTCTCGCCATTGTGCTGCTCTCCGCGCAACGCGCAGCCGCCGTTCCAGCGCCGAAATCAGAGCAGGAGATGATGGACATGGCAGACCTGGTCGTAGACGCCACCTGCGTTTCGATCATCTGCCAGGGCCCGCCGGTCGAGGACCAATACAAGATCACGACGACCTATCTTTCGACCCTGTTCCCTTCTGTCTCGTACAAGGGCGGCCTTCCCAATTCATTCCAGATCAGGGGAATGCATTATGACTGGAAGGAACAGCATGTCGGTGGTTGGCACCAGGAAGCGATCCCAGAAGGCTTTTCCGGCAAGTTCTACCTGGAACGACTTGCCGACGGCTCTTACTCCGAAGTGTGGTGGAACGGCATCACCGAAGACCCGACATCGAGCCACCCAAAGCCCCTTCCCGACTGCCAGGACGAACCAACGGACGGAGGCGTCCCCGACGGCCAGGTTAGCCAAGACGGCCAGGTTGCCCAAGACGGCCAGGTCGCCCAAGACGGCCAGGTTGTCCAAGACGGCCAGGTACCCGGCCAAGATGGAGGCCAGTCGAGCAGTACCGCCGACCGCGGCTGCTCCTGCCGAGCGATGGGGAGCCACGACGCTCCCTGGCAATCCGTGCCCATCGGACTCTTCGTTTTCCTGGCGCTCGCCTGGAGACGACGGAGGGCGTGATCTCACCCTCTAGTGCACACTCACCGGATTCGACCAAAACCGCCCCGTTCGATGGTTTCATTGGTGCTGTGCGCCATACGAATTCATGATATCATGGGTCTATCATGGGTGCTGTGAAAACGAATCGTGGGCCCCAACAAGCCAGTCCGTCACGCCCGAAACGCGATCGACATTGGCTCAGGAGACCCTGGCTCATCGCGGCCCGACCAGGCACCACAATTTCTCTGTTGATGACCGGAACGCTTCTCGCATTGAACGCTGCCTCGTGCCAGCCAGACGACAACGGACAGTCCACCGAGACACGCTCGTTTCCCATCAACGCTTACTGCACCGCGAGCGTGGACGGCGTGGGAGATGTTGCAGTCGAAACCGACTATTTACCCCACGTCATCAACTGTGAAAACGGCAACGCCCCCCTAGAAGCGCTCAAGGCCCAGGCGGTGGCGGCCCGATCGTACCTGTACTACAAATTGGAACTCTACGGCCACGTCCAGGATGGAACCGGCGACCAGGTCTATTCCTGCGGCAGGCAGCCCAGCCAGATCCATTACGACGCGGTAGACGCCACGTCCGGCCAGGTCCTGCGCTATCAGAACGTGACCGTCTGTGCCTTCTACGTAGCCGGGGCCATCCCCAGCACGAACGACTGCGTGCCCCTGGCCAGTGATTCGGATCCGACGGGGACAGAGCATTACGTCACGTACAACGAAGGCCTTTCAGGGAGCAACATCCACCAGACGTCGCTGGGTTTCGTTTCACCCACCAACTACCGAAACCGCGGCTGCATGTCTCAAAACGGCTCGTCCTGTCTCGACAGCCGCAGGCAATACGACTACGTGGACATCCTCCAATTCTATTACGGAGCGGACATCGCACTCGTCACCGCTGACGGATCCTGCGTGATCCCCGTGGACGAAGACAACGATGGATACGACGTGACCCAAGACTGCGACGACACGAATCGAGACATCCATCCGGGGGCCCAGGAAATCTGCGGCAACGGCGTGGACGAAGACTGCGATGGCCACGACGCCATTTGCCCGGACGCAGGCGTGGACGCTGGCACCGATGCCTCACCCGCCGATGCATCGTCCCACCTCGATGGCACCCTATCGGACGCTGGCGTCCAACCGGACGGTCAAACCGAAAACGACGCCACGGCAGGATCGGATGCCCAGTCCAATCACGACGCGCTGGCAGATGACGCGGGTGGATCCAGCCACGTCACAGGAGGCTGCGCCTGCAACGCATCCCATCACGACGACCTGCCCCCTGCGAGCCTCCTGTTTTGGCTGGCCGCCTTCCTCATTATCGTGCGTCGGCGAGCCTGCAGTCGCCAGCCGTAACCATCGAGACGACAGCATCTCCATCCCTGCGAATCATGTGCCAGGTGGTCTATCGCCTGCGTCCAGAGCGGCCGAACACGACGCCCAAAACGCGAGGGTAGCCATGGCCGATGCGTTGCCCCTCCCCACTCCTTGCCCGCCCCGAAACTGTTTGCTATACCCACGCGCATGATAAAACCAAGATATCACAAATTCCTCGTGTCACTGAGCGCATCGTTGCTGTTTTTGTTCCTGTTGGGTGGCGCTGCACTCGCATCCGGAACATCCTTCGACGCTGCGGCGCTCCTGCCCGATTCCCTCAAGCAGGCCATGTCCAAAGGCTGGACCTGGGCCTACGTGTTCACGTTCATCGGTGGCGTCGGAAGCTGCTTGACGCCCTGCGTCTATCCCCTGATCGCCATCACAGTGAGTATCTTCGTGGGAGGCACCGACGCGTCCCAAAGTCGGCTGAAGAGTTTCGCCCTGACGGGGATGTACACCCTCGGCCTGGCGGTCACCATGTCGGTGCTCGGCATCATTGCGGGGCTGGCTGGCGGTCGTGGCATGGGTGCCCATCTGAGCAGCCCTTGGGTCGTCCTCCCGCTCGTCATCCTTTTCTTGGCCCTGGCTGCCTCCATGTTCGGGGCGTTTGAGTTGAGCCTGCCCTCTGCATGGAACGCCAAACTGAACCAGGTGGGTGGCGCGGGGCCGATCGGAGCCTTCCTGATGGGCCTCGTGGGTGGACTCATCGCTCTGCCCTGTACGGGCCCAGTCCTGGCGGGTATCTTGGCCTTCGTGGGGGCCCGGGGCAACGCCATGATCGGCGCAACCCTGCTCATCACCTACGCCGTGGGCTTCGGCATGACTTTCTGGATCATTGCCACCTTCTCCATGTGGCTCCCCAAGTCAGGTTCCTGGATGGAAGGGGTCAAGACCTTCTTCGGCGTGGTCATGGTGGTGGTGGCAGTCTACTTTCTCGAAGCGCTCTACCCGTCACTCCGCCATCTCGCGAGCCCGAAGTGGTGGTTCCTGGCGGCCAGTCTCACCCTGGTCGGCATCGGCGCAGCGTTTGGAGCCTTCCACCTCACCTACCATGGAACCTCGACGGGCGTCCGAATCCGCAAGACCTTGGGCGTACTCCTGGTGAGCCTCGGCGCCGTGGGCACGCTCCACTCCATCATGGCGCCCAGGGTGGTGGTCAAGCACCGCACCGACCTGGCGGGCACTCTCGTGGACGCCAAAAAGGAGCACAAGCCAGTGATCATGGACTTCTGGGCGTCCTACTGCACACCCTGTCTGGAAATGGATCGTATGACCTTCGGAAACGCAACCGTGGCCAAGGCCATCGAAAAACGCTTCGAACTCGTCAAGATCGACTGCACGAAGGACACGGCCAAAATTCGAGCCCTGAGAAAGAAATACAAAGCCCTCGAACTGCCCACCCTCATCATTTTGGACAGTCATCAAAAACAGGTTTTTCACCACTCGGGGTTCATCGGCCCAAAGAAATTCCGCTCCATCCTAGGCAGCATCAAATAGACCGAAACGGGAAGGAGAGCCCGTGCAGGGAACAATGCCGTCAATGCCAGGAACAGCCAGGCTGGGCTTCGCACTGAGCCTGGGTGCTATAAGAGGAGCAACGGACGCAGGTCCCGGCACACCCAGCGCCCACGTGCCACTGGCAGTCGAGCTGAGCAATACATGAAGAGTCTGCCATAAACGAACTGCATGCGCTGCAGGTCCCCTCACAGGAAACGATCAACTGCTGCCACTGGCAGCCAGACTGGTCACTGCATGGAGTCTCAGCAAGAAAAGAGTCACAGGCAGTGCAAGACCCTGAACAGGTTCCAGGACTCCATGTGCAGCCATTGTCACAATCCTGAGACCATCGGCCAGCACAGTCATCTGGCGTCCCGTCGCAAGAGCCGTCGGTCCAGGAGCACTGCCCCTCTGTGGCAGCACAGCCCCAGCTACCGAAATCGCTGCAACTTTTGTTCGCGCTGCCGTGACACTCGCTTTCTTGGCTATTCCAACTGCATCCCAACCACCAGCAGTCCCCATGACTCGAAATCTGTCTACAATCTATCGCGCCACCGTCACACGAACCGGACTGCCATGTACAACCACTATCACAATCGGACGCAGATCGGCTGGTACAGACGTCCGGTGTGCCCGAACAGGACCCGCTCTGCCAGCGACAGCCATCCTGGGACGTGCAGGTGCTCTGAGACAATCCTCCGCAAGAATCACACGTCCCCGTACAGATCCCGCCGGTCTGGACCCAATCGCATCCGTCCTGGGCCTGGCAGGTCGTCTGATCAAGCTGGCCACAATCTCTGCACGTGCCGTCGCACCACGCATCCTGCCACGAACAGCCCGAGACCTGGCGGCAGGCAGCCTCGTCAAGCCCCGAGCACTCGCTGCACTGCCCTTGGCATGAAGGGCCCGCGTCGCCCGCATCCAGCAATGCTCCATCTCGCAAATTTCCGCCGTCTCCGGCATCAAGAAAACCACCGTCGTCCTTGACGAACCCATCGTGCCCCCCGTCCGCAGCCCACACGGTTGCTTTCGGACTGAACACGCAGCCAGGCCAGAGCCCAACCGCGAACAACCACAGATATCGGTGACTCATTTTCAAAGCACCCTTCGCCCAGATGCCTTTCAGTTTACCGCACAACACACATGCACTCAACAAGGACGGATCGCCTCGAGGACTCGTCTGAGACACGCATTTGAAAAGCATGCGACGATGGTTGAGATCTCAGGTGATCGGCTCCACCAATTTGAAAAAATGAGGCGCGAAGGCCAGGACCCGAACAAACGGCCACGGTGGGCCACACAGCCACCTACGAAGCAGGGTGAGGAAAACACGCGGCACGCCACCTTTTCGAACCCGTCGCAGCAAAGCTGCAGGGGGCGCGAAAAATCCTAAAACGGAGCTCCCGTACGC
The DNA here is from genome assembly GCA_021162935.1 of Deltaproteobacteria bacterium. Classification (GTDB taxonomy): domain Bacteria; phylum Myxococcota_A; class Polyangia; order HGW-17; family SLPX01; genus JAGGXR01. Next base: position 5,132 of record JAGGXR010000117.1, read on the forward strand.
GTTGGACTAGACTGACTGTGCTGCCGTCTCGATGAGGCCGTAGTCGCCGTCTTCGCGGCGATACACCACATTGATGGCTCCCGTATCCGAATTGGCGAACACCAAAAAAGTGCTATTCCGCAGTTCGAGCTGCATGATGGCCTCTTCGAGACTCATGGGCTTGGCCGAGAACTCGCTCGTCCGGATCACGCGCGGCATGGCCACTTCATCGGCCTCGGCCTCGGCCTCGACAGAAAACTCAGGCTCCGCAGCCGCCTGGACGATATTGTGGCGCACTGAAATGTTCGGGCCTGTCTTCGGCTTGTGCCGACGAATCCGGTCCTTGTACTTTCGTATCTGCCGCTCGATCTTGTCCATCGCCTTGTCGATGGACTGGTACATGTCCTCACTGACGTCCTGCCCCTTGAGCATCAACCCGTTGTGCAACATGATGTTGACGTCCGCCTTCTGGCGATACCGTTCGACCCCGAGGACCACGTTTGCCGTTATCGGATCGGGAAAGTACTTCTTGAGTCGCTTGACCCGATCGAACGCGTGGTCCTTGAGTTTGTCACTGGTCTCCATCTGCCTGAACGTGACGGAGAACTGCATGCTCCTGCCTCCTGGTTACGTGGTTGGTGATTCGATGCTGGCCCTTCAAGGACCTGCGGTGTCTGAAATGTGTGGTGTCTCGACACAAAATCGTCTTTGATCGCATGCCCCGCTTTTCGCCGATCAAAGCGCCTGTTCCAAACAGAACCTTCGTCTGCATCAAGGCGTCTCCGTCCATCGGAGCGTACGTTTTGTTCTCCATACCGTCTTGGCGTGTGGGTCCTCCTTTCGTGCCCACAATGGGCTGCCTTCGACCTAAAAGTATCGTTTCCTCTTCGAGGAAGAGAGAATTCCCAATTGTTCTCGATACTTTGCAATAGTTCTTCTGGCAATATCGATTCCATCCTCACGCAACAGCTCCACGAGTTTCTTGTCGCTGTACGGCTTCTTGGTGTCTTCGGCTGCAACCAACTTCCTGATCTTGTCCTTGACCGTCTCCGAGGCCACATCCTGGCCGTTCGTTCTCGCAATACCACTATTGAAAAAGAACTTGAGCTCAAATATTCCCTGGGGCGTGTACACATACTTATTCGTGGTCACACGGGAAATAGTCGACTCGTGCATTCCGACGTCGTCCGCCACGTCCCGAAGGACCATCGGCTTGAGGTAGGCAATGCCCTTGTCGAAGAACTCCCGCTGGAACTTCACAATGCTCTCGGTCACACGGATGATGGTTCTCTGGCGCTGTTGGATGGACCGAATGAGCCACTGAGCCGACCGAAGCTTGCCCTGCACATACTGACGCGCCTTCTCGCCACCCTCGGCAAGGGCACGTCGATAGTACTTCGAAATCCGAAGCTTGGGCAGACCGTCATCGTTCGAAGTGACATAGTATTCGCCACCGATCTTGTACACAAACACATCGGGCGTGATGTAGTACGGATCCTCCGACGAGTACTGTCTGCCGGGTTTGGGATCAAGATTCAGGATCACCTTGGCCGTCTCGATGATCTCTTCGAGGGGCTCATCGAGCGCCTTGGCAATGGCCTCGTAGTTGCGCCGCTGCAACTCGACGAGCTGAGTCGTCACCATGGCCCGCAGCACCTCGGTGTCCTCGCCGAGCTGCTTCGCCTGGATCATGAGACACTCGGTCAGATCCCTGGCCGCCACCCCAACGGGGTCAAACGCCTGAATGCGACGCAGGGCCGACTCCGCCGTCTCCACGTTCACCTCGGCTGCCTCGGCGATCTCGATGAGCGGCGGCTCACGCAAATATCCGTCGGGACTCAAGTTTCCGATGATCAACTCGCCGACCCGCATCTCCTTGGGCGAAAAGGCCGACATTTGGAGCTGCCAGAGCAGATGCTCATTGAGCGACTGACGCTTCGAAACCGTCGCTTCCAAATTCGGAGCTTCATCGGCGGGCCGCCCCCCTGACGGCATCGGCGGAGCCATACTATAGTTTTCCAGGTAGAGGTCCCAATCGATCTCGTTCGCCGTAGACTCGTTTCCCTCCACCTCCTTGGTCGTCTCTTCCGGCTTGGAGTCCGCGGGAGGCTCAGCACTCTGTGCCGCATCGGATGCTCCATCCGCACTGGACTCGTCGCTGCGCTCCGGTTCCGCCCCCACCTCGGCTGCATCTTCCAAAACCGGATTTTCGAGCAACTCCTCACGGACCACATCCACCAGCTCCATGCGCGAAAGCTGCAACAGCTTGATGGCCTGCTGCAACTGCGGCGTCATGATGAGCTGCTGGCTCAGCTTGAGCTGCTGTCTCAATTCAAGCGACATACCTTCTCCTCAGTTCCTGTTCCGCCACTGACTCAGCGCGACCTGGTCCAGCGGTTCAATACACCTAATGTAGCACCGTCACGGTGAAGGGAAAAGCCTCTTTCTTGTTCTTCTCGTCCATTTCTCTCATCGTCCCCTCGCCTTCCTCCGCCTTCCTCGACCCGAATCGACTTCCTCGTATTCTTCCTCTGTTGCAGGACGTGAACCAAAAGCAGTATAAGCAAGACGTTGGCCCATGGCTGCAAACACCAAGACGGGGGCCGAAGGCGTCTGCCGGCTCGATCAAACAGCTTCTGGTCAACGAGCCGGTTCCCGACGAATGAGACGACGTCCGCGAGGCCCTCATGTTTGTTCGATGATGGAAAGATGACGGAGCCCAACGACGCAACTGGTGCAGTTTCGAGTTTCGGCAGGCACCTTCTTCGTACCACCGCCGGCACAAACACGCCCACAAACAGGGAGACAGACCGTGAACTGCCAGAAAACGATGATATCGCAATTCAGCCGGTGGCTTGCACTGGCGTCGATGACGACGGCCGGCATCCTATTGGCAACGTCCGGCTGCCACAAGAAATCGAAGCACAAGATCAAGGTCCTGACGCGCAGCAGGTCCGAGGCGCAGGCGGCCAGGGACCGGAAGTCCCGCGCCCAGGCAAGAGCTTCGCACCAAGCAGACGCACGGCAGCACGCAGCGCCAAAGCGGATTCGGGGCAAAGAGCGAATCACGATCCTCTCCTTGGGCCAAGGGCCGAAAAGGGCGCTGCGCTACCATCTGAATGATGGCATGGTCATCCGGTACCGTGGCGACATCCACCAGGTCACGGCGGCGCCGGATCCCATCGGATCCTTCGAGGCCAAGTACGAGTTCGAACTGGTGCAGAGCGTTCATGCGGCCTCGGGCCGCGATGAGGCGTCCCGAAACGGACGGTCCGAAAACGGAACGGATGTCCAGGGCGGCAAGGACGCGAAGAACGGATCAAAGCATGCAGCAAAAAAGCCAGGAAAACGCAACGGCGGTTCCATCGCCGACAAGGCCATGTCTGTGGACTATGCCCTCGAGCACATCTCCATAGGCCTGCCCAAAAGGCTCAAACTCAACACGACGCTGATGGACCGCACCCTGTCGGGATTGCACTTCCAAACCACCCTGTTTCCCAACGGGTCCATGACGGACTTCCGAGCCACCGGCGACCTGCCCAGGCCCATTGCCGCGGATCTCAAGGATCTCGCACACACGCTGGCGACGCTCCACCCCAGGCTACCCAACAACCCGGTCGGCAAGGGCGCTTCCTGGAAGCTCACGAGTTGGTTCCAACTCTCGGCCCATCTGTCCTCTGCGGATACGAACATCGACACGACCATCGAGACGACCTATCATCTCATCGGATTCAAGCATTCGAAGTGGGGACCGGTGGCTTCCCTTTCATTCACCGTGCAGGTCACGGGGCGAAACCGATCGAAAACCCTGCCCATCGTGGCCATCGGAAAAGGAAAGGGCGTTCTGGATCTCGTGCTGCCCTACTGCATTCCTCTGTCCCATCAGGGTTCGACCACGGTCACGACCAAGGTGCAGGACAACGAGTCCTCCAATACCACCATCATCCACGTGAACCTGCAATCGCTCAAAGGGGCGCAAATACCAGCCGGAAGCGTCGGGAACGTCAAACACAAAAAAACGCGCAAATAGCCCAAAATGCGCTCACTGGCAGGAGAAGCAGGAACGGCACTCATCCCGATGTGTTGGCGCCTGGGGGAAGCGCTGCCAGAGCGCATACCTGAGGTAGAGACCGCAGATGGTCATCCCATGAGGACAGTAGACTTCGTATGGCGGTTATTTGCCGTCCACGAATAATTGCCTTATTGCATCTATTGCATTGAAGACGATACCCAGCGATGATTCGCCAGGGACGAATTCTGTTCCCGGTGTCGCGCCCCTACACGAGTTCGAGCTCGCCATGGCCTTGACCGAGCCGGCCGCTGTCTCGCACTGGTCGGCGCTGCATTACCATGGGCTGACCGAACAAGCCCCCAGAAAGATCTTCGTTCTCACGACGACCGATGTCTCGGTTCCTCGCGTACGAGGTGCCTTGGCCAGACAGGTTCACGACGGCTACCCGGTCGGCGACATGGTCTACAGGTTTATTCAGGTCAAGCCGGCGAGATTCTTCGGTACGGAACAGATCTGGGTGGGAGAAGCGCGCGTCTCGATCACGGATCCGGAGCGGACCCTGATCGACGGCCTTGCCATGCCCTGGCACTGCGGTGACTTCGCCGAGGTCCTGCATGCATTCGAGAGCCACAGTGTGCACCTGAAGGTCGAGCGAATCGTGGAGTATGCGCTCAAACTGGACGCCGCAATTGCCAAGCGGCTGGGCTGAGTGCTCGATCGACAGGGCGTGGAGCCCTCGATGATCGAGCGGCTCGCCTCGCTTCCGGTCAAGGGCTACCGAAGGCTTGATCCATCCGGCCCGCGCAGAGGCACGTGTGATCGCCGCTGGATGATCCAGGAGAACCTCCCCGGAAAGGTGAAGGCATGAAGCCCCTTCGAGCACGTCTGCAGGAAGCGAGGAAGCGTCTCGGTATTCCATGGGAGATCCTCGAGCAGGACTACCTGCTGTCATGGTTCTCGCTGGAATCAGCCAAGTCGAGCCGCTACGCGACACGCTTGTGTTCAAAGGAGGGACAGCACTCAAGAAGTGCTACTTCGGCGACTACCGACGGTCCGAGGACCTGGACTTCTCGGGGCTGGAGCCGCTCCCGTGCTCGGGACTACTATGACATCTGGCGGGTGCTCGGGACATACGGCGGGCAAATGGACCTCTCGGACTTCGCCACATTCCTTCGCGAGAAGTGCACGGTTCGGAACGTCACGTTCTCCGGCCCCGAAGACTTCTTCCAGAACCCGATGATCGCGTACGCCGAAAGGGCCTGGGACCAATGGCTGGGGCCGCTTGTCCCGACCTTGCCTTCATTCGAGGCGGTGATCACCGAGGTACGTGAACAGGTCTCAGCCATTCTGTCCGCTTCCCGGTAGGTTGCAGACTCCGAAATTGGAGCGGCGCGTCGTTGTTCCCCATCTTGACCACCAAGGAGCGAGAGGCCCGACCCTCCTAGACGGTGGAGCGGCGGAGCTGGGCTGTCAGGTGGAAGTCGAGGTGGAGCATCTGGCGCTCGAAAGTGTGGATTGGGGTTGTGGACGTTTCGAGCCGGACCACTACTGGTCCTGACACCAATCCGAGTGGGGACTTTCGGCCGTGGTCAGGACGGAAGGCAGAGTCATCACGCGAGGCGAGGAGGAGTAGACGTCCGTCTGGAAGGTCAAGTCTTCGAGCTTGGCGGCCGATGCCTCGGGGTAGTACGGCCCATCTGTGTCTTCCCTGCGTTCGGTGGCGTAATGGTAGTTGTCTTCGACCACCAAATCGTCGGCTCGTGACCCCGACATCGGGTCCATGGACACGGCCACGTTGCATCGGATGATCTCCGAGCTGGTATCCCCACTCGTGGCGATCCAGTGCGTCACAAACCCGTCTGGCCCGGCCACCACCGTATTACGCGCAAAGAGCACATCGAGGGACGAGTGGGCGTAGAGGGCGTAGTTGTCTCGGTCGGACATTTTGCCGATGTCATACAAAATGTTGTCTTGGATCACGACATGTTCGGATGCATAGTCCAGGCCGCCCGGGTCGCCGATACCGATACCACGATTGGAATCGAAGATGACATTGCCCTCCACGATGAGGTTTTTGACATCGTAATGGATCACCACCGCGGCACCCCAGCTTCCCGAGCCTCCACCGTTTTGGTCTGTGTGGCGATAGCCCCAAAAGACATTGTTGCTGACGATCATGGGGTTGTTTGGGTCGTCGGAGCCGCCCTTGATGTCCACGGCGTTTTCCGTCAGGGCCCATTCTGCGTCGCTTTGGGGATCGGGGTTCCCGTCTCCGTCCGTGTAGACCGCCTCGTCCACATAGATGTGATTGCAGTCCACGACGAGGCCCGGGTAGTTGACCGGGTGGCCGTCGGCTTGGTCTGGATGCCTCAGCGGCATGACCCCATCGTTTGCATTGCGTATCTCGTTTTCCAGGATGTGGACGTTCGTCACGGTCCTGGGTTCGTCCCAAGGGGTTCCGCTGACCAGGATCGCCACGTTGTCCCCGTCGATGGCCTCCGGCCTCATGGTGTCCATCCGGCATTGCTGGATCGTGATGTCACGGGTGTCTGAGTCCGGACTGCCTTGGATGAGGAAGGCCCGGTGGAAGTCGGTGATGTTCATGCGGTTGAATACCAAATCTTGACACGCCGGGCCCACACGCACCGCGTTGTTCTGTTCCGTATCGTTCAGGGAGGAGAGCCTGTCTACGATCCAATGACTCGCTCCCGAAAACACGAGATGCACCTTGGCCTGTTCCTCGGGGCTGAGTTTGCCTGGATGGGTGTCGTCGTCGCGGTAGAGCGCCAGGATGCGGGGGGATGATTCGCTTCCACTCGCCGTGATGGTCACATCCGCTGTCACGGTGTTCGGCTGGACGAAAAACACCCGTTTGTCCGGGTCGTTGATATGACTCCAGTCTTCTTCCGTGGAGATGAGGACATGCTGCGGGTCGTTGGAGTCGTAGGGGGGGATATGGACGTCCACCAGATAGCTGGAGCAATGCTCGGCGCTGCAAGGCCTGTCTTGGTGGCCCCAGTCGCAGCACCAGCCGCTGACGGCAACTTCCCCGTTGCAGAGACAGTCATCGTCAATGGCCTCTCCGATGACACATCGCAAGAACCCGGCATCCTCGACCATTCCATCCGGTCGGGCATCGCTGGTCACGTCTGCGTCGCCGCGGGCGTCGGCCCCGCCGTCTGTGCCGGCATCACCCAATCCCGAACCGCTGTCGTCGGAACAGCCGGCCAAGGACCCCATGGCCCACAATACAGTGGAGACAACCGCCAGGACCGAGGCCCTGTGACCGAAACATGAATGATGGCGATCCATGGACACCGCCTCCTTTCGTTGCAACATGAAACCAAAATCCGAGATAGAAACCATACGAGCAGAAATTCTTGCTGTCAACTTGACCCAATCTTCACCCCATCTGGACCACCACAGATTGCAACCCGCTGTCATTCCAGCGTTTCGGTCGCGGGTCTCGATGCAATGTCGCCTTGGCGGCCCTGCATGGGGCCGAAGGATGGAAAGGACCGAAGGATAGAAAGGCCGAAGGATGGAGAAGGCCGAAGGAGCGAGAGGGCCGCCGCTCCTAAGCGGCGGGGCTGGGCTGGATGCGCGATGCGATTTCGGCCTCCTAGACCAGGTGCGACAAGCGCAGCCTCGCGAGCAACTCGCGCTGCTCGGCGTCGGGCTCGGAAATAAGCCGGTGCAGAAACTCCGACGGCTTCCACGAGCGCCACAACTCCAGTGCCACCGCCACGTCGAGGTACGCGAGGTTGGCGATCACCAGCGCCTTCCACGCCGGCGCATCGCGCAGCACCAGCAACTTGCCCTTGCGCGAGGCCTGGAACGCGAGCTTGTGGTTCTCGAACTCCTGGTCCGATATCTCGCCCAGGTTGGCGATGCCGGGAATGCTCCGGGGGACTGTGTTCCCCTCAAACATGGAGAAATGTCATTGTCGTCGGGGCGAAAAAGTAATTGACGCCGGCCATCGTGAGATCATATTTCCTTGGCAAAATCGAGTGAGTCGGAGTAGGAATGACCATTACTAGCCACCCCCTCCACAGATCCCAGCGAGCGGAGTTACCGCACTGGGCTCCTCCCTCGGGTAGTGACGATCAGGCGCTGTTCGGGATAGGGGTGGAAAATCCT
>JAGGXR010000086.1 GCA_021162935.1 Deltaproteobacteria bacterium
AGGATTTTCCACCCCTATCCCGAACAGCGCCTGATCGTCACTACCCGAGGGAGGAGCCCAGTGCGGTAACTCCGCTCGCTGGGATCTGTGGAGGGGGTGGCTAGTAATGGTCATTCCTACTCCGACTATCCATATGGTTTCAGGCCGATCCGGTTTGCAATTTTTTGCTTGTGGCCCGGTTTCGGTGCATGGGGATCAGGAGGAGGCGGAGGCGAGACCACGACCATGACGCGATCGAGTTTGGAGAAGTCCACAGACGGTCGCACGAGGACCCGCTGGTAGAGGCCATAGCTCTTCTTGAGGATCTTGACCACGGTGCCCACTGGTAGATCATTGGGGAATTTTCGTCCCATGCCGGACGTGACCATGACGTCGCCCTGCTTGATTTCGTCCTGTCTGAGAAGATACTCGATCTGCGCCACGTAACGCTTGTCATTCCCAGCTCCACGAAGGATCCCTCTGGCTCCGGTCCGTTGGTCCACCACGTCGATTCGACTCGATGGATCCACCGACAGCATGACGTCGGAATAGGATCCAAAGACCCGATGGATCCGTCCCACCACTCCTTCAGGGACCACGACTGGCATGCCCGGTCGGACCGTCGTTTTGCCCCGATCCACCTTGATGCGTAGGACTCGGAAGTAGGGTGAGACCGACCGTCCGATCACTTTGGCCGCCAGCATTTCTGCGGGAGATTGCTGCTTGAACTTGAGGAGACGTTCCAGACGTCGACCACGTCTTGCCCAGGTAGCCAAGATCTTGTTGTTGGCACGTAAGACTCTGTTTTCCTTTCGGAGTTTTTCGTTTTCACCCTGGAGGTGCACGAGGTAGATGTAGTCTGTCCACACGGACAGGACTTTCTGGAAGCCAGCCACGGCGACCTGTTGGATGGGGGCAGAGATTTTGAGGATGACGCGGTCGAAGGCGTTCAGTTTGGTCGGATCCTTCATGTTGGAGTAGAAAAAGATCACCGGCAACGTCAGCAAGAGGACGCTGAAGACCAATTCACGTGCCTTTCGAGATAGAATCATCGGTCTTCCATATGGTTCATGATCCGCTCGCAAGCCCTCTCGTCCGGGGGCCGCGTTCCATGTGTCTCGGCCCGTGGGTGCATCGAATCGGCCGATGCTCCGAACGTCGTGGACTCTGCCCAGAGTGCCAGCGTCCTGCCTTGTGGCGAGGAACGTGGCCTGTGCATCGTTGCGATCGCGACCTTCTGCTTCGACAACGACTCATGGGCCCGAGTTGTTCCAACTCCGAGGCTCTTGCGTCTGCAGCTTCCCACTTGGGACTCTATTCGAGGGCGACTTCTTTGAGCAAGTCGATTTCGTCGAGTGCCAGGCCGGTTCCCAGGACCACGGCGGATTCCGGGTCCTCGCTCGTGGTCACCGGCAGGCCCGTTTCCTCCCGTAGGAGTCTGTCGAGATTTTTTAGCAGGGCGCCGCCTCCCGTCAACACGATTCCCTTGTCCGCGATATCGGCGCTCAGCTCTGGAGGGGTTCGTTCGAGAACGAGTTTGACTGCCTCGACGATGGCATTGATGGGTTCGTTGATCGCGTCACGGATTTCATCGGACGACACCCGGACCGTGCGGGGGACACCTGCGACCATGTCCCGTCCCTTCACGTCCATGGACAGGGGTTCGGGGGTGACATGGGCCGTACCAATGGATTTCTTGACCTCTTCGGCGGTGCGCTCCCCGATGAGGAGATTGTGCTTTTTTTTCAAATATTGGACGATCGCTTCATCCATTTTGTCGCCGCCAATCCTGACGGATTTGGAGTATACAATGCCAGCCAAGGCGATGACTGCGACTTCAGTCGTGCCGCCTCCTATGTCCACCACCATGTTTCCCGACGGTTCGACTACGGGCAGGCCGGCTCCAATGGCGGCGGCCATGGGTTCTTCGATCAGGTAGACCTCACGGGCCCCGGCGGCCAGGGTGCTGTCTCGGACGGCGCGCTTTTCGACTTCGGTGATCCCAGAAGGGACGCAGACGATGATTCTGGGCCGAACCAGGGTCTTCCGGTTGTGCGCTCGGGTGATAAAGTACCGCAGGAGAGCTTCGGTCACCTCGAAATCGGCGATCACGCCGTCCTTGAGGGGCCTGATGGCCTCGATGTTGGCGGGCGTGCGTCCCAGCATTTCTTTGGCGTGACGGCCGACGGCCATCACCTTTTTGACCCCGAGCGCGTTGCGCTGAACGGCCACCACTGATGGCTCGTTACTGACGATTCCTTGGCCTTTGACATAGGTGAGCGTGTTGGCCGTGCCGAGGTCGATGGCCATGTCGTTCGAAAAAAGGCCGTATACCCAGTCGAGGAACATACGCTGTTTTCTTTTGCCGCATTCTTCCCGAGATCCTTCGAGGATGGGAGCGCGACGGTTGTTCGTCTTGCTTGCCGAATTGCGAGGCATACTTTACCTGGCGATGCTGGTTGTGCAAGCAATTAGTGGACGAGGTCAGGTACGGTTCGCTTTTGCGGAAAATATGCTATAGTTCAAATGGTTGCCGATGATTTCAAGGGGGAGCAGGCGTCGGCAACCGCCTATGAAGTTGGTTGGAGTAAAAAATGGTTCGATCGATGCGATGGTTGTGGGCTGTCCTGATTCTGGTTGGTTGTGGAGGTGGGGCGGGCCATTCTGACGACGCTGCCGTTGCGCCCGGTCGTCAGATCCGAATCGTGTCACCTGGCCGAGATGTGGGTGTTGCCACTGGAGCGCAGGTTCTGCTCGAGGTTCAGGTTCTCGACAGCACAGGGAGCGCGGTTTCGGATGCGGTCGTGTCCTTTTCGATCCAGGGAGATGCGGCAGGCGCCGTTCTTGCCAAGGACACGGTCATCACGACAGGGCAGGGGGTCGCCTCGGCGATGCTCAAGGCCGGTTGGCAGGAGGCTTCTTTCCACGTCAAGGTGAGCAGTTCCGGGGCAGCATCGCAGCGGTTTGCGGTGGTGGTGAGTAATGCGGGGTTTGGGGGGGTGAACGTGGGCATCGACTATCGTGGCTCGTCGGGTCTGTCCTCGGCGTCTCGGTTTCAGGTGCGTGTGTTCCTCCATCATTCCTGCCTCGACTTGATCGGAAGCGATATTCCCGACAAGGAGCGTTTCCTGGAAGATGTCGCAGACCACGCGGACATCGAATATGTGCCCGTGGACACGCTTGCGGCTCTGCAGGTCAGGGCCATGACGGATACGTCGGCGCTTGTGGCAGCAGGCTGTGTGGATCTTCCTGTCGGTTCGCTGCACGAGGGGGTCTGTCTGGACGTGGCTGTGCCGCTTGACGATTTCGTGTCGACTCCTGGTGATTCCTATGGTCTGGTTTCCTCTGTGGAACTAGAATCCGGAGCGGCCGACCCGGATCTTAGGACGGCCGTGGATGCTTTGGCCGGGTGGGGACGCTGTGCTTATGGCCTCGCCACGCCGCTCCTGGACTGTATCGGAGCGGCATTGGATCGTCCCGATCTGTCCCCCGAGGATCTGGACTGTACGACGCCAGCGGTGAGTCAGATTGCCCGGAATCTTGCCGACAGACGTAGTGAGAAGCAGGGCCGTTGCCCTGGTGCCCTGGATAGGTTTGGTCGCGAGTCCCTCGAAAAACTGCTCGAAGAGTCCTTGGTGCCTGCTTCTGTGGTGGAACGTCTGCAGGAAGTCGGGGTTGACGATAGCGGTCTGTTTGCGTTCGACGTCCTGTCGAGTCTGTTTTTGGATCCCACCGGGTCGAGCGACTGGAGTCTGGACCACAGCCTGCTGGCGGTCCAGTTTTCACGTCTGACAGAACAGCCCGTCGTGAGCCTGTTGGACCTTGGCCTGTCTGTGAGGACGGTCCGTCATGTGCGTATGCGAGTCAGTACCACGGGGACCTATGTCATTGACAGAGAGGTGTTTTCTTTTCCTTTGGCCCGGATCACAGAGTCGCTGTTTCGGTCGTGGGCCTTCGGCGCGCCGTCTGCTCGCGATTGGACGTCGATTCTCGAAGTCGCCTGGAGTGGAGGCGACAACGGAGGTGGGTCGGCATGTGAGCAGGTGGACGCTCTCATCTGTACGCAGTTGCATGATTCGTCCGGCTGCGTGCTGCAGGCCTGCCAGACGGCCATGAGCGCCTTGGGGTTGCGGCTCGACCAGGAGTTCGCCGATGCCGCGTTGAATGGCGTTTCGTCGTTGTCTCTGCTGGCTGGGCGGGTGAGCCTTGCGGATCTGGATGGAGATGGCCAAGCCGAGCAACTCGGTACGAAGCTGGCCCCAGGGGTCTGGAACGCGAGGATGGATACGTCTGGCGGCAGTATTCCGGTTCAAGCCACGTTCATGGGTTTCGTCTCGGTGATGCCGCTTCTGTGAGCCATCGGGAAGAACTTTGTCCGTTTGGCTACGCCGTCCGTTCATGAGATGGTGATCCGAATCGGCATGGAACCGGGGGGATTGGAAAATGGCCATCTGTGGCCAGTTTCAGGTCAGTCCATGAGCGATCGTATCGAGCTAACTTGCTGATATAGAACGAAATGATCACCTGGCATGCTGGTTGCTCGTCCTCCTTGTCGTCGGGCATGTCGCCCGATGATACAACCGGGACAGGGGTGTCCCACGGACATAGGAGGTTCGAGATGAGAAAGCGAGCATTGGTGGCTGTCGTAACGTCGATTTTGCTGACGGCAATGGGGATGACTGCCATGGCAGCCAAGAGGATTCCACGCAAGCCCTATCCGGTTCGCGGCGTGGTCAACATCAATACGGCGCCCACGAGTAAGTTGCTCCTGCTGCCGTATGTGGGGCGGAGCCGCGCGAGAGCCATCGTGCAGTATCGGGCGCGTCACAAGTTCACCCGACCCGCAGATCTGATTCGCGTCAAGGGGATCGGCCATCGGACGTTCGTTCTGATCAAGGCCCATGTGACCGTGTCCGGCCCCACGACGATTCGAAGGCTGAAGCCTGCCGGAGCCAGGCGTCGTAGGTGACGATGCCGATCTTGGTGCATCCATCCAAGCGCAGCGATTCCTCTACGGTACCACGATGAGCGTCCAGGCCTCGAGTTGTCCCTGCACGCCAAGACCTTCGTCCGAGACCTTCAAGGTCCAATCGCCAGCAGTGGATTCTCCGAAGAAATCATCCAAGGATCCGGGGCCGTCCACGACGAGATCCATGCCGTATGTGCCCACGAGGTTCATGGTCGATCCACCCGATCGGTTGTGCAGTACCACGGTGGTTCCAATGGGCGATGTCAGGGTGAGAACGAGATCCCCGATCCAGGAGTGGTCCACGTCGACGGACAGGTAGAGTTTGGAAATGGGCATGTCGTCAGTGACCGTAACTACGGATTGGATCCCAGAGGGATCGTTGTCTGGGATGGCGATTGGAAGATCGTCGGCCGGGTATTCGTGTGACCCGAAGAGCGTGCAGGTTTTGTTCTCACAGGCATATCCCTGCGGACAGTCCGAACTGCTCACGCATGCCACGCAGGCGCCCGACTCGATGTTGCAGACGAGGGGAGCACATTCATCGGAAAACTGGCAGCGCCGACAGGTTCGCTGGACGCAGATGGGCGTTGTATCGGGACAGTCCGACGCAAACCGACAGACGTCTTGTGCGGGATCGATGTCCACGTCGAGCAGGTAGAACCCCTGCGCCCCGTACACGCGGAGATAGTAGTCACCACCTGCTGCAATGGGCAGACCCACGGCTTCATGGTTTTCGATGCCCGTGGACGAATCAACAAGCATGTTCGATCGGTCGTAGAGAGCGAGATCGATATCGCCAACCAGGTCGAGAAGGTCCAAGGTGGCCAAGAAGGCATGGCCTGTGGGCACTGATATTTTGTACCAGTCGTCATTGTTCGTGCAGATTTTTCCATCATCGATGACACCTTCGCTGATGACGTGGGCGGTCAATCGCGTGTCATCGGGTTCGTACTGGTCGTCGGGCGGACAGGCGAAGTCGCCCACAACCAATTGCCCCGCGTCAGACGGAAGGTAGGCTCCCCCCGTTCCGTCGCAGTAGGTCCATATGGCGCCGCCGTCTCCCGAAAATCGAAACGCAAAGTCGAAGGTCTCCGTCTGGCTGACTAGCTGGTCCGCCAGGATGCGGCTGTTATAGACGTCCTGCCCCGAATCGTCACGTGCATACGTAGCATTCGTCCATGTCCACATGGGCGTCGATGGGTCGCTGCCTTCAGGGCCGTATCCCACCTGCGCCAGCACGCCGATCGTCTTTCCTGCCTGATCGGTCTCACCGGGAATCGTAACGGCGCTGGAGAGGATCTCGGTCGATTGACCCTCCTGGACCGACACGGCTTTGGGATTCATGAGCCTGCAGTCCGTAACGGTCAATCCTGGGACGCAGGCTCCGTTTTCGTACCGATCATAGTAACCCGCGTCGCACGGGCAAAATCCGGTATCATCGATGCAGGAGGAATGCGATGGGCAGGTCACGGACAGACAGAGGCATTCATCGTTGGGACCTTTCGGCGTTCCACTGTCCATGGTGTTGTACAGGCGACGAGCAGAGCACCAATTTGCCGCCGTATCGTTGGTGGTCGCGTTGAAGTGAGCCGGGTCCAGGTTCAAGGAACGACCTGAACGATCCGGAAATGATGCATCGTATTGGACCCGGTCCAGTTCCTGGCCTGAAAATGACAGAATGAGGGTGTCGGCGTTTTCTGATAATGGCACGCCGCCGTAGAGACTATCGGGGTCGATGTTGCCATTTTGGTCCGTGGCATCGCTGACCGCGAACAGAAAGAAACTGTGGGGCTGGATCACGGTCGTATCTGTGATCTGGTCGGTCTGTCCCGCCTGGTTCTGGATGACGAGACCGGTCAGATCGATGGCGTCCTGGTTTCGATTGTACAACTCGAACCATTGCCCCTGACCTGCTTGTGCCGCTTGGGACGATATCATGATCTCCGTGATCACGATGTCACCAGGTTGAGGATCGGTGACGCACCGTGACGATGCTTCATGGAACCCGGCTGGGCATTGACAATGGTTCGAGAGGCACAGATGACCTCGGGCCGTGCAGGGCGCTCCCGCGCAGTCGGGGTCTGTGCAGTCGGTCAGCCCATCGCAGTCGTCGTCGATTCCATCCTTGCAAGATGCTTCATTCGTTCGACCTCCCGGACAGGAGCAGGCCCCCTGTTCGCACATGACGCCAAAGGAACCACAGGAGCGTCCATCGCAATCGGAATCTGCACAGTCGACGAGTCCGTCACAGTCATCGTCCTGTTCGTTGCCGCAGGACGATTCGTGAGTCTGACCTCCTGGGCAGACGCAGATGCCCGTTTGGCACGAGGCTCCTGATGGGCCGCAAGGTGCTCCGGCGCAGTCCGAGTCGGCGCAGTCGATAGCCGAGTCGCCGTCGTTGTCGATGGAGTCAGCGCAGTTTGCTTCGGTCTGCTCGCAGGGAGCGACCCAGTGGCAATCGGTGTCGGCGCAGTCCGTTGCCCCGTCACAGTCGTTGTCCTGTTGGTCTCCACAGGTCGATTCAGACGTTTGACCTCCGGGACAGGCGCATTGCCCCTGACGGCACTGCAACCCGTTGCCCCCGCAGGGCACCCCATCGCAGTCCGAGTCTGCGCAGTCGGTGGCGCCGTCGCCGTCGTTGTCGATGGAGTCAGCGCAGTGTGCTTCGGTCTGCTCGCAGGGAGCGACCCAGTGGCAGTCCGAGTCGGCGC
>JAGGXR010000138.1 GCA_021162935.1 Deltaproteobacteria bacterium
CCGATCCCTGTGACGGAGTGACCTGTTCGGGGCATGGTGATTGTGTGGTGACCGACGGGCAGGCGAGTTGTGACTGCGAGGAGGGGTACCATGCCGTGGGTTTGGAATGTGAGGAAGACCAGACGACCTCGGGGGTCTCGACCACACCGCTCCAGTCGGGCGATCGTCTCCCAGTGATCATGTTCATGATCAACATGAGGGGCTCCACGAGCATGGCGATCTACAAGCAGGTCATCGACCTCTGTGCGACCAACCATTTCACCCACGTCATGCTCAGTTTCTGGCTGACCCACCTCAAGTGTCCGACATTGGTCAATGACGGCAGGTTCCAATTCAACGATGCGGCCTTGACGATGGCCCAGGTCCAAGAACTCGTCGACTACATCGTCCAAAAAGGCATGAAGCCCGTGCCAGGGATACGATTGCTGACCCACCAGGACGACACGTGGAACACCCTGTCGGGCGGGGTTGGGGCGTCGTTTCCCCCGAGTCACGAGTTCATGGCCAACAAGACCACGTCGAACCCGGAGAGTGCGGAACTCACCAATCTCATCTACGGCTGCATCGACGACATGTTGCCCCATTTCGTGGTCAACGGGCACAATCCTGATTATTTCCTCATTGGCCATGACGAACTGGCCGGCCATTGGCCCTACTACAACGACCGCTGGTTGACCTGTGATACCTACCAGGTCAGCTACAGCCCCTGTACTGGGGGCACGGGCTGTGAACACATCGTAGATGCCACAGAGTTCGAGGACTCGATTGTTGGGCTGCGCGAACACATCACCCAGCAACATGGTGTCCGGATCATGATGTTCCCCGATTCGTTGATCCAGCATGCAGAGCTGGGCCCGAACGCCTCCCGGTTCGCAGGCCACGCAGGCTGTGAGGAAGGGCCGAGTAACCAACTCGTTCAATTGCGTCACAGGTTACCCAGGGATATCTACATGATGGAGTGGGGTTCTGGATCGGCGGGTTTTGCCATCCTCCAGGACCAGGAAGTCTTCGACGTCTTGTTCAACGCCTGGCCCATCAGCGGTGCGGAGGGCGGTATGCGGTCCATGGTGGACTATATGCTTGCTCACGGTCATGACCACTGTGGCATCCAGGTGACCGAGTGGAACAACATCTCCAACCACATGGACGAGGTGGCCCACATCATCCAGGTCACCGGTGACTATGCTTGGAATACTGTGAAACAGTAACCTCCAACCTGGAGTTGCTGCTGTCCGACATGGAGTTGGTGGCGCGGCGCATGGACAAGCTCCATAAGCTGGCCAGGGTTGGCGACAAAGCGGCCGGTTCAGAACTGGAGGCTCTTTCCCTCCTTCTGGGTGCCATGGACGACGGGGCGTTCGTGCGGACCCTGCCCGAGGACATCCAGGCCGCCGCAGCCGACCTCGACCTGCTCACGTCCAACTCCATGCTGTACGTGGCCAACCTGTCCGAGGAGCAGCTTGCAGGCTCGCCGAAGCTCGAAGCACTTTCATCCCTGGCAGAACAGGAGGGCACGAGCGTGGTGCCGATTTGTGGGGACATGGAGGCCGAGATTGCTCTGCTCGAGGACGCCGAGGAGCGACGGGCGTTTTTGGCGGATCTCGGTTTGGATCGCTCGGGTCTTTCCACTCAATCGGGCTGCCCGTCGCCATGCGCCCGGTTCCTTTCCAGATTCGCATCCCGGTGCCTTGCCCGGTTTTGCGCGCGGTTTCCGGCCTGCTTTTGGAATCCGTTCCAGGACAGGCCGAGTCTCAAGCATGTCAACTCGGGTCTGATGAACAGCGCCAAGGTCTCGTTGGGATTCGTTCCCGCGTTTCTGACCTTCTACCTGACCAAGGACTGGTGGCTCCTGGCCTACTTCGGCGCGGTGACATGGTTCGGGAGCACGGGGTTGCGAAATATCTTGCAGCCCCGTGGTGGATGGTGGACGTCCGCAAGCTCGTGACGCCGCCGGCATTGCGTCCTGGTGCCGATATGGATGCCACCGAGCAGCGGTCCACACCGGGCATGGATGATGAGCCCGCCTGTGGCGTGAAGCTGACCCAGGCCATCGTGGTCCCGACTCCTGCCATGGCAGGTGAAAAAACAGTCGGGAGGGCCGACTCGGCTTCTTCGTCTTTCCGGTCCATTGGGTAGGCAAGCGCGCGGCCGTCTGCTATTTCGGAGCTTGGCATACCGAAAAACACGGCTGGGAGTATGTGGTCCAGCGGGTCCACGGGCTGTCGCCCAAACAGGTGGACCTGGATCATCGTCCAGTGTGGAGGGCCCAGGGGGCTTGTCGTTTTTTGGAAGTCCAGGCACACATCGACAAACACCTGCCCGGCGACCAGACGCTCAAGGCCAGGCGGGTTCTTTTCGTGGCGTCGGGTGAGGAAGACATGGGGTGGGAGGCAGATCGCGCCTATTCGATTTCGGAGACCAGTGAGGGCCCCGACGACGCCGTCGAGGAGAAGCAGGAAACCGGTCGGTGGTACCGGGTGGGAGGAAAGACGCTGTTCGACTGGACAAAATCCCTGAACGGGTCTGGGAAGTAGTGCAGGTTCCCTTGCCAGATGGACGCTTGTTTGGGTAAGCTGTTCATTCCTTCAGGTTGCATGGTTGGTCGCACTGTAGAGGTCATTGCGTTCGAAAAGGACGATCGTGTCGGTCATTGAACTCAAGGAGGGATGGTCATGAGCAGAAAGAGGATTCTGTCGTTGGTTGGTGGAGGCGTTGCTCTTGCCGTGGTGCTGGTGCTCAAGCTGGTGGTTCTGCCCAAGCTGGAGATGTCTCAAAAGAAGCACACCCAATGGTCCGATGCGCGTCCGGAGCTTCGGACGAAGTTCCACGCTGCGCTGAAGCCGATGTTGGCGGTGGTGTCGCCACAGACCGGAAAGGTGATTGAGGATTGTCTGCTCGACCGCGCGATTGTGTTCCTGAATAAATCGGGTTGTGACTATTACTACGTCAAGTCTACGACATCACGAGTAGAGGCTGATAGGAAGCAGGATGCCTGCCTCAAGAAAGTCGGCTATCCTGCGAAGGAAGTCGAAATTGTGATGGTCTGTCTCAAACAGCATTTTCCAAAGACCTGGGGATTTTCGCAATCGAAAATTGTCAAGTCGGTCGAGCAGCTGCTTCAGTCCAAGGTTTCGGATACGATGATCAGAAAGAAGATTGCAGCATGTGCGGGCAAACGGTTGGTTGCCTTGCTGAACGCAAGCACCTGCCATCCCATCAACCAGCAGGCGACCAAACCCGAGGAACTCGTGCGGACTGCCGATTATTGTCTGAAACAGGATCTGAAGCTGCATTCGGCGTTTGGGAATGCCGTCAAGGAATGTATCGCAACAGTAACGGGAAAGCCGGCAACGGGAAAGCCGGCTCCTGCTGCTGCGCGGCCCGGATCCTCGTCGTCACATCGGCGGAGGCGCAGGCATCATCGTCGCCATCGTCGGTAGGGCCCTGCACAAGCCCATATCCATTTTTTCAGTCGCCAATCATGTCACGTCGTCAGGGATGCCAGGCCAACGGTTGAAGCCTGGGCTGGGCTGGGGTACCATGGGCCATATGGGTGGTGGTTGAGCCGCTCGAACTGGTGCGAAAAAATGGTACGTTAGGGAAATCGTGCGAGGTCTGATCATGAAAAGGCAAGAATTGCGGGATAGGGGCGGCGCGGGTCGATGGGCAGCGATGGAGTTGCCAAGGGCGACGGCGGTGACGG
>JAGGXR010000037.1 GCA_021162935.1 Deltaproteobacteria bacterium
AACATCTCCGGAGACGGCTGCCGTGGCGACTGCATGTCAGACGAATCCTGCGGCAACGGAACCGTCGATCTCGCTGCTGGCGAACAGTGCGACGACGGAAATGCCACGGCAGGTGATGGATGCAGCGACACCTGCCAACTGGAGCTCTGCGGCAACGGCGTGGTGGACCCAGGCGAAGTCTGTGACGATGGAAACACCGATTCCAATGACGGGTGCAGCTCTGACTGCCAGGTTCGCGACCTTTGCGGCGATGGCATCCTCCAGGCCGACGAAGAATGCGATGACGCGACGGCCAACAGCGACGTGACCCCAGATGCTTGCCGGACGAACTGTATGGCGGCGCATTGCGGCGATTCCATCGTGGACAGCGGTGAAGCCTGTGACGACGGAAACACGGATCCAGCCAATGCGACCGACGACTTCTGCTCGGCCAACTGCACGGTAAACTCTTGGCCCTGTGGAGAATGGCCAGGCTACATGCCTACACGATTCGATAGCTGCCGGTTCACCATGCACGACGTGACGGTCAACGGGAGCACGACTGGCTACGCGGTGGTCCAGGCCGGGGCGACGTTCCCCACCACGGCGACCATCAACTACCAACACTGTGGCTACTGCCCAAACTGCATCGTCCAGGGTTACACCGGACTCATGGCCGGACCTGCACCTGCCAGCGACGATGGCACTCTGTCAGGCTGCAACCACGGCTGGCAAGAATGCGACAGCGGTCTCGACTTCGGCGACAACTCGCTGAACCACACCTTCACGGCTCCAAGCCAGCCGGGGACCTACTACTTCCGGTTCGGCAGCACGCTCGAATACTCGTGCGCGTCATGGGGCTGTCCGGACGAGACGCACAATCTCTTCGCATTGTGCGTCCAGTAACGGAGCATTCTTGAACGATCCGCTCGTTTGTCCATTCCATCTTCTCTCCATGAATCCCGACCGATAGTCATCTAAGGAGGCTGCGCAGTCTGCGGTCGATCATGATTCCGTCCATAATCAGCCTGGGGGGACAACGAAAGCATGGACTCTTTGCAACTAATGCGGCGATCAGATATGATGATGGTTGTCGGCGTTCGAGGAATAAGTGCTGTGTCACCAAGGAACGATCACACATCCCGGTGCAGGACATTACGTCCCAACCTCGATATAGGGGCTGACGTGTTGCATGAGGAGTGGAGCCGTGACTCGTTCTGATCGTCTCATATTGCAAAGTCTTTTGGCCCTGGCCTTGCTGGTAGGGCTGTCCCAATGTCGGTTCGACCCGGTGGCCACCGTGCAGACCACATCGTCGGTCTGCGGAAATGGTCATCAGGAAATAGGCGAGGCCTGCGATCTTTCGGACCTCGGTGGCAAGTCGTGCCAGGACCTGGGATACGAGAGAGGAACTCTGTCTTGCGACCAAAACTGTCACTACGACACCACCCAATGCGTCGCGTCCGTTCTGTGCGGCAACGGCATCGTGGACCCAGGCGAAACCTGTGACGACGGAAATAGGGCTCCAGCAGACGGATGCAGTTCGAGTTGCCAACTCGAAGCGTGCGGCAACGGCATCCTCGACCCAGGTGAGGCCTGTGACGATGGAAACACCACGTCCGGCGATGGTTGTGGCGCCACGTGCCAACTCGAAGGCTGCGGCAACGGCATCGTGGACCCAGGCGAAACGTGCGACGACGGAAACAACGCCAACACGGACGACTGTCCCGATGACGTGCAGCACGGCGGAACCTGTCAATCCGCTACCTGCGGGGACGGCTTCGTCTGGATAGGGCATGAAGGTTGTGACGATGGAAACACCACGCCTGGCGATGGTTGTGGCGCCACGTGCCAACTCGAAGGCTGCGGCAACGGCGTCGTGGACCCAGGCGAAACCTGTGACGACGGAAACAACGCCAACACGGACGACTGTCCCGATGGCACAGGCGGAACCTGTCAATCCGCTACCTGCGGGGACGGCTTCGTCTGGACGGGAAACGAAATGTGCGATGACGGCAATACCACCTCGGGCGACGGCTGCAGCTCTGACTGCATCTCCGACGAGTCCTGTGGCAACGGTATCGTCGATTCGGCCGCGGGCGAAGTTTGCGACGACGGGAACAACACGTCGGACGACGGCTGCAGCGCCAACTGCCTCTCCGACGAGTCCTGTGGCAACGGTATCGTCGACTCGGCCGCCGGCGAAGTGTGCGATGACGGGAACAACACATCGGGCGACGGCTGCAGCTCTGACTGCATCTCCGACGAGACCTGCGGAAACGGCATCGTCGATTCGGCCGCCGGCGAAGTGTGCGATGACGGCAATACCACCTCGGGCGACGGCTGCAGCTCTGACTGTAAGTCCAACGAGTCCTGCGGCAACGGCATCGTCGATTCGGTCGCCGGCGAAGTCTGTGACGATGGAAACAACGTCTCGGGAGACGGCTGCAGCGCCGACTGCCTCTCCGACGAGTCCTGTGGCAACGGTATCGTCGATTCGGCCGCGGGCGAAGTGTGCGACGACGGGAACAACACGTCGGGCGACGGCTGCAGCTCTGACTGCCTGGTCCTCGACCTGTGCGGCGATGGCATCCTGCAGGTCGGTGAAGCCTGTGACGATGGAAACACGGATCCAGCCAATACGACCGACGACTTCTGTTCGGCCGACTGCACGGTAAACTCTTGGCCCTGTGGAGAATGGCCAGGCTATATGCCTACACGATACGATAGCTGCCGGTTCACCATGCACGACGTGACGGTCAACGGCAGCACCACCGGCTACGCGGTGGTCCAGGCCGGGGCGACGTTCCCCACCACAGCGACCATCAACTACCAACACTGTGGCTACTGCCCAGGCTGCATCGTCCAGGGTTACACCGGACTCATGGCCGGACCTGCACCTGCCAGCGACGATGGCACTCTGTCAGGCTGCAACCACGGCTGGCAAGAATGCGACAGCTCTCTCAACTTCGGCGACAACTCCCTGAACCACACCTTCACGGCTCCGAGCCAGCCGGGGACCTACTACTTCCGGTTCGGCAGCACGCTCGACTACTCGTGCGTGTCATGGGGCTGCCCGGACGAGACGCACAATCTCTTCGCATTGTGCGTCCAGTAGACAGGGGCCGATGACTGGCACCCCAGCACAACGCGGCGGCTACTTGGCAAGCCGCATCACCACCTGCACGTAGAACGTCACGTTGTCCTTGAGTCTGGTCCATGGCAACATGGAGAAAAAGAACTCCCTGGCTTCCTCGCGGCTCAACCTCGGAACGACCACCCAGGGCCGAGATGTGTACAGATACATGATTTTGGGGACGATCGTGACGGACTGAAACCAGCCACGTACCGACTCGTCCACATGGACGTGGAGCCGAAAGGCAAGTTCGGAATGGATCCGGTGGGAATAGATTCGCCCCCAACGAGGCATCCAGTAGGCGAAAATCACAGGAGTGCCCCACTTGAGCCTCCACAACGCCTCGGCCCCAACCACCATTTCCGCCCACCATGTTTTCGAGTGGATGCCCACCTGCCGATCCCTGAGCTTTTCGCGCATGAGTCCCAATGGCGCCAGGCTCAACAGAATCCGGTGGTCCTCTTCGGACAGCGGGTACAGGTCGAACTCCAGCGCAGCCCACCCTCCCTGAAAGAGATGGCTGTGGCGGTATGAAGACGTGCCCAGCTTGTACAGATGGGCGGCCACGGCGAGCCGTTGCTGCCAAAACCCATCCGGTCTCGGATACAACGCCCGACGATACGAGGCCATGTACTGACCAATGGTGCCGTAGCTGCGGTCCTTTTCTCCCTCGAACGAGACATAAAACTCCTTGGCCATTCGAACCACGTCCAACAAAAACTCGTACTGGAAACGCTCCAGGTCCCACGGGAGACGATAACGACGCCGCTTGCCCGTAACGACTCGCTTCCTTTCGAACCAGAGCATCAGGGCAAGATGTGACCTCGAAGGTGCTGCGGGACCGTTGGCCCAATGCAGGCTGATCCCATCAAGATTGTCCAACTCGACGTTCACGAGGCGATGGGCATCCACAGAAACGTCGAATGGTAGCCGTCCTGATTCCCCCTTCTCGTTCGCCACGTCGGTCGGATTGTGGGCATGAGCAGAACCGTCCGACTGCGTCCGAGCCGCGACCCCGATCGCAGTCACGAGTCCAAACAGGATCGCTCCACTCATCACCGTGGATCCTCTGATAACGGATGATGGGACGCAGCAACGAACGACTGCCTCGTCGAGTCGACGTGCCCGTCGAGCCACTCCGCCAACGTACGCAAGCAACGACGATGACCAGCATTCATGGGAAGCTCGGACAACTGGTCGAAATCCACCCAAGCTGCAGATTCATCCGACGCAGCCACTGGCGTCTGTTCGTCTCCTGGTTCCGTCGCCCGAAATACCGATCTCCCGGACCGCTCGAGGTCAGGATCGCCATGAACAGGTGTTCCCTTATCCAGGTTGAACAGGTAGCAGTGGAGCGTGGCGCGAAACCTCGTAAAACTGTGCCGCACGGTCGCAAGCTTTTCAGCCCTGGGCAGCATCCTGTTCTCCACGGCCTGCCGAGCTGCACCCTCGGGTGTTTGTCCCGGCTCGATCACTGCGGTGGGAAACTCCCAGAATCCGGCCCACAAGCCACGATTGGGCCGACGCCGAACAAAAAATCGCCCTGCCCGCACGATCACGGCTGCGGCCAATTCCACCTCGATTCGCTCCTTCCTGGCGGGTAGGATGGGGCGTTCGGATATGGTGTCCCGCTGTCGAGCCAGACACCAACGAGCCACAGGACACCGATCACAATGGGGACTCGACGGCAGGCACACGAGCGAGCCCAATTCCATGAGGCCCTGGTTGAACGCCCGTGCCTGACCCTCGGGAATCAAGGAGGCGAGCCGCGACTCCACACGACGAAACACCGCCGGCCTCTTGATAGGATCGGCCAGGTCGTAGAGCCGAGCGTAGACTCGCTCCGTGTTTGCTTCCAACGTAGGATAGGGCTCGTTGAACGCAAAGCTCATCACGGCCCCCGCTGTGTACCGCCCCACACCCGGCAGACTCAGCAATGCGTCATACTCGTGAGGCACCTTGCCGCCATATTCGTCCACGACCTTTTGGGCAGCAGCATGAAAATTCCTCGCCCGAGAATAGTACCCAAGGCCCTGCCATATCGAAAGGATACGATCGATGTCCGCCCTGGCGACCGACGCAACGTCGGGAAAGAGTTCGAGCCATCGCACGAAATAGTCGGCCACGCGATCCACTTGGGTCTGCTGCAGCATCACTTCCGAGAGCCAAACCTGATAGGGATCATGATTTCGTCTCCAGGGCAGATCTCTGGCATGAGCGTCGAACCAATCGATCAAGGGGTCGCGCCAACCGTCTCTTCTACGAATCCGTGACTTCTTGTCCATGGCCATTTTGGTAACGTGTTTGGACCTGCTTCGCAAGAAGCCGCATGGCAAGTGGCGCATGGCGCAGCAAGACAAATGGAACGAGGCATGACAACAATATCGCCATTTGTTGACCTGGCAGCAGGTGCCGTCTTGCACATTGAAGAGTTCGGCCCTACAATTCCGAAACCGCCCGACATGACCGGGCTGATTCCAGCGACCGAGATGAGAAGGTAACCATGCTCGCATTCACGGAACGATTGGTGGAACTGCTCCGCAGCGGCCAAAGCTTCATGCTGGCCACCGTGGTCAAACAGGAAGGCTCGTCCCCTCGCGACGTGGGCGCGCGCATGGCCGTCCTGACTGATGGCTCC
This sequence comes from Deltaproteobacteria bacterium, assembly GCA_021162935.1. Classification (GTDB taxonomy): domain Bacteria; phylum Myxococcota_A; class Polyangia; order HGW-17; family SLPX01; genus JAGGXR01. The sequence continues at coordinate 5,754 of JAGGXR010000037.1, forward strand.
ATCGTGGGCACCATCGGCGGCGGCGCCGTCGAACACCGGGTGATGCAGCTTGCATCCGACGTGCTTGCGTCAGGCAAGCCCCAAACATTGGAGTTCAACCTGGGCAAGGACCTGTCCATGGCCTGCGGCGGCGGAGTCTGGGTCCTGCTGGAACCGATTCGTCCGCCCGACCGAGCCGTCCTGCTCGGCGCCGGCCACATCAGCCAGCACCTCTGTGACATGCTCGCCCGAATCGGCCTCGAGGTCTGGGTTCTCGATTCGCGCAAGGGCTTTGCCGTGGAAGAACGATTCCCCGCGGCACGTCGACTCGTGGAACGACTCAGCCCAAAATTCGTGGTCGAGGACGCGGCCCTGACCGAATCGGACCGACGCCTTTACGTGGTTTGCGTCACAAACAGCCACGCATTGGACCGCAAACTCGTCGAGCAGGTCCTGCCCATGGAGCACGTGGACTACGTGGGCATGGTGGGCAGCAGGAACAAGGCAAAAACCACAAGGAAGTACCTGGCGGACCAGGGCATGGCCAAAAGCCTCATCGACAGGCTGAAGAGTCCTCTCGGCCTGCCCCTCGGAGGGGGGACCCCTGGCGAAATCGCCCTGAGCATCGCGGCGGACATCCAGACCCACCGCAGGGGGGCCGCCGATCTCTTCTCCGGGCAGGACCCAACAGCAAACCATGACAAAGTGAATCACGCGGAGGAACGGCGGTGAGCAGGCACGGCAAAGGGCGCCAATCATTGATCATCGGAACGGGCGTATCCGCAGGCATAGGTGCATCGGAGGGCACGTTCCCGAAACGGGAGGCCGGCAGCAGCCTGATCGCCGACCAGGCAGACCTGCCGTCTTCTTGTTGCGCCGTAATTCTGGCAGCCGGTTCTTCCAAACGCATGGGCATCCCCAAAGCGCTCGCGACCTGGCCATCTCGAGCTCTGGCGGCGGACCGGCTCGGGTGGCGACGAGACCCAAAAGCGACTCCCGAGCACACATCCCAGGCGCCATCGTTCTTGGAGGGCATTCTTCGCACCTGCCACGAGGCTCGAATCCCGGCGGTCGTGGTGACCAGACCCGACCAGACGGACCTGCACCGCGCAATCGACCTTCTCGAAAATTTGGGACTTCCCCTGCATCGCGCGACCAATCCAATGGCACGATCCGAAATGGTGGACTCGTTCTGGTTTGGAGCGCAAGAGGCCCTGCGACTGTTTCCAGCGTCTGTCAGCCTGCTCGTCTGGCCCGTGGACTGTCCGGCCGTGAGCGTCGCCGATCTGGCGCACCTCGCTAATCGGGCCGAAGCCATGCCCGACTCCTACCTGGTTCTGTCCTGGCGAAACGAACCGGGCCACCCAGCTTCCATTCCACGGTCTGTGGTCGAAGCCATGCCCTCGGTCGGAGTCGGAACATCGGACCGAACCGGGCCGACAACGGATTTACGTCGTCTGACTCGATCCATCTGCGGACCTGCCGTGCTCGTGGAAGCCACCGATCGTGGAATCCTGATGAATCTCAACCGGCCACAAGACCTGAACGGTCTGGCTGTCCAAGCAGTAAATATGAAACCATGAAACCGATCCCAATAAGGCCACTGTCTCCATATCGCACCGTCTCATCCATCGTGATCCTCACGGCGCTGACCATGGCCCTCGTCGCCACGGTCGGTGGCTGCCGCAAGAAGCCGCGTCGCCCGGGCACGATCGTCTCGGGCCCTGCCAATGAATTCGTGACCGTAACCTTTCACCCCCCGGGCCAGGCAGCGGTCTCTGTGCGCACCGAGTTGGCCGCCACAGAAGCCACCAGGACCCATGGACTGATGTACCGCGGCGAACTGGATCCGAACGCTGGAATGCTGTTCGCGTTCCCCAAGCAGGAGATGCTCGTGTTTTGGATGAAGAACACGATCATCCCCCTGGACATGATCTTCATCGACGCCCACAAGGTCGTGGTGGGCGTGGTCCACGACGCCCACCCACTTTCAACGAAAACTCTGTCACCAGGCAAGACGAGCCAGTACGTCGTGGAGGTCAACGCAGGATTTTCCAGAAAACATCACATCGAGGCGGGAACCAAGGTGGATTTCACCCTCCCGGCGCAGACGGTCGAAGACCTCAAGAACAAAGCCTCTGAAAAATAGCCGATCGAATCAACCGGCCGACGGGACGCCTTTGTGGGGCAAGTCCCGAATCGATCAGCGTCGAATCTGAATGGAACTGGTGACCTTGCCACCGCCGCCCTTGGGCATGGTCCAGTGACGCAGGGTCATGCCCACACACTTGATGATGAACGGATTGGCCAACGTCGAGGTGGCTGCCACGCCATAGATCCGGCCCGCGCCCGTGAAGTTAAAATTCAGCCAGAGCCAACCGTCGTATTTGCGATGCTTCTTGACGGCGCTGGCCACACAGACCTTGATCTCCTTCAAACCACGCACGAGTTTCGCCTTCACCGCCTTGGCCGATGGCCTGGCGCCCTTCTTTTCCACGTGGAACTTGGCCACAGACAGCCGAACGGGTCGGGCCTGTGCCACAGCAGGCAACGCAAAGAACGCTGTCACGGACACGAACAGAATCAGGTTTTTCATCAATCCTCCTTCCGCCGGCGAACGGAAACGACATCTTCTCACGGATGCCATGGCCGACGCATGTCTCTTGGTTTCTCTCTTTCCTTCAAGGAATGCACATGGGAAATAGACGCAGCGCACACCCCAAAAATTTTTAACCGATCCCTATGGACCGGTCAATACATATGCTAAAAGGATAGCATGCGATTTTTGTCGACGCCCACGATATTCACGGCAGCAAGGCTGCCCCCCCCTGGATCCGCGACACGAGGCGGACGTATGCCGACCACACACTTGCCGCAACCCCTTGGCCTTGTGGCATGCCTGCTGGTCGCCGCCGCGATGTGGGCCGGCTGCTCGAAGCCCAAACCATCTCCCAAAAAGGACCGCGCGAGCACATCCGTTGGAAGGCGGCAGTGGTCGGGGTTGACTCGTCGGGACGCAAAACTGGTCGGCATGATTCCAAACCATGCAGCATGGGCCATCGTGGGTGACAGGACAGTGGTCCAGCACGAACTGGACCGATTTCTGCGTTGGATCCCATATTGCCCAACCGGCTTCGAAACGATGCGGCGGAATCGCGCCCTCGTCCACCGCATCCAGGCCAAGGCAATCACTTGGAAAAACGATGAGCATCCAGGATCCGGAATCGAAGAGGTGGTCTATGCAGAAGACGGGACTGCAGATCCCAGCGATCCCACCAACTGGACCTTTGTCTTCGAAGTAGCCGGCAAAAACAAGAAAATGCCCGCTGGCATGCCCGAACGAAGGGCGCGTACCCCCAGAACGCACAAGAGCCCTGCTTCGAAGTCATCGACAAGGAGAAACGAGACATCACGGTCCCCAGTTTCCCGCTTGTGTCGCCCCGCTGGCGATACAAAGCTGATCTGCAAGGCACGATGGCTTCAGCACACCCAACGGAACGAGGTTCGTCGGGATCTGCGATTCGTCCCGCCGGCAAATCCTTTCCCCGAATCCGCTCTCGGAATCTCCATCCGACTCAGGACGATGCCGGGACACGAACGCGTTGGATCGGACCGGCGGCTTTGGATCTGGTGGGACGGAGACCGCCGATTCTCCGGAATGCTGATCCAAAGAGAAAGCCCCGAGCATGAACCTCGATTCGGTGTCATGACGCCACCGGAGCCAGCCAATTTCGCACTCTGGTCAAAGATCTTCGACGAATTCGTGTTGTTTCAGAACGGATCGGAAGGCATGGCCCGTCGCATGGCCAGCCTCCTGCCAGAATTGTGGAAACGACTGCAAACGGCGGGCAACGAACCGGACAAACTCCTGCCCCGCGTCCTAACGGGACGCACGGTCCTGGGAATCACGTCGGGCGGCATGGCCCTCCTCGTCGAAACGCGCTCACCGCCCACGGCAGCCTCCTTGATGTCTAAGCTGGACCTGACCATGGGCGGACAGAAGGGGATCGAATACCGACCGTCGAATGCCGCTCAACCGGCATCTGCAACCATCTCCACCCAAGGATTGTGGAAACGGGTCTGGCCACGCCTGGCAACGAAAAAACACACGCCCCCTGTCCGAAAACCATCAGGACACGACCTCCGCCTGTCCATCCGGGCCATCGGCAACTTCGTCGCGATCACCACGTCCGACTCAATTCTGACCACCATGAAATCGTCCCTCGTTCGTCCAACGACACAGACAGACCGAAGGCAACGCAGCCCAACACCCTGGCCCATGGTCATCGGCCTGCACCTCGATGACCCATTGCTGGCTCCCATGGCGCCCATGCCCCCTCAGGCTGTGATGCATCTCCTGCCACGAGCCTTCCGGCCGCTCGTCCAGGCCCTACGATGCCTGGCGGGGCGGACCGACCGTCTCCTCATCGGCATACGCCCAGGCCACGGTGGCATTGCCTTTGCTGGCAGGCTCTCGTGGCTCGACCTTCCGTGGGACGATCCAGTCGGAAAGCAGAGGCCCTATCTACGGGCCCTGAGACGAGCACGATCACACAATCTCAAGGCAGCTATGACTATGCTGAAAACCGCGGCCTCGCGCCCCGACTCAAAGACGACACGCAAAGCTTCAAGGACCCTCGTTCCATGGTTCGCCCAGGGCCCCGTAGCCGCCCTCGTCGCGGATCTCGAATCGATCGTCATGGCACAGTGGAAGGCCCACGCGGCCGCGCAGATCGCAAGGCTGGGGGGGCTGGTGGCAACAAAACTGACGGAACGACGTCCAGGGCCGATTGCCCCAACGCCCTCAGCCGATCTGACCCCGGGCACGACCTGCTGCCGAAACGAACGGGGCGTCTGTCCGCATCCTGCAACGGATTGGACCTCCCCGGCCTGGAAGAGCCTCGACTTTTCCACTGGACCCGATCGGTTTCGCTACAGCGTCAAGTGGCGTCGAGACGGTGCAACCTGGGTCCTCGTGGTCTCCGTTTCAGCAGATCCCTTCTGCAACGGCCGTCGCCTCACAGGTATCCGCACCTGGAGATTCAGCCGAAACGGATTCCACGACCTGGCACCCCTAAAATGGCACCAATCACACAGCAACCAGCCACAAACCGGGCCATGAACAAATGGTCCGCTCCACTGGCGACAGTCTGGGCGCATGCCCTGCGCCATATTCCACAGAAGCGATGGACACCCAACTTGCCGCACATGGATACTCAACTTGCCGGCACCAGACATCACAGCCCAATTCTTATAAATAGAAACTGGACCAAAACATGAAAAACCGGCATCATCTCAAGGAACTGGAAGAGTCGGGCTTCTCATACTGGGCCAGCTCGTCTCTGGCATGTTCCTTGCTTTACAACAAGGTACACGTTCCGCCTCGATGGAAGTGGAACGTGTCTTTCGAAAAAACGACCAAACGCTCATTATACGGAGGCGCGTCATGAAAACAAAACGATGGATGTCCTATCTACTCCCCCTGATGCTCGTGGCAGGAGTTTTTTCGGGGTGCAACAGCAACAACGCCGATGACGAAAACTTCATCGTCCCCCCTGGTAAGGCCGACGATTTCTTCTCCATGTCGGCTCAGGAGTATGTCATCGAAGGGACCTCGACGGTCACCCTCGAATCCAGCTACAGTGATTCGGACGAAGACACGAAGATGGCGCGCGTCAAGGAACTCATCGGCTACAAACACATCGTCATCGAATGGTTCCTCAACCAGTACATCATCGATAAGGGACACGATGCAGGAAACAAGGACTACGGCGGCTTCAAGTCCATCGTCAAGGCAGGCGCCTATGAAGACCTGGACATCCACAACACGGAGGGGCTGACCTACGCGTTCACGTTCCAGACATTGGTGGGCGGCACCGAGGATCTGCTCAATCTTATCCCGGCGCAGGACGACGGCAATAACAAGAAGAGATTCACCCTGAAAATGGGGCGCATCTCCAACTCCACGATGGCCAGGCTCGAGACGAACTACGCGTGGTACCGAAGCTCACCCTGGAGTGACTTCGATCCCTCGAAAGTCAGTCCAGACAAACTGGAGACCATCGACCTGCTCATCTGGCCGGAAAAGCGATCCACCGACGCATGGATCGATTATAATCGTCTCTTCGAGGACGGCATCATCACCATGTCGGTCTACTTCGGTTGGGACTACCATTCCAACTACCACCTCAAACACTCCAAGGAATTCTACAACTGGCTCGTCGAGACCATGAAGTTCAAGTCCCCCGTGGATTCCTACGACAACTACACACGCACGTCCGGCCCGCTGACTAGGACGTTTACGGCTAATGGCCGCAGCATCGAAGCGCAAATCTGGCTCCATTGGGGCAAGCCCGACACGGAAACGGATCCTGATACGAGCGCCGGCGGTCGAATCCTGGAAAACGATATGCGCGACGACCTCAAGACCAAGGAAGTGGTCATCTTCTCGGGCCACTCGGGATTCATGTATGGATTCGCACTCGCCAACTGGCGCAAGACGGATGAAGGCGACCTGGACGACTCGGAAATACCCGACCTCGATATGCCGGCTGATACATATCAAATCGTGGTGGCAGAGGGCTGTGACACGTACGCGCTGGGAGAAGCCTTCTGGAAGAATCCCAACAAAGAAGGGCATCGCAACCTGGACATCATCACCACAACCGACTTCTCGAACGCTTCCACCCCCGACACGGTCGAGGACATTGTGCAGGCCTTCGTCCCGAGATGGGGCGACCTGAAGCCTCAGACCTACTCAAAACTCCTCAACTCTTTGGATCACAACTCCTGGTGGTTCACCACGATGTACGGCATCCACGGCATCGATGACAACCCAAAAGTGCACCCCTTCGCAGACCTGTCGGTCCTCTGCAAGCCCTGCACGAGCGACTCAGGCTGCGGTCACTCCCTGGGAAACCAATGTACCAAGTTGAGCGACACGGAAAAGGTCTGCACGGCCTTCTGCACGGACGATTCAGGCTGCCCGGACGGATACAAGTGCCTCAACTCCGCCAAAAACGACCGCTACATCCACTCCAAACAGTGCGTCCCGACGACCCTGTCCTGCACGAACGCCGGGCCGGCAGGTCCCGCTGTGATCATCAACGAAGTACTGGCCGACCCAGCGCCTGACCAAGCCGGCGACTCCAATGGCGACGGCCATCGGTCCTATCGGGAGGACGAATTCGTCGAACTCCTCAACGTCTCAAACAAGGACGTGGACCTCTCGGGCTACACCATCTCCGACGCCCGCATGGTTCAATACACGATTCCTGCGGGAATCAAGATCCCGGCAGGCAAGTCGCTTCTGGTGTTCGGCGGCGGAAACGTTGCGGACTTCAATGTCACTGGCATGGTGTTGGTGGCAAACTCGGGTCTGGCATTGACCAACTCGGGAGACTCGGTCATCCTGGCCGACTCCTTCGGCAACGAAGTGGACCGGATGTCTTATGGCTCGGAAGGCGGCAAGAACCGATCGCTGACCAGAGCCACGGACGGGGACAGCGAGGCGTCCTTCGTCGCTCACGGTGACCCGGGCTTCTCGCCAGGCACCAAGCAGGACGGCAGCGATTTCTGATACAGTCTCCCCCTCGTCTTTCCCTTCACGCTCATCTCGATCCTCCTGAGTCATCGCAGCAAACCGCCGCCCTTTCCCGACAATGATCGCCGCGCAATGGCAGAAAAACCCCAGGACCAGTACGTCCTATCTGGATGAAACTTCGTCAGATTGGTAACGCTCGTCGAAATCCAGGACCACCGGATGGAGTTCGTTCCGATCGATCACCTCGTCCACCAGGACCATCCAGGCGTCACAGTGGTCCAGGACCACCGCATCACTCGATACCACCACAGCGTCGTCCATCTGGGCCAACACAGCGTCGGGAGAGGCCACCACCTCCACTCGCCAATCCTGCCCTGACCCGACCTGTCGGATGAGCACCGCCAGGTTTCCACTCCCGGATACGGGAGCGTCCAGCACCCAGACAACCTCGGCCGGGCGATGCTCGGCAAGCAGGTCGTAAACCAGACGAAGCGCCTGCATGGTTCTGCCGCTCGTCTTGTACTTGCCACCAACCAACTCAGCGTCTCGGATGCAGCCATCGGCACCACGGATGAGGGGCCCTCCTTGGAGGGCTGTTTCGATCGTGATGAGTTGATTCAGCCCATCAATGGCCAGCACATGCCCAGCCACGCCGTCCAAGTCGACCCTGTGTCTGCGACGTTCAGTGATGCCGTCGAAACGGCTCAGCACCCTGGCCACGATGTTGCGTTGTTGGCTGGGAAGTTGATGATGGTTACCCACGAAACGCAGCGCAGAGTCGAATGGGTAGCCACGCTCCAAAAGAAACCTGAAGTCCACGATCACGCGACGGAGCCGTTCTTCCTCAGTATCTGACAGGCTACTTTCGCCTCTGCGGTCCGGTCCCTTACCCATCGGGCCTACTCGGGAAGAAAATTATCGAGCAGGTCCTCAACCTGGAGGGGAATACCGTCCGTGGGAGGAGACGCACGCATCTGCAGGTCCCTGACACGTTCGGTGTACGTGGGGCGAATTTCCTTGTAGATGATGCCCAACGGATAGGCGCCTGCCTCCTCGGTCACATGGAAGGCATGATCCCGATTCGTAGGATCGTGTTCGTCACCGAGGTATCGCACCATACTCTTCATATGGTCGATCTGAGCCTTGCCTCCATATGTAATGCAGGGACTCTTGACGAGGACGAATGCAAACCCAGGATGCTTGATCCCCTCCGCAATCAAATTCGTCAGGTGCGGGATGTCGCTTGAGTACCCCTGGGCAATGAACGACGCCTGACCGGCGAACGCAAGCGCCAAGGGACGCACTGGGGCCTCGATGCTCCCGTAGGGAGACGAAATCGTCCGCATGTCCAGATCCGTGGTCGGCGAGGTCTGGCCCTTGGTCAGTCCATAGATGTTGTTGTCCATGACGATGTAGGTGATGTCCACGTTCCTGCGCGCGGCATGGGGAAAGTGGTTTCCACCAATAGCAAAACCGTCACCATCGCCGCCCACGGCAAGCACCGTCACGTCGGGCCTCGCGATCTTCACGCCCGAAGCGATGGGAATAACTCGGCCGTGGACCGTGTTGAAGGAATACGTGTTCATGTAGCCGGGTAACCGGCTCGAACAGCCAATTCCCGAAATCGTGGCCACGTCCCAGGGTGGAACCTGCAACTCGGCAAGAGCCTTTCTGATAGCATTCAAAACGCCATAGTTGCCACAGCCGGGACACCAAATCGGTTTGAGATGACTTTTGTAATCTGGAACTTTGAATACCATCACATGATCTCCATGAGTCTGTCGTAGATCTCGGCAATCGCAAGAGGCATACCACCTGGTCGAGAGACCGAATAGGTCTCCTTGGGCAGGTCCAGAAGGCTCCGCAGGTAATGCAAAAACTGACCGGAAAAGGACACCTCACATACGACAAGTTTCTTGAGAGGGGCCAAGAACGCAGCTATCTTCTCCTGCGGCAGCGGGTAAATAATCTGAGGGATCACGGCCTGAACCTTGTACCCCTCCGCATTCGCCCTGAGCACGCTTTCCTTGATGGCTCCCTTGCTCGACCCCCAACCAATGAGGCCGATCTCGGCATCCTCTGGTCCATAATGCCGTATGAACTGGAGTTCCTTGCTGATGTCCTCAAACTTCCTGGACCTCTTTCCCGCCATCTTCCAGTGGACTTCCATCACACTCGATGGATCGCCGTTTTCATCGTGCACGATGCCTGCCGTGGCATACTGTCCACCTTCGATCCCAGGCCAGGTCATGGGAGAGACGCCAGAAGGCGTGTCCTTGAAGCGCTTGTAGTCGTCCAATTCGTCTCGATGCGGCTTGCGACGTTTGTTCACAGCAGTGAAACCGGAAACGGACAGCAACCCGTCTCGGTTCACCGACTCGATCCGCTGGCCCACGAACTGATCCGACAGGATTATGACGGGAATCTGGTACTTCTCAGCAATGTAGAAGGACTCCACCGTCACGTCGAAGCAGTCCTCCACGTCGGAGGGAGCAACCACTACCCGAGGCGCGTCTCCATGGGTGCCATAGATCGCCTGCTGGAGATCAGCCTGTTCGGTTTTGGTAGGAATGCCCGTCGAAGGCCCGGCGCGCTGCACGTTCACGATGACCGAAGGAATTTCGGCCAGGCACGCAAGGCCGATGCCCTCTGTCTTGAGGGACATTCCTGGACCCGATGTGGCCGTCATCGCCTTCTTGCCTGCAAACGAGGCTCCGATGACCATCCCCATGGCGCTGATCTCGTCTTCGGCCTGAACCACGACACCGCCAAAACGAGGCATCTCACGAGCCAAGTACTGCAAGATCTCAGTCGCCGGAGTGATGGGATAACCGGCGTAAAATCGACATCCCGCATAGATCGCTCCGTACGCAACGGCTTCGTTGCCCGTCATCAAAATTTTGGGCTCACTGGGCTCGTACTCAAGAGTGGCAATCGGCACGTCAGCCAAGTTCTCCTTGGCATAGCTTCGCCCTGCCTCGATGGCAGCCAAATTCTTGGCCACCACGTCCGGACCTTTGCGCCCCAACTTCTTTTCGACGGAACGACGAACGCCCTCGATGGGGAGATGACATGCTTCGGCGAGCACCCCGATCATCACCATGTTCTTTGATCGTACGGCCCCAATCTGCTCCTGCGAAATCGCACTGATGGGCACCTTGACGATCCGGCGGCCCTCCACGGCTTCTGGTGGCTCCCCTTCTTCGGCCTCGTCCACCAACACGACCGCGTCGTCGGTGAGACGAATCTCGGTCTGGAATCGAACCACGTCGTTCCAGTTGAAAGCGGCCAGCACGTCCAGCTTGTCGCCCTGACTGAGAACCTGCTCATCGCTGACCCGAATCCGGCAAGAACTCTCTCCTCCTCGAATCTGGGGTCCAAAACTCTTGACCATGAAGCAGTACAGCCCATCTCGCGCAGCCGATTGCACAAGCAGGTTGCCGGCGGTCAACACGCCGTCGCCGCCGCTGCCCACGATCCCAAACGTCAACTCGCTTGGTGCCACAATACCCTCCTTTTCAGGCTCCAAAATTCACCCAACCCACAGGTGACACGAACGCATCCCCACAGGTGACACGAACGCATCGGCCACCGGATGGTGGTTTCACGTATCCCATACTGGTCGCTTGTATCTGAAGACTGGGACTCTGTCGGCGAGGTTTCCACGGTCCGTTCTCCGCCTCTTTCGCCAAACGCTCCAGAGGACTTGTGAACTTTTTGCTGCCGTCACCTGCGAACCGACAGTGTGTGTAACACAGCAAGGACCGAGGTCAACCGAAAACTCAGACAAATCTGCGCAAACAGACACATAAGTTTCCGAGCAGCGTCACGCTGAGGCGAACGCGCAACGGACCGACACACAACATACAAAATACGAGACGATTGCGTCCAACCGTAAACGTGGTAGACCCTGTGGCCATGAACTCCGCATCGGCCAGCCAGCAGTCGGCGCGACACACGAAATGGATCGCGGCACCCGCAGCCGCCGTCTTTACCCTCTTCCTTTTGATCCCGGTCCAAATGAAGGTGCACCCAGCAATGCTCCTGGCTGAGCGATGGATGCCGGGCCTGGGATGGCTCCAAATCGCACTGCTGTCCGCCTATGCCGGCTGGCTCGCCTCGCGTCTCCTCGACCCCGGACAGGTGGCCCGGACGAGACGCATCGTCTGGACCATCTTTTCGACATGGTTCTTCACCCAACTGATCCTGGGCGTACTCGGAGTGCCCCACATGCTCATGACAGGCACGCTGCACCTCCCGATCCCAGCCGTGGTCATCGCGGGCCCGGTGTACCATGGCCATTTCTTCATGCCCATCTTGTTCCTGATCACGGTCGTCCTGGTTGGTCCCACCTGGTGCAGTTATCTGTGCTACCTGGGTGCCTGGGACGCCAACTTCGCCGCCACCAAGCCAAGACCGACGAAAGAAATTGCCGACCACAGCCCATGGCGTCTTGCCAACCTCGTTCTCATCGTGCTCGTCGCCTGGGTGCTTCGCGTCGCAGGAGTGGGTTGGATCTGGGCCACGATCCTCGGACTCGTGTTCGGCTTGGCGGGCATCGTCGTCATGATCGTCCTGTCCAGACGGACTGGAATCATGACCCACTGCGTCTGGTTTTGTCCCCTCGGCCTCGCAGCCTCGGTGCTGGGCAAACTCTCCCCGCACCGAATCCGGATTGCAGACTCCTGCACCGAATGCATGGTCTGCAGCACGTCGTGTCGCTATGACGCCCTGCGCCCCGAACACATCCGCGCACGAAAGCCAGGCCTGAGCTGCACCCTCTGTGGAGACTGTTTGGCCGCCTGCCCCCACAATTCCATCGAATACCGATTCGCAGGGATACGCGCGAGTTGGTCACGCCCCCTGTTCATCGTCATGATTGCCGGAATACAGGCCGTATTCCTGGGCCTCGCCAGGATTTGAACCCACGACCCCGAACAACTACCAGTTCTCGCCGAGCAGTTCAAAGTACGCCCTGGGATGCGCACAGGCCGGACAGACCTCGGGAGCCTCTGCGCCCTCGAAAATGTAGCCACAGTTGGTGCAACGCCAGGTCACCTTTTCGGCCCGCTTGAAGACCCGATTCTTTTCAATGTTCTCGGCCAGAGCCAAGAAACGTCTTTCGTGCTGACGTTCCGCCACGGCAATGGCTTCGAACACTTTGGCGATCCCCTCGAACCCTTCAGTCCTGGCCGTCTTTGCAAAGGAAGGATACATCTCGGTCTGCTCGTAATGCTCGCCGGCGGCCGAAGCCTTGAGATTTTCCAGAGTCGTACCGATCACGCCTGCGGGAAATCCGGCGGTCACTTCGACCTCTCCGCCCTTGAGAAATCGAAACAGCCGCTTGGCGTGCTCCTTTTCCTGCTTCGCTGTCTCTTCGAAAATCTGAGATATCTGGGCGTAGCCATCCTTTTTCGCCTGCTTGGCGAAATAGTCATATCGGTTTCTTGCCTGCGACTCGCCGGCGAAGGCGGTCAGCAGGTTCCTTTCGGTCTTGGTTCCCTTCAATTCCATCTTACAGCCTCCTTCGATCCGCATGGGACCAAAGCCGATCGCTAGTGTTCCGTCCTTGGGGCACAGTCCGGACAAACACCTTCGAATTCCAGAACGTAGCCAGTCACGTGATACCCAGTACGACGCGCCACCTTGCGCTCAAGGTTCAGGTCAACGTCGAGCATCACATCCGAAACCCGGCCGCACTTGGTGCACCGAATGTGATAATGGGGCGTTACCGTCCCATCGAAGCGCATCACACCGTCGACCGCCGGAAGCTTGAGGATCTTGCCCTCCTGGTAGAGAAGGTCCAGATTCCGATATACCGTAGCAAGGCTGATCCGAGGCAATTTCTGTCTCACGATGAAGTAGAGTTCATCGGCCGTTGGATGCGTCTTGACCCGACGAAGCTCTTCGAGGATCACCTGGCGCTGTCTCGTCATTCTATGTTTGCGTTCCACTTGCACGAGATACTCCTTGGGGCGAAAATCGCCGCGCTGCGTTTCCTGTCGGACAATGATGCGTCGCAGAGCCTCAGAGATTTACGAATATTGTCCGAAAACTATTATCAGTATTAGTCATTTCCATACTGTGTCAAGCAACAATCGGATGCAGACTCCTGGAAACAACTCTCTCATGCTCCAACAACGACAGACTGAAATGGTCAAAGGAACCGCAAATGCAATTCCACATATCTACCATCATGATCGCCAATTTCGACCTACAAACAGCAGTAATACGATTCTTGGAAGCTCACGATGCACAGAACATCAACGCTTCCAGTCGGCCCGTGCCATCAGCCAGGCCAACAAAACGATTCAATTACGATGGAGACGTCCGATTCTCGACCACGGCAAGGCCCTGCGGACTGATTCGCCAGGCTGCATATCCCTTCAATTTCAGGAATGCTCCCACCACCTCTTCGCGAACCCGCTGAGCAGCGCCGAGTTCGACCGTCATGATACGACAGGTCATCCCTTCGTCCGCCAGACTCACATCTGCGAATCGTCGATGGCTCAAGGCTCCTGGATTGCAAACAAGGGTTGGTCCCAGGTGGTCCGCCCCCACGGATTCGTGAATGTGGCCGCAGAGACACAAGTCCGGCCGAACCTCCTCGATGAACCGCCGCAAAGCAGTCGAGCCCACGTGTTCGCCCGAAAAAAGCCGATCTGCGACGGTGTCTTTGGGTGGCACATGGCTGACCACGACCAGGGCATCCAGTTCCGAACGATCGAGTTCAGCCAGTCCACCACGCAAGGCCGCGTCAATCTCGTCTTCGGTCAGTTCGTTCGGCGTGAAGAGCGGCGTCCGATTCGAACCGCCGCACCCGACCAATCCCACCCTGCCACGTCGGACGCCCCGACCATGAAGGTTACGCCCTTTGTCCGTCAGCCAGGTCGACACCTCGTCGAGATCCGTGTTACCCGGCACGGCCAGCCATTCGACCCCAGCATGATCAAACGATTCTACCACCCGCTTGGCGTCGGACGCTCCACCGTAGAGGGTCAGGTCCCCACCCAGCACCAAGAGGTCCGCACCGGACAGCCTTGTCGAAAAGGCTGTAGCCGATGCCTGAGCTTGATGCAAATCCGTAGCGAACAAGAGACGCATTACGACAAAACTCCGACTGGGGACCATCTCTTCGAACGAGAGCATCTCATGCCTAACCGAAGTCTTGCAATGAGTCAAGCACGGGAGCGCGGGAAACGCTGCGGATCTGCTCGACACCACATTCTGCAGCTTGCAAGACGTCCGACTTTGCCGTCAAAGGCTCACGATCTTCTGCTCTGGATGGGAACGTCCTGGCCTGCCCCATCCCTGATTCGATCCCCCTGCTCCTCCGACCTGACCGCATCCCGAAGGAAGGGCACCAAGCCGGGACTGAGCAAGACACCGATCAATGCATAGGTGAGCATCATCTGACCCACAGTCCCCCCCATGGCGTCGTGGACCGTGACCGCCATGGCCACCACGACTCCGCCATGCCCCACGAGTGCGAGCGGAAAGGCCGACCTGGCCCCTCGCCGCCCGTCACACCAAACGTAGAGCACGAGGCCCGTTGCCGTCTTGGCCACTCCCCTGCCCCAAAAAGCCGCCAGCACGGCAACCCACGGGCCTACCCCGGACAAGGGGAGCCACAGACTACCAGCCACGACCAGCAGAAACAGAAAGAACGGCTTTTCGGCCCGCTGGAGGGACACGAACAGCCGGCGCCGTTGCGGTGACCTCCCAGCGACCACCATGCCGGCCAGCATGGTCACGAGCAATGGCGACAGCCCCATGACACGGGCTGCCCCACTGCCAAGAGCCACGAACCCGAGCATCACCACGAGCAGATCCTTGTCCCTGATCCGGTAGAGGGTCAAAAAATGGAACAAGCCTCCCAGGAGCAGACCGACAGCCGGGCCCATGAGGATCCAGAACCAGGCACCAAAGGCACCCCATCTCCCCCGACCAAGCGGCAGGCACGCCAACACGGTTCCCAGAATCAGGACGGAAAAAGCCGGAGCTAGAGACGTATGAACGAACAGCCTCCTCAGGAACGGATCCGAGCGCGCCCTTGGTGCCGAAAGGGCGACGATCATGGGGGATGACACGCCGGCCAGGGCTCCAAAAATCACAGCAGCCGGCCAGAAGACACGACCCAGCCAAACCAGCATCGCGAGAGCCACTGCACCAGTGACCAACGTCGACGCCACGAGGACCTCCCCCCCTGTCCACAAAATGGTCTTGGTCTCAATCCGACGCAGATTGTCCCAGTTCATCTGGAGGCCGATGAGCCAGCCAACCCAACCAGCAAGCATCTCTTCCAAAGGAGACAGGTCCTCGATGATCGATCGGGAGAAGGTGCCGCTGACCAGGGGGCCCAGCAGGATCCCCAGCAAGATCGCAGCGACCCCAGACGACAGCCATATTCCCCATTCGGCGCGAAAACGTCCCGATACGCCCCTGTCAGCGTTGGCCCCTGCCTGAGTCGGAACAAGCCACCTGGCCACGATGTAGGCGACAAGCCCCGAAACGAGCAAACCCACCAGTTCTTTCACCGGTCCACCCCGTTCGTCACCGGTCCATCCCAGCTTTTGGCCACAGTCGAATCCATACTCCCGACACGCCGTCGTCCAGGGCACGTCCTGGGCCTATGAGGCTGATCAGAATAGATTGACCATCTGGAACACCGAGTCATCCCGTCTGGCTTTGTTGCTCCTCGGTTGCGTTGCGTAAGGCCCAAAGGACGCGCCCGCGTCGCTTCGTGCCAGACAGGCGCCTCGGCACCTCAAATTGGTACCCCTATTTTGAACAGCCTCCCAATATCAGCCAACACCCCGAAAACTCGCGATGTCTATGCTCCAGGCAACAGCCGATTGCACTCGACCCCAGGGACCGCACACATCCTCGATCAAGGCATAGATTTCGATCACGTCCTCACTGGGCACTGAACAGAACACCAGGTATCGTTCCCCCGAAGAAGCAGCGAACAACGACCCCAGCCCGGCGAAAATAGGGACATCCGTGCTCAGGATCTGCCCCATGCTCTCGACGGGCATCACCGAGGCATCGGCAATCCCCATCTCGACCATCCCTGCCAGAAGCATGTCCAGATGCCGGTGCTCCTTCACGATACAGAACAACAGCCGACGTCCATCCGCACCTGATGAGGAGCGGTCCCCCTCAGACATGGCGGCCGTCCTCCTGTCTGACGATCGCCAGCACGTCTTCGGATGTCGCTGCGGCAAGCAACTCATCGATGAAGCCCGGGCGCATGCACAGCCGGGCCAAACGGGCCAGCATCTTCACGTGTCTCGTGGAAACCATACCTTTTCCATCAGTGGTCGTACTCGCCGGACTCGCAAGCAGAAACAACAGGCGCACCGGCTCGTGGTCGATCGCATCGTAGTCCATCGGCCTGGCAAGGCGAGCCATGAGACAGAAGGGGGCCTGCAATCCCTCCATCGAGGCGTGGGGGATCGCCACGCCATTGCCGATTCCCGTGCTCGCTTCCCGCTCGCGGGCAAGGAGCGCAGCATACAGTCCATCCGCATCGACCCATGGCAGGATCGCGGCCGCCCGATCGGCCAGATGCATCAACAGATCCGGCTTGTCTTCGGCTTCCACGTCCAGGGCAACCACACAGTTTTGCAATGCATCCGAAAGCTTTGGCATGTGCTCGACTCCAACCGATCAGGGGTAACACGACCATGAAAAAATGGACGCCCGACCCTCTGCTCACCTCTCCATTCTCTTCATTTTCTCTGCATCTAAACACATAGCCCATCATGCCACAGTCCGCAACGCTGCTTTGTGACAAACCGATCACGGATCTTGGGGGGCTCTACACTCTTCGATACGAAACTGATTCGAATCAATTGGCGCTCGTGCATCGCAATGCTATGCATATTGGACCATGGGAGTTGCAACATGAACACAGCAGCCTTCTTCGACCTGGACGGAACGCTCCTCGACGGAAATAGCGGATGGCTCTGGATGACGAGCGAATGGCGACAGCGCCGCATCACCGCCAAACAAATGTTCGACGGCACGGTCTACGTCATAGCCTACAAGCTCGGCATGCTCGACATGGAACAGGCCATGGCCAAGGCATTGGAAACGATCCGCGGCAACCGCGAAGAATCGCTCAGGACCCGCACCCACGCATGGTTCCACGAACAGGTCGCACACAGATTTTCCCCGCCCGGCCTGGATGCAGTCGAATGGCACAGGGCCCAAGGCCACAAACTCGTGCTCCTCACCTCTGCGTCCCTGTATGAATCTGAGGCGGTGGCCTCTCTCCTCAAACTCGATCACTACCTCTGCACCCGGTACGAATTGAAGGACGGACGATTCACCGGCCACTACGTCCTGCCCCAATGCTTCGGCGCAGGTAAAGTTGTCTGGGCGCGCGCCTATGCCCAAAAAAACGACATCGACCTCGCGCAGTCCTACTTCTACTCGGACAGCATCACGGACCTACCCATGCTCGAAACCGTGGGACACCCGATGGTGGTCAATCCGGATCTGCGTCTTCGGCTCCTCGGCCATCGGAGGCACTGGCCCATCCATTCCTGGAGCATGGCCCCGAACCGCTCGTGACATCAGGCCAAACGGCCGACGAATCGGCACACCGTCTGCTTCCTCAGACTTCCAAAAACCAACTCCTGTTGACAGAACGTTCCTTGGCGGCAATACAAAAGGACGACACGAACAAACAGACATTGAGACGACCAGGTCGATGGACCGACGGGGCCATCGGGCCGCAACGGAAACGAGACGAGCACCACCATGGAGCGATCACGATTGCTGGACCTGCTCCAGCAAGTACAACAAGGAACCCTTTCGCCCGACCAAGCGGCCGAACACCTCTCAGACCTTCCCTATGAGGATCTCGGCTACGCCACGGTGGACCATCACCGCCAGCTTCGCCACGGCTTCCCCGAGGTCGTGTTCGGCCAGGGCAAGACGGTGGACCAAATCGTGGGCATCGTCTCGGCCCTTCGCAAGCACGGAGGCAACATCCTGGTCACAAGACTCGACGAGGACAAGGCCAAGGCCGTCCAACGTCAAGTTCCCGACCTGACCTGGCATTCGATGGCCCGATGTCTGACCTTCGAACAAAAGGAATGGCAGGATCTTGGCCGAGGCCCCATCGCCGTGGTCTGCGCGGGAACGAGCGACCTGCCGGTCGCCAAAGAAGCCGAACGGACCGCCCACCTCATGGGCAATCGGGTCGAACTCGTCGCGGACGTGGGCGTGGCCGGCATCCATCGGCTCCTGGACAAGAAGCGACTGCTCGAATCCTCGACGGTCTTGGTCGTCGTGGCGGGCATGGAAGGCGCGCTTCCCAGTGTCGTGGGTGGACTCGTATCCAGGCCCATCATCGCCGTTCCCACCAGCGTGGGCTACGGAGCGAACCTAGCGGGCGTCACGACCCTACTCGCCATGCTCAACTCCTGTGCCGCCGGGGTCAGCGTGGTCAATATCGACAATGGATTCGGCGGCGGCTATGCCGCATCCCTGATCAACCGGAAACTGCCAGAGGATGGCCAGCCGTGAAGAACACAGACGCCATCATCGATGAATCCCACGGCCTGAAGCGCAACGATTCCCCAACGCATGGATATGTGAAATGAACGAGCAACCACAAAGACCAAACGATACAGGCAGGCCCAGGCACCTCCACTTCGACTGTTCGTCGGGAGTGGCGGGAGACATGCTCATGGCGAGCCTGCTGGATCTCGGTGCTGATCAGGAACAGATCCATCGCACCCTGCTGGCCGTCGGCGTTCCAGAGCCCTGTCTGACCGTCTCCACCGTTCGTCGTGGCGGCATGCGCGGACTGCACGTCCAAATTCCTGACGCGGATCCCGACGACGTGCCGAACCAAGTGACTTACGTGGACCTCCGGGCTCGCCTCCAGACGGCCGACCTGCCGGAACACGTCCGCCAACGAGCACTCAGCGTCCTGTCCCGACTGGCAAAGGCCGAGGCCCATGTCCACGGCATCGGCGAGGCGCTCGTCCATTTCCACGAACTGGGCGCCATCGACACCATCGCCGACATCGTGGGCGTCTGCACGGCCATCGACCTACTCAACGCCGACCAGTTTTCTGCATCACCGGTGGCAGTCGGCGCGGGGACCATTCGCATCGCCCATGGGCAGGTTCCGGTTCCTGCGCCCGCAACCCTGGAACTCCTCAAGGGCGTTCCCATCTACCCGGGAGTGCCACAGCAACATAACCGCCCGTCCGGTCCTCAGACGCCGTCCAACCACATGGAACCGAACCGAGAACGCGACGGCATTCGTAACGACCCCTCGGGGCTGGAACTGGCAACCCCGACCGGAGCAGCCCTGCTCACCGAATTCTGCAACCAATTTGGAACCATGCCCGCCATGGAGGTCGCCTCGATTGGATACGGCGCAGGCACCAGAGAACTCCCATCACGCCCCAATCTCCTGCGCGCCGTCCTGGGGCACCTCGACGATCAACCAACCAGACCACGGCGATTGGCGTCTGGAGTAAGCAACGCGTCTCCAATGGACGCCGGCTCTGCGTCCAACACCAAGGCTGAACCGACGCCCCTCGCACCCGATTTCCTGAACCACCTCGTCGAGGTCCACGCCAACCTGGACGACCTCGCCCCGGAACTCGTCGCCAACCTCACCACACGACTCTTCGAAGTCGGCTGTCTCGACGTGTGGACCCTGTCGGCCCAGATGAAGAAAGGCCGGCCGGGCCAGGTGGTCTGCGCCCTGCTCCGCCCTGGCGACCTGGATGCAGTCACGTCCCTGTTTTGGTCCGAATCCACGACCCTCGGTCTGCGGTGGCACCAGGTCGAACGCGCTCGACTGGAGCGACGAACCGGCACGGTCGAGACCCCCTGGGGCACCGTGGCGATCATGGTAGCCATCAATCAAGACCGCTTCGTGCGCGCCACCCCCGAATTCGACTCCTGCAGGCAGGCAGCACGACAGGCCCACGTGGCCGTCCAGGCCGTGTATCGAGCAGCCCTGGCCGCATGCGAAGCCGTCAAGGACTGCTGACCAACTGACCAATCTGGTCACACCACGGTTTTTGCCGAAACCTGGAGTTCCACGAGGCAGGACTGGAGGTCGTCGGCCAATTCGACGGCGTTCTGGTACCGATCGGCCGGATCCTTTTCCAGACAGCGCATCACGATCCGACTGACGTCCGGTCGAATGGGTCGCCCCAAAATGTCCTCGATGGGAGGCGGCTGATCATTAATCTGCGCCATCAGCAGTTCGGTGAAATTCTCCCGCTCGAAGGGGGGATGTCCCGTCAACATGAAATAGAAAACGGCGCCAAAACTATAGATGTCCGACCGGGAATCGGTTTGCGTGCTGCGAGCCGCCTCGGGTGACATGTACGCTGGCGTGCCCACCACGGCACCGGTTCGGGTCAGCGCGTGGTCCGACTCGTCCAACGTGGACTTGGCGATTCCGAAGTCGAGCACCTTGACGATATCGGATTCGCCTCCAGCACTCGTGACAAAGATGTTCTCCGGCTTGACGTCCCGGTGCACGATGCCCCGTTGGTGTGCCTCGGCCAGGGCGCGGATTGTCTGATGGGCAATATGGGCGGCCCGTTGCTGAGGCAGTGGCCCCAATCGTTCCACGAGTCTTTTCACGTCCTCGCCGTCGAGCAGTTCCATGACGTAGTACCAGATGCCGTCCTCGGTGATTCCGTAGTCGAAGACCCGAATCGTGTTTGGGTGGCTCAATTCCGCGGTGGCAGCCACTTCCCGCTCGAACCGCTCCACAGCCGCCACGTCGGAACTGGATTCTGGACGAAGCAACTTGATGGCAACGTCTCGCCGCAAGGCCGCGTGCCAGGCCGACCAAACCTCTCCCATCCCTCCTTTGCCGATCCGCTTCTTAAGCCGATACCGGCCGATGTTTCTCGCCTCGAACACCTGACGCCGCAAGGCCCAAAAGGCGTGCCCGCCCAGAACCACGAGCAGGGCCACCGAGATCACAAAGGCTATCTGAACAAGAAAAGCGGCGACAGTGCGAATATCGCCCAACTGAGCGGCCAGACGAGGGACGAACAGCGCCGAACCCAGCAACACGCCAATCCAGGCTGCCACGATCAACGCATTTGCGACGAGCCCTTTCTTCCAAGGCTCGACCACGAACGCGCCACGACACACGATGACCACGATGATGCCGCCAAAGTAGATGCTGTCGAACCCACCAAGTCGTGTGGACATCAAGGAAATGGCGGCAGACGCTGATCCAAAGGCAATCAGGTCGAATCCACGAAGCGTCCCAACACTGACATCGGGCGGCCGGTACAGACGCCAAAGCATCAAGCCGTAAATCGGCAGGAGTGCAAACCGGATACCGAGAAGGAACGCCAACGTCCCCTGCTGCATGAACCCCACCACAACGAGATCCACGACGGCGAACCCGGGCCACAGCACCACGCCCCAAGTAAAGACGCGACGCCACCTCATCAGGTTCGCCCGGTGTTCCTGGCGATCGATGGCGCTCAGACGCTCGATGGCGGGGGAACTCTCATGTACCAAGCTAGAAGAGTCACTGTCCGGAGTGATCTCCCGGGACAGCCGCCCGCCCGGCAGTGCCTCGTCGCAGTGAGCAGAAGACGCACCCGTCGAGGACGTAGACACATCGGTCGAGGACGACTCGATATCTTCGACTTTCGATTTTCGGTCTCCACCATCGGCCGGCAGCGTATCGGCATTGACTTCGTCCATGGGACGGGGCAATGCACCCTGGTCCCGACGAAGCGACAGGGTCTCGCCTCCGTTGGCCGCCATGCCTGACTCATCCTTGCCCGCAGGAAGAGCATCGGACACATCGACCTGGTCGCCGATTGTCGAGCGCTTCGAATGCTTGCTTCGATCGTGTTCCTTGGTCATGCCGACCTATACAAATGGGAAATCAACCTCTGCCTCACGCAGGTGCGGACCAGCCGGTCCGTTCATAGGGCAAGGCGAGACCCTTGCGACGCAGCCAATGGACTCCATCATAGCGCACCACCACCAGGTCGATGGGCGCAGCAGAACGCGCCGGTCCAGGCTTGAATCGCTCAGCGGCAATCTGGACGGACACCAGGAACTCGACCAGTTGGGCCGCATCCTGAACCGGCATGGAAAAGTCCACCCGGACCGGGCCCCAGGCCGCCTCCTGCTCCAAATCGGAAATGACGGTCTTGGCCTGCTCCTGGCTCACCCCATTCTTGGTCATGATCTTTCGAAGCGAGGGGTGATGACCCCACCACAAGGTCCGAATGTCGTCATTGACGCCATCCCAGGTCAGGGCCAAATTTTCCTCTCCCTGACGCCGACGCACCACGCCCTGGGGAAATCGTATCTGCCACTGCTCACCCTTGTAGGCGTCGGACGAATAGCCCGACACGAGCAGGTCCAGGCGACCGACCTTGCAGTCACATCCCTGCTCCTGCTTGACCGCCTCCTCGATGAACGCCTTGAGCGAACGGGCGACATCCTCGACGGTCCAGTTCGTGGCCGATTCGCCGACCTCGCCCGCGTACCCGTGCGTATGTGCAAACTCGTCAACGAGACTTTCCGTGGTCCTGCCTGCGGTCAGGCCAGCGCCCCACATCGTGCATACCACAGGCAGACGACCCACCTGGTTGATCTTCTGGTACGAATCGTACCTGTTCGTGCCCATTCGGCCCTTGCGGGTCGTCATGGCGCTGTCCGCGCCGATCACGATCCCGTCGGCCACTTTGAACGTCACCACCGTGGTCATGGCAGATCCTCGTTTCAGTTCCGTGGAGCCAACATGGCCAGAACGCGACGGACCACCTCCTCGACGATGCCCGACAGGTCATCGCTCGATAGGTCGTCGCCCGATAGGTCGTCGCCCGATAGGTCATCGCCCGATAGGTCGTCGCCCGACAGGTCCTTGCCCGACAGGCTCTCGGACGACAGCCTCCCACCCGACGGTTCCCCGTCCGTGCGGCAGGCGAGCACTTTCCCCGTCAGGCCGTAGGTCTGTCTGGCCCGATCCAGCTTGTCGAGCTGTGCCGCGCCAAGCGGCGCCCTGCTCCCCAACAGGCTCGTGTTCAGTGCAATCTGAGCGCTGTGCTCCAGGGTCTCCATTTTGAAGTAGGCTTCTTCGATGCTCGCCCCGATGGTCAACGCTCCATGGTTCGCAAGAAGCACCACGTCGGTGCGACGAATGAGTTCGGCAATGCTCGCCGCGACCTCCGGTGTACCGGGTGTGGCATAGGGCGCCACGGGAACGCCCCCCAAAAAGAGCGCTGCTTCGGCCAGCAGACATTCATCCATGGGAATGCCGGCGGCAGCAAAGGAGGTCGCCGCCTTGGGATGAGCGTGGACCACGGCCCCTGCGTCGCTTCGGTTGCGGTACACTTCCAAGTGCATTCCCAGTTCACTCGTGGGCCGAGACCGACCGGAGGACAGGACGTGGCCGTCCAGGTCCGTCACCACGAGATCCGCCTCGGACAAAAAACCCTTGCTCGACCCGGTGGGCGTGCTCAATATTCGGTCACCGGCCAGTCGAATGGAAATATTCCCGTCGTTCGCCGCCACGAGTCCACGCAGCCACATACGTCGGCCCACCTCCACGATGGCCTTTCTCGGTTCCAGACGATTGAGCATCATAGACTGGTTCTACAACAACTATGGTCCTAAAATCTAGTTGTCTTCTCCAGTGATGCTGCGCAGGTCGCCGTAGCCCGTGATCACATCCACAATCCTCTGGCCGAAGAAGGGAGCCACTCGACTCGCAAACTCGGACCCTGGATGGGAGTCACCGCCACCGGCAGAATTTCCATCGAGCAGATAGAGCCCGCCCTCGGTCTCGAGTGCACGAAAATCCCACACGTAGATGTTGTCGTCCGGTTCGTCCCAGGTGTTGATCACCCACTCGAAAAAGTCTTTGGCTCTGTTGGCCTCGTCCTGATTCGTCGCGCTTTCCACCAATGCGGCCCCTGTCCACACGATGAACCTCGTGTTCGAAAACGTGCGGAGCTTCTCCCGCAGCGCCATATACTGCAGCTTATAGTTCTCCTCCGACTTCCGCTCCGAGGAAATGTCGGGGTTCCCCGTGTCGGCCTGCACCGAACTGACAGGAAAACAGTGCTTGAACACGACCACTTTATAGCTCGAAGCGAGTTCGTCGATGGTCTCCAGTCCTTCGCTTGTCGCCTGACCTCCGTCTTGGACCCACAGATGCCAGTAGTCATAGGGATAATTCGCCCACGGATACGGATTGTCGGGATAGGCCTCCTCGGTGACATCATACGAAGTGGAGTGATCCTGGTTGTACTGGGTAAACCAGTCGGCCACGCCACCACCCCAGATGACCCCACCGGTGGAATGATGCAGGAAAATCACTTTCGTATCCGGCCCGAAATCCGGCTTGGGCTGAGGGTCGCCTGTCTTCTCGCAGCGATCGCCCGTGTAGCCTTCGAGGCATTGGCACTGGAAGCCGTTGACCCCATCGATGCAGGTGCCGCCGTTTTCACAGGGATTCGGCGTGCAGTCGTCGATGTTCGTCTCACAGGTATCTCCTGAAAAACCCGCAGCGCAGGTACAGGTGAACTGGTCACCATCTACGGCGCAGGTACCGCCATTTTTGCAAGGATTCGGATTGCACGGCCCGGCCTGGTTGTTGTTGGCGTTGGTGTTGTCGTTGGTGTTGTCGTTTGAGTTGTTGTTGATATTTTGGTTGTTCCCACCGCCGCCCGAATCATCGCCACATGCAGTTCCAAACGCCGCCATCGCAAAGAGCACGGCGGCCAGGGCCGCCAAACGGGCTACTGCCAGGCACCCCTGCCGTACAAGATTTGGATTCGTCATTTGTTGGGTCGACCAGCGCTGTTCAAAATGTTTCACCATGGCAATTCCCTCCGAAAGCAGATTTCTGTAATCAATGAAAGCGTACCATGACTCTGGATCAATTCCCACCTCGTTGACGATTTCTACCTCGTTGAGCTTCGGCTCCTCGGACTGGCGTCGCCTAGTGGGGACGGGATCGGTCATTCATCTCCGCCGAGACTTGGGGCTGGGACTTGGCCTCCCTCGGACGGCTTGTGAGAACGCGTCCAGGAGGGCGCGTTCGGCTGCGCCTCGACAAAGCTGCCTTCATCGGGCCAAACGAAGTGAGGTGGATGGCCGAGAGAGGGACATGCGTCGTTTGACGTATCCGTAAGCGTTTAGGCGCGGCCCGAAGCGGCGCTTTGACGCCTCGGTCGTGCCAAGGCTCCCCGCCTGTTTCGTCTCGGCTTCGATGAATGAAATCGTGGTGCTGCTGCCATCGCCTCGCGATGGCAGTCTAGGGGGGCGTAGGCGATGGCAGTCTACCTGTGGGGCGGAGGCGATGGAAGTCTAGGGGATGGAGCGTAGGCGATGGCAGTCTAAGGGATGGAGCGTAGACGATGGAACGTCTAAGGGATGGGGCGGAGGCGATGGCAGTCTCGAAAGGAAGCGGGTGAGGAAAAAAGAAAAGAGGATCAGTAGGAGCCAGGACCAGCGTCCTCGCCCTTGGTGATGGCAACCGAAGCCGAAGCGCCGATACGGGTGGCGCCTGCGGCGACCATGGCACGCGCCGTTTCGATGTCTCGAATGCCACCTGAGGCCTTGACGCCCATATCCGGGCCCACGGTCTGACGCATCAGGGCGATGTCATCCACAGTGGCGCCCCCGGGGCCAAACCCAGTGGAGGTTTTGACGAAATTGGCGCCGCCCAGCTTGGCGAGCAGACAACCCTTGACCTTCTCCTCCTTGGACAGAAGCGCTGTCTCCAAAATGACCTTGACCAGGGCCTGACCACGAGCCGCGTTGACCACAGCCTCGATGTCGCGCCGCACCAGTTCGTCATCTCCCGACTTGAGGGCGCCCACGTTGATCACCATGTCGATCTCTTCGGCGCCGTTCGCAATGGCGTCCCTGGTTTCGATCGCCTTGGTGGTGGGCGTGGTGGCACCCAGCGGGAACCCGATGACCGTGCAGACCTTGACGATGCTGCCCTTGAGTTCACGCGCAGCCAAGGGGACCCAACTCGGGTTGATGCAGACCGACGCAAAACCGTACTGCCGCGCCTCCTGGCAGAGCTTGCGGATGTCCGCGTCAGTGGTTTCCGGCTTGAGCATCGTATGATCGATGTACCGAGCGATGGACTTGTCCATGACCTTGGTCCCCAGGCTGGATGCAATCCGATCGGCCCCGCCGTTGAACAGGGCGGCCACGGCGGGTTCGTTCTTCTCGGCGCATTGTCCACATCCAGTACACTTGTCCGGGTCGCCCTCGCATGGCCCAGTCGCAAAGGGAACTGGCTGGTAGCCGAGTTTCTGCGCGGCGGCAGCCAGAGCCGGCGACTCAGAGTCAGTTGTGCTGGCGCCATTGGACGCGGCCGATGCAGTCGCAGAAACTCTTGAAAGCGACGACTGGGCATTGGAGACCGCCGGAACAGAACGTGATGGAGTCGCGCTATTTCCCACGTTCGATCCCACACCGGTCACCTGAGCCGCGACCTGTTCGATGGCAACCATGCGAACGCCGAGCTCCTGGAGGTCGGACACCATGGCATCCACCCGCCGCCGAAATCCTGCTGGCGCCTCTGGATAGTCGGCCCGAAGCCCATACATGGAATCAGTGGCAGCCACTACCAGTTTACCCCGCATCAAAGCATAGATGGGCATGAGCGATGCTGCGCTGTCCCCATCGAGATGGGCGATTTTCGAAGCGGTGCTGAGCGTCAGATTCGGCAGCACGACCGCATCGGCCGCCTCGACTAGGTCGCGCAGCCCGAAGGTGACCTCGGCAGGCAGCACATTCGCCGAAGGACAAACCCTCCGAATGGCGGGCTGGTCCAAAACCTTGCGCGCCGAAGGCGACAGGAACAGGTCCATGGCAGCATCGGTCTGAGCAAGAGACCCGAGCATGGCGAATACCTGGTCCAGCTTGCCATCACCCGCGGTCAGAACCACCAAAACCCTGGGGCCCGCACCAGAACCACCCCGAGCGACGTCCGAGCCACCTGCCACATGGGCCGCTGCCCCCGGTCTGCCAGCCGACCCAATGGTCACGGCTTCGATGGAGCCATCCGTTCGACCAACCGTGTAGGGCACCCGGTACCCAGCCCCACCGCCGAGGCGTGGACGCGTGCCAAGTCCGGTGCCGAGACCAGTGCCAAGTCCGGTACCGAGACCAGTGCCCAGGCCCGTCCCAAGGGCCGTGCCTGCGGCAGCCGACGATTCATTCGTTCCCGTTCCAGCCGGCCGGCCAGACAGGGTCACGCCGGTCTCTTCAACGCGCAACCGCTGGCCACGACCTGCTCCACCTTCAGGGCCCAAACGATCGATCGCCCCGCCACCAAGGCGATCCATGACCTGATCAACGATCTGCTGCACAAGCTTGTCCGTATCCATTCAAGACCTCCAGGAGCGAGCCGTTATCAGGCCGGCCCTTTGTCAACCGTCGAGTCGTACCGCTTTGCCACGGACCTCGTCCACGAACCCCACGATACTCAAATCCACCGGAACCAGTGGGCCAAGCGGAATGGCCGCTTCTTTCTTTCCCGTCAGAAACACGAAGTCGCCCACGCCGGCGCACCCCACCACGTCCGCAGCGACCGCAGGCCTACCCAACTCGTGGCCCTGCTCGTCGAGAAGCTGTACGACCATCAGCTTGATGCCGGTCAGGCTCTCGACCTTGACCGTCGCGACTATCTGTCCAACCACTTTGCCAAGCTGCATCAGCTTCTCCGCTGGTTCGAACCCACCACCACACCGTCTCCGGTCACCTCGTGGATCTTGGCCACCCGGCGCGCATGCCGCCCACCGGCGAAGTCGGTCTGCAGAAACTCGTCCACAATCCGTTCGGCCAGCCCCGTGCCCAGCATGCGCCCACCCAAGGTGAGCATGTTCGCATCATTGTGCTCACGCGCCGAATGGGCGGAAAATTCATTCCAACAAGGCGCCGACCGGATCCCCGGCACCCGATTCGCCACCATCGAGGAGGCCACGCCCACCGCATCGATCATGATGCCGCGCACGAGGCGGCCGGCCGCCAAGGCCTCGGCCACGGCACGTGCGACGAGAAAGGCCACGTCGGGATAGTCCACGGCATCCGTGCTGTGGGTGCCGAAATCCTTGACCTCGTAGTCCTTATTCGAAAGGTACCCAACCAGATGCTCCTTGAGGGGAAACCCGCCGTGATCCGACCCGATGTACACGAGAAATCGCCGATCACTCACGACCCACCTCCTTGCGCCGACAGGTTCTGTGCCCGGGCCGCGCCCGCCTCCACGATGGCAGCGAAACGCTTGGGGCTCAAACTGGCGCCACCCACGAGCAGGCCGCCGACCTGGTCGATGGCCAGGATATCCGCGGCGCTCTCTTCGGTCACGCTCCCACCGTACAGCACGCGCAACCTCGACGCCCAGGCGGCCCCGAACTCTTCGCCCGCTACCGTTCGAATGAAGGCGCAGGCCTCGTCGATCTGAGCCGGCTCAGCCACGCGCCCCGTGCCGATGGCCCACACGGGCTCATAGGCAATGGCCATGCGACCGGGTGTCACGCCCCGCAGGGCCAACCCAGCCAGGGCCGTCTGGACCTGGACCCGGAGCACCCGAAACGTAGAGCCGTTCGTTCGGTCGTCGAGGCCTTCGCCCACGCACAGGACGGCAGACAGGCCACTTGCCACGGCGCGATGAAGCTTTGCCTTGACCTGGTCGTGGGTCTCACCGGCGGCACGTCGCTCCGAATGGCCCACCAGGGTCCAGGTGGCGCCGGCTGCCAAAACCAGATCTGCGGAGACCTCGCCCGTATGAGCACCCGACGGCTCCCAATGCAGATCCTGGCTGCCCACCTCCGTCGAGGCGCCAGCGCCCGCCAGGGCAGACCGCACCGACGAAATGAGCGTGGCAGGCGGAAACACCAGCGTGTCCACCCCGGTCTGCGGGGCCAAGGCAAGATGCGACGCAAACTCGACCAAGGCCTCGCCCGCACCGCCACCAGGCGCGTTCATCTTCCAGTTGCCGGCCACGAGCAACGCAGGCTGCCACTCGTCACGGCTGCGGTCCGGCGTCTGGCCGAGCCGATCCGCCACGCGGCGCAGCACCACGTTCACAAGCTGATCCAGTTCCAGCTCCGCCATGACTCCATCCTCGATCGACCAACGCCACCAGGTGCGCAACCGGCACCGGGGCCGCTATCAGATCACACGTTACTCCGGTCGCTCCGGTTGGTCCGGTCGCTCCGGCTCCGCTCCGAATCACTTCGCGTCCATGTGGACCTTGGGATCCCGTTGGATCCGTCGCCAAACCTATAGGCCAGTCACCAGACCAATAGGCCCCAACGGCCGTGCTCGGACGACGTCCTTACTCGACGTCGTCCCGATCCGGCAGCCGAACCTGACGCCCCGACATCTGCACGTAGTCCACCACGCCCACGGCCAGCGCATCCACCGACCCCTTGGGCAACCCCATCAGAGACCGAATGCTGTTGCCCTCCCGAAGAACGAGCACATGGTCCGACTCGCCCGCCTGGCACATGTCCACGACGAGCAGGCTGGACCCTACATCCCGACCCCATTGGTCCACGGGCTGCACCACCAAGAGCTTGCGATCCTGGTAGGAGCCTTCCTTGATCGTGGAGACCACGTTTGCGACCACACGAGCCAGCAGCAACTCCACACTCCTTGCCGGCCAACCGGCAGCGCCCGAAGATACGGCGATGTGCGAGCAGCGACCGCCCCCGGCCGATGCCCACCCACCACGCGAACCATCCGAACCATCAGGTTCGGACGTGACGAGCTACTTGCCCTTGCCGCGTCCTTGTCCCGGCTGGGGAAGGATCGACTCGACCTCTTCGTGCGGCGCCGGGATCACGTGCACGGACACCAGATCGCCCACCCGACGGGCCGACTCCGCACCGGCCTCGACAGCCGCCTTGACCGCGCCCACGTCGCCGCGCACCATGACAGTGACATAGCCGCCGCCCACGTGCTCCTTGCCGATGAGGGTCACCTTGGCCGCCTTGACCATGGCATCCGCTGCCTCGATGCTTCCCACCAATCCTCTGGTCTCGACCATACCCAGGGCTTCTTTCATTGCTTCTTCCTCCTGACAGGGTCCGCGTCCTGCGGACGGTTATCGTGTCTTCGTTTCTCTTGCCTGCATGGCCCGCCCGCGGCGGACCTCAATGATTCGCATTCCAATCGGCACCATGTCGTTTCTGACAAACTCTGTCGTCCGTTACAAAATTTTATCCAAAATCTGAGGATGCGGCGACGGTATCACCGTGGTGCCAAGAATCAACGCCTCATCCGCCAGAGCCTTGACACCCGCCTCCACCGCGGCCCGAACCGCCGCCACGTGCCCGGTCAGCATAACGAACGCCTTGCCCGCAAGGCCACGGCCGAGCCGTACCTCGATGAGTCGAACATCGGCGGTCTTGACCGCCTCGTCAGCGGCGCGCACCGCCGATGCCATGGTGAAGGTCTCGATCACACCCAGGGCCTCGATCGTTTCCACGTCCACCATGCCCCCCAACGCGGGAATCACGTCTGGGTGCACCGACGGGATGACCGTAAAATCGGTCATGGTCTCGCCGGCAACGGCGACACCAACCTCCACCGCGGTACGGACCGCGGCCACGAGTCCAGTGGCCATGACCAAAAACTTTCCCGGACAGGTGGGCATGGCAGTTTCGATCCGCACATCAGACGTCTTGGCCATCACGTCGGCCACCTCGACGCCCCGGGCCACGCTTCGGGTCTCCACGTACCCGACCGCGAGCACTCCGTCCGATTCATGCCACTGCGCCTGGGCGCTCATGCCGCTCCTCCTGCCCGACGGATCATGCCGCCCCTCCTGCCCTGTGGATCTCGATGAATCCACTCTCGATACGCTCGATACGACCAGTGATGCTCGCGTGCAGGGCCGCGCTGATCCGCCCCGTGGGTTCGGCCAGCACCTGGCCGACGCGTACCTGCTGGCCTTCTTCCACCACGACTTTGGGCGCCGCGCCCGATCCCTGGCGGATCGCAATCCGGACCACACCGGGGTCCAGCCGACCCACGAGTTCCAGGTGGGCCACCAGATCGGACAGCCCCAGCCTGGCGGTCAGCCTGGGCACGGGCACCTGCTTGATGCGCCAGTAGGACGACGGCGTCGATTCCGTTTTGGGCTGAAACACGAAACCGGATTCGCGAAGACGCCGCTTCACCTCGATGTTCATGCCCCGAGGGTCCAAGCCCATGGGACAGCCGTATTCGGTGCAGAGCCCACACTCACAACAGAGCATGGCCCCCGCATAGGCTTCCACGTCTCCGGTCAGACCCGATGCCATGCCCCGCATGAGCCGATCGGGAAAGATACGATGGCCCAATAGATTCCTCGGGCAGACCTCGGTGCACTCGCCGCATGCACAGCAGGCAGCCCGGGCGAGATGGAGCGCTGACAGAGGATCCACGCGCCGCGCCCGCACCACGTGATGGTCGTCGGGTAGCACGAGCAGACCCGAGGTCGTCTTCGAGACCGAATCGCCTGGACCGGCCAGCCGCCCCATCATGGGGCCACCCGTGACCAAGGCGGGCCGTTCCAGGTCCGTTCCTCCTGCGGCTGTCACCACATCCGACAACCTCGTACCCACGGGCACCTGGTAAATGCCTGGGCTCCGAACGAAACCGGTCACCGTGACGAATCGATCCGTGGAGGGGCGCGCCGACCGGACCGCCGCGCTCACCGCCGCAAGACTCGCCACGTTGCTCACCACGACGTCCTGAGACAGGGGGAGCGCCGTCTCGGAAATGGTGCGACCGAGCACCTGCTGCACGAGGGTAAACTCGTCTCCTGCGGGGTACACATTCGGAAGGCGCGCCACGGAGAGACGCGTCCCGGACGGGTCCGCCCGATGGATCGCGGCCTCGGCGCTGGCGACCACGTCCGGGTAGGCTGCCTTGACGCCCAAATAGCCACGTCCGGCGCCAGTGGCTTCCATGGCGAGAACGAGGCCGTCTACCACCTCGTCCGCATGGCGGAGGACGAGCGCCTTGTCGGACCACAACAGGGGCTCACATTCGGCACCGTTCGCAATCACTGAATCCACCTGGGCGTCGAGTTTGACGTGGGTGGGAAACCCGCCCCCGCCCATGCCCACGATGCCGGCAGCAGACACCGCAGCGCGAATCGACTCGGCCGAAGTCGCCTTGGAAATCGTGGTCTGTGTTGCGGACGCTGTGGTCACTCTCACTTGCTCCAAAAAAATCCGTGTCTCTCGTCATGGGCGCATGATCGGCGTCCGACTGTCAGCGGACTGCCGGCCAACCGTCACACGACGGTCGCGCTGCCGTCACACGATGCGGAAAGCACCTGCCAACACGCAACGTCGCTGCCTCGTGAAGGTACGGGCCGAGGTGAGCCCTTCACCCGTCGGTCCAGCAATGCTCAGGGTCGTGAATCCTTCTCCGCCAAAACCCAGCCCACCGTAGGACGGCGCATTCTTGACGAAGATGGTCGTCTCGATCTCTCGAGCCATCCGACTCATGCGGCTCACGTTCTCCGAATGCATGCAGGCCGTGTGGCGGAATCCGTGCTCCACTGCTTTGGCCCAAGCCAGTCCCTCGTCGAGGTCCCGAACCCGGACCATGGGCAGAAACGGCATGAGCTGTTCGGCCTGCACCAGGGGATGCGAAATGTCGGGCACCTCGGCGAGCACGAGCCGCGCGTTGGGATGCGCCGACACGCCGATCTCGGACAGGAGCACCGAGGCGTCCCGGCCCACCATGTCCTTCTTCGGCATGGGATAGCCGGACCCAGAACTGTCGATGCATCGTTCGGTGAGCCGGTCCAGGTCGCGACCTCGCACCTCGACAGCCCCGTAACGCAGCATCTCTTCCTTGAGACGATCCGCCACGTTGTCGAAGACCAGCAGAACCTTCTCGGCGATGCAGAGCAGGCCGTTGTCGAAGCTGGCGCCATCGACCACCGCTCGGGCCGCCTTGGTGATATTCGCCGTGTCGTCCACGAGCACGGGCGCGTTGCCCGGACCGGCCCCAACGACGCGCTTGCCCGAACTCATGGCCGCATTGACCACTTCTTCTCCGCCCGTCACCATGAGCAACCGAATCGTGGGATGAACCATGAGCGCCTGGGCCGATTCGCGGGACGGTCGCTCCACCGAACAAAGCAGGTTCTGCGGCCCACCGGCCTCGACAATGGCCTCATTCATGAGTCGAATCGTCTCGTTCGTTACCCGCTTGGCGGCTGGGTGTGGATTGAACACCGCAGCGTTGCCCGCGGCCACGAAACTGATGCCGTTGTTCACCACGGTCGAAGCCGGATTCGTAGAAGGCGTGATGGCGCCTACGACGCCGAAGGGCGCCGGTTCGACCAGAGTCAGACCATCGTCGCCCGTGTAGGCCTTCGGCTGGAGGTCTTCGGTCCCTGGGGTCGCCCGTGCGGCGAGTAAATTCTTCTGCACCTTGGAGGACACCCGCCCCATGCCCGTTTCCTCGACGGTCAGGGCGGCCAAAGGTTCGGCATACTCCTCGGCCTTCCTCCTCATGGCGTCGATAAACTTCTGCCTCGCGGCTAGGCTCATGCCGCCCAGCTCTCGATAGGCCGCTTCGGCCGCGGACACGGCGGACTCCATATCGGCAAACAGGCCTGTAGCCGAAGAAGAAGTGGGTCGCGTCACAGCACCCGAACTCGAAGTCGCCGCTGTTGCGGTCGCGCCAACGACCGCCCGGCCGTTGCCCGACGCGGTCAGGCCGTTGCCCGACGCGGTCAGGCCGTTGCCCGACGCGGTCAGGCCGTTGCCCGACGGAGCCAGGCCGTTGCCCGACGGAGCCAGGCCATTGCCCGACGAAGCCAGACCATTGCCCACCGGAGCCAGGCCATTGCCCACCGGGATGGACGCCGATCCGTTGCTTCCGTTCGTCACGGCAACGCCCCCGACGCGCTGTTGGACCTGCTGCACCACCTGGTCCACGAGTCTTTGAATCTGATCGTCTGTCACCTGAACCTTCATGGTCTCACGTCCTCACGTTGTCACGTTCACACGGCCTCAGCCTCTTCCTGCCTCGCTGTCTCGCCGCCAACCACGCTCGCCTCCTCGCGTTTGCGTTGTCACGGCATGGAACATCGCCACGGGCATCACGACTTGGCAAAGGTGCGTCCCCCATCCATTTCCACGTAGTCCACGATGGCCATGACCGTGGCGTCCACGGGCAGATCTTTGGTTCTCTGGGTCAACCGTGCCGAAGACCCGGCCACGTAAAGGACCACCTCGCCCTCGCCGGCGCCAACCGCATCCACCGCAACCATCGGGTTGCCCGTCGATTCGAGGGTCCGCATATCCACCGGTTCGACGATGAGCAGCGTCAGGCCCACGAGTTTTTCGCTCTTCTGTGTGCTCACCACTGTCCCAACGACCCGAGCAAGCTGCATCGTCGCCTCCTTGCGCGACCACGCCTAACGGCCTGGTCGCAGCTCCACACCCAACTCCCTGGCGCGATCTCGTGCCAGGGGGGTCACCACTGTCTGGGGCGCAAGGGTCACCCTGAGGACCCCTGCCGCAAACACCTCATCGATGTCTTTTTCCGTCACCAAGCCGCCACGGGCTCGACTCGCCGAATCGGTCGTCGCCGCCAGCGTTGCCAGGGGCCGGACCACGTCATCGACGGCCACCGCCTCCAGGCCCAACAGCGCCAGATCCCGCCACAACGACTGGGCCCTGCGCTCCAACCCGCTCGCCCCGACCGTCTTGGCGCGGGCCGGCCGCCCATCGGCCGTCCGTCCGCCGTCCGTTCGCCCGTCACCGAGGCGCCCGTCGGGACCAACGGATCCCAATGCTATCCGCTGCAAGCCTGGGAGGTCCTCATGGCCCAGCACAAGCACAGGCCTGGCGGCTGCAAGGCCTTCGAGCAACATTGCGGCAAAGGGATCCGAATCGTCCGCACCGGCCGCTTTCTTGGCCTGCTCCCAACCCAAGGTCCCCACGTAAAGCAGGTCCGCGTGCCCCACCGACTCCATGGCGGATTGCACTGAATCAGGCTGACTGCCTGGGTCCACGATCTGCACCGAGGCCTCCACGTTCGCCCCACGAAGCAGCCCTTCGACAGTGCCGGCCACCTCGGGACAAGACAGAATCGTTTGCTGCGCTCCAAACCGCGCCACCAAGGCCATGGCCCGCACCACAGAATCGAGCCTGCGCGCTGCCGTCCCCAAGAACCAGACCACTCTGGTCGGTTCGAGCGGGGCGTCCGATCCGTTCGGACCGCCCGAACCTCGGGCGGAACCAACCAAACCGGCGTTTCCCGTCGAAACAGAGGACGCCCCTGTCTGCCCCGCGAAGACGCGGTTCAGAACCGTCTCCACGAGCACCGGAACCAATGCATCCAAGGTCTTGTCCTGCGAATCAGACACGTTTGCCTCGAAATGACCTCATCAAAAGCACTCAATCGCGCCGGATCGCCGAAGCCTCATCGAAAAGCGTCGCGATCACCGAACAGCCAGAGCCTCATCGAAACTGGACGCCCGACTGGGTGAAATCACAGTAGGGCCGCTGCCCAGTGACTGTCACATCCTCCCGAATGGGGCAGGCTTCGTTCGCGCAGAGCCCGCAGATCGCCTCGACCACGTCCACCAAGTCGCCGTCACGCACTCCAGCAGCGTTGCCCTCGTCCAGATCCACGTGCATCTCCGTCCGAAAATCTGGACTCACCCGCACGATCACGTCTTCGAACATCACCTTGCGACCACTCACCGCTCGGGCAAGCACGCGCTGGCCATGCTGCAGACCGGTCACATCCGCATCCTTACTATGCAGATGAATGTGGCGCGCCGCGCAGATAAAGCCTTCGTCGATCTGGACGGCGCCCTTGGGTCCGATCAAGAAACCGCCTGGCGTGCCCACGGTGTTTCCAGACAGCCGAACCGGCAGGTTCACCCCGATGACGAACCCGTCGGTGATGGAAAGCTCGGCCTGAGTCGCGTCGCGAGCCGGGCCCAGCACACGCACCCCGCGCAGCGATCCCTTTGGCCCCACCACCTCGACCGTCTCCGTGCAGGCGAACTGGCCAGGCTGGGAAAGGTCGCGCCAGGGAGTCAGTCGATGTCCCGCCCCAAACAGCGCCTCGACGTGCTCCTGGCTCAGGTGCACATGTCTGGCAGAAAGAGCCACGGGGATCCGAAAGGGCTGCTCCATTCCTTCTACCTCGACCGAGTCATCATCTCGCATCCGACGCGCCGCCGACGCTCTGTAGCGCGCCCAAGGTGCCGGCTGCGACCAAGCATACATGCCGCACACCTGGCCACATGGGCCCTCTACTTTGAACACAACGACTCTTTTCGGTCAAGGTCTCAGGCGTCACGGAGTGCGGCTCTTTTTCCCCGAGGCGTCCGACGTCATGCGACCAAACGTAGGGCTTGAATGTGAGTACTTGCCCGCTGGCAAATTCAGCTCTCCGTCCAGCGGACAAAGCCCCGCCACTTGCTGCCCACTTCCGTACCGACTTCGTCCCACAACTCCTTCCCCAAATATCGTCCCTATGTTTCGTGTTTCCCGGTTGCGCCGATATTTGCGGGCCACACCGTCCGCCCCGATCACTTTTGCAGGCTTCTCCATATACGCTTGCAGGTCCACGTATGCCTGCACCAATTTCCGCAACAATGTACGCCTCCCTCTCTGGCAGATTAATTGCTCGGTCACTCTTGTCTACCGCATTGGAGGCTTCTTCTCTCCCCCCTTCCTTCTCCAACTCTGCGTCTTTATTCATCTCTCCGTCGCGCTAAAAGATCCGCACTCACGCCCCGCCTCCTGCGGAGCCAAGGCAGTGCGAAGACGAACAACAACAACCACGCCCCGGAATTCGGCCCGCCGTCCGTCGTACAGGAACACCCTCCCTGAACCCCGTCGTCTCCTTGTGTCCCACCTCCGTCTCCATCGACCTGCGAGTCCCCCTCCACCGTTCCTCCGTCCCCATCTACTTCTCCATCCGATGACGTGCCGGCATCCGGATCGACAGTTTGGGTCCCGACATGGAAGGAAACCACATCGGACAAAGAACTCGTCCCGCGGTCGTCCACGGCCCTTGCTTGAATCCTGTGGGTTCCGACGGCCAGACCGGCCAGGTTCCACTCGTAGGGGTCGAGACGCTCCACCTGGTCGTCTTCGCTCCCATCCACCACGACAGAGACGTCTGCTATCTGACCATCCGAATCGCTGGCCAGGACATGGACGTAGACTTCCTGCCCTTCTGCAATCCAGTCACCCTCGACTGGAACCTGGATCGTCACCGACGGCGGCTCGTTGCCGCTTTCGTTCGTCACCAGGACCACGACATCGGTCCCCTCCCATGGAGAAGTCAGCGTGCGCCACTCCCCTCCTTCGATGGACGTCCCCATCTGCGTCGCACCGTCGGTGGAACGGAACCACTCCACGGAAAAAGTCTCCTGGCCAGCCGAGGTCAAATTCACCTGGATTTCCGGAGTCTTGCTCCCATCGAGCGAGGCATTCTTTCGACTCTCCTCTTCCGTCGTTCCGTAAGCCGTCGAGATGCCGGTCAACTCACCGGACCGGGCATTGGGAACATAGATGACAAACTGAAACGTCCCATTGCGTGCACATTGCGGCCGACTGGGCCCATCGTTGTATTCAGGGCCGGGAGCATTGGTCTGCTGCGCATACTCGTCAGCTTCCCGAAACCATGCCAGATCGATGTGATGGTCCCGGAAAAAATCACGAATATGGATGATATCATCGAGACCGGTCATTCCAGAAGATGAATAGGGGATGATATCGTCCCACAGCCCGGCATAGGTCGCCGATGCACCGGACAACAAGTACGACCACACGAACCTGCGATAAAAATACCGGGGATGGGCTGGAGGATGGTACGTCTCATAGTAGTCTTCGGTGTTGTAGACATGCTTTTCGTATTGGCGATATCCATACCAATCGACCAGGTCGCAGGCGATATCGTACGCCGTATATCCGATGATGTAGGTGCTCCAATCGTCGCCAGCGAACGGATACTCATAGTCGCGCCGATGTCCAAACGCAATGAGATGTCCGAAGGGATCGTGATCGCGGAAGTACGACCCCACGTCCGTGGCCGCAAACCAGTTGTCGGGGTCCTGCTGCTGGGACTGCACCATCGTGTCGTTCATCACCTCCCAAAACATATTTGGAAAGGCCGCAAATCGCGCAATGATGTATCGTTTCATCTTCTCTCTTTGCGCTTCGCTGTGCCCATTGCTCCAGGTGTCGTCCCCCATCTTCCCATCAGGGAACAGGATGAGTTGGACGTAGACCTCCGGGTGATTTTCCAGCATCCACTTGAGCCGATCCTCGCTATGCTGAAAGCTCGCAATATTTACTCGCTCCTTGGACCCGTCCAGGCCCCCCGCCCAGTAGAGATCCCAATTCGCTTCACCCAGGAGCATGCACCGCAGCCCGGTGATCCCAAGCGCCGCATCTTCATCCACATACTGCTGGTAAGCATCCGAGACGCTCGCATCCTTGAACAGCCGATAGGCCGTGTCGGAAATGTGCAAAAACGTCGTTCCCCTGTCCGTCATCCAGACGTGAGGATTACTCCTATGCGATTTGAGCATCCCAGGAAGGGAAGAAGTCTCTGCCTGGAAATTCCCGCTCTGCCCGTCCAACGACGCGTCATCCTGGCTCTCAGACACCCAGTTCCATACCCCGACCTTGCGCACGTAAACACGGGCTCGCCACGTCCCATCGCCGTCGTAGAAACAGTCCACGGTCACAGGCTGGCCCGACGGTGGAACGAAAGTGACCTGGCAGTCCTTGTCGAAGGGATTTCCCGTGTCGTCGCCACCAGACAAGGCCACCTCGTGCACACCGAACAGACTGGCCGCCTCGTCTTGGGTCGTAAAGCCGCCCGCCAGGGCCGAACCAGGGCCGACAAAAGAAACCAGGGCCATCAGGACCACCCCAAGCAGCCGCGCCGAATTGGAACGACCCGACTCTTCCCCCAAAAGTCGTCCTTCTAGATAATCCACTTGTTCTCCTCTCGACTCGAAGTCCACCCGGACCACCGTCCGGTCCGATTGCCATCCATCTCCCATGGTGAGCCAACTTCTCATTTCGCCCCCCTCAACCATGGGGAATTCTAATTGTCGTCGGTGCGAAAGAATAATTGTCGTTGACTACAGCCACGACAGGAATGGCCCTTCGGCCCACAATGCCCGGACGAGTTCCTGCCGAGAGCTCTCCAATGTGTACCCGGCCACAGCGCTCGCACCTTCCCGAGTGCAGCAAAAACTCACGGACCAGGGTGTGAATCTCCAGCAACCCAACCTTCTGGACCCGCACGGGGTCCTCGTGGTCGCATGAAACCGGTCATGCCACGAGCCGAACCCACCGGCCATCCTCGTCCGTCTGGCGTTCCGCCAGCCCCACATCTGTCTCGACCCAAGCTGGTCAGCGTCTGGGCCTCAGGACGTTTTCCAGCACGATCGTTCTGGGGTGGTTCGTGAAGCGATCCGTGACGAATACGAAGTCTTCGGTAAACGGGCTTTCTTCTGTGGTGTAGTAGTTGTTTTCGTCTTCGGGACGAAGACCGTCTACGGGTTCCCAATTTCCCTCGTAAGCAAACTCGTTGTCTTCCGCGTTCACCACGTCATTGTGCCCGATGTAGTTGCCGTACTGGTTGAAGCTGAACCGAGCCCAGGGTCCGTGGGCATCTTTCACGAGGTTGTATTCGACGTCCGCGTCCTCCGCCATGGAAATGCTGAGCGAAAACGAGTTCGCCCTCGGCTTTCTGCCACAGTTGACGATGATGTTATACTTGATTATGGCATTCCACGTCCCTCGCTCCATTTCATAACGGTCCGCCACCGACAATGCGGATGTCGTGTCGAAAATGACGTTGTGGAGGAAACGAATGTCTCGGACCCCCATGTATGCCCCAAATCCGCCGCCTTTCGAACTGAGGTTCTCCATGGTCGGGTCCGTCGGCAATCCCCCCCAAACCTTGTTGTTCGAAAATATGAGCGGCTGGGAAGGATCATCCGATCCGGACTTGATGCCACCGAAGACGGCTTCGAGCGCCATGCAGTCCCCAGTGGAATCTGGGTTGCCGTTGCAGTCGGTACGGATGTCATC
This sequence comes from Deltaproteobacteria bacterium, assembly GCA_021162935.1. Taxonomy (GTDB): domain Bacteria; phylum Myxococcota_A; class Polyangia; order HGW-17; family SLPX01; genus JAGGXR01. The sequence goes on from JAGGXR010000037.1 coordinate 46,383, forward strand.
GTTGAACTCCGCGGTGTTGTTGTCCACAATCGTCCCGTTGAACCTGGCTATCTGGCCAATCCCACAATCGTCGGGGTCCTGGTAGTTTGCGGTCCAAAATCGATTAATCCTGAAAGCTTGGGTGTTCACAAATTCGTTGTTGACAACCTTGGTGCCGAACACATCGAAGTGCTTGAGCCCCTCTTCGACACAGTCCCCATTTTCGTTTCTGTTCTTGTAATACCATTGAGCGACGTTGATCATGGCCAGGTCGGCTGCCGCACCGACCAGTGACATGGTGTGGAACCGACTGTTCTGGATGGTGTTGTAATGGGACAAATTCTTGATCCAGAAAGCCTGGAACACGTGTCGGAAATACATCCGGTTGAAGATGTTGTGGGAAGACGCCGTGAGAATGATATGCTGGAGTCGTTCCCGATCGAAGGACCCCATCCGGTCCAAAACCCAGTAATCTGCGTGGTCGAAGTCGAACGCAACCCGGACCCTCTGGTCATCGGTCAGTTTTCCAGGGTGGATGTCATTTCCGTTGTCGAGCAGGATGTACCGGCGTTTTTGTTCCGTTCCACTGGCGGTAATCGAAATGCGCCCAGACCCCGTATAGTCCCC
>JAGGXR010000025.1 GCA_021162935.1 Deltaproteobacteria bacterium
GCTCCATGAAAACCGTCGACCTGCTCGTACGGCCGATCCACCACCGGACCGAAGACCGCGTCCGTGCGCACATCTTCTTGTGCATGCTCTCGTACTACGTGCAGTGGCACATGACGCAGGCCTGGCGCCCGCTCACCTTCGCCGACGAGGACCAGGAGGCCAAAACCACCCGCGATCCGGTCGCTCCGGCGAAGCGCTCCGACGACGCCCTCGCCAAGGCAGCCCTCAAGACCACCAAAGACCACGAGCCCGTCCACAGCTTCCGCTCGCTCCTCGACCACCTCGGCTCAATCGTGCGCAACCACTGCAACCGCGACAGCAAACTCGACTTGCCACCCATCGTCATCGATTCCACACCGACTGAGTACCAACAAAAAGCCCTCGACCTGCTCAAGGAGATCAAATTGTAGACAGTCGCGTGCACCAGCCTTGCAGCTCAACCCTCCGAATCAACGCCGCTTTTCGCTTTTCCAGCAAAGGAACTTCAGGCTAACGATGCGTCGATCGGCTGACCATGCCTTCGCCAGCCATCCCGCACTTCGTCGGTGCCGCTCGGAGATCAGGCCTACTCCAGCCTGATCGTCTGCGAGCCGCACGGGAACTCGTTGACAGGCCCTGTCCACTCTGCCAACATGCGTAAACTGGCAATATATGATGTCGCTTTCGCGCGGCAATATGCCATTTGTTGCACACGAAAGCCGACATGCAGGTCCGGCCTGCATCAAGCATCAGGGGGTTCATGGCTCGCCCATTGCAGCCATGAACTGGCAGTCATCGACAGGATCCACCGTGCTGAACAACGACCAGACACCGTCCTCCGAGCCTGAGTCCCTCCAGAAAATATGCGCGCAAATGATCGCCGCCATGAGCGACGCCGTGCTCCTGGTCGGACCCGAGGCCACGATCACGCGGACGAACCAGGCGACCCTGTCCCTTTTGGCCCTCAAACAGGACGAGATCATCGACGTGGCCATCGACGACGTGCTCGGTCTCTCCGAGGATCGACAGGCCCCCCAACGCCACGAAGATCTCCTCCAGCCACGAATCGTAGGCGATGTCCTGACGAGCACCGAGGCCTACCTGTTTCCCAAGCAGGGCGAACCGATTCCCGTCTCGGTGCGGAGTTCGCCTGTGACCGACGATAACGGCAACGTAACGGGCACCGTGGTTGTGGCCCGCGACCTTCGGCCCACCATGAAGCTCATCGCCGAAGCCGCCATGGCAGAAGCGGAACGCCGAAAACGAGAAGAGCTGCAAAACGCCTACGACGAGTTGAAGCAGTTGCAGGAACAGCTCATCCAGAGCGAAAAGATGGCCTCGCTCGGTCAGATGGCCGCGGGCGTGGCCCACGAAATCAACAATCCGATCAGCGGCATCCTCGTCTACCTCCACATCATCATGACGGACCTGGAGAAGGACGAGTTGGATAGGAAACAGGCCCTCAAGTTCCTGAATGACTCGAAACACGAACTCAAGCGCTGCTCGACCATTATCAGAAGCCTGCTGGATTTCTCGCGCCAGTCCCACCCGAGATTCACCGTGTTGGGCATCGCAGGCATCCTCACCGAGACCTTCGGCATGCTGGAACACAAGGTCAAACTCCAGGATATCGATGTGGACTGGCAGGTGGCAGAGGACATTCCCGACATCAAGGGTGACCCGGACCAACTCAAACAGGTCTTTTTGAACCTCATGCTGAACGCCATCCAGGCCATGCCGTCGGGCGGCCGGCTGACGCTGTCGGCCAAGGCCGAAGACAGTAGGGTGCGCATCGACATCAAGGACACGGGCAGCGGCATCGCCCAGGAACACGTGGGACGCCTCTTCTCCCCGTTCTTCACGACCAAGGAAAAAGGCAAAGGGGTCGGACTCGGCCTGGCCATGGCTTACGGCATCATCAAACGACACGGTGGTGACATCCAGCTGACCAATGCACAACCGCGGCAGACGACGTTCACGGTCTTCTTGGAGTATGACATGAATCGAAAGCACGACGACAGGGGTGTCGGATGAAACCTACAGCACGGATCATGGTCGTAGACGACGAAAAAATCGTCCGGGAATCGGTGTCGGTGTGGCTCCAAAAATCCGGCTACGAGGCCGTTCCCGTCGAAGGCGGTCAGCAGGCGATCGATCTTCTCCAAACCGAACAATGGGATGTTCTGCTCGTGGACCTGAAGATGCCGCGCGTGGACGGATTCAAGGTGCTTCACAAGAGCATAGAGACCAATGCAGATATTCCGGTCATCATCTTCACGGCCTATGCCACGGTGGAAACCGCGGTCGAGGCCATGAGGGCGGGCGCCTATGATTACCTGGTCAAACCCATCGACCCGGAAGTGCTCTCCATGAAGGTGGAAAAAATCGTGGAGCGCCAACATCTCGCGCAGGAAAACGCCGTGCTGCGCAAGAACATCGACACCCTCTGCCAGTTCGATGAAATCGTGGGCACGAGCAAGCCCATTCAGCAGGTTCTGGACCTCATTGCCTCGGTGGCTGACAGCGACGCCACCGTGCTCATCACGGGAGAGAGCGGAACCGGCAAGGAACTGGTGGCCCGTGCGATCCATCGCAACAGCCCACGACGCTACAAGCCCTTCGTAGCGGTCTCCATCGGTGCACTCCCCTCGACCCTGGTGGAGAGTGAGCTATTCGGATACGAAAAGGGTGCCTTCACCGGCGCCGACCACATGCACATGGGCAAATTCGAGATGGCCGATGCCGGCACGCTGCTCCTCGACGAAATCGGCGAGATGGACCAAAAGATCCAGGTGGACCTCCTGCGCGTGCTCGAAGAACGATCCTTCACCCGCTTGGGAGGCAGCCGTGAAATCGACACGAACGCCCGGATCATCACGGCCACCAACAGGGACCTCCAGGTGGAGGTGCGCGAGGGACGATTCCGACAGGACCTATTCTACCGCCTCAACGTAATCGAGATCCATCTCCCGCCCCTGCGGGAGCGAGGCGACGACATCCTCTTCCTGGCTAGACACTTCCTCGAAAAGTACAACGCCAAGAGCAACCGCAAGAAGCAGGGGTTCTCCTCCGCTGCCATCGAACGACTCACGAACTACCAGTGGCCGGGCAACGTGCGCGAATTGGAAAACGCCATCGAACGTGCCGTGGTGGTGGGCAAGGGACCCCAAATCCAGCCCCAGGACCTCTGGCTGAACGCGGAACAGTCGCCTCCAAAAGAAGAGAAGCTCCTCCCTCTCAAGGAGGCGGAGAAACGTCACATCCTCCAGGTCCTCGAAGAAACCGATTGGAACGTGAGCCGTTCTGCCCAGATCCTCCAAATCGATCGGGCCACCCTGTACAATAAGCTCAAAACCTACGGGCTGTCCCGCCCCAAGGATCGAAGCTGAGCAAATCCGGATGCCCCTGCGCAGCCCCCAAGGCGAACTTCGAGTCGTATCACTGGGCGAAGCGTTCGAACCCGCGGTCCAACGATCCTGTTCAGCTCTCCAGACCGAACTGGGTCTCACCTGCAGCATCTTGCCCTTCGAGCCAGCGCTGGACTTCGCCTTCGATCCGAATCGCGGGCAGTACAATGGCATGCTCCTCCTCGATTGGCTCGAACAGCGCTTTGCGAAAGTCAACGTCCTGGCCCTGTGCGACGTGGACCTCTTCGTTCCCGCCCTGACCTTCGTGTTTGGAGTGGCCAGGCTCGACGGACCGAGCGCAGCCATTTCCATGACCAGGCTGCGCGAGACGTACTTCGGACGAGCAGAGGACGAACTCATCCTCCTGTCCCGAGTGGAAAAGGAAGCAGTCCACGAAGTAGGCCACATGTTGGGCCTGACCCACTGCATGGACCGCAACTGCGTCATGCATGCGTCACACAACCCGGCGGACACGGACGTCAAGTCGCCCAGACTCTGCCCTTCGTGCCACGCCAGCCTACCTTGGTAGGACGTGCGGCAGGAATCGACACATCGGTTGTCTTTGACTTTGGAGGCCTTTTCCATCATACAAGTGGCTTAAAAGACGCCAAGCCGTCGAATATCCACGCTACGAGGAGGTACGCTCCCATGCTCGACTACGAACACAAGGAACTGGCCAAGGAACTCCATGAACGGTTGATCGCGCTTCGAGGCCATCTTTGACATCGACGGCTGTAAGAAAAGGACCGAGGAACTGGAACGTCTAGCGGCCGACCCGAACCTGTGGAACCACCAGGAACGGGCCCAGCAGGTTACCCGTGAGTTGGCGCAAAATCGCAGGACCGTCGAGGATTGGGAGCGCGAACAGGCCGCTCTGGACGACGCCCTGACCATGATCGAGCTGGCAGCCGAGGAGGAGGACGAGGAGGCGGAACGAGAAGCCGTGTCCATGCTCCATCAGATCCGCGAATCCGTGGGCAAGATGGAGTTCGCCCGCATGCTCTCGGGTGAGATGGATCACCTGGGCGCACTCATCAGCATCAACGCAGGCGCCGGCGGGATCGACGCCCGCGACTGGGCGCAGATGCTCCAACGCATGTACCTACGCTGGTGTCAGCGCCGCGATTTCAAGACCCAGATTCTCGACGAACAGTCGGGTGAAGAAGCGGGCATCAGCTCGGCCACGATCCTCGTGGACGGCAGGTACGCCTACGGCATGCTCAAGGCCGAAACCGGCGTCCATCGCCTGGTGCGCATCTCGCCCTTCGATGCGAACGCGCGTCGCCACACCTCGTTCGCCTCGGTGTTCGTCTACCCGGACCTGGACGAGTCCATCGACGTGGACATCGACGAAAAAGACCTTCGCATCGACGTATACCGATCCTCGGGCGCCGGCGGGCAGCACGTGAACAAAACCGAGTCTGCGGTGCGCATCACCCACGTTCCCACCGGTATCGTGGTCCAATGCCAAAACGAACGCTCCCAGCACAAGAACAAGGCGACGGCCCTACGGATCCTCAAAGGGCGGCTTTACGAAGCCGAGAAGCAAAAACAAGAGGAAAAGATGGAGGACATCTATTCCCAAAAGAAGGCCATCGACTTCGGCAGCCAGATCCGCTCCTACGTCCTGGCGCCCTACCAACTCGTCACCGACCTGAGGACCGAATTGAAGGTGGGCAACGTGGACGCGGTGCTGGACGGCGACCTGGACCAGTTCATCGAGGCCTACCTGCTCAAGGCCTCGTCGGAAAGCGCGAAAAGCGGTTCCAAGTAATTGCTGCATATCGCATCAGGGAGTCGATATCGGACCAGGGAACGGATGTCGGAGCAGGAATCGGAAGGAGACGAGGATGGCAAAGAAGCAAAGTGGCGGGAACGTGGACGAAAACCGGATCATGCAGGAACGCCGGCGCAAGGTGGAAGACCTGCGGCAGGCCGGGCATCATCCGTATGCCAACGACTTCGAAATGTGCCACGAAGACGTGGCGCGCGCCCTCGAAGTCCCGGTCGAGGACCTGCCCCACGAAGACGGCGTATCCGAGGACCAGCCCTTTTATAAAGTAGCGGGCCGCCTCGTTGCAGCGGCAAAGTTCGGCAAGGCGGCCTTTTTGAAGATCCGCTACGCCGGCAAGGAACTCCAGATCTACATCCGCAAGGACATCCTGACGGAATCGGAATTTCTGGCTTTCAAAAAGTGCGAAGTGGGCGACCACGTGGGCGCCTGGGGCAGACTCTTTCAGACGAGGCAGGGCAAGCCGGCTCTGCGGGCCGAACGATTCGCCATGATCACCAAGGCGGTCCGCTCCCTGCCGGAAAAGTTTCACGGGCTCAAGGATCCGGAACTGCGGTCCCGCATGCGCTACGTAGACCTCGTGGCGAATCCCGAGGTGGCGGACGTGTTCCGCAAACGCGCAAAACTCGTGTCCTATCTGCGCCGATTCATGGACGACCGGGCCTTCGTCGAGGTGGAGACGCCCATGATGCATCCCCTCATCGGAGGCGCGGCCGCCAAGCCGTTCAAGACGCGGCACAACGCCCTGAACCTGGACCTCTTTCTGCGCATCGCGCCTGAGCTATACCTCAAGCGCCTCCTCGTAGGCGGTTTGGAACGGGTCTACGAACTGGGGCGTTGCTTCCGCAACGAAGGGCTCTCGCGTCGCCATAACCCCGAGTTCACCATGCTCGAATTCTACATGGCCTACGCCACCTACCAAGACCTGATGTCCCTGACCGAAGAACTCGTCGCCGGGGCGGCCCAGGTCGTAGCCGGCGGTCTGAAGCTGACCGTTCCAAACGTAGAAGGCGAGATGGTCGAGGTGGACTTCACCCCACCTTGGCCCAAAGTTTCGGTCCTGGAAGCAACCGCGGCCGGGTTGAAAAAAATCGACGATCAGGCGCCAGACGCCCAGGCACTGCGAGACGACGCTATCGTCACAGCCTGGATCGACGACCACGACGTGGCTGCCCAAGACGACGCCCTGGCCACGGCGCTCAGCCATGCGGAAACCTGGGGCGACCGAATCGGCGCCCTGTTCGACTGGTTCGGCGAGCCGGCCCTGCCCGTGGACAGACCGGTGTTCGTGAAGGACTATCCGCTGGCCATCTCCCCCCTGAGTAGAAAAAAAGACGACGACCCGGTCCTGGTGGACCGATTCGAGCTGTTCGTGGCGGGCCAAGAGCTGGGCAACGCGTTTTCCGAGCTGAACGACCCGGCTGACCAGCGGGAACGGTTCCAGCGTCAGGTGGAAAAAAAGAGTCGTGGCTCGGACGAAACCATGGACTATGACGAAGACTACTGCCGCGCCTTGGAGTACGGCATGCCGCCGGCTGCCGGCGAAGGCATCGGCATCGATCGGCTGGCCATGCTCCTATGCGGGCAACGCTCCATCCGAGACGTCATCCTGTTTCCGCTCCTGCGACCCGAGTCCGGCCGCACAGAGAAAAAGGCCACGTCCAAGAACGACGAGCAACCGACCATCAAAGCCAAACCACCCATTCGAGGAACAGAGACGCCGTGAACGCATCGGTCGAATGGCTCGTGGCCTGGCGCTACCTGCGGGACCGCGATAGGCCCACCTACATCGCACTGGGCATCGGCCTCGCGTTGCTGGTCCTCTCCGGTGTCCTGTGGGCGGTGGCGGAATTCGTGCCCAGGGAGTCATCCGCCACCCTCTGGGGCATGCCGGTCCACGGCCTGGCCCTTGCTGGTAGGCAGGCCCTCGGGCTGGCCGGACTCCTGACCACCCTGTTCGGAGCGAGCCTCGTATTCTTCAACCTGTTCACCACTATCTCCATCTTCGGCGTGTTCCTGGGCGTGACCGCCCTCATCGTGGTCCTGTCGGTCATGAGCGGTTTCGAAGAGGACCTGGAGCGAAAAATCTTGGGCAACAACGCCCACATCCTGGTCAAGGGCCAGGAAATCCGAAACGAGGCCACGATCCTGGCCGATCTGGGCGTGAAGCAGGCACAAGACGCGCATCAAAAAAAGACCGACGACGATCACAACGGCACAGGCGACCAGAAGAAGAAAACCAACAGCCACAAAGCAGCCAGCAACCACAACGGCATCCATGCTCGAAAAGGACCGGCCAATCGGCGGGCGACAGCCGGGAGCAGGCCAAACAGCATCCGTCGAATGGACGGGCGGATCCCTGGAGCAAACCACGCCCAAGCGAGGAAGAACAGCCGACACGAGGCTGTCCAAGGTGAGACGCATTGGGACGAGTCGGTCCGAGCCGTGGTCCCAAACGTGGTGGCTGTGTCGCCCTACCTCCAGAGCGAGGTGATCCTGACCGGGCCCAAAACCCACACGGGCGTATACCTCAAGGGCATCATTCCCTCGGAAGCGAACCACGTATACGACCTGGGAAAGAACATCGTCGAAGGGGTGCTTTCGAACCTGTCCCATCCCGAGCGACTCCGGTACCTCTACTTTCCTCCTGACGAATATGAAATGGTTCCCGACCAAGCACCTCCCGAAAGCGCCACGCCCCTGTCCGGAGCTAAGGTACGCAACCGAGGAGCGACAAAGCCAGGCGGTATGGATCGACGTTCCAGATGGCAGATTGATTCTGACCAGCCTCCTAAAGACCATGCGGCCAGGGACATCGTGGGGGCTCAGCCGACGGCCAATGCAACGCGCCTCCCGATCTCTGCCCCAAAGGGCATCAATCCCCTACAGCCTCGCCCAGGCACAGGAGGCCATCAACCGGGCGGCCTTCTGGCAGTCATGGACCAGGCAGCCAGGAAGCCGGCGCGTCCCAACGCCCAGCCATCCGCGGTGCCCAAGGCCCCGGACATGAAAAATCTCGAAGCCCTCATGGGGCCCTTGACCCTCCCAAGACAGGACACGGGAGCGGCCACCGACTTCGGCAGTCAGCCCATGCCGCCAGGCTTCCTGGCCGCCGACCAACAGGTCTACCCTGGCATGATTCTGGGTCGGGAACTCGCCAAGAGCCTGGGCCTGACCCTGGGCCAGACCGTGGACGCCATCTCCACGGCCAACGGCGCCATGGGGCCCATGGGGCCAGTGCCCACGGTCAAGACCTTCCGGGTGGCAGGCATCTTCTATTCGGGACATTACGAATTCGACAGCAAATACGCTTATGTGCTGCTCAGCGAGGCCCAAAGCTTCCTGGGCAAGAAGGGCAAGATCACTGGAGTCGAAATCCGCGTCTCCAAAACGAGCCTCGTTGACAAGGTGGCAGAAGCGCTCAGGAGCCATCTGCCCCAAAAATCTCACTTGTCAGTCCTGACCTGGCGCCAGGTGCACCGAAGCCTGTTTTCCGCCCTCAAGTTGGAAAAACTCGCCATGTTCCTGGTGCTCGCCATCATCGTCTGCGTGGCGTCCTTTTCCATCGGCGCGAACCTCATCATGATCGTTCGCAAGAAACGCCAGGAAATCGCCATCATCAAGGCCATGGGCGCCGACGACTCCCAGGTATACCGAATCTTCGTCATCAAGGGCCTCTACATCGGCATCATCGGGCTCCTCCTCGGACTCGGGGTCGGCCTTTCCGCCTGCGCCTACCTGGCCTGGTTCGGCATGCCCCTAGACCCCGACGTCTATTACATCTCCCGGCTGCCCGTGCATGTTGACTGGCGCGATGTGCTCTCCATTGCGAGTGCGTCACTGGCCATCAGCTTCGTCGCCACGGTCTATCCGGCCTGGCAGGCGGCCCAACTCCACCCGGTAGAGGCATTCCGGGATGAGTGATTCGGGTCTTCCCGCTTCCGACTTTGCACGAAACGCGCGCAGTCGGAAGCGGGAAGACCACCCAAACCATACGATCCTCGAAAGGATCCCGAACCATGGAGACCACGCAACCATGCTGAAGGCTACGCACCTCGACGGCATCGTGCGGTTCGACCTGGCGCGTGGGTTCGCCGGTCATGGCTTGTACTTCACCACCGCCTACCTGGTGGACGACATGATGGTGGACACGGGCTGCGCCCACACGGCCCCACAGCTCTTGGATGCACTCGAAGGAAAAACCGTCCGGCTCGTGGTGAACAGCCACAGGCACGAGGACCACATCGGCGGAAACGGTCCGCTAAAACGCTCTCGGCCGGACCTTCGAATCCTCGCACATCCACTCGCCCTTCCCGTCCTCGCTGACCCACACCGACAGCAGCCCATGCAGATATATCGCAAGGTTCTGTGGGGCTGGCCCGAGCCAACCGAAGCCGATCCCCTCGAAGACGGCGACGTCGTGGAAACAGAGCACCACCGCTTCGAGGTCATCCACACACCGGGACATAGCCCGGATCACATCTGCCTCTATGAGCCCAAAATGGGATGGATCTTCAGCGGCGATCTGTTCGTGGGAGGTCATGATCGCGCCCTGGGCAGCAGCTACGACATCTGGCAGATCGTGGCATCGCTCAAAAAGATCGCCAGGCTCCCGGCCAACCTGCTCCTGCCAGGCTGCGCCAGGGTCAGACACCATCCTGCCGAAGAGATTGCGGACAAAATCGACTACCTCGAATCACTGGGGCAACGCATCATCGACCTCCACAAAAGAGGCAGGAGCGAGGCCGCCATCGCAAGGACGGTCTGCGGTCCCGCCATGCCCATCGAAGCCATCACCATGGGCAAGTTCTCTCGCCGAAATCTGGTGCGATCCTTCCTGAAAGGAGCCGACCGCGACCACTGGCATTCCGATCCGGTGGCTCCTTGAAGCATCGAAGTCTCTCTTTCGACCGAACCGACATCCGGCCCAACGCGTCAGTTGACAGGCCGGATCCGCACGGCTACTGTCGCAAAGTCCCATAAAAGAGCGGCGGGACATCACGATCAAGAAATAGGGAAGAAGGCTCCGAGTCATGACGTATGCACCGCATACGTCAACCCCCTTCAAAACGAGGAGACCCCGACATGCAGACAACCAATCGACCGGAAACGCGCTGGCAAGGGCCCCGGCGCATCCGTCCCAAGCTCGTGGTCAGCCTGATGTCGGCGCTGGCTGCCATGGGCCTCCATCAGACCGCCCATGCTGCCCCGCGAGGATGGCAGCCCCTCGTGGACCCACCCATGAGCAAGATCCAAAAGAAACGCTACCAGGTCCTGCGCAGGGTCGTCCGAGATCGCAACGCCTTGGTCAACGTGCAGGCAGGCCTGGTCCCTGCAACGCCCGACCTGACCTACCTGGGCAAGAAAGCACTGCCTGCACTCGAATGGGCCCTGACGAACAACACGAACGGCAGCATCCGCCAACGAGTGGCCCAGGTGCTCCTGGCGAACGCCGACTACCACAGCCATTCCGCACTGCTGGCGGCCACGAAGGATTGGGCCGCTTCGGTCCGAACCATCGCCATCAAAGCCCTGGCGACCATGGGAGGACCTGGAACCGAGCAGGCCCTCACCCGCGTCATGAAGGACAAAAATGAGTCCGCGTGGGTCCGCGCGGCTGCCATCCGCGGCTTGGGACGCATCAGCGCCAAGGGCGCCTTTGTCCCACTCATGTCCATGTTCTTGAACCGCAAGAAGCCCTACAGACTCCGTCGCGCTTCACTCTACGGACTTTGGGACATGCGCCTCGTGCTCCCTGCACGTTCCTTACGGCGAATCCTCATCGAAGCCTTGAACGAAAAAAATCCGTCGAGCTTTTCCCAGTTCGCCGCTGCAGCGGCATCCACCCTCAAGGACCGCTCGCCGGATCTTCGGGCAGCCCTCGTCCGACGACTCAATGGGTCCCAATCATACGTGACGAACGTGGTGGCGTATGCGCTCGGCGAAATCGGTGACCCAAAGGCCATCGGGGCCCTCCACAAGCGTCTGAGCACGGTTCGATCCACCAGACTCCTGAACAACGTCATATTCGCCCTTGGAAAACTCAAGGATCCAGCGCTCGTCTCGTTGCTCACCGGACTGCTCCACCGACGACAGGCCATCATTCGGCTCAACGCCGCCTTCGTCATGGGCGACCTCAAGGACCGCCGTTTTCTCCCGGCGCTCCTCAAGGCCGTGTCGGACCCGAGCCGAGCGGTTCAGGCATCTGCCCTCCAGGCGCTGGCCAAAATCGGCGACAAGCAGGCCATCCCGGCCCTGGAACGGGCAGCCCAATCCAAGTCGATCGCACTCCAACTCATGGCCTATACAGCCCTCAACACCATGACCAAGGGTCGATACAGTGACCGCATCGTAGCCAAATTTCTCCACCGTCCCCAGACGTATCTGCGCTGCGCCGGAGCACTGCTCCTGGCCAAGCAGGGCGACTCACGCGCCCTGGTCCCCCTGATGCGATGCCGCGGTGCCTATGTCAACGACGCGCGACTCGTGCGGGCCCTGAGCAAGTACCCGAACTGGCGCAAGGTCGGCTTCTTGATGGCGGCCACGACCCACCGACTCATGTCGAGTTGGAGGGCGCCCAGCGCGCTCCTTCGAGGGTTATCTCGCATTCCATTGACGAACGGCCAACGCCGGGTCATCCGCTCCATCGCGCCGACCCTGTGGGCCAAACGGCATGCACGCCGAAGCATCATCCAATTCTTGGGCCAGCAGCAGGATCGACCGGCGACTCCCCTCTTCTGGCGCACCTTGCAGAGCCGCAACGTGCCCACTCGCTACGCGGCTGCCTACGCGCTGGCAAACCTCGGATACCGTCAGGGATCGAGCCGACTCACCGTGGCCCTGACCCAGGCAGCGCCGAGGGTCAAACGAACCCTGGCCCACCTCCTGCGTCGCATCAAGAATCCAAAGTCTTCGGCCTCCATCCACCGGGCCGTCAAAAGCGCCCTGTCTGGACACGGAACCTTCACCACCCTGGCGGCCGCCTACGTCCTGACCGCCTGGGAGCCAGCCACCGGCGTCAAGGTGCTCGCCAACCACCTCAAGGACCACAGACAGTCGGTGCGGGCCGAAGCCGCCTATTACCTGACCAGAAAGAGCCTGCGGCCCTATCGCAAACAAATCGAGGCCCTGCTCCGCCAGGAGCGCCAGCCCATGCTTCGATCCATGCTCCAACGGGTCGTGCAACTGAACTACAAAGGAAATGTCTTCAATCCTCGGTTCGTCCAACAAAGCAATCTCGCTTTCTGATCCAGCAGCTTCGATCAGCCTCCCGGTCGCTGCCCTGTGGTGGGCAACTCTGGCAGTTCTGCTCGTGGCCACGCCCCTGCTGTGGGATCCGTCCGCCACGACGTACCACTCGCTCAAGCTCCCCCTCCTGGCGATCGGAGCGCTTTTCGCCCTGCTCGCCTCGATCCTCATCCGGACGGCCCCGAACGAGGATCCCGCACGTTCGTCGGCCCCCTGGCTCCTCGCCATCCTGCTCTGGACCGCTCTGGGCACGAGTTGGAGTCCGTCTCTTCCCTCTGCCTTCGACAGCATCTTTCTCCTGTCCTGCGGCCTGGCCCTCCTCGTGGCCACTGCCCGCATGACTTCGGCCATACCACGCAGCGCTTGGGTCATGGCGCTGCTCGCCGCGACGAGCGGAGCGATCCTGACCCTGCACGGACTCCTCCAATGGGCCATCCATCACAGCGAACCCTCCGGCCTGCTCGGCAATCCAAACCATCTTGCCGCCTACGTGGCGGCCACCACGCCCCTGACCGTGGCCGTGGCCCACCGCATTTGGAAACGATGGCGCCGCAACAGCGCCGCCGGCCTGGCCATCTTGGTGATTGCATCCAGTCTGGTCGTGGCCTCTTTCGGCCTCGTGCTCGTCACTGGATGCCGCGCTGCCATGGCAGGCCTCACCCTGGCTATGGCAGTCCTCGTCCTGCCCCGGCGCCGCCCCTTGATTGCAGTCGGTGCCTTGGCCGCACTCCTGATCGTCGCCCTCGCCATCGTGCCCAAGCATTGGAAGAGCGGCTTTGTGAGCCGTCGGTACCTGGCCTCCATTTCCCTGCGCATCTTTGCGCAGCATCCCATCAGAGGCCAGGGGCCTGGCAGCTACGCGCTCCTGTTTCCCGAGGCTCAAGCGACCTTCCTCGAAACCCACCACAGCCGCCGTGGTCTGTGGACGAACGCACGACACGCGCATTGCGAACCCATCGAATTGCTCACCGATGGAGGCCTCATTGTCGCCCTGTTCCTTGCCGCTTGGCTCGTGACCTTCCTCGTCCGCCGATTCTCTGCAAGGCGGCGACAGAAAGCGCATGGGCGCTGGTCCAATTCTCCGGATGAAGCGCCCGCACAAAACGAGTCTTCCCCGCCTGAAGGCACCTCATCGACTCCGCCTGATAGCGCATCATCTGCTCCGCCTGATAGCGCACCATCGACGCCGCCAGGGCCTACAGTATCTCAACCCGATCCCGATTGGACTTCCTGTACGAACGGCCCCTTGTTGGCAAACGCCATCTGGTCCGCTCTCCTCGTGCTCCTGGTGGCAGGGCTCGCCGAGGCCACGCTCCATCAGCCGGCCCACCTCGCCCTGGCCGCCCTGCTTGCGGGAACGCTGGCCGGTCTGGACGCCGCGCACAGAAAGGAGCCGACTCGACCGGTCGCGCAACATCATCAGCCGCTGCCAGCCAAGACTGGTCTCCACGTAAGAATGGCTCTGCAGAACAGGGTTCTCGACGCCGTCCTCCTGTTCACCGTGGCCGCAGCCGGAATCTGGTACGGACGCCAGGAACTGGCTGACCGCCTACTGGGTCAAGCACTCGGCGAATCACGACCGACCCGACAGGTTCCCATTCTGCGACGCGCCGATCGGATGGCCACGAACCCAGGCCGGATCCGATTCTACCTGGGCCTGGCGCTGCTCCACTCCGGCCAACCGGAGCAGGCGCTCGTCCATCTCGGCCGGGCTGTGGCGGACTATCCAAACCCAGCCGCCTTTCTGGCCATGGGCAACGCGCTCTTCGACATGACCCGATACGCCGAAGCGGCACGGGTGTTTCGACACGTGACCTGGCTCCATCCCAGATTTGCTGCCGCCTACCACAACCTGTCCGTCACCCTGAATCGTCTCGGACGACACGAAGAAGCGCGCAGGGCCCAACGGCGGGCCCGATCCATCTGGCCGGCGCGGTGGAGGAGCAACAACGCCTCCCTGGCCGGCCCCTGAACCTTGCATCAGATCGAGGCAGCTCCAATCCGCTACTGAGTCTCCACTCACAAACCACTTGAGACGAGGCCCCACGGAATGTATAAGGGCCCTGGAACGTCATCGGCCGATTGGTCGATTCCCGAGTGGTTCAACAGACACAACGAGGTGAATGAATGAAATCGAAAGCACTGTTTCTGACAACTGCGTTCCTGGCGACCGCTGCGCTGACGAGCTGCTCCAAGAAGAACAAGGAGCCCGAGAGCGTCGTTCCCGGATCCGACAACACACAGTCCACCGCCCGACCTGCGGCGCGATCCACCGCCCATCCGCCAACAGCTCCGGTGACCAACCCGACCGCCAACAAGGTTCCTGCCGCCGCGAGCCCCCAGGTCGTCATCTCCACGAGCATGGGCGACATCACCGTGCAGCTCGACGGCACGCATGCCCCCATCACGGTGCGCAACTTCCTTCGCTATGTGAACGAAAAATTCTACGACAACACGATCTTCCACAGGGTCATCTCGACCTTCATGATCCAGGGCGGCGGATTCACACCGAACTTCGTCAAGAAGCCCACCCACACCCCCATCAAGAACGAGGCCACCAACGGCCTGAGCAACGCCCGCGGCACCATCGCCATGGCCAGAACCTCGGTGATCGACAGCGCCACGGGCCAATTCTTTATCAACGTCAAGGACAACGCGGGTCTGAACCACCGCGGCAACGGTCCCAGGACCTTCGGGTATGCGGTGTTCGGCAAGGTGGTCAAGGGCATGGACGTGGTGGACAAAATCCGTAACGTCAAGACGGGCGCCAAAGGTCCCTTCACTCGGGACTGCCCTCTGACTCACGTCGTGATCAAGTCGATCCGCGTGGTCGCAGCCGCCACGGCCGCAGCCCCGACCAAGGCCGCCGCCGGCATGACGCCTCCCAAGGCAGGAGCCGCCACCAAGCCCGCCAAGGCCCAGCCCGTGGCGCGAAAAGTAGCCAGGGCCGGAAGCCGCCCCGTGTCACGCACCTCGGTACGCAAGGCACACAAGTAGCACCATCGGCCACCGAAACGGCCCCTTCCTTCTCCACGACATGGAACGGCGGTGAACGACTTGGCCGGAAATCGAAGGGCTCGCGCAAGAATAAGTTCCCAGGACCGAGGGCGTCGAGGCGCAATGGTAACAAGGAGAGAGAAGGGCGAATACATTGACGTATGTAACCGACGAGCGGCGACGTGACCATTGATGGATCAGCGTCCGAATCCCGAAGTTATTTTTGCGCGAGCCCAACTATCAAGCCGCGCATCCACGAGGCAACGCCTTCTGCGTCGATCGAAATTCCCCCCACGACCAGGGTCGCCAAACGAACGACAACATCTGGGCTCTCTTCGATAAGAATCCGGATCCTGCTGACCATTCTGTCAGCAGGATCCTTCATTGCTTCGCAGAACGGATGTCGCTCTCAAAAAAGCAAGGGCTCCTCCGCACGACAGGGTGACCGCCGGTCGTCCCCAACACGTGCGGACTCGACGACACAGGTCCAAAGATTCAAGGCACACGGTCCAGGCAACAGCAACCCCGTGGTCCGCATCAAGACCTCCATGGGCCAATTCTGGATGGAACTGCTGCCCGAAAAGGCGCCTTTGAGCGTGCGGCGCTTCCTGAAACTCGTCTGGACGAAGCAATACGACGGCACCATCTTCCATCGAGCGATTCCCGGATTCCTCATCCAAGGCGGCGGCTGGGACCCGCACATGCGCCGCAGACCGTCTGGCGCCCCCCTGCTCGACGAATCCGACAACGGTCTCCACAACCTGAGGGGCACCGTAGCCATGGCAAGGCTGGACCTGGAGCCGGACTCGGGGACAGGACAATTCTTCATCAACCTCGCCGACAACCTGAATCTGGACTTTCGAGGCCACCATCCCCTCGCACGCGGCTATGCCGTGTTCGCAAGGATCCTGTCGGGCATGGAGGTCGTGGACCGAATCGCAGCGGTCCGCACCTGTCGACGCAAACCATTCGCCTCGGACGTCCCCTGCACACCCGTGGTGATCGAACACATCACCCGCGTCCGGTGATCGTGACCCTCTTCGGACTGTGACTCACGGTCAGGAATCGGCATCCTGAGAGGTTCCACCAGCCGTGCCGGTGACCTGCACGTGCAGCTCGGCGAGCTGTGCGTCGAAGACCCCACCAGGCGCGCCGGTCATGAGGTCCAGGCCATTGATGGTCTTTGGGAAGGGAATGACGTCGCGGATCGAATCGGTCCCGGTCAGCAGCATCATGATCCGATCCAGCCCGGCAGCAATGCCGCCGTGGGGCGGCGCTCCGTACTTGAAAGCCTCCAGAAGGAACCCGAATTTGTCCTTGGCCTCCTGGTCAGAAATCCCGAGGGCGCGCAGGACCCGGGCCTGGATCTCGCGATCGTGGATCCTGATGGATCCACCGGCGATTTCATAGCCGTTGCAGACCAGATCGTAGGCTCTGGCCCGCACCTTGCCCTGATCCGTTTCGAGCATGTCCAGATCCTCGGCCACCGGCATGGTGAACGGATGGTGGGACGAGGTCCAGGTCTGAGCCTCCTCACTCCATTCGAACAGCGGGAAATCCGTGACCCAACACAGTGCCCATGCGCTCTCGTCGATCAGCCCGAAATCCGCGCCGAGACGCCGGCGCAGAGCGTCGGCAGCCTTGTGCACGTTCACGGCGGGGCCAGCGAGCACGAGCAGGGCGTCTCCCTCCTCCATGGAGCATTGTTTCGCCACGGCATCGAGGGCCTCGGGCTTGGCCGCCTTGGGAAAGGCCCCCTGCCAGGCGCCTTCTGCCTGGAGCTTGGCCCAGGCCAGCCCGGCCACGGGACCGACCTCTTCGCGCTGGACGAATCGAGTCAGGTCGTCGAGCTTCTTACGTGACAGGACTTTGGCCGCACCAGGAACGCGAATCGCCTTGATGAGCCCACCGTCGGCAGCCACCTGTTCGAACACGCGGAAACCGCAATCGCGGCCAAGCTCGGTGATATCCTGGTGCTCCAACCCGAACCGCAGATCCGGCTTGTCCGTCCCGTACTTGGACATGGCCTCGGCATAGGTCATCCTGGGAAAGGCCTCGGGCAGATCCAGGCCGATGGCCTCCTTCCAGATGACCCGAGCCATGCCCTCCACCTGGGACAGAATCATCTCCTCGGTGACAAAACTCATCTCCACGTCGATCTGGGTGAACTCCACCTGGCGATCCTGCCGCGGATCCTCGTCACGGAAACACTTGACCACCTGGAAGTACCGGTCGAATCCGGCGATCATCAGAAGCTGCTTGAAGATCTGCGGGGACTCGGCCAATGCGTAAAATCGGCCGGGTTTGAGACGCGCCGGTACGAGAAAATTCCTGGCGCCGCCAGGCGTGTACTTGACCAAAAACGGCGTCTCCACCTCCATAAAGCCCTGCTGAGACATGTGGCGACGCACCGCCTGGGTCACTGCCGCCCGCATGAGAAAGTTCCGTTGGAACTCGGGACGCCTCATATCCAGGTACCGATGCCTGAGCCTAAGTTCCTCCTTGGCCTCCGAATGGCCACTGATCTCGAAGGGCGGCACCTCGGAACGGGACAGCACCTCCAGGTCGGTCACACGGACCTCCACCTCGCCCGTGGCCATGTCCGGGTTGACGTTCTTCTCGTCACGCGCCCCCACCTCGCCCCGCACGGCAATGCAATGCTCTGGCCCCAGGGTCTTGGCCAGGTCGTACGCCTCGGCCGCGAGGTCGGGCTGGAACAGAAGCTGGGTGATGCCACCCCGATCCCGAAGCAACACGAACATCCCGGCACGGCCCAGATCACGAATGCGGTGCACCCACCCCATCAGGACCGCCTGGCCGCCAGCAGCCTCTCGGCGCAGGGATCCGCAGTCACTGGTTCGAGCGTACCTGCCGAATATCGTCTCCATCACTACCTCCGAAAATCCTGACCATTGTATCGATCGCGGCGAGGACGAATACGACCGCAGCACCCGCTGCGGCAAAAAGTGCCACCGCCTCGTATGCGCCAAAGACACACAACACGAAGTAGGCGGCCGAAGAAAAATCACGGCGTACGGCGTAGGCCAGGTAGGATCCGATCGAGTTGCCCTCGCTACGAACCACCCCATCCTTTCCCAGGAAGAACCACGGGTAGCGAGCCGTGTCAATCGGCAGGCGCATGCGCACCAGGCCGCGGTACACGTGGATCGCCTGGAGAAGAATCCCAACGGCGCCCGCTACGCCCAGCCACGCCCACCACTGATGCCCGGTCAGCCTGGCGACTCCGATGCCCATCCCGGCGGTGAACGACGACGTGGACAGGTCATCGGCGATCGTGTCGAGCCACTGGCCGAGGCGAGACCCCTCGACCCGGACCCGGGCCAGATCACCGTCCACGCAGTCCACCACCATGCCGAACCAATACAGGAACGCCCCGACCACGAAGCCCCAATAGGTGCCGAGCGCAGCAGACGCGGCCCCGGCCAGGCCCACGACCAGACTCACCACCGTCACCTGGTTGGGCGTCACCAGCGTTGCCACGAGCACCCGACTAAACAGACGCGCCAGAGGCCGCCCCACAAAATAAGCGACCAGCCCGTCGTGCTCCAGCGTCTTGTTCGCCCCGTTCCACAGAAGCGACGCTGCAGGCCGCAGATCCGCATGGGACGACAGCCTCAGCATCGGACTCGGAGTCTGGGATCGAATCTCACCAGCCATTTCGCCTGGCCTGGAGCCCTCTGTCTCGCCCCCAATCTCGGTTTCTCCCTGGATCCAACGAGCCAGGTCGCCCTGGTCGTAGAGAGCCACCGCATCGATTGGGCCCACAACGACCCGCTCCCGATTCCGTCCGAAGGACGATCCGGAATCCGCGCCTGACGATCCAGCGTTCTCGTCCGACGTCCCTGCGTTCTCGTCCGACGTCCCGGCGTCCTCGTCCGACGTCCCGGCGTTCTCGTCCGACTCGGCCCCACCGGATTGGACGGCCAAACCACGGACCCGCACGTCCAGCCCCGTTGGAAACTCGCGACGCAGCCGATCCACCCGCGACGGATCGGACGTCTCGATCTGAACCATGGTGCCCCCAGCCCTGTAGAGTTGGCGCAGGAGCCTGCCCAGCAGGCTCAGCCCGGCGACCCGATGGCCAGGCGTCACCTCGCCCGACCAATCCGCCGCGACCCGAACAGCAGACGCATCGGCAGGCATATCGACAGGCGCATCAGCAGGCACAGCCGCCGCCTCTCGCACGAATGCTTCACGTCCTTCGGGCATCGCAGATCCTGTCTCAGAAGGCCGAATCACCGGCCGCCGAAAAGTTCCTCGGCATGCTTCAGGTCGGCCAAATCGTCGATTTCGGTCCAGGTCAGATCCGACAGGCCGACCACCCGAACGTCACGATCGGATCGGGCCAACTGGTCATAGGCGTACTCGTAATACTCGTCGTCCAGGCCTTCGTCCGCCATCTTTGCGAGCATCTCGAACAGGGGACCCACCGCCTCGGCGCTGATGAACTCGATTCCAACCGATTCGCCGAGGCTCTGCGACGGCACGAGTTTCTTGGACATGGCCTGAATCCGGCCCTCTTCGTCCGCCAGCACCTTCATCTCCTCGGCGCCCAAATCGTCCCGGATGTCCACGCCCACACGGATCCAGCCAGGGCCGTCCATCACGCGCAAAAGCACGGCGGGCTCGAAGATGACGTCGCCGTCCAGCTTCATAAACGGCCGCCCAGCCACTGCCTCACGCGCCACCAGGAGCGAGTAGTAGTTATTCATGTCGGCGTAGCGAGGATTGAACACGCAACGGCAGGTCACCCGAGCCCCCTGGACCGCGGCTTCGACCTGCTCCTTTTCGTAGCCGGTCACCACCACGGCGTCTTCGATGCCGGCTTCCGCCATGGAGTCCAGCATCCGATCCAAGAGGCTTCTCCCAGCGACCGGAACCAAACACTTCGGCTTGGAGTCGGTCAGAGGTCGGAGCCGCGTTCCCACTCCTGCTGCCAATATCACTGCTGTCGTTTTCATGGTCGCCATACGTACACCATTTTTTTCAGGCCCGCAATCCGCACATCGACTGTGAAAAATGCTCAAATCCACTCAACGTCCAGGAACAAGTTCCAATGGAATGTGTCAAAGGACCTGTGCGGAAATCCGAAAACGCAATTGGAAGGTATGGGGGAAGGAAGCGAACGTACGAAAAATCGAGGGCGTTGCGGCGGATTCTTCTTTCGATGCTCAAGCTATTTCTTTTTCTTGAGCTTCTTCATTTCCTTCTTCACCTCAGCGACCACGGCCTTGCTCTTCGCCCTACGCAGCTTTTTGAGCCACTTGATGGCGCGCTTGGTGCGCTCCTGGTAGGTGATCCAGTCGACCGCACGCACCTTCATGTCGTCGGCGACCTTTGGCTGCTTGGCGACCCACACCAGAAAGTCGTAGACCTTGGCACAGACGGGAGACACCACTGGCTTTCCGTCCTTGCCCATGGCCTTTGCCACTCCCTTGCGAACGCCACCGAAGAATCCGCCGAAGCAGGGGTCGCGATACGGAAAGTCGACGGGGCTCTTCCATGTCTCGGGATGTTCCTGGATCCGCTTCTTGCCTGCGGCCAACAAGGTATCGATGTATTTCGGATCCTGTTTCCCGCAGCGCACCATGATGGCTCCGACCTGCTCAACGACCTCGAGATTCTTGTCCTGGAGGAACTTCGCCGCCCAGGGACAGACGGACGTGTAATCAGCCGGCGCCCATTTGTACATGCTCAGCGGAGACTTGATAGCCGCCAAAGCCCAGGGCCTCCTGGGGCCAGCCGATCCGGGTCGCTTGGCAAGCTTCTGAATGGCCGCAAACACCTTGCTGCCACCGATTTTCATGAGCTTCTGAGCGCCGAACCAGGCCACCATCGCGCCCCGCTTCTTGTCCTTGTTGGCCAAGGCTTGCGCCAAGAACTGATCCCCCATTCCATACATGCCGGCCAAGGCTCCAAATACCTTGGCATGGCCCGTGGTCTGAAGATTGTTCATATTCTTCAGAGCAGCTTCAAACAATGCCTTCGGCATCTTGTCATTCTGCTTGTACAGCAAGTACAACGCCTTCGTCGTTCCATTGTACCAACTGAACGAATTGGCCGCCATGGTTGCTACTTTTGGATCCGGACCGGCGATCAAGGCCATGGTCGAAATGAACATGTCGAGTTCACGGCCCTTTTGGTCCCTGAGCTTGGCAACTTCCTTGAAGGCCGGACAGCCGCGGAAACGACCGGCCGGACAGGTCGTGGCCGCCTTTTTTACGGCAGCAGCGAATGCTTTGTCCACGGACACCTTCGGCAGGGCTGCCGTCGACGCGACGGGCCGTGGTTGCGGCATCGCCTGATTCGCGGCTGGCGACTTCTTGTCCTCGGACTTTTTCTTGCCGCAACCCGCAAACATGATACTGACTGCCACGACAGCGGTCAGCAACGAAACGCCGATGGGGTACAGTCGGTGTGTCTTTTTCTGCATCCAGAGCCTCCTTGTGTTCGAGTGATGGTGATTCGGACGGTCCGCCATAAGGCATGCACGTCGCTACGAACTGCATATGATATCTGTTTTTACTATGAAGTCCAGGACAAACTCGACACCGAAACGCATGAACAGTCCATTAGGGGAAGGTGCGCCCCAATGCCGTTAGCCCTGTGCCACGAAGACGCCCGGATACTCCCATACCGACGCCCAGATACTCCCATACCGACGCCCAGATACTCCCATCCAGATGAATCATCGATCAAGCGAGTGGTCGATCAAACGAGGAGCCGCACAGACGAACGATCGAGGAAAGGAGCCATCCCTCAGACGAGACGTCGTCCGACCGAGCAACCGAGCAAGCGAAGGGTCGCTATTCGTGAAACGGCGAGGTACTGTGCGGCGTGGCGTCGGTTGGGTCCTCACCCACGACGCCCACGCTTCCATGCTGGCATACACAGCTTTCGGTCCCTCGGTTGCCGTCCATGGCAAACGGCTTCTGCACACACACATCCTGGTGCTGGGTGCAGAGGCAGGTGCCATATGCCCTGCGTCGTTTGGGCAGCCCCCTGACCGGTGTCAACTCGGGCTCTTCGCCCTCTGGGACCTCAATGGGCTCGCGCGTGGCTACCGGGATCATGCCACCGTCGAACTGTACCTCCAGCTCCTTGGCTCCTTCGGGGCGAAGCGCTGGCGTCTGCTCTGCAGTTCCCCGTGCCTCGGCGAGCTTGTCGTTGATCAAAGCGCGAGCCTTGTTGCCGTGCTTATGGATCATCCGCAGCGCGGTGGTGGTGGCCGACGAGGACAAGACGCCCACCAAGGGCATGGCCAAGCATCCAGGCCCAGATGGTGAGCCGGCTGCAGATTCGGTTGGCTCAACCTCGGGCAAGGATTCGGATCAGGATCTGGATTTCGAAGAGCCCGAAGTCGAGGAAGTCGAAGAGGGCGAAGAGATCGTCGACCTGGATGCAGACTGGGAAGACGACGACTAGTCGGGGAAATTTTTCCGTCCGGGACCGCTCGTCGAGGATTTCTTCGACACCCGCTTAGGGAAAGAGCACGGGCACGGGCCTCGTGCTTGGATCGAAACTTCCGTTTCCCAACTCGCCGTCGCTGTTGTCACCCCAGCAGACCACGTGGCCGTTTTCCAATAGGGCGCAACTGTGCTGCCTCCCGGCCTGGGCCGTGATCACCCCCTTCTCCAGTCCAGAGGGGATGATGGGCGGCTGTGGTGCCGGGTTGGTCAACCCATTTCCGAGTTGTCCGTATTCATTGTCTCCCCAGCATAAGGCCGCATGAGTCGTGGTGACGCCGCAGGTGTGGTGCCAACCGAGCCAAATGTTGTCGAGCGGTTGGATGTTTGCGATTGCCTTGGGGATCAAAACGTCCTCGCCCAGTCCTGAGTCGATTTGGTCACGGTCGTTGTTGCCCCAGCACCACAGCCCTCCAGTCGGGTCGATGGAACAGGCATAGTGGTCCCCCATGTTGAACGAGGCTGTTGTAGCCATTCCATAAACGACGGCGGGCACGCACGTGCCGTCGAGGGTGCCGTTTCCCAGTTCTCCTTGTTGGTTTTGTCCCCAACAGGAAAGTTCGTGGGTGTCTGCGAGTCTGACACAACAGGCACCTCCGTCGCAAGACAGGGCATCGATTTCTTCGGGCCAGGTCATAGACTCAGGGGTTTCGTGGGGCGTGTCGTGGACGCTGCATCCCAGTTCGTGCCATCTGCCCGCCCCCCACCCGATGACTTCGTGTCCCGCCATCCGGGCATATGCCGTCTGCCAGGACAGTTCCACCTGTTCGATGTTGCCCGTCACCGGCACCTTGGTCGGGGTGGCCTGGGATTCGAATTGGCTGTTTCCGAGTTGGCCGCTTTGGTTTTTCCCCCAGCACCAGACTTCCCTGGACGAGTCTGCAGCTTCGACCAGGGCACAGGCACAGTGTCCCCCCACATCGACCTGCAGGGCAAAGGAACTGCCGACCACCTTGGCGGGGACGGCCGTTGTTTCCGGTACGTCGGGGTTTCCGAGTTGGCCGTTGTCATTGAGACCCCAGCACCAGACCGTGCCGTCCGTTCGGACGGCACACGAACTTTTGAACCCCACGGCGAGTTGGACGAAGGCGCAGTCTGCAGGGCAGTTGTCGATGGTCTCTGAACGAAGGTACTCACAGGTTCCGTTGCCACAGACGGCGCATTCAGAGTCGTCGAGGGTACATTGAGCTCTGCAGGTGAGTTGTCCGGAGACGAATCCGGCGGTCTCGCAGGTGTTGTCGCCCAACTCCGTGCCGTCGCATGATTCTTGGCCCGCTCGTATTCCATCACCGCAAGTGGTTTTGCATGAGGAGGGCTCGCTGCTGCAAGACCAGCCAGGCTCCACGGAACAGGCAGCCGAACAGCCGTCTCCGTCCTGGAGATTTCCATCATCGCAGCCTTCGGGGGATTCCACCTGTCCGTTCCCGCACGTTGCCTTCCTTGCATCTGGAGAGCCGTCCCAGGAGGCATCACTATCTACTGCGGAAAAATTGAGGCGGCAGCTCGATACTATCTGGAGTGTGGTGGCAAGCAGAAAATATGGCAGAAGGGTCTTCATGTAGCGAGCATCACTTATGCCTTGTGGAGATAGTCCGAATTTGCGCCTCATTTGTACTCAACAATGAAATGATACTACGCAGATGTACTCAACAATGAAATGATACTATGCAGACAAAATACTGTCAAAAGTTGCCCTGACAGGGGGTGTCATCGTTACCCGTTGGTTCTGGTCCGAAGCGGTGGTCCAGAGGGCTATCGGAGGTGTGGCGGGGCGTTGCTCGGAAGCAGGAGCTGGCTGAAGGGCCCCGGGACCGAAAACGAGCTGGTTGAAAGCGAGGCTTCCCGGCGACTTGTTCTGGCTGAGGAGCAAGCGGCTGCTGAATGCTGCAGACGGACTTGTGCTCGTCAGGCAGCGTGGTCACGGCGCTTTTTCTTTCGGAAGCTCTTGGCACGTTCCCTCCATGCAACTCGCTGGGTTTGCCAGTACTCGTCCCACCAACCGTTGTCCTTGAGCATGCGCAGGGCGAGGATGTCGTCGACGTGATCGGGGGGCCACCAGGCTCCGGAGATCTTGAGCGCTTCGTCCGCCCATTGCTGGGCGGGCACACCGGTCATGGGCTCGAGTGCCTCACCGGCGCTCGAAAGGTGCTCCTTGCAGTGCGGCCGGTCGAGCCTGCCCAATGCGAACATCCACGAAGGTTTGGAGCATCCTCTGGCCGAGCCCGTAGATGAATTACTTCACCTCCTCTTCGGCCGTCAGCAGCTCGGGAACCTTCAGCCCCTCGCTCCCCTCGCCGTCCTCCTGCAGGAAGGTTCCGTATCGCTTTGTCAGCTCGTCGGGGATAGACTGCATCTCTGGGGGGAACATGGTGGACCTCCATTCTACAAGGTTGAAGTCTGCGTGTCCCTGCCTTCTTGGCGATCCCCTCTGTGTTGCCGATGGTCACCAACGGGTTTGCATCACACCCCCCCCCGACAGACCGATCGCAGGGTGATCGAGTTCCAAACCACGTGGACAGGAGTGGAAAATGCTGACCGACAGTAATGGTCGGGGGTGCGGCTCGACATTGGCAGGAGATCGGTCGCATGGCGACCAACAGACGCCTGTCGGCCGCCGCGATATCGTTCCATCCGGTCCATGTGCAATCCTCTGCCTCCAACTTTGAATTTGGTGATATAGTGGCTTGAAGAATATCCACAAAAC
>JAGGXR010000001.1 GCA_021162935.1 Deltaproteobacteria bacterium
CCACGATCTGCCGGGTGAATGCCCCCAGGGCTTTATCGGTTCCGTATGGGTCGGCGACGGCGATCCGATAGGGCGCCCGGCCCGTGGCAGCCACGGTGATTTCGAACAGGTCCTGGGTCGGATGGGCCGCCGGTGCCGTTGCAGGGGGGGCGCTCTGTGCCCAGGCCGCTGAGGCGGCGGAGGCTGTGATCACGAGGACCGTGAGGAAGTAGAACTTGCGAAATGGTTGTTGTGTCATTCGTCTCCATACATGCCGACGCTGATCATCTGCCCTTCATGTTGACCCTGAAGGATCTGGTCTTTTTGAAGACGCCGGTCTTTCTGTCGAACATTACACATCTTGGGGCTGACCCAAAAGAACGAATTGCACGAATGAATGCTTCGGCTGCATGGTCGAAGCGGTCGTTTCCCGAACTCGACACGGTCCGAACGGTCACGATGCTTCCGCTTGCGTCGAACGTGACCCGGACGCCAGCCACGAGGTTTTCGGCAAGCGCTGGCGAAATGAACGACGGGCGACGGAAGCCGGACACTTTTTTTTGGATCACGCCTCGATAGGCGGACAGGGCTTTTGCAAAGCCCAGGACGCATGGGTCGTCGAGGCCGGTGTTCGATGTTCCGTAGGCGCCTTTGGCCGTGACGTCGGTGCGTCCCTTCTGGGCCGTGCCGTACCGGCCGTATTTGATGTCCGATGGGTCGGGCTGGTTGTCGTTCGCCATTTCCTGTTCCGCCATGCGCTCCAGTTCCGCCTTGCGTCGCAGTTCCTCGTCTTCGTGTTTTGCTGCGGGGGCGAATCGGTCCCGGACGTAGCCAGGTCCCGTGGGTCGTGGTTGGTGCGTGGCATGACGAGCAGAGATGCGTCTGGGCCTGGGGCCATATGGATGGCGCACCGGACCGGTGAGACGCTTGCCCCAAGGGACGCCGGACTGGATCTTCGAAGGATCTTCGAACGTGCCGTGGGGGGCGCCTGCCTTGATGGGCATGGTGAGCAGTTCCGCGTCGATGACTTCTGGTGCTGGGTTGGGCGCCTTGCTGCCTCCGGCCCTCGTGGATACGAGAAACGCCACGAGCGCGGCATGCAGTGAGATGGTCACCACGATGCCCGCCAGGTGTTCTCCTCGAAAGGAGTGTCTCGTGTCGTCTTCGGCCATTTCGATCGTCCGCTTCTTCGTTTTTTCTTCGGTTTCTTCGTTTCGGTCGGGTTCGCCTTCTTTTTTTGCGTCCTCGTCCCTATTTGTTTTCTTCGAGTGGGTTCGTGATCAGGCCCACCTTTAGGATTCCCGCCCGCTGGACCGCGGCCATGACCTGGACCACGAGGCCGTACCGCAGGCTCCGGTCCGCGTAGATATAGACCTCACGGTCCTTTTGCGCCTTGGGGCTGGATCGGACGGTTTCTTCCACGGCGTTGACCGGAACCTTCTTTTTACCCACGAACACCTGGCCCTTATGGTTGATGCTGATCATGAGCTTGCCTTCCTGGCGGGCCACGGGACGGGCGGACGCCTCGGGAAGCTCCACATCGACTCCCTGTTGGACCAGCGGTGCGGTGACCATGAAAATGATGAGGAGCACCAACATGACATCCACGAGCGGGGTCACGTTGATTTCCGAAAGAATCGTTCCTCTTCCTGCTGGACCCATCGCCATGACGAAACTCCCGTGGTCTCGGTGCAATGGCCTGTCTTGGCCGTCGCACGTGGCATTCTGTCGCTACTTCAAGAAATGACGCTTCACGATATTGAGAAAATCACTGGCGAACGTGTTCATTTCCGAATTGAGCACCTTCACGCGCTGCACGAAATAGTTGTACGCGATCACTGCCGGAATGGCAGCCACGAGCCCGATGGCCGTGGCGATGAGCGCCTCGGCGATGCCAGGTGCGACGACCGCCAGGGTCGCGCTCTTTTTGGCTCCGATCGCGGAAAACGAATTCATGATGCCCCAGACCGTGCCGAACAGGCCTACGAATGGCGCCGTCGACCCCGTGGTGGCCAGGACGGACACCATGGATTCGAGCTTGGTCGTTTCCTGGGTGATCGCGCGATTGAGGGCGCGCCCCACGTTTTCCATGTCGCCGAGTTGCTCGTGCATGCCTTCCTGTTGTTGTTCTTGGGCGGATCGCAGCTTGGTCAGTTCGATGTAGCCGGCCCGAAACACGTGGCCCGTGGGGCTGTACGGCATCTGTTCGGCGGTCTTGTACAGGACGTCCAAGCGTTTCGATTGCCAGAACTCGTCCAGGAATCGACTGGACAGGCGCTGTGCCCGTTTCAGGTAAAAGTACTTGTACCCGATGATGTACCAGCAGATCAGGCTGAAGGCGACCAGGAGCATGAGGACCCAAAAGACCACGCCGGGAAAGGACCTCATGATCAGCACCCACAGGTCGAGCCCTTCTTTGCCCGATGGGGCCGAGGCCGTGAGGGCCGTGACAGACAGGTGATGGATGAGGGATGACGATGAAGCAATGATTGGAAATGGGGTCACGTCGCTACCTCTGTTGTGGTCGTTGGTTCGGCCGCGACCCTGCGCGACCAGGAACATAATTTCGTAGCATGCCCGAGCCCGACGTGCTTGGCAAGCCTTCGTACGTCACCGTTGCTGCCGATGCGCCCTGGGCGGACCCCAGCGTGCCACCAGGCCGATGAGCCGGTCCCATGCGTCCATGGCCGGGGTCGCCGCATCGTCATTCCATGAAGGTCGCAGGAGCCAAGGGTGCGCAAACAGGGTGGACCGGTGCCCTGCGATCTCGGTGGTCAGGCTCGTGGTGGGCACGCGGTTGTTCATGGCCACGAGGCTTGTGACGGTGATGCCCGCAGCACGCTGGAGGCGTTTGCGCGTGGTCAGTAATCCCGCCACGGTGGCGGCCACCGCTCCCACGAACAACGAGGCCGACCAGAGCATGGATGATGATGCGATCTGTGCGATGAGTCCAGCGAGTCCTCCGATGCCGACGCCCATTAGGAAGGTGTTTCTGACGCGTCGAAGCGCTGATGGCGTACGGAGCAGCCCATCGGTGGCTCGGTCACCGAACGAGAGTGCGGCCGGCAGATCGAGGCGATCGATGAGTCCTGCCGGGACCAACGGTACGGCGATGTGGGCGAGGGCCTGGCCCACGTAGGTCGTCAGTTTTTTGTTTCGTGTTGGTCGAAATCGGATGATGTCGAGGCTCATGGGCAGGATCGTGTCAGAGAAGAACAGGGTCAGGAACGTGACCGGGTGGTCGGCGATATCGGCGGCCACCTCGACGATGCGTTCTTTTCCGATCGAATGCGTGAGCAGCGGGGCTTTGCGGACCAAGTCGAAGAAGCGGGTGACGATTTCGGCGGTCTCTTGGGAGCAATCGTCCGATAGGTCCAAGATGCGTGGTTGTTCGAGGGCCGTGGTGATCAGAGAGAGCATGGTCGCCATGAACGGGACATTGCGGTTCGGAGCATCGGTATCAGTCACGAGCCGCTGGGTGAGATGCGCTGCTTTCGAGCCGTCGAACCAGGCCAGGTAGGCCAGGGCTGCCGCAGCCGCCTGCCGGGCCAAAACGTGGTCCCTGCACAGGCCGGCGAGGGCGGTACTCTCCCATTCGTAAAAGAGTTGTTCCGGGTCATCCTGCATGGCAAGCTCCGCTCCGCGCAATTCCAACAGGCCTGCGCAGACCTCGGGATGCTCGCGTTCGACCAGAGCGTTCCAGGCGCTTCGGTGCCAGACTACGTTGCGGATTCCGGCCAGGAGGACGGTTTTGGGCGTTTTTCTGAACCGTCCCAAGTCGATGCGTTGCTCCTTGGTGAGCAGGTTTGTCAGTTCTTCGGCTGTCAGCGCATCGGCGGGCGTCGGTGCCTCGTTCGGCGTACCGGGCGTCATGGTCCGTTGCCAGTCCGCGAGACTCAGGGCGAGTTGCCTGGCCCCTTGGAGGGTAGCGGCCACCTCGAATTCATCGTTGGTTTCATTGGCTCGTTTGGCGTAGGCCTCCAAGATGGCCGCCTCGTCTGAGTCCTGGGGGATCTTGAGTACATCGAACGGGCTGGGTGGCGTCTGGTCGGCCTCTGTCATGGTGGTCTTGGGCATTTGGACGTCTGCTATTTTGTCTGATTCGGCTGTTTCGGGGGCGTCTGTTTCTTGCTCTGATGTTTTGCGTCCGGTTGCCCAGGACGTGCCGGTGCTCCGCCTGTCCGCGTTGTTGCCGGACGCGCTGTCTGGGGCCGTGGCGGCTTTGGTCGTCCGGTCGTCCTTGACATGACTGAGGCGGGCCATCTGCAGGTTTGCGTACTCAGCGCATGGTCTCGGTCGGGACGAACCGAGAGCAGGTGTGGCACCGCCTTCACGAGGAAGGATGGGTTGGGTGCGGTCACAAGGCAGATGAATCGGTGGCCAGCCCGCAGCACCGTGGCGCTGCCTCGATTTCCTCTGGCCGTTGAAGCCGCCAGTGCGGCGTGTAGGCGGCTGCTCGGCACATCCAGAATGTGGGTGAGCCACGTCAGGTCGCGCGGTTGCGCAGATGCTCGCTGTGCTGAAGAAGATTGGTGCAATGCAGAAGATGGTTGTGTCGAGGGCGTCGTTTCGACGATCATCATGTCTACGCCTGCGTACTTTCGGGCGAGTTTGTCTGCGATGCGTCGAGCGACCCGTGGCTCGTATGCCTTGAGGCGCAGGTTTGGATGTGCCTTTGCAATGCGGGCGGCCACGGCGGCAGGGCCGATGAACAGCACAGTCGGCGTCAGATAGCCGCGGCGGTAATGCACGGTTTTGAACCGGGTGTCGGCCAGGGTGTCGGCGAGCGCCTCCAGCGAACGCCGCAGTCCTGAAAAGCTTTTGAGCCCCAAGGCCCAGTCGTCGATTCCCTTGGCGAACGCATAGTAGCCAAGCGGTAGGTCCGCGACGTTTGGGTCGTAGCCCGTCCAGTAGTAACCCCTCGTCGAGTCGATGAGGATCCATTTCCCCTTGACGGAGACCTCGATGAAGACGTGTCCCATATAAGGACCGAAGCTCGTGCCCTCCACCCAGTCACGGGCCCACTGCTTGTGGATCGATTCTACGTAAACGGCTGGCAGGCGCGCGCCGCGGATGAGCGCGACCAGCAGGGTTCCCCAGTCGCCGCAACCGGAAAGGGCTCTGTCGGCGAGCAGTTCCGACGCGGTCCTTCGTCTGAGCACGCCTCCCTTGTTTCCAACGAAGGGGCGGCTGTGAGCAAAGATCCAGCGATGGATCCGTCGCAGGGTGACCATGGGATCCGGGCTTTTCAGACGCTGCGCCAGCGCGGCAATGGCAGGTGTGATGGCGGTTTGCGGTCCGGATTGGAGCCAAATCTGCGGACGAGTCCGGTCGATTCGGATCTGGGGCTTTCGGATCACGCCGCCAGCACAAGCGTCCCACGTTAGGGCCAGGAGTCCGGCGAGGAGCAGGACGATTGAGCGGCCCCTGGCGCGTTCGTCACGTGGGGCGGGCGCCAATGTCGACGCAAGACTCGAAGGGGCTGCATGGTTGGGCTGGCGCAGCCCACGCCCGGCCGAGACCCCCTTTGGGGTCATTTTGTAGGGGGATCCGATCCCCAAAAGCGACATGTGGCCCCATTTTTTTTTGACCAGGCCCGATTTTTCTACCATGTTTTCTCCATATCCGATGTGATATCAAGCGGTTGCAGCACTTGTGCCCTTTGCGCTTTCTCTCTTGACGAAGCCATTTCGTCATGCTACATGCCCGCTTCGTTGTCGCAAGGAAAAAGGCGCAGGCAACTGCCGGCCGACTCGAACGAGATGACAGGACTGGCGGATTCGCGAAGCGGTTCTTGCTGGCCGGTCTCGATGAAAATTGTGGCGACGGAAAAAAGAGGAGCCTGCTCGAAAAAAGGCCTTGACAACCAACCCGCGGTGAGTAGATTCGCACCTTCGGATTGCAAGGCCAACAAAGGCCGCAAAACTTCGATCTCTGAAAACTGAATAGCGTGACAATGACTGAGCTCCATCGCTCATTGGATACCAGGCTTTGGCTTGGGTTCCAAGAGGCGATATATAGTCAGAACTTTACGGGCACTTCACAAGATTCCAAGGTGACCCAGAACCGCTTTTTGCGGAACTGGAAAACCAAAAGTTTTAAGTGGAGAGTTTGATCCTGGCTCAGAGCGAACGTTAGCGGCGGGCTTAACACATGCAAGTCGAACGAGAAAGCGTCCTTCGGGGCGTGAGTAAAGTGGCGGACGGGTGAGTATCACGTGGGTAATCTGCCCTTCGGCGGGGAACAACCGCTCCAACGAGCGGCTAATTCCGCATACGTCCTCGCAGACCCTGGTTTGCGAGGGGAAAGGTGGCCTCTCCATGGAAGCTATCACCGAAGGAAGAGCTTGCGGCCCATCAGCTTGTTGGCGAGGTAATGGCTCACCAAGGCGACGACGGGTAGCTGGCCTGAGAGGGTGGCCAGCCACATTGGGACTGCGACACGGCCCAGACGCCTACAGGAGGCAGCAGTGGGGAATATTGGACAATGGGCGAAAGCCTGATCCAGCCACGCCGCGTGTGTGATGAAGGCCTTCGGGTCGTAAAGCACTGTGGGGAGGAAAGAAATGCATTCGGAACAATACCCGGATGACTTGACGGTACCTCCTTAGCAAGCACCGGCTAACTCCGTGCCAGCAGCCGCGGTAATACGGAGGGTGCAAACGTTGCTCGGAATCACTGGGCGTAAAGCGCACGTAGGCGGCCTGGTCAGTCGGGTGTGAAATCCCTGGGCTTAACCTAGGAACTGCATCCGAAACTGCCTGGCTTGAGTACGGGAGAGGGAAACGGAATTCCCGGTGTAGAGGTGAAATTCGTAGATATCGGGAGGAACATCAGTGG
>JAGGXR010000003.1 GCA_021162935.1 Deltaproteobacteria bacterium
GCCCTACCCGATGGCTGGATCTATCGATGGCTCGGACAGAAGTACCCAGGTCTCGTCGTTCGAATTCGACGCAGTGATGGAGACCTGGTCCGATTTCTCGGGGTGGCTCGCAACCTGGCGCCCGCCGACGCCGTGAAAAAACGGGACCAAGAATACAAAGCCCGCATTGCCCAGGAAACGCTCGAATTGATCAAGGAAGCCAAACAACAGGCACAGGACCAGGCACAGGACCAGGCACAAGGCCAGGCACAAGGCCAGATGTCCAACAGCCAGTCCACCCAAACGCGCGAGACCCAGGCCACCGCGACCCATAAACCGACCGTGTCCCACAAACCAACCGTGTCCCACAAACCAACCGTGTCCCATAAGCGGACAATGTCCCACAAACCGACCGTGTCCCGACGAAACAGCGGTCACCGCCGTCGATCCAGCCACAGGTCTTCTGCGCACCGATGAGGACCATTGGCCGATCCCAAATCCTGTGGGCCGCCATCGGCGCCGCCACCGGCCTCGCCATGGCCCTTGGCGAATATCTCTACCTGACCGTCACCGTGGCCCAGTTCGCTGGTCCGGGCGAGATGCTCCTGTTCGCCGCCGCCCTGGTCACGTCCTTTCCCCTGATGGGTGCCATCATCGCAATGGTCATTGGGATGGGCGCCTGGTCTGCATCTTGTGCCTGGGACCTCGTACGACGATCAGACAGCAGGAACGCAGAGCCATCACCACCAGACACGGAGCCGTCACCACCAGACACGGAGCCATCACCACCAGACACGGAGCCGTTACGACCAGACGCAGCTCCAACAAACATTCGCACCTGGATTCGAATCGCCCTGACCCTGTTCTTCCTGGCTGCCTTCGTGGCCGGCTTCGTCACCAACGCCCTGGCCTACCATCGCCTCTACTTCAAATACCATCTGGCCCTGACCGCTGCGACCTTCCTCGCCGGCCTGCTCGCCGCTCGATTCGTTGTTGTCATGCTCGCACAGCGCGGCGCCCTGGATGCCCTGGCCTCCTGGTCCCGCCGACGCACCTGGATGGTTTTGGGCGCCACGGCCATCTCCCTCATCCTCGCCACGTTTCTGATCGTTCCCGCTGCCGTGAGCAATGAAAACCTCCGGGCCATCACCTCGGACCGAGGCATCGTCTCGGCCCAGGTCCTGACCCTGGCGCGCACCCTCGCCGACCGCGACGGCGATGGATTCGCCGCCAGCCCCCTTGGATACGACTGCGACGATTCGAATCCGAATCGATATCCCATGCATGACGACCGGCCCGGCGACGGGCTAGACCAGGACTGTTCGGGCCACGACCGAACTCCGCCCAACCCACTGCCCAAGCCGCCGTCCATCACGCATGGGACAACCGCCACCTCGAACAGAGCACCGCGTCCCAGACGCATCATCATCATCACCATGGACGCCATCCGTGCGGATCGCTGGCCCGACCTGCATCGTCCCAATATCCTGCCCAACATCTCCCGATTCGCCCGACTCGGCGCCCGATTCACCAGGGCCTACTCCGCATCGACCTGGACCATCCCGTCGGTCCACGCCATCATGACGGGCCGATACCCCTGCGACTTCCCGTTCGTCATGGCGATGCTCGACAGCCAGGACCACGTCTTCCTCATCGACCCGAACAGCCCGGGCGCCCACAAGCGCTTCAACATGAAAAAACTCATCCCTGTCCCGGCGCAAGACCACCATCCGACCATCGCCGAAGAACTGCACCTGCGCGGCTTCGTCACCGCCACGGTCCAAGACATTCCCTTCCTCAAGAAACAGATGGGCATGTCGCGAGGCTTTCGCATCATCGACGACAGCCCGTACCACAAGGCCAACTGGAGCCTGACGGGCATCACCTCCCCGCTCATGGTCCGCAAGGCCCTCTCCATCATCGAACAGCACGCAAACGACCGGCTCTTCTTTTACATGCACATGGACGACCCCCACGCCCCGTACCGAATCCATCCCGAAACCCCTCCAGTCGGAAACTCGCCCGAAGCGCGCTATGACGCGGAAATCAAGTACACCGACATGTGGGTCGGCCACCTCCTGGCCACCCTCTCCAAAAAGAATCTCCTCAAAGACAGCCTGATCATCCTCTCCTCGGACCATGGCGAGGAATTTCGAGACCACGGCGGCCGCTACCACGCCACCACCGTCTACGAAGAACTCATCCACGTCCCGCTCGTCATCGTGGGACCGGGCATCATCCCGGGCACCTACCCACAACTCGTCTCCCACGTGGACCTCCTGGCCACCATCTTGTCCTTCGTCGACGGCGCCTGCGGCCGCAACATCGGCCCTGGCATCGACCTGTGCCCCCTGCTCACCAGACACCAGGTTCCGAGCGCCATGCAGGGCCGCGTCCTTTACGCCGAAACCCGCCGATTCATGAGCCACCTCCAGGCCGCTGTCACCACACGATACAAGCTCATCCGGGATAACAAGGCCGGCGCCTCCATGCTCTTCGACCTGGCAGAGGATCCCAAAGAAACGAAAAACCTCATCACATCCAAACCCAAACGCGCCTCGGCCCTCCTCCGGGCCATGCGCCGCATCCTCGACGCCCCCTAGTACCCCCCTCTCC
>JAGGXR010000042.1 GCA_021162935.1 Deltaproteobacteria bacterium
CCTTCGTGGTCGTGAAGGTTTTTCGTGTTCATGTTCGTGGTGCCCAGGCGTGATTGCGTTTCGAGGAGCCCTTGGCACGTCATCGTTCAAGAGGGGATCAGCGGATCATTCGTTTCCGCAGCGCATGCCTTGTTGCACGTTTCCCCCTTCTATCCGGCGGGCGGAGCCTGTCAAGGAGTTCGAGACAGTGGCGGTTCGCATTTGGTCTTCTTCGTGGTCGCCGCTGCGTTTGTTGGCTCATCCATCTTGGCAGAAAGGGTTTTTGACTTACTTTCCTGGTTTGTGCCTTCGTCGGGCTGTGCTATCATGGCGTCGTTGCATGACCAGCCGATTGGATCCTCGTTCTACGACGCGATGTTCGGTCGGGTGGTCGGCAGGTGCGACAGGAATAGGGTTGGTATGATGGGCTGAGGCGTCGCCTGAACAACGAAGGACGCCGCATATGGAAGGAGTTTCGGATGAGAATGGCACGAGTTTTGGTGATTTGGCTCGGTGTGACGGCTCTGGTGAGTTGGGGTGCTTGCAGTGACGACAGCGGCCATGGGCAGCAGGACGCAGGGATCCATGATGGGCAGGGGTTCGATGCCGGAGATGGCTCGGTCAAGCCGGACAGCGACACGGACGCCGGGCCCACGCAACTCGACTGCGAAGGTGTCGAGTTTGCGCCCTGTACGCCGCAGGAGGGGAGCAATGGCGCGACCTTGATCATGGGGACGGTGATCACACCGGATCACATTCTGTGCAACGGCCAGGTGCTCATCAGCAGGGACAGCGAGCACATCGTGTGCGTCGCCGAGGACTGCTCGGGCGAAGACCTGGCGGCCCAGGCCACGGTGGTTTGTTCGGACGTGGTGATGCCCGGCATGATCGATTCCCACAATCACATGACCTACAACACGCTGCCGCTCTGGAGACACCCTGGTAAACTCTACGAGCACCGGGACGAATGGCGACGCGATCCGGCCTTCAATGCCTACGACGCTCGTTTGGACAATAGCGAAGAGCCCGTGGCGGACCGATATTCGGAGTTTCGTCTCATGATGGCGGGGACCACCGCGGTGCACAAAAGTGCGGGCAGGACCGCGACCTATACGGGAGTGCGTAATCTGGACCGTGGTGCGGAGGGCAACGGGTTGGGACTTCCATCGGACGCCATCGACGAGTGCGTGTTCCCGCTCAGCAGCGGCTGTCACCAAAAACCGGACTACGACAATCTCAATCCGAACCTTCGGGCTTACGTGATCCACCTGTCAGAAGGGATCAATCAGAAGACGTATGACGAATACGACAAGGCCATGACTGAGGGCCACATTGGGTCCAAGACGGCGCTCATTCATGGTGTTACGTTCGATGGTCCGCAGTTGGCAGAATTGGCAGGGATCGGCGCTTCCTTGATCTGGTCGCCGCAGACGAACATCGACCTGTACGGTCAGACCGCCGATGCACCGGCAGCCTGGAACATGGGGCTGCCCGTGGCCCTGGCCCCCGATTGGACGCTGTCGGGTTGTATGAATTTGCTCTCCGAACTCAAGTGTGGCCAGCACGTCAACGAGAAGTACTACAACTCCATGTTCACGGCGCGGGACATGGTCTCCATGGTGACGAGCCGGGCGGCGCGAGTCCTCGGGATCGATGAGTTGGTGGGATATCTCGCTTCGGGCTACTTTGCCGACGTGACCCTCATCAAGGGCGACCGGGTCCATCCCTATAATGCGGTGCTGGACGCCCAGGGCGCCGCGGTTCGGGGCGTGTTCATCAGCGGAAACCTCTTTTATGGGGACCGGGACGTGTTCAATTCAGACATTGAGTACAACGCGTATTGCGAGGACATCGACGTGTGTTCCGTGCAGAAGCGCATCTGTGTCAAGGAGGATGCCGGTGAGCCGGCTCAACCGCTCGTGGTGGACGATTGGGCCAAGTTCCATTACCAGGACTACGTCGATTACCTCCAGGGGAAGCTGGATCAACTCAAGGCCCAGAAGAATCCAGCGCCCGAAGACGAGTACCTTTTTACGTTGGAGCCTCTGTTCGAGTGCACCGCTTCCTATCATTGCGATTTGGGCAATGCGTACGTGCCGGGCGAGCCCACGGCCAGCGATTCGGACGGCGACGGGGTGGCGGACAGTTCGGACAACTGTCCGGAGATCTTCAACCCGAATCAGGGAGACTTCGACAGTGACGGGACGGGCGACTCGTGCGATTCTTGTCCCTACGCAGAAGACCCGAACAACTGTCCCAAGCCGAACCCAGACGATCGGGACGGCGACGGCATCATCAACGCCGACGATAATTGTCCTGCGGCCGCGAATCCGGACCAAGCGGACGCGGACAATGATGATATCGGTGACGTTTGTGACGCCTGCCCGAACTATCCGAATCCCAATGGGCAGCCATGCCTGGCGACCATTTATGATATCAAGACCGGCCAGTACGATGCCGGCGCCATGGTCATGGTGTCCGGTGTGCTCGTCACGGGCGTGTCTTCGGACAACAAGGCGTTTTTCGTCCAGGTGGCTGCGGACGACACCGCCTATACCGGCCCGGACCATTCCGGAATTGAGGTCTACATCGGTTCTTCTGGCATGCAGCCGACCGTTGGTGACAAGGTGTCCATCAGCGGCGCTGTGGCCAATTTCTTTGGGCAGGTTCAGATCAGCTCGATTTCGAATATCACGGTGGAGTCTTCGGGGAATGCCGCTCCGACCCCGGTGGATGTGACCACGACCGAGGCGGGTACTGGCGGCAGCCGGGCCGAGGCGCTCGAGGCCGTGGTGGTGCGGGTCCAAAACGTCCAGGTGACCGACATTGCGCCTTCCCTGGGGCCAGGGGATCACGACCCCAACAACGAGTTCGTGGTGGACGGGAAATTGCGGATCAATGACTTCATGTATTTGGTTTCGCCCTTCCCATCGGTTGGGGACACCTACACGTCTCTTTCCGGTGTGTTGCGTCTCGCGAACAACGATTCGAAGCTGGAGCCAAGGAGCGCTGCGGACGTGCAGGCGGGGCCACCGGCTCTCGATCGATTCGAGCCCACCATGGCGTTTGCCTATGAGGGCCAAACGGCCGTGCCCCTGCCGAACCTGGAGGTCCGGCTCACCGGTCCGGCCCAGCAGAACCGGGTCGTCACCCTTTCGTCTTCGGATACGAACGTTCTGACGGTGCCTGCAAGCGTGACCATCACAACGGGTCAGCAGTCGGCCCAGGTCACGGTGACCGGAGTGGCTGCTTCGGCGCAGGCCGTTACCGTGACGGCGACCCTCGACTCGGACCATGCCACGGCGTCGGTGCGGGTCCTGGATGGCAGCGAGGTGCCGCAGGTCGTGTCCGTGGATCCTTCCACACAGTCCATTGCGGTCAATGGTTCGGGCGAGGTGACGGCCACCTTGGATCTGCCCGCTCGAACCGGCGGCGAGACCCTGACCGTGGCGGCCAGTCCCGGTACCTTCGTCACGGTCCCGGCTTCAGTCAACGTGCCGGCCGGTCAGTTCAGCGCGGTCATCAACCTGACCACCGGGGCAACGGCTGGCGACGAGGACGTGTCGGTGACCTTGGGTACGAGTGCGCAGCATGCAACGGTGCACGTGGTGGACCATTCCATGACCGGCCTCATCCTGGCTCAGGTCTTCTATGATGCAAACGGGACCGACGATGGGCTGGAGTGGGTCCAACTCTACAACGGGACGGGGTCCGCCATTGACCTGTCCGGTTATTCCATTGGATGGGGAGGATCCAACTATGCGTACGGAACCGTGCAACTCACCGGCACGGTGCCCGCGTTCAGTTGCTTTATCGTGGGCGGACCCACGTCCAGCGGAGACAACGGGAGTCCAACCTTCGACCAGGCGGTGAACTTCGATCCTGACATCCAAAATAGCGGCAGCACGGCTGATGGGGTCGCCTTGTTCGACGTGATCGCCACCGCCGTCACGGCATCGACCGTGCCCATCGACGCGGTCATCTATGGAGGATCCAACGGAAACGATCTTCTCGACGAGACGGGACAAGCAGGCGCCGTGGACGTGGGTGACGCCCCGTCTGGCAGCGGCCTGTTGCGCGACAGCCCAACCACTTGGGCGGCGACGGCCATCGCCCCGGCGAACTGTCCCGCGTTCTGACATCCATCTGCTCGTGTTGCTCGGGTCAGCACATCACTTCTGTTGACCAGTCGATCTCATGAATCTTCTTGCCGGTATTCTCTTTGCATTGCTTGTCGCCTCGGTTCTGGCGGTAGGCCACTTCTACGTCTGGCGCCGCCTCGCCCGGGACACGGACCTGCCCGCATGGGCATCGCACGCCTTGGCCTGGGCCTTTGTGGCCGTGGTGGTCGCTGTCCCTGTGGTGGTTCTGACGGCCCGCCTCACGGGCGCGCCTTGGTTGCTCCCTTTCGTGTTCGGCGCGTTTTCCTGGATGGGTTTTCTGTTCTATCTGGTTGTGTTCCTGGCCTCGTGGGAACTCGTTCGGGTGGTTTGGTGGCTGGGTCGGCGCTACCGATCGGTAAAAATAAATCGGTTGGATCGCGCTTCGGGCACCCAAATCGACCAAAATGGGGCTCAGGACGGGTCAAACGGCGTCCAAGGGCACGATTTGCGGTCCAACGGGCACGCCGGCTACCGATCGGTAAAAATAAAACAGTCCGAACGGGAGGACGCTGCCGTGCCCGAGACCCACGTTGTGACCGATCTGACGGCCGCGGACGACGCTCCGCCAGCGGCAGGACCGGACGACGCTCCGCCAGCGGCAGGACCGGACAACGCGCAGACAGCGGCAGGACCGGACGACGCGCAGACTGGCACAGACCAGACAGAGAGAGACCTTGTCGATGAGGGCCCGGCCAATGCCGACCGTCGCCGGTTTTTTGCTCGGGTGGCCGCAGGAACGGCCGTGTTCGGTGCTGGCGCCGTTTCGGTAGCCGGGGTGCGTTCCGCTCTGATGGACCTTCGAACGCCCGAGGTGGTGGTGCATCTGCCGCGCTGGCCGGCGGAGCTTTCCGGGTATCGGGTGGCGGTCCTGTCCGATCTGCACCTCGGGCCGACCCTCAAGACTCGTTTTTGCCGCCGGGTCGTCGAGTTGACGAATCGCCTCAAGCCCGATCTCGTGGTCATCACTGGTGACTTGGTGGACGGCACGGTCTCGCAGATCGGCAATCAGGTGCGGCCCCTGGCGGACCTTCGCGCCAGGCACGGGGTTTTCTTCGTTACGGGCAATCACGAATACTATTCGGGCGTGGACGAGTGGCTCGCCTACCTGCCGCATCTTGGCGTGACCGTGTTGGGCAACGCCATGGCCTCTATCGGCGGTAGACACCGAACCAACGGCTTCGACCTCGTTGGGATCTATGACTTCCGAGCCAAGTGGTTCCGACCCGACCAGGCGCCGAACCCGAAGGCGGCGGTCCAGGGCCGTCGGACCGACGAGGAACGCGCCATGATTCTGCTCGCACACCAGCCGGTGCAGGTGCACAGCGCCGCGGCGATCCATCCTGACCTCCAGATTTCCGGCCACACCCACGGCGGTCAGATCTGGCCCTGGGGCTACGTGGTGCGGCTCACCCAGCCCTACATCGCCGGCCTCCACCAATGGGACACACAGACCCAGGTTTTCGTCACCAGGGGCGCGGGGTTTTGGGGGCCGCCCATCCGTTTCCTGGCGCCGGCCGAGATCCCCGTCCTTGTCCTCGTGCGGTCCGCGGGTTTGGTTCGCGTGTGATCGGAGTGGCCAGGAACACGTCCGATGATTGGAGCCGCCGTTCGCGGTGCCAAGTACCGACAGCGGCACCGAGGTCACCACGTGAATCGATGCTGCATACGACGAGTCTGTTTTTTTGGGGGGCGGCCGTGCGTTTGCTTGATGAGGCTGCGTGATCGACGCCGTTTCGTCAGCGGTGAAAGCCGAGATCGGCTGGGTTGATGTCGCCACTGACGTGCATGAGCCGGCCGCCTTGGGCCTCGAAGGCTCGGCGCTGTGCCGCCACCTTGCGCACCAGCGCCGCCAGGTCCGGGTCCGAGTTCGCGGTGTTGTGGTTGATGTGCCCCTTGGACCAGTAGTCGAGCACGAGTCGGCTGTCGCCCATGATGAGGCGGCGTTCCTGCTTTTGGGCGATCTGGATCGCCAACGAACAGGCGGTCAACTCGCCGTAGTTGTTCGTCCGGCCTGCAAGACGCAGGTTGCCTTCGGCCGTGATGTCCTGTTCTGGAACGGCAAGAAAGGTCAGGGGAGTGCCGTCTCGTTCTGTGACCCGGACCTCGACGCCCATACCGCGACCCGTACCCGCATCGAAGAAGATGGCGTCTTTGGGAAGTTCGCTTTGGTCCTGGCGCTTCTTTGCCTTGCGTGGTTCGTACCGCGCC
The DNA here is from genome assembly GCA_021162935.1 of Deltaproteobacteria bacterium. Classification (GTDB taxonomy): domain Bacteria; phylum Myxococcota_A; class Polyangia; order HGW-17; family SLPX01; genus JAGGXR01. The sequence continues at coordinate 6,351 of JAGGXR010000042.1, forward strand.
CCTGCATCGAGCCATGCCTGGGCCTCGGCCCTGGTTTGAAAACCCTTGTAGTGGGCCTTGCGTCCCTTGACGATCCGTTCGCATTCAGGCCAATTCGTCACGATGCCGCTGTCGGCTTCGTGACGATAGGCATAGAAATGGTTCTTTTTCTTTTTCGTCATGACCGTGGATAATAGTGAGCGACCGAGGGACAGTAAAGAAACGGTTGGAACGGAAGCGGTCGATTCATAAAGATTGGGATCCGAGTTGGACCGTTGGTTGTGGGGCGCAGGATGGGCGCCGTGGTCCGATGAGAGGTGGGTATGCTTTTTGGGGTTTCTTTGAGCGAGATGGAGGAGCGTGGGCACGACCTGGTGGAGGCGTTGGTTTCCGAAGCGGCACAGGCGAACGCCCCCGGCAGGTTCGGCGATTCTGCTCACCGGGCCGGATCGGATCAAACCGCACAGGGGCCCTTGGATGCGTCCGTGGGTCAGGCTCATTTTGGTTGGGCCGATGGCCCTGTTCGTCTGTTGGAGGCTGGTTGCGGCAGCGGGGGGCTGCTGACCAAGCTCGCCCGCCGACTGGACGCGAAGGCGGTCGGCGTCGACCCCTATGCCGTGCCTCGTTTGGAAGACCCCGTTGTGATCGAACGCCTTCCAGGTGAGGAGATCGACCGGATCGAAGGTCGGTTCCACGTGATCTTTTCCGTGATGAGTCTCCATCACATGACCCGTCCCGAGGCGTTTTTCCGGGCGGCCAGGTCCATTGCCGCCTGGCGATCGACGCTTGTGATCGTGGATTGGAAGGACGGCGTGGACACGGGGATTCCAGAGCAGTACTTCGAGCCTGCTGCCGTGTCGCAGATGGCGATCCGGGCCGGTTGCACCGTAGAGGTCGCTCGCGAAGACCGATGGCATTTCATGGTGACGGCGCGGCCGCGGACGAGCCTGTTGGCTGTGGCCGCCGATGATCAGGGAGCGTTTGTGCCCGCGACTATGTTTGGCCAGGCGCCGCAGTTCGTGATTTTCGAGGTGAACGAAACGTTGCGTCAAGCTCGAAGAATCGAAGTTCGACCCAATCCGCACCGCCATGGCCTCCAGCATGAAAAAACCCTCGACGTTTGGCGGCTGGTCCAGGACTGTGCCGGGCTGCTGTCATCTCGGGTCGGATCGCGCGGGGTGGAGCGCCTCGTGGATCGCGGGGTCGCCCTCTTTCAGACCAGACAACGTATGGATATGGCAGAAGCGTTGCGAGCGGTCGGTCTGTCTTTGGTGTGATGCTGGCGGGAAGTCGGAGCAGGGGCAGGATGCGACTTGGTGGCTTCGACGGTCAAAGTGGGTTAAGAACAGACAAAGTGGGTTCAGAACAGATGCGTTGGACCCGGGGCGTTTGGATTCGACCCATTCGATATCGAGGAATTGGGATGCGGATTGGATTGTGGAGCAAGGTGGCGGTGTCGGTTGCCGTGGTGGGCGTGGCGGTGGGCCTGATGGCCTATTCGTTTTCTCGGTCCTCGGGAACCTACGTCAAGGTGGACGAGTTGCTCGCCGATCATCACCTTGGTGGCAAGGTGGTGTGGCTGGGCGGCAGGATCGTGCCTGGGAGCCACCAGTGGAAGCAGGGGCCGAGCGAGCCGGTGCATCGGTTCGCGTTGGAGTGGAACGGCAAAAAGGTGCACGTCGAGTATCGAGGTTCGGTGCCGCCCGGCCTGGCGGACGGTCGTCAGGTGACCGTTCGCGGGCGTTACGATCCGCAGCGTGGGTTCATGGCTTCGAAGGTGACCACCAAGTGTCCCTCCAAGTACAAGGCTCGTTGACGTTTTCTACTCATCTCCTGAGGCGATACGAATTGAGGCGATACGGACATGGAGCTTGCCGGTAATTTCGTGATGGCGTTGGTGGTCTTGGCAGCGGGCCTGGTGGGCTGGGCTGCCATGGAACTCGACCGGGATCCGGCGTTCGTCGGCAAGGAACGAGCTGCTGGCGGCGCAGGCCGAATCGAACGTGGGCTTGCAGATCTCGTGCTCCGTGGCTCCGGCCTCGTTGCCGCACTCGGGGCCTGTACGGCGGGTCTGCTCGTAGCAGCGTTTTTCCTGGACGATTTCCACCTCAGGGCAGTCCAGACGGCGTCGAGTCGTACCCTGAGTTGGGGGTTCAAACTGTCGTTGCTTTGGGTGGACCTGAACACGTCGTTGCTTTTTTGGGCAGCATTGATGGCCGTGGTTTCGTATTTCGCGGTGCGATGGACGGCGCGCAAGGCACCGCGGCTCCTTGGGGCGACGGCGTTTATTTCAATGGGCCTGGTCCTGTTCTTTTTTTCCCTCGTGCTGCTCAAGTACAATCCGTTCGATCCGTACCTCGTGGAGAGCCCGCTCTATGGCGCAGGCATGAAGCCGACGCTGCGCAATTTCTGGATGCTCATCCATCCGCCGGTCCAGTACGCGGGCTACGTGACCGCGGCGGTGCCCTTCGTGATCACCGTGGCGGCCATGACGAGGCGGGAGGGGTTGGACGAGCTTTGGGTGGCCGCGGTGCGGCCCTGGGTGGTCCTGACCTGGCTGCTGCTCGGCACCGGCATGGTGCTCGGCATGGTCTGGGCGTACAGCGAAGTGGATTGGGGCGGGTACTGGAACTGGGACCCGGTGGAAAACTCCTCGCTGATGCCGTTTCTGGTGGCCACGGTGGCCATGCATGCGATCATGCCGGGCCGAGGCGGGCGACATCGCCGTGGCTGGGTGGTGGCGGCGGTTCTGCTCACGTTCTGGATGACCATCATCGGGACCTTCATCACCAGGACCGGAGTCCTGGATTCGGTGCACACCTTTGGTCACGATGCGACCCTGGCCTGGGATTTTGGCGGCCTCATCGTCCTGGGTGGCCTGGGCAGTGCGATTTTTGCCTTGGTTCGGCTGCACGTGGGCCGGGCCGGATCAGGTGATCGAGATGCGGGCGGACGAATGGCAGACAGCCGTGATTCAGGGCATTTCGAGGCGGCCGGTCGCGTCACGTCGGGTCGCGCAGGTCGCGTGTTGACGGTCCAGTCCGTGATGACGCTGGGGAATTGGGTCCTGCTTCTGTCGGCCCTCGTGGTTTTGGTGGGTACGGTCGGGCCGCTCGGCTGGCGGGTCGTGACCGGGCATCGGATCAAGGTGGGCGCGTCGTTTTTCGAGCTGTGGCTCAGGCCTGCAGGCGTGCTCCTCGTGGCGGCCATCGGGGCGGCCTATACCCTGTGGGGACCGACTCCCAAGCGGGCGAGCCAGTGGGCTGTCCGTCTCGCACCGGGCCTGGTGGGTTCCGTTGCAGGCGCTGCGTTTGCCCTGCGGCGGTTTGCCGGTTCGACCTGGGCGCTCGTCCTGCTTGCTGCCAGTGGTTTTGCGGCGGGGCAGATTCTGGCCGTGCTGTTCGCTCTGGCGCGACGGGCCAGAAGGACCCGTCAAGCTGACGGCGCCCCTCGAACCCATCGGGTGCGGCTCGTGGCGCCCATTGCCGCGGCGGCGGTGCACCTCGGGATCGTCGTGCTGCTGTTCGGGCTTACGGGCCGGGTGGGTCTCGTCAAGAAAGAGGCCCTCGTTCGTCCCGGTCAGTCCATGAGAATTGTGGGGGGGCAGGTCCTGTTCGTGGGCGTGACCGAGCGCCCCACGTTGGACCAGGATCGGCTCGTGGCCACGGTGGCCCTGCCTGGCGGACAGGTGGTTCAGCCCGCCTTGGCCGTGGACTTGGAGGCGCCGGACATGCCGTCGGTCTACGGCGTGGGCCGTACCGGATTTGGGGCCGATACCCAGATCCGACTGCGAGGTATGACCAACTCCGGGCTGGCGAACCTTCAGGTCATGGTGCATCCCTTGGCCTTGTGGATTTGGGTGGGATTCGGCCTGATGGGCCTGGCCGGCCTGCTTCTGGCCTGGATTCTGTTTCATGGCGACCTTCGGGTTCGTTCCTGGTGGGTCTGGTGGTTCGTCCTGCTCTGGACTCTGGCTGCAGCCTTGGTGCTCCATTTCGTCCAGAGTTTGCGTCTGGGTGATCCGAGGCTCTGGGTGCTTGCCGTGACCACGGCAACGGTCGGCCTTGCCAGCTTGGTCCTGGCCGATGCCGCGGCCGCGGCCCTGACCTGGCTCAGGATGCGATATGGTCCGCGTCGTCTGGCGTCTGCTCAGCCCCTGCCAGGAGGCGCGCCATGAACGAAGTACGGGAACAGGGTTGGCCTTGGGCGCGTCGGGCCGGCGTTGGTCTTTGGTGGTCTCGTCTTTTCATTTCGGGCCTTGTCGGGGCAACGGTTTTGACGTTCGTCCTGCTCGGCCCCTGCCTGTTTGGCCTGGACTTGGTTCGGGCGACGCCCACAGGAGCGCCTGGGGCTGGTCGCGCATCTCGTCGGGCCGCGCAGGTCGGCAAGACGATGGCCGGCGGGCAGGCACCCCTGGCCATGATGGCGGGTCGGGCCCTGCCTGACACAGCATTGCCGAGCGGGAGCATCGTGGTGCGCGTGGTCCAGGATCGGATGACCGCTGGGCTCGCCGGGGTCGTGGTGGAACTGCGAACCGCCGACGGCCCGGGGCCAGGCACGGTGTTGGCAAGCGCAACGAGCGACTCCAAGGGCCGCGTGACGCTGGACGGCGCTTCGTTGAAGGGTCGCATGGTCCGGATTGCAGCGTGGTTCCATGGCGCGGCCAGGACGAGCCAGCTCTTTCGCGTTCCAGCAGCAGGTGGGGTGCGGTTCCTGCTTGCGTTCGGTGTCCCGGTCTCGGACGAACCCAGATCGAACGGGTCCAGCCTGTCGGGGCCAGGAGGTCCTGGGGCGGGGCCACAGCCGTCCAGTACGCAACGACCAGTCGGTCCACGACAACCGCCCAGCGCACAACAGCCGGGTGGGCGGCAGCAGGCAGTCGGCGCGCAGCAGCCGGGCGCGGCGCGGAGGCCCATCGGTCTTTGGGTGGAGTACCGGGTGCGTGCTCTGGAAGCCGGCAGGATGACCCTGACCGTCACCTACGTGCTCGATCGTCCCAAGAGCGCCGATTGGAAGGGCCTCGTGCTGCCCGGGCCCAGAGGTTTCGTGCCTGTGATGACCGATGGCTTGCCGCGCTTTGCCGCCTCGACCAAGGCTGGCGTCGTCCTGACGGCCCAACCGCCGACGGGCCGTCAGGTGCTCTCCCTTTCTGGTACCATGGCCTATTCGGGCGACATCCTGCTTATCGAGCACCGCATTCCCGTCCCGTATCGCGGTTTCGCCATGGTGATGCGTCGCTACGGCGGCGTGCGGCTGGTTGGGGCGGACCTCGAAGAGGCCCAAATGGGCGCTTCATCGCTGCTGGTGACCACCGGCCCTGGTGGGAAGGCGGGCGGTGTGATTCGTTTCGCAGTGACCGGTCTGCCCCACCGTGACCGGACTTGGGCCTGGATCGCGGTGGGGTTTGCGCTTGCTTTGTTGGGCTATGGTTTGGTGCGCCGGTTCGTGCCGGTCCGCCGTCCCGTCCAGAAGAAAGAGCCGAATGGTCCGGTCGACGGTGAGGACGGTTGGGATCGCAACCAGACAGACCACGACTCGGCGCAGGACGAGGACCGTTGGGACGGCAACCAGGCGTAAGAATTCCGATAGAGAAGGTTGGGGACAAGACGGCGGGACCGTGGCGTCTATTCCCTGGTGATCCGGTGAGCTGGGTGCTCCGGCGGCCGCTGCGCAGGTGGCCAGAGCACTTGCCGGTTTTGCGTCGATGACCGGCCCTTGGAGGAGTCGGTTGCCCCGGATATCGGTCGCGATGCCCCAATTGGGTGGAGGGGCGCCCCAGTGCGGCGATGGTCGTTCGAGCACCTATTGGCTGGGTTTCGAATTGGGATCTACGTGATTCCTTCTGGATGTGTTACAAGATAAAATAGAGTAATATCCAGTTGATAAGGTGTGTTTACCTGGCCGGGATCGCAGAGCGTCTTGGCGAGGACTGGCCGGCAAGCGATGCACCGTGGTCCTGGTGTGCTGTCCGAGCGTTATCCATGATCGTCCTGTCCTTGGCCCTCCATTTCTTTGGTGCGGGAATTGCACACAGTATTGAGCGAGTCTGGCATCGAACCAGAGACCACGGGCTGGACAGACAGAACGAGGAGAGACACCATGGCACAGAGCAAATCACAGTTTGGCATCCAGGCAGCGGACAACGGATGGGCGCGGCGCGTCCTGGTGCCCTTTGCCTTTTTCGTGTCGGGCGTGTTTGTCCTGTCTGGACCATTTTTTTCGGCCTGCAGCGGGGCGGCATCCAAGGACGATGCGGCGCATGGCGGAGCGAACGGCAAGGCGGACGCTCCTGGCTCCATCGCGGTGACCGTGGACAGGACCTGGGTGCGCCCCAGTGAGCAGGTAACCCTCACGGTGGATGCCCTGGATCTGTCCGGCCGACCCACCACGAGTTGGAGTCTGCGGGTCAGGCCTGACGAGGGGACGCGGGTCATTCCCGCCGGCGGTAATCGAGTGATGGTGGTGATGAGCCGTCAGGGGCTGTATCGGTTTACGGTGACGAATGACCTGTCGCAAGACGACGATCAGGTCAAGGTTCGGGTGGACGAAGCGGGCTGCAAAGTGGTCGTGGACAGCCCGTCCCGAGGCGCCGCTCTGATAGGCACCGATGGCACCAGGGTGACGGTGACCGGCCACGTGGAGGACAGTCTGGACCAGTTCCACACGATGAAAATCAACGGCGACTGGGCCCGCGTGGACTCGGCAGGGCGCTTTCGAACGCAGGTTCGGGCCCATCGCGGCATCAATATCCTGACCGTCCAGACGTTCGATAGCATGGGCAATCCGTTTCGGACGGTGGAGTCCTTCTTGCTGGCGCGCAAGTACGAGGATGCAAGCCAAGGGATTCGCGCCGGCCTCCGGCTGGGTCCTGGCTCGATGGAACTCATCGAGACGCTCCTGGTGGAACGACTCAACGGCAACCAGGCCCGCGGGGAACAGCCTCTGCAATTGGTGGACTTCATCCCTCATCCCATTCCCACCGACAGCGGCAGGCTCGAAGACGTGACGAGCGTGGAACTGGGGAGGGTGACGGGGCAGCTTTCGCCCCAACCCGACGGAAAGATTGGATTGAATGCCCGGGTGACCACCCGGACGGTCGTCAAAGGTTGGGCTGAGTTTTTGGGCGGCAGGCATGATTTCGTCATCACGGTGGATTCGGTCACCATGGACGTCATGTATCATGTGAGCCTGGTCCAAGGCCATGCGGTCGTGACGGCTTCGGACCTGTCGGTGGAGTTGGGACGGACGGACATCGACCTCGATTGGGCGCCCGATTGGCTGGCAGGAGACATGGAAGGAACAGTGCGCAAGGCCATCGAGGCGGCGCTTCGTCGCAACGTGCCGAATCTTGTGTCGAGCTTCCTCGATGGTGTGGGCGGCGCTTGGCAGGTTCCTCAGTACCAGGAGTATCTGGGCACGGTCGCCCCCTTGACCTGGACCTATGATGTGTCCGGCATCCAGACCGATTGGCTTGGCGTGACCCTGCAACTCGACCTTGGTGCGGACGGAGGCGCGGGCTGGCATGTGCCGGAACTGCCGGGTGCTCCGATTCTTTCGTCGGCCCAAGACGTCCAGCCCGACGTGCATGCCAACCTCGGGTTGGCCACGGACATGGATGCGGTCAACCGTCTCCTGTACGCCATGTGGCGCGGCGGAGCGGTGAGCCAGAGCTTCGATGCGGCTCCCTACCTTCCTGTCTTGGAGGACCTGCCCTTTTCGCCCACGTCGGTCGAAGTGGCTCTCAACGGCTTGTTGCCTCCCGTGGCCACCATCCAAGACGGCGCCCTGTACGTGACTATCGGCGACCTGCAGGTGGACCTGTTCGTCTCCAGCAAGCTGGGCGCCATGAACGCGACTGCATACGCATTCGGCACCTTCCGGGTCGATGTCGTGCCGGACGACCATGGCTATCGCTTGTCCGTGCAGGTGATGTCCGTGGACGTGGACGTGGATCGGGTCAGCATGGCCGGATTGGACAGTGAGGCCATCGAGGCCTACGTCCGACCCCTTGCAAAGAAATACCTACCCAGGATGCTCGCCCATTCCGCCATGATTCCCGTGGGTCGTGTCAGCCTGGAGGGAACCGGCCTGGCCGGCTCGGTCCAGATTCAGGGTCTGCGGTTCGTGACCAACGCCGAGGGAGCGCTGAGCGTTTCGGGTCGTCCCGTGCGTGTCTTCGAGTAGCCCCGACCGCGATTCGGGAAAACACTTGACAGAGATGCGACGATGAGTAAAAGGAGTCTACTTTGCTGCGGGGTGGAGCAGTCTGGTAGCTCGTCGGGCTCATAACCCGAAGGTCATTGGTTCAAATCCAGTCCCCGCTACTGAAGCAGCGCCGAGTCCGATTCCATGGTTTCGACCTGGTGCTGTCACGGAGGAGTGAGCCGCGGCGGTTCGTCGTGGCTTTTTCTTTTGGATCGATCCGGGCCTGTCTGTGGACGCCCGGGCTTCTCTCCGGCGCTGGTTCCATGACCGAAGTTACCCAGTCCAGCCGGATCCTCTTTGTGGATCGATTCCGTGGTCTTGCCGTGGTGGCCATGTTTTTCGTCCATACGGCGGTTGCCTGGCTTCAGCCTCGATATCGTGGTGGGGACTATTGGTACTGGTCCATGAAGGTGTCCGGCCTCGTGGCTCCGTCGTTTCTGTTCCTGGCGGGGTTGGCCATGGTGATGGCTGTCTGGCGGGTGCGGGCGAAAGGCGGCGATGAGCGCGCCCTGCGCCGGCATCTGGTCAGGCGGGGTTTTGAGATTTGGGCGCTCGGGTACGCCCTTCATTTCACATTTTGGGCGCTCGACCATTTTTGGGGGCCTTGGACGAAGAGCCTTCGCGTCGATGTCCTGCATTGTATTGGGTCGGGGCTCGTGGTGCTGCCCTGGATCGCCTGGCCGCGTCGATATAATTGGTCTGCGCTGGCCCTGTTTTTCCTCATCGCGGTTTTGGGGCAGGTTTTCTATTATATACCGTTTCAGGATCACGTCCCCTCGGCGTTGGCCGGCTATGTGACCCTGCGGTCCCATCAGGCCCTGTTTCCCGTGGTGCCCAATTGGGCTTGGATGGCGCTTGGGCTCGTGGTGGGCGGGTTGTGGATGCCGCTCAAGGACCGACCGGAGCGGGAGGTCCTGTTTTGGGTGGGTCTGCTCGCGGCCATGGCGGTGTTGCAGGTGACCGCCTTCTACAGCCATTGGCTCTATTATTATCGGCCGGTGTACGTGGCTGGCTTGTGGGGATACGGTTGGCCGCGGCGAGGCCTGTTCCATCTCGTCATGATCAAGGCGGTCCTGGTTTTGGGCCTGTTTGCCCTGATGCGGCTTGCAGCCGTGGCCTTGGACCGTTTGAAGCATCGCCCTATCGTCTTGCTCGGCGAGACCTCCTTGTTCGTCTATTCGGTGCATCTCATGTTCGTGTATCACATCGGCGGCAAGTATTTGAAACGCAGGCTGGATCCCATGTGGCAGTTCGTCGGGGCCTGCATCCTCGCCTTGGTCATGTTCGTCCTGGCCGTCGTATGGTATCGGAAGCGGCGGGCAGTCCGGCAGTGGCTCGATGCCGCATGGTCGAAAGGGGACATCTTGTTCGCGTTTTTCGCGCGCCTCATGGGCCGGAAGAACCATCCGTTGGTGTGAAGGGCCTCGACCGTGTGCTGGATCCAGCGACCCAGAGGCATCCGGACATCTTTGTCGTGATTCCGTCACGGTCCAATCGTTGGTTGCCCTGGGGGAAGATGGCTGTGTCTTGCGATAGCTCATTGATATAATTGGTGTATCGTGTGGCCATTTCCTTTGGTTCGCATCTTGCCTTAATGATGATCAGAAAGAATGTCGCCGGGGGGCGATGGGTATGGAATGGGTGGTGGTCGCGGTTTGGGTCGTGGCCAAACGATGGGCAGTGGTCGCGGTTTGGGTGATGGCCATGGCAAGGGAGGTGGTTCCATGGGAGAGGCTGCCTGTTCGTGGCGGGGCGGAAGGCTCGTTCGACATGGGGGGATGGATGCGTCCATGGGGGGTGTCGTTTCCGAGGGCGTCGGCAGACGTCTGTTTCGACACTTCGGCCCACCGGTCGTGCTTGGGATGTTGGGAGTCTTGTGGGCACTGGAGGGCTGTGGTCCGCCGCCGCACATGTACTGTATTCGGCGGGCCGCCCTCGTCCCCGTGCCTGCGCCGTCCCTGAGGCCGGCTCGCCAGGCCACTGGATATCTGGAGGCGGACGTGTCGTCTGAGACGCTGTCCTATGCGAGGCCACCGAAGAAGTTGGAAGGCAGGAACGTGGGCCTTTACGTGCCAAGAGAGCAACTCGCCGGTCATCTGCTCGTGTCGCCGATTCGTTTTCTGACTTTCGGACTCTCCTTTGAGGCTGGATTCCCGCAAAATGCCGTTCCCATCTCACGGGGTCTCATTCAGCCCCCCAACAGCGCAATTGGAGGTGCGGGCTTTCATTTCGGATTGGACTTCAAGGTCAACCAGAAGGTGACCCTCAGCTTTGCCTGTGACGCCTGGCCTTATTGGATCCGCTCCCGGATTGCCTATTTCGATATGGGAACCGAGGGTGGCTCCTGCGATGGCCTGCCCGATCCGAAAACCTGGCCCCAAATGGCCAAGAGCACGCGTACGTTTCTGACGCGGGCTCAACTCGGGGTGGGCATTGCCCTTGGTTGGAGCTACTTGTCTGTGGCCGCTGGTGTTCGAAATCAGCCCTACAATCGAGACGCGACCAGGGAGATCCAGATGGATCCGGGGGAGATCGATCCCCATATTCTCCAGGTCGTGTATCCCTATATCGCCATCAATTGGGAGATCGAGGCCACGTCTTGGCTCGGCGTTGGGTTGACCATCTATCAGCCTCTGAACTTCGATCCGGTGATCTATGCGCCGGTGATTGGTATCAATTTTCGGGTGACCGGGCCACCACGATCTTTTGGGTCTGCTCCTTCTGCATCCGGCCATTCGTCTACGCAGGAGGCTCCTCGGACGCCTTCGTTGGGCTCGTCGGGTCAGGGGGAACCGTCACCTGGCGCCGCGCCGCCGCCTGCACCGGGACGGTCGGAAGGAGGCGAGCACCAGGCACCTCCCGGCATGGAGCCGGATAGCCCGGATTGGTAGTTTTGGGTTGGTCCGTCACGTATGCCTGATTTTTTCCACGAGTCTATGCCTGATTTTCTCCACGAGTCTTCGAATTTTGTCCGTCGGTCTTCCCTGTTTCTTTGGACCGGCCGTCAGCAACAGCGAAGATGGCAACTCCTTGGCTGGGCCTCAATAGGGGGGGCAGTTGTTTCGCCATGTTTGCTGTGTTACTCTTCCGTCGATGAGCGGGTCGAACGGAAGAGCCCCGGCGCTTTGTTGTGACGCACAGGAAGAAGCCTAGGCCGGGGCGCAGGATTTGGGTCCTGTGCACCCGCACGGAGGTCGGCGGTGATGCGATACGTGAGAGTGATGGCGCAGCAGGAACTGTTTGCTGCTGTGGCCATGCTGGGTTTTTTGGGGCTGTCCTGTACCTTTTCTCCTACGGCGGAGGCTCCTTCGGCCTGGTGCGGCAATGGAGTGGTGGATGAGGGCGAGGATTGCGACGGCAACAAGCTGGCAGGCGAGACCTGTGGTAGCTTGGGATACTACTCGGGCAATCTTCGATGTGGGGCCGATTGCCATTTCGACCTGTCCTCCTGTCAGGGGACCTGCGGAGATGGCCTCGTGGGAGGGGACGAGCAGTGCGACAGTGGGAACTTGTCCGGGGCGAGTTGCGGGTCCCTGGGCTACAGTGGCGGCATACTGTCCTGTGGGGCGGACTGTCGTTTCGATGTTTCGGCCTGTACCGCGCCAACCTGTGGCAATGGTGCCCTCGATGAGGGAGAAGACTGCGACGGGTCGGACCTTGGTGGGCAGAGCTGCACCGGCCTTGGCTACTACGGTGGGACGCTGGGTTGCACGACGAGCTGCACGTACGACGAGACGAACTGCGCGGGAAACTGCGGGGACGGGGTGAAGAACGGGACGGAGGAGTGCGACGGGTCGGACCTTGGTGGGCAGAGCTGCACCGGCCTTGGCTACTACGGTGGGACGCTGGGTTGCACGACGAGCTGCACG
>JAGGXR010000157.1 GCA_021162935.1 Deltaproteobacteria bacterium
CGGCGGTGACGGCGGGGTCGGCGGGGTCGGTCATTGCTGCGGGGGCTTTCCGCCTGGTGGCTTTTTGCCTGGTGGCTTTCGGCTCGCTGGCGCTCGGCGCTGGCTGCAAGCACGACGGCGGTTCGGGGCCGTCGCTCAAGAATAGTCATCTGGAGGCGGGACCGGTTCTGTATCGGGACAACCGATTGGCCATCCAGGTGACGGTGACTGTGCAGGACGGCAACGGTTCTGCGATGGAAGGTCTGAAGGTGACGCTGCGCAGTTCAAGGCCCGGGATGGATACAGTGGTCGAGGCGGACGGGCTGGTGACGGACTCAGCGGGCAAGGCGTTGTTTCATGTGACATCGAACAGCTTTGGCGAGGCGGACCTCACGGCGGATCTGCCCGATCGAGACGTGGAACTCGTGCCTGTTCGGGTCCAGTTCGTGTTGGTCGCGCAGATTGTTGTGTCGGGTCGGGTCGAATTGATGCCTTCGGTGGCCAGGGTGCCCTGCCAGGTGGCGGTGGCGGATGCGGACGGCGCTTTGTCCGGGGTGGGCATTGCGGTTCGGTCCGAACGCTCAGGTGACACGGTGACTGCGGATGGGCGGTCCGATGCGTCGGCCACGACCGATGGGCAGGGACAGGCGGCATTCGTGCTGTCTTCCAGTCACGAAGGCGCGGCGGACATGAGTCTGTCCGTTTCCGGCATCGACGGTTGGATGCCGCTGGGAAGTCTGGCAGTGGCGGCTCCGAGCATCAGTGGCACGGTGCATCTGGTGCAGACGGAAGTCGATCTGAGGGCGCCGCGGGTCGGGCTGCTGTATCTCGGTCTCGTCTCGTGGGATGCGGGATCGGTGGGTGATATTCGTGAATTGGTCTCGGCTCCGCTGGATTTCAGTTCGCAGCAGGAAGTGGGCTACGAGTTGGCGCTGCCTCTGTCCGTGCCCGATGGCGATCTGGTGCTGGTCGACGGTACGGACGTTCCTGCTGATTTCCGCGTGGCGCCGTATCTGTTGGTGGTCTACGACGACGTGGGGTCAGTTCAAGGCAAGATGGACGATGGGGATCTGGTCGTCGGCTTCCAGTCCGGTACGCCCGAGGTGATGTTTGCGGCCGGGACGCTTCCTGCTTTGGATCAGGGCGAGATCGTGCACGGATACAACATGACGGATCTCATGCAGGGAAATGGCATTCCTGTGTTCTATCGGTGGGAGGACTGGGCGGACGCGATGGATTGCGGCGTCCAGATGGCGAGCGTCCTGACACCGACCATCCATGGGGCCGTGCATTTCGGTTCACAAGGACAGGATGGTTCGGTTTGGACGGTGGCTGCCGTCTTCATCCAGGCAGCAGCCTATCTGTCGGCCGAACAGTGGCTTTCGGCCAACACCGAGGTGCTGGCGTCCCAGACCGTCACGTACGCGTCGGGGCAACGGGTCCCGTTTTCGTTCGACCTAGCTGATTTGGCCGATGATTCTCACTATGATGATTGGGCGTGGCATCCTGGATACGCGACTCTCGATTGGTGTATGATCATCGCGTTCAAGGACAACAACGGAAACGGCAGGCCGGATCCGGGGCAGGGAGAGCCGATCGTCGGACCGGTTCAGCCCTGGGGAGCCGAGGGCCCCGTGTTGTGGTATGTGCATCCTGGCTACGACTGGCTCGTCGGGATCACGACGCCTGGGTTCCACGTCGGGTATAACCTGGCGGTGCTGCCATTTCAGGCCAGTATCAAGACCGTGGATGCAGGAGGGGGGCGCCTCGAATTGTCTCGACGCATTGGTGGTTTTGCCTCACAGCCGCATACGGGCGTGCATTTCCGCGTGGAGCGGGACGGCATCACCATCATCCAAGGTGACGACCTGGCGAGCGATGCGACCGGGCGTTGGGTGACCACGTCCGCAGACCTGACGGGCGTCGCAGCGGACGACGTTTTGATTGTGACCGACGTGCTGCCTGACCCGTCATGGAAGGACTTTTCCGAGCCAGTGGGCTTCGAGGTTCCCTGACCAGTTGGATTCGAGGTTTCCTGAGAGGGCGCCACCCGAGATTTCGTGTGTTGGCGCAACCGTCGATGAGGCAAAAACATGGACAGATGGCATGGGTAAGTCGAAGGCGAATCCAGCGGATTGTGGGGTCGGAGACCGGGTGGGCCGCTACCGGGTCGAGGACCGGCTGGGCAAGGGGGCCATGGGTGAGGTCTACCTATGCCACGACGAGGGGTTGGGCAGGGACGTGGCGGTCAAGGTTCTGTCCGAGGCGCACCGGTACAACGCCGAATTGCGGGCGCGGTTCGTGCGTGAGGCGCGGGCTGTGGCTCGGATCACCCATCCGAACGTGGTGCAGATCTACCTGACGGACGAGCACGACGGGTTGCCCTACCTGGCTATGGAGTATCTCCGTGGCCGCGACTTGGGAAGTCTGCTCGCGGACAAGGGACCGTTGTCCGATGCGGAGGCGGTGGCCGTGGTGCGGCGGGCTGCCGAGGGCCTGCGGGCTGCTGCTGCGGTGGGTGTCGTGCATCGGGACGTGAAGCCGGCCAATATTCTGGTGACGGACGAAGGGGAGGTGAAGCTGACCGATTTCGGACTGGCCAAGACCATCAATGTGGATCCGGAATTGACGGCCACTGGTTTGATCGTGGGAACCCCGGACTACATTTCGCCCGAGCAGGCGCGTGGCGAGCAGGCGGACAGCCGGTCGGACATCTACAGCCTCGGTTGCACCCTGTACCATCTCATGGCCGGTCGGCCTCCGTTTCGAACGGACGATGGGCCGAATACGTATATGGCGATTCTGTCTCGCCACATCCACCAGGAGCGGCCGAATTTGGTCGAGGTGGTCGCTGGGAGTCATCCGGATGTTGCGGCTCTCGTGCAGCGGATGATGGCGACCCATCCGGATGATCGGCCGGATTTCGACGGGCTCGTGTCCGAGTTGTCTTCGTTGGAGCGGGGCCTGGGCGGTGTGGTGCCACAGGTGTCTGGTCCGTCCAAGACCGATGGGCATCCCACGGTTCTGGATCGACCTTCGAGCAGCGGTGAGCGTGGCGACTACAGTGCTTCGGATCGGTCGGACTGGTCGGAGCGTCGCGCGGAAGCGCGTCCCCATACGCTGGTGGCTCGCACGGGCTTACCTGGTTGGTCGCTCGTATTGTCCGTGTTGAGCCTTGCGGTTTTTCTGGTCGGAGTCGGGCTCAGACTGTCGGGGGCTGCTCCTTCGCGAGCGCTGTCGCTCCATGGGAACGCTCCGGTTCTGCCTCCGCGATCCACAGATGCCGGGGTTTCTGGCCAGGGTGGGCACCAAGGGGTCGAGTTGGGGCCCGAGGTGCCCTGGAGCACCGTGTTCGTTTCGAGGCGAAACGGCCGAGGTGGCCTCTACGTGGCGGTGCGACCGGTGAGCATCCTGCAGTGGAAGCAGTTCGCGTCGCGCCGTGAAGGCAAAGGGAAAAACATGACGAAAGACGAACCGTCGTCGAATGCATTGCAGGAGAAAGACCCGAGAGCGTTGCTGCCGGTGACCGGTGTGACCTTTTTTCAGGCCCGGGCCTTTGCCAAGGCAAATGGAGCTCGGCTGCCCTCCCGGGCGGAATGGGATGCCATTCGGCGGACCAGGGGGTTGCTCTTTCCCGACCCGTCTCTTTGGGAATGGGTGTCGGGGGCGGCTGGACGCCGCCGGGCTTGGGTGATGCGACGGGATGGTTCTAGGAGGGAAAAGAAGGAGTATCGCGGGTACGGGAACGTGACCCTCCGGCTCGTGTGGGATGCGAAGTAGCCGATCGTTTCGTGGCAGGGAGGCGGCGATGCAGGCGAGAGCGCCTGCGTCTGGGAGGCGGTGTGTGTGTTCGTCCTGCCGATGGATTTGGCGTGACGTTGCGGATTTTCCGATGCAAAGGCACGGGATTTTCGCCGGAACGCCGCTATGATTTTGCAAGCTTGCATCATTGCGAAAATAGTGCGTCTTTGACGTTGGAGCGTTGCACGGTTGGCTGGCGGCGTCGCAGAATCGGTGAGCTGCATAGCAGGATGGACCCGCGGCGCCGTGCGTTTGGTGGGCGGCGACGGTGCTGCACCCTTTTTTCTCGTGGGGCGCTCTAAACTTGATTGGGCCGTAGGTCCGTCCGGTTGGGCGGTGCCATTGGGCCGCGCCATTGGATGGTCTCGTTGAGCAGATCCGTTGGCGGGCGCCATCTGGACCGTCGCTTCTGGGTGGGGCAATCGGTCGATTCTTGTGTGATGTCGAGAGGTTTTTTCCTATGCATTTGTCCGTACCCTTGATTTTTCTTGCCGGGATGGCAACGTTCCTGACGCCCTGCGTCCTGCCTCTGATTCCTATCTATGTGGGTTCCTTGGCCGGTTCGACCATCGAGGAGGCCGAAGAGAGCCTCGCTGGTCGTTGGCGTATGCTCAAAGGTGCATTGACGTTCGTCTTGGGGTTCACGGTCATTTTCGTGGCCCTTGGGTCGGCTTCCAGTTTGGTCGGGAAGGCCATGGTGTCCTATCGCCACGTTTTGACTCAGGTCGGAGGCCTCGTGGTGTTCCTGTTCGGGCTCAAGATGCTCAAGATGCTCAATATCGGCATCTTGGACCGCGAGTTTCGTGTTGGCATGAACACGGGTACGGGTTTTTGGGGGAATCTGCTCTTCGGCATGGTGTTCGCCCTCGGCTGGACCCCCTGCATCGGTCCCGTGCTCGGCTCCGTGCTGACCTACACGGCGGGTACCACGAGTGACCCAATTAAGGGTGGACTGTACCTGCTGGCGTACGCCGTTGGGTTCGCCGTGCCGCTCTTAGCGGTGGCGCTGTTTTTGAGTGCCGCCAACACGGTCATGGATAAGCTCAAGCGGCACATGCACAAGGTCGAGGTCGTGGGCGGGGCGAGCCTGGTCATCGTCGGCCTGATGCTCCTGTTCGGCAATATTTCCCTGGGCGGCGGTGGCGGCAAAGCAGTGGCCTGCACCCCGGCGGGCAAGGCCTCGGTCCTGGAATTTAAGTCGGCCTCTTGTACGGTTTGTAAGGCCATGGATCCGGTCGTCGACCATCTCAAACATGACTGCCGGGGGCACCAGGTGGCCATCAAGCAGGTGGTCATCGAAGAAGGAAACAACCGGGCGCTTGCCAAGAAGTATCGAATTATCGGGTACCCCACCTTCATTTTCCTGAACAACAAAGGCGAGGTGGTTGCCCGTCTCGTGGGCAAGCAGCGTCTTCATGTGCTTCACCAGCACCTGACTCTGCTCACGGGCCAGACCTGTCCTGCCGTGGGGCGCGCTGGAGATGGCGGCGCCGGTGGAGGCGGTGGATCTTCGGGAGACGGGAGCGCCAGTGGCTCGGCCGGATCGAGCGCTTCGTCGTCGGCTCCCCATTTCGGCAACTCGGGGGAATCGGGTTCGGGAGCTGGAGATGGGGCTGGAACCTGTGGCGGCGATGGGGTAGGCGCCTATTGCACCGGGCATTGATTCGAGATGGCTTGGTTTCTGCCTGAATCCCTCCGCCGTCTTGCCACCCGTCCATCGTTTTCTTCGGATTGTTGATCTCTGTCATCATCGCGGTGGACGTGATCCAGCATTGGGCCTTGGCGCATCATCATGTATTTTGTGGTCTAGGATGACTGTGTGCGATATGGTGGTTTTGGACGTAGGCCGTCCGACAGGAGGATGTGATGAAACTACGATTGCAAGATGCAAGCGGTTTGGGAGCGGCGCTCGTGGCCCTGGTTTCGTGGATGGCTCTTGGGGCCTGTGGACCGCATGCCGTGAGCGGCGGCGGCGATGGATCGGTTGGGGACGGATACACGGGCGACGGACACCACGGCGACGGAGGCGTGATGGATGCGGGCCCCGAGTGCCACAGCAACGACGACTGCGACGGTGGGGTCTGTGTGTCGGGTTCCTGCTGCCCCACGGTGGAGCAGGTGTGCGGGAGCGCCTGCTGCGAGACGACCCAGGTGTGTTTCGGCAACGCCTGCGTGACGCCGGGCGGCATCTGCCACAGCACGGCAGACTGTGAAGAGGGCCAATACTGCGAGTTCGGACTGAATGACGAGGACGGCGGCGTGCCCGACGCCGGTCCCACTGATGGGTCCACCTGTCTGCGATCTGCACCGGCTGGCCGCTGCGTGGACCTGCCGCCCCGCTGCGATGCAGACGGCGGCGTGCCGGACGGCGGGCTGTGCATTCCGAATTGCGAGTACCACCCCTCAGCAGGGGGGCCACTCAGCGTGCGGACCAAGTGGTCCTGGAATCCGGACACGGTGGTCGAGTATCCAAATCGCACGGATGTGTGGGCCACGCCCGCGGTAGGTCGTTTCTACGACACGAACTGCGACGGGGTGGTGGACGATCTGGACCCGCCGAACATCATTTTCGTGTCGGCGGATGCCTTGGGGACCTGCTGCCAATGTACGGGCCAGACGCCGAGTCGATGTAAGACCGGCGTGCTGCGGGTGCTCGATGGGTTGACCGGCCAGGAGATCTGGTCGTTGCGTAGGGCCGAGGGCGGATCGGTGGGCTTTGCGGGCCTATCGGTGGCCCTGGGCGACGTGGACCGGGACGGTGCCATGGACATCGTGGCGGCCACGGGCGAGGGCAAGCTCGTGATCGTGGACGCCACGGGTACGGTCACGGCGATCAGCGATCATGCCGTTCCTGCTTCGTCTGGGTCGTTCGGTTGGGGCGGTGGGATCGCCATTGCGGACATGGACGGAGACGGCTGGCCCGAGGTGGCCCTGGGCAACGTGGTTTTCACCACGGCGTCGCTGAGCCTGAATCAGATGTTTGCGGGGGATGCCGGGATCGGGCGAGCCTGGAATCAACCCTTGAGTCTCTTTGCCGATCTGGACGGCGCGGCCGACGGGCATATGGAACTTTTGGCCGGGAACACGGCGTACAAGACGGACGGAAGCCATCTGTGGTACCGAAACGACCTGCACGATGGATTCGATGCGGTGGCGGACCTGGACGAGGACGGCAAGCCGGACGTGGTCCTGGTGGCGTCTGGCGAGGTGTATATTTTGGAGGGCCTTACGGGCCAGACCAAGCTTGGGCCGGTCACCTTGCCCGGGACCGGGTTCGGCGGGCCGCCCACGGTGGCGGATTTCGACGGAGACACTCATCCCGAGATCGGGGTGGCGCAGGCGAATTTCTACACGGTGCTCAAGCCGGACTTCAACCAAGACAGCCTGAACATCATGTGGAAGACGGCGAACCATGACCTGAGTTCGTCGGTGACCGGGTCGACGGTGTTCGACTTCGAGGGGGACCGAGCGGCCGAGGTGGTCTACAACGACGAGTGTTTTTTGTGGGTCTTCGACGGAACCACGGGCAACGTGCGGTTCGCCGCGTTGACCACGTCGTTTACCGCCACCGAGTCGTCGCTTCTGGCGGACGTGGACGGGGACGGCCATGCCGAGATGGTGATGATCGCCAACGGCGCGGACCCGACTCAGTGGAAATGCAACATCGCGCCCTGGACCCAACCAGGGCCGAACGGGGTGCGGCCGGCCTGGGTGCCGCCTTCGTACGGGCCGGCCTATCGTGGAATCACGGTGTTCGGGGACACGGCGAACAGTTGGGTGGGCACCAGGACCCTGTGGAACGAGCACACGTATCACGTGACGAATATCTGCGATCCACGGGACAGCGCCTGCGCCTCGACCGAGCCGTACGGGGCGATTCCGCAGCACGAAAAGACGAACTGGACCCAGTCGTGGCTGAACAACTTCCGGCAGAACGTGCAGGACAAAGGACTGTTCAACGCGCCGGATGCCA
This sequence comes from Deltaproteobacteria bacterium, assembly GCA_021162935.1. Classification (GTDB taxonomy): domain Bacteria; phylum Myxococcota_A; class Polyangia; order HGW-17; family SLPX01; genus JAGGXR01. The sequence continues at coordinate 7,754 of JAGGXR010000157.1, forward strand.
CGGTGACCCTGTTGGCGGATTGCATTGATCCGGTGAAGCTGCATGCGTACGTGCGAAACCTGGGCGCGGCGCTCCTGCCCAGCGGGGTGACGGTCGGGTTCTACGTGCGGGAGAACGGTCAGGATCGACTGCTGGACCAGGAGCAGACGACCACGGCCCTGTTTCCTGGTCAGCTCGTCGAGGTGGTCTACGAGGCCCAGGCCCAGGACAACGTGGACGTGCACAGCACGTTCGTGGCCAAGATAGAAATCGATCCGCAGCACCCCACGTTCCACGAATGCCGGGACGACAACAACGATTCGGGTCCGGTCCTTCCCGACTGCGACGTGATCCAGTAGGGCTCGCCAAGATGGCTCTTGTCGGGTACGGGCCGGTCGTTTCATCCTGACGGTCCGGAATTGGCCCTGTGCGGTTGGTCTTTGTGCTGTTCTCCAAAAAACCCGTTTCTTTGCTCATGGGTCTGGGTTACACTTCTGCCATCGTGGCTTGGCCCGGTTGGCGTTCTGCCGGTTGCCCAGATGGATTTGGCGGCGGTTGGGAAGCCATCATTTCGGCACAGGACCTGACTGAACATTGTGATTGGAGAATGTGACGGTGCGATTGCGATTCGTTCTTGGTCTCTCCCTGGCGTCCCTGTTATTCGCTCCGTTCGGACAGGGTCGGGCGGCGTCTGCTGGGCGGGATGCCAGAGCCGGTCATGGGCAAAGCAGCGGTTCGTCGGCTGCGCATCGTTCCGCCGGTGGTTCTGTATCCACGCCCCACGCTTCGGCAACGGCCGCTCGTCCGGCCGTCGCCCGCGTTTCCGTGGCCGGTGTGGCCCGACCGACTGGCCGCCCTGGTGGGGTGCGGCTCGTCTGTCCGCCGCGTCCCGCCGGTCGGCTGGCGGCGCGGAAGCTGGCTCGTCGTTTGTTCATGAAGGCGATTCGTCTGTATCGAACCGGAAGATTCGGCGAGGCGATGGACACATTCATCTGCACGAACGAAGTGCTGCCTGCGCCTCTGACCACTTACTGGGTGGGTCGGTCCGCCCAGGACGCCGGGCTCATTCAGCCGGCCTTGGATGCCTTCCGCCAGGTTCGTGAGCATCCTCCCGCCGCTGTGACGCGCAAGGAACTCGACAGGCGTATCTTTGCGTTGAAACAGCGTCTGGCCACGGCCCAGGCGGCCGCCAAAACGGCCCAGGGGACGAAGAACGGAAAGACGCACAAGGATGGGGCTGGCTCTGTCGGAAGAAGACGGTCTGTCCGGTCCACGATGAAGCTGGCGGCCTGGGTTCTGTGGGGCGTTTCGGCGGGGTTCGTGGCGGTGAGCGCCGCGGTGGGCGGGGTGGCCGCCTATGACCAACGTCGTTTGGAGCACCCTTCGGACGGCACCTGGTGGGACCCGGCTATGCAGCGGCGCTACGATCGGAGAAAGGCGCTCCTGGCGGTGACCTGGACATCCTTGGGGGTTGGGGTCTTGGCTGCGGCGGCGGGTACTGCCCTCTATTTTCTCGGACGCAAGCCGGAACGACAGACCAGCAGGGTCCTGATCGTCCCGACGCGGCATGGGGTGATGACCTCGATGACGGTTCCATTTTGAGTCGGATGTGAGGGCGCCGGTTCAGCCTGGGCATTGAGCGCGGACGAATGACGTAACGGACAAGACGGAGCAATGGATCAGACGGTGGATATGACGAAACGGCAGGATATCACAACGTGGATCTTGAGGCTTGGTTTTTTGTGGGCCATGCTTTCAATCATCGGTGCCTGCTCGGTGGACGTGCCCGAAGGCCTGTACCAGTGCGATCTGGACGGCCCCAGGGGGTGTCCGACCGGCTGGGTCTGTTCCCTGCGTCCCGATGATCAGGTGCCTCGTTGCTACAAGGAAATGCAACAGACCTGTGGCAACGCGCTTCGAGAAGCGGATGAGGAGTGCGATGGGACGGACCTTGGGGACAAGACCTGCGCCAACGGCCATGGCCATCTTTCCCAGGGCACGGCAATCTGTCGGAGCGATTGCACCATCGATTGGTCGGACTGCCACCAATGCGGCAATGGCCACATCGAGGGGGGCGAGGACTGCGATGGAGTGAATGTGGGTGGGGCGACCTGTCAGGAGGTGGCGCAGAAGCCCGATGGCGTCGTGACCTGCACGGCTGATTGCACCTTCGATACGTCGGGCTGTTCGGCGTGCGGAGACGGCCTGGTCGAAGGGGCTGAGGACTGTGATGGGACCGAATTGAATGGTAAGAGTTGCATCGATTTGAACATGGATGGTGGCACCCTGGGGTGCAGCGATTCGTGCAGATTCGACCAGACGAATTGTTTCACCTGCGGCGACGGCGTCTGTTCGTCCGCGTTGGGAGAGACGCGTCAGACCTGCCCCGCCGAATGTGGATGGCAGGAGGCGGCCGCCGGTGGCTATCACACGTGTGGGCTGCGGGGCGACGGCCTGGCGCTCTGCTGGGGTTCGAACAGCAACGGCCAACTCGGAGACGGCACGACCACGAGTGAGGCGACGCCCGTGGTGGTCATCGATTTGCAGGGTGCTGTGCGCGTCCTGGCTGCCGGGAAGCAGCATACCTGTGCCGCGCTTGACGACGGGACCGTCTGGTGTTGGGGGGACAACGCGTCGGGTCAGCTCGGGAGTCCTGCGTCCGCCTTTACCGAGACTGCGACGCCCGTTCAGGTCCCCGGGCTTTCTGGCGTCTCGGATGTGTCGGCTGGGGATGCGTTTTCTTGTGCCTTGGATGGCAACGGCGCGGTTTGGTGCTGGGGCGACAACATGCATGGAGAACTGGGCGACGGCACGGGGACGAGTAGCGCTTCTCCGGTCCAGGTGGTCCTTTCCGGATCGAACACGGCGACGGATATTGCGGCTGGGCGACAGCATGTCTGTGCGGTGCAGTCTGACGGGGCGGTCTGGTGTTGGGGCGACAACAGTTCGGGCCAGCTCGGCGACGGCACGCACAATCAATCGCTGACGCCGGTCCGGGTGACCGGTTTGAGTGATGCGACCGCTCTGTCCGTGGCGGCGGGTGAGGCCCATTCCTGTGCTTTGCTCGACGACGGCCATGTGCGTTGCTGGGGCAGCAACAGTTCCGGGGAGCTGGGAGTGGGCAGTACGGTTCCCCAGACCGGGGTCGCTGTCACCCACCTGACGGGACACATCGTGGACCTGTCCGTAGGCTGGTCTTTTTCCTGTGCTATGACCGATTTGGGTAGTGCCTGGTGTTGGGGATCGAACGGCAACGGCCGACTCGGCGCCGGTGAAGGCGTCGGTACGTCGAGTGCGACCCCGCTTGCGGTCCTGGTCATCGAAGATGGCACTTCGCTTTCCGCCGGAGGAACGCATGCCTGTGGCGTCCAATCGAATGGTATTATGTGGTGTTGGGGCGGCAACTCCGACGGACAGCTCGGCCAGGGAGCTACGAGCACGACGGACAGTGCAACGCCTGTCCGCGTCCTGGAACCTGCCGAAAACCACTGACCCGATGGACAGGGGGCGACAGGAGGTGGGAGCGAGTAGAGCGATTCACGAGATGCGCAGAGGCGGGGATGTTTCACATGACGGCGGATCCGCTCGGTCATGTGGATCGATACGTGATCACGCGGTCAGCTTGTAAGCCAGCAAGATGCCTACGATGCCACCTACGATGGAGAGCCCGATGGACGCCATGGAAAACGTGCTGTCTCCGAACAGGGCGGGAACGTAGGCGCCTGCAAAGGAGCCTACGCCCATTCCAAACATGATGAGTGATTTTCGAGACACGACATGCTTCCTACGTGGCAGCGAGTGAAGCCTATTTTTTCAACTCGGCCCAAAGGCCCGACCTGTCGTCGATGATGCGGAAGTTGGAGACGCCCGCCTCTTGGACGATTTTCCGCAGTTCATCCGGCTCTTGGTACGCCTTCGCGCCATCTTTGAGAGACCGGTCCCTCAAAGACCGCATTCTTTCCAATTCTGTTTCGGACACGTACCTTCCAAAACCGCCGCCGACGAAACCAATTCCCCCTTTCTTCAAGACACGGTGGATTTCTTTGAAGACCAGCACCCGATTTTCCCAGCAATGATAGGAGCCCCTACTGATGATCAAATCGGCAAATTCGTTTTCGAAAGGTATAGCCTGGGCATCGCCAAGCATGGGCGTCACTCTGTTGGCCAGTCCTTCCTGCTCGACATTCATTTTTGCGACTTCGTATATGGCCCGCACGGCTTCCAGTCCATATATTTTGAGATTCGAATGCCTGCAGAGTTCGATAGCAAAGCGGGCTGTGCCACAGCCGACGTCGACACAGATGCCATCCGTGATCGCATAGTCGTCCATGATTTGCCTGGCGGTAGCAACAATGGCCGGCATGAAATTTTCTTGTACTTGCTTGTCGAAAAGCCTGGCCTTCGAAAGGTCCATGGCCTGGTAGTCAGCGGCTACTCGGTTGTCCGTCATGGGCTGGTCTCCTGGATGGGCAGCAGGGCTCTCGTCGCCCGAGAGCCGCATGAAATACGCTCTTCTTTTCGTATTTTGGTAACGCCACGAGTTGGAAGTTCTGTCAATGTGAATTGTGGCGATGATGCCAATGGATGGCGAAATGTTTGCGTATCTTTGCAAACTTTCTTAGACTCCGTCTGTGCCGTGAAATACGATGCCAAATGTCCCGTTCAGGCCGACAGGAACGTCCTGACGCAGAACAGGGGCGCGTCATACACAGACGTACGAAATCGGGGATTGCGCAAGCGAATCGCGCCCCGTCCAGTCTTCTCATTTCGTTATGTTCGGAGGTCAATGACATGGAAGCCACAGCAGGTCCGACGAGAAGGGACAGGAGTCTTGTCCAACGCATCATGGAGTTGTTCAACGCACGCTGCGCGGCTGCCGTGCCCCTTGGTTTGGTGTTGACAGCGACGCTCGTTTTGGTCGTGGGCGTTGGGTGGCTTGCTTCCGGGTGCAATGGGAGCAAGGATGCGAATCAGTCGAATCATAACACGACCACGCGCAAGGTGCCCTTCGATACCTGGCGCGACCTTCGGCAGGCGATTCGGTCGAGTCCCGATCACCTCGTGGCCCGAGCGGACGATGTCGTGGCCCGCAAGGATCCGGAGGCCATCTTTGCCTTCGTCCGGGACGAGATTTCGGCGCGTCCCGTCCGTGCCGATGGCTTCGGGCCTGGCGAGGCCGTGGCCGTGCGCTGGGCTCCAGAGACGACGCTGCGGTATGGCGTTGGCACTCCTCGTGAGAAGGTGGAATTGCTTGCGGACTTGTATCGGCGGGCCGGATTCGATGCGGAGGTCTGGGCGGGGGCCAATGCTTTGACCCAGCAGCAGACCCGCGCCTGCTTCGCGCTCAAGCCCCGACCCGACTTTGCGCCATCGTCCGAAGACGTGGCGATCATGAAACAACTGCAATCGGAGTTGGGCGTGGACACGGCTTCTCGGTCTGTGAGCTTCGTGGACGAGGGCGGCGACGACAGCAATGCTTTGGCTGAGAAGGTGCTTGCGATTTTGCCCCAGGGCCTCGAAGCGAAGAAGAGCGTGGACCTGTCGTCTTTTGATACGATGCTGCTGGTGCGGGTCATGGTGGATGGAAACGAGATCTTTGCCAATCCGTTGCCGCCGGACGCCGTGTTTGGTGAGAGTTACGCATCGGACAATTTGGGGCCTGCTCCGGATCCGGTCACCGTGGACGATACGGTCCACGTGGAACTGTCCGTGGCCCGCAGCGACGATCCGAACAGCCCGAAGGTGCTGGTGCAAGGAGACTGGTCCCTTTCCGATCTCGTGGGCAGGCGTCTGCGGGTCGAGTTCGTGCCGGCCGTGGACCTGGACAGTCTGTCTGGGCTGACCATAGAATCGGTGCGTTCGTTCTTCGCGGTGTTGGCCCTGGACGCGCCTGGTGTGGAGCCCGCCGCCCTGGCGGAACAATCCGTGGCTGCTTCTTCTGCCATCACCCTATCTGGGCAGGAGGTGGCTGTGGACGATGCGGGCACGGTGTCGGTGGACGGGGTGCCCGTGGCGACCGGCGAACCGAATCCTGCGCTGTTGGCTCAGGTGGCTTCCATAGACGTGGATGCGGATCCGGTTGCGTTTCCACGTGTCGTCCTACGGGCGGTGGCCAAGGACGATCAGGGCAACCTCGTGACCGGCCTCGGGGCGTCGGCGTTCCACGTGACGGACGAGGAGCACGCCGGCAGTTTCGTGATGGAGCGCAATGCGTCTTCTGGGCCGCGGATCGTGATCCTCGTGGACCTGTCGGACAGCATCCCGCAGGCATTTCGAGACGACGTGGCGAACTATGCTCACGACCTGGCTGCTTCGATTTTGCAGCATCATCCCGATGCCATGTTTCGGGTGGCCGCCGTCGGTCTGGGAGCGGAATCGGCGGGCGACTTTACGGCCTCGCCGGACGAGGTCAAGACACAGGCCGCAGCGGCCAGCGGTGTGGGTTCGGACCTCTGGGCCGCCTTGAGCGCGGCCGACGACCTCGGGGGTACGGTGATCGTGTTCACCACTGACGGCGATGCGGACAGTCCCTCCACCGTCGATCAGAAGCTTAGGATCGAGCATGGTCCCCCCGTGGTCATGATTGGGGTGGGGACCGTGGTGCAGACCACCCTGGACGAGATGGCGAGCCTGTCGGGTGGTACCGTCACCACGGCTACGCAGCCGTCTGATGCCGCCGACGCGGCCAATGCCTTCCTGGACCAGAAGGCCGTGGATCCGTATGTCCTCGCCTACCGAGCCGGACAGCCCGGTGTGGCTCTGCACCACGTGGTCGTCTCCACGTCCGACGGTCGTGTGGAGGGGCGCGCAACTTACACGATTCCCGCGTCTGACGCCAGGATCCCGACACCGGCCCTGATCGGTTTGTACCTGACCATTCAGGTCGGGGCGACCACGGTGACGAGAACCCTAGCTGGCTACGACAAGGGGCTCGAGTCCACGCCCTCCGATGAGGATGCGACCGCAGTCGAAGAGATGATGTTCGGAACGACCCTGCTTTCCTTCGAAGGTTCCGATCCGACCATGTCGGCGATCCTGGACGATGCACTCGTCTCCAAGCTGCGCATCGAACCGTTGTGGGATGCGGCTGTTTCAGGCGACGTGGACCAGATTCGATCTGCGCTTACGAGTCCAATTCCGGCGGTGGTTCCCGCTCTCAACAGCATTGCGGTACACTTGGACAGCGAGGACGCCACGCAACCCATCTATGAAACCGGGCCACGGGTCGTGCTCTTCACCGAGCGACCGAAGTTCGATACCGGCATCGTTCGACGCATGGATATCCTGCCGCTGGGCGGATTCGCCACCTTGGCCGAGGATCCGAAGGTCGGATTCAGAAGGACGTTGGTGGCGACCGCGCGCTTTGCGGTCATGGAGCAGGCGCTCTTTGTCACGAGCACCATGTCCCTGCTTGCTGATGCCGACCTGGCTTTGTTGTCGCCCTATGACGACATCGGCGAGGTGGCGCCCGGCCTGGACTCGGCAGCCAAGGACCGATGGGGCCACGTCATGGACCCCTATTGGGACGAGTACCGGATCGTTCCCAAGACGGGGTCTCCCATGGCGTTTTACGCCGTCGACCCAGACACGGGGCGACTCATCGCCGTGCTGCCCGACGGAAGCGGTGGCGGGTCCGAGACGCAGGAGATGCAGGATCGCATCAACCGGGCCAGCCAGCTCATGGATCTCCTCGGGCTCCTGGCGAGCCTGACCGGCGGCGGCTTCGGGCTCGGTGGTTTCATTGCACTGCAGAAGGCGATCCTGAAATCGATCCTGCGGGAGGCACTTGCGGTGACACTCCTGGACGGTACCGGGCTGCAGAAGGACCTGGAACAGAATGCCAAGGATGCTGCCTGCGACCTGGCCAAGGGAGGGCTTGGGGAGAAGTTTTCCAAGTTCAGTGACCTGAACGATGCGGATACCGCTGTCGGAGTGGCTGACGGCAAGGGGGGCCTGTTGAGTTGTCCCTGGTAGCCGGTTCTTTGTTTCTGATTGTTGACGGGCCGCAGCGGATGTACAAACAATCGTTGTGTCCCGGTGCCGCGAAGGACGTGGGTATGCACTTTGGTCGTCATGGCTTGGCGGAACGCAATGACCCTGCCGGTCCCTGCCGGGATCGTCACGGCGGAACGCTGTGACGTCGTGGCCTGGAGGCAACCGGGCGGGAGTCGGATGCGCCGAATGGAGAGAAGGAACGTTGTCCTTGCAGGGATTGCGCGGAGCGTGGCATCGGACGATGTCGCTGAGTGTGGTCGGGCAGGGGTGATGGGAGGAGTGCGCGATGTGTGGAATCGTGGGGTACAGCGGACATGAGGATTGCGTCGATCTGCTCGTGGACGGCCTGAGACGGCTCGAGTATCGGGGCTATGATTCCGCCGGGGTCGCTGTGATGGGCCCCGACGGACAGGTGTCGGTGGTGCGTAGTCTGGGCAAGCTTTCCGTTCTTGCCAAGGACTTGGTGGGCAAGGATCTGAAGGGGCATGTGGGTATCGGCCATACGAGGTGGGCGACCCACGGCGGTCCATCGGAGAGCAATGCGCATCCGCACAAAGTGGGGCGGGTGACGTTGGTTCACAATGGGATCGTGGAGAACCACCTGGAGCTCAAGGACGAGCTGACGGCCAAGGGGCGGCGGTTCCAATCCGAGACAGACACGGAGATCCTGGCCCATCTCATAGACGAGAAGCTCGAAGAGGGGGCGGAGCCGGTGGCCGCCATCCGGGCGGCCCTTGCAGAGGTGCGTGGAACCTGGGGCCTTGCGATGGTGATAGAGGGCGTGACCGAAGCCGAGGGGCGCGTGTTCTGCGCCAAGAACAGTTCTCCGTTGATCGTGGGGCTCGGTGAGGAGGCGTCGCTCGTGGCGTCGGACATCCCGGCTCTGCTCGTGCATACGAGGCGGATGATCTTTCTCGAAGACGGCGACGTGGCGGCCCTGGACGCTGATGGCGTGACGATTTGGGACGGAGACGGTCACTCGGTGGAGCGGCCGGTCCGTAGCATCGACTGGAGCCCCATGATGGCGGAAAAGGAGGGCTTCAAGCATTTCATGCTCAAGGAGATCCACGAGCAGCCCCGGGCCGTCTCCGACACGTTGTTGGGGCGGATCCTCGTGGAGCACGGCGATGTGAATCTCAACGGGCTCAAATTGGATCCGAGTGAGTTGGGTCGTGTGTTCATCGTGGCCTGCGGCACGTCGTATCACGCCGGCCTCGTGGGCAAGTTCCTCATCGAACGCCTTGCCCGTATTCCGGTGGAAGTGGATCTGGGGTCAGAGTTCCGGTATCGCGATCCGCTTATCGGACCCGGAGACGTGATGGTGGCCATCAGCCAGTCCGGCGAAACGGCCGACACCCTGGCGGCCGTGCGGACCGCCAAGGAAAAGGGGGCCACGGTGGTGGCCATTGCGAACGTGATCGATTCGCAGATTCCACGCACATCCGATGCCTGCATCTACACGCATGCGGGGCCGGAGATAGGCGTGGCGTCCACAAAAGCATTCACCACACAACTGGTTGCGCTCGTGTGCCTGGCCGTGTACCTTGGCCGGCGCAACGGGAGGCTCTCCGATGCCCGTGGCAGGGAGTTGCTGCAAGGCCTGGCGCAGATCCCGGCGCAGATGCACCGCATCATAGAACGCGCTCCCGAACTGCAGGTGCTGGCGCGGCGTTATGCGAACAAGTCGGACTTTCTGTACCTGGGCCGGGGCATCAACTATCCCATCGCTTTGGAGGGTGCACTGAAGCTCAAGGAGATTTCCTACATCCACGCGGAGGGCTATCCTGCCGGTGAGATGAAGCACGGCCCCATTGCGCTCATCGACGAGAACCTTCCCGTGGTGTCGCTCATGCCGTCCGGCCCCGGCTACGACAAGATGCTGAACAACATCGAAGAGGTGCGGGCCAGGAACGGAATGGTGCTTGCCGTGGCCACGGAGGGAGATAAGCGCGTGGGCAGCCTGGCCGATGATCTGTTTCTGATTCCGGACGTCCTGCCCGAACTCCAACCTTTGCTCGCAGTGGTGCCCCTCCAGCTCCTGGCATACTACGTGGCCGACTACAAGGGGACCGACGTGGACCAGCCTCGAAATCTGGCGAAGTCGGTGACCGTGGAGTAGGGACTCGGTCTGTTTCAAGGATTCATCCACGGTCCATCAGCGAGCTGCGTTCGTCGCCATGGCTCGCTGGCGGTTTCAGGAAGGTTTGTCTGCGGGGCCGTCGCCGTTCGTTCGTTCATCCCGGTTCGTTCGGCTAAGGGACTCGGATCGGGCTGCCACGGCCAGTAGGATCAGGAACAGTCCCCAGGTGCAGCCCAGGGTGGCCACCATCATGATGATTGCAGAGACCGTCATGAGGACGCTCCTTCGTCACTGCTTGGTCGTTCGTCCGTGCGGCCCAGGGTGCTACGCCTGTAAAGCCATGTGGACAGAGCGATGAGCGCGATGAGCGCGATGCCCCACTGGACGATGCAGGTGCCCACCGAGAAGGTGGACAGAGGATTCCACCACTGGTGCGGAGCGTAGGTGGTGATGGATTGGTAGAACCACCAGCCGAGCAGGGCGACGAACTCCACGGGGATGACGTAGCGCACCATGACGTCCAGCCATGGACCAACCCGCCAGTCGGCTCCTTCGGTGTTGATCCAATCCTTTCGAAAGTTTCGGTGGGAGATGGCCGCCATGGCGAACAGCCCGCCGCTGACCAGGAGGCCCAGACCCCAGACCCAGTCCTGGTTTTCGAAGAAGCGCAGGCTCAGGGCGGATGGGAGGCCCACGATGATGGTGGCGCCTGCCACTAGGGCGAGCGCCTTCTTGCGCGGCAGGCCCAGATCCTGAACGACCTGGGTAGCCATGGCCATCATGGCCAGCAATGACGAAAACGAGGCGGCGGTCAGGGCGGCGAAGAACAGGGCGGCGAATAGGGCGCCTCCTGCGGGCATCCTGGCGAACAGGCGCGGTACCCAGATGAAGGCGAGCCCCGTGTTGTCGGATCCTGTGATGGCCATGGCTTGATCGGTGGATGTGGACAGGGCGAAGATGGCCGGCAGGATGGCCATGGCGGCCAGGATGGAGGCGGCGTTGTTGCCCACCGCCGTGATGGTGGAGTTGAGGGCCACGTCTTCGTTTTTTCGCGCATAGGCGCCGTAGGTCAGCATGAGCCCCCAACCGGCGCCCGTGGACCAGGCGGACTGACTCAGGGCGGCGAGCCACGTGTCCGCGCGCGCCAGCTTGGATCCGTCCACGTGGAACAGAAATTCGAGTCCGGTGATGCCTCCTGGAAGCGTGAGGCTGCGTATGGCGGCAGCCAAGAGGAGGACGAGGAGGAGGGGCACGAGCACCTTGCAGACGCGTTCCACCCCAGAGACAACTCCTCGAACGAGGATGAGGGCAGCACCCACGGCTGCGGTGACGTGGAATAACACGGCCCAAATGCTGCCGCCCGTCAGGGTGTGCCAGGCGGTCTGTGGGGCGCCGGACAGGGCATCGAATCGGGTGATGCTCGCCAGGAAGTACCAGGCGCTCCAGCCGGTCACCACCGAGTAATAGAACATGATGAACGAGGTCACCAGGGCAACGAAGGCGCCCATCCAGGCTCGACGTTTGCCGAGCACCGTGGCCAGGGCCGCCACAGGCCCCTTTCTGGTGGCCTTGCCCAGGCCGAATTCGATCATGAGGAGCGGAGCCGACCAGAACACGATGGCCAGGAGCCATGGAATCAGGAAGGCGCCTCCGCCGTTTCGGGCTGCAACCCGAGGGAAACGCCAGATGTTGCCGGCCCCGATGGCCATGCCCAGGGTGGCCATCACCAGGCCCCATCGGCTCGAAAATCGTTGGGTATGTCTTTGTGCCTGGGTGTGTCTTTGTGCCACGGTCTGTTCTCTTTGTTTCTTTGCAGCGATCCGGTTTGGTTCGCGGACCACGACGGCCCTTCGTGGTCCTGCATGGCGAGTGTTTTCTTCCAAAGGTGGTTCTGTCAAGCCGGATGGTTTGGTGGGGATCCGTTCTCGGATGGTTGACGACTTGGCGCAGGTGTGGCTTCATGATTCGAAGGTCGAGGGAGCATTGGGCGACTGAATCAACCGGCGGCTGGCAGGTTCCGTGATGCGAAGCACAATCCAGTTGGATTGTCTGTCTGACATGGATGATGTGGTACTACTTTGTGTCTTGGATGGGCAAGGAGGCTCTAGAGATGAGACGTCGAGCATCTGGTTTCACCCTGATCGAACTCATGATCGTGGTGGCCATCATCGCTATATTGGCGGCTGTGGCCATTCCAGCCTTCGTCAAGTACCTGAGGCAGGCGAAAACCGCCGAGGCGCCGTTGAACCTCAAGAAGATATTTGACGCGTCGGTGCTCTACTTCGAGGAGGAACACAGCAAACGGAGCGGCAGGGCCATCAAGGCGCGTTTCCCGAGGAGTGTCGGGATGACGCCGAGGAGGCGCTGCTGCAAGTATCCAGGCGGTCGCTGCAGGCGTGTCAATTGGGACAACATGACCTGGCGTGCGCTCAAGTTTGCCATCAATGACCCCCATTATTTTCAATATCGATTGGTGGCGGTCGGCAGAGGAACGCGGGCCAAATTTACGGCTCGTGCTCAGGCCGATCTGGACTGTGACCGCAGGTTTTCCACATACGAACGGGCCGCCAGCGTGAGTAGTGACATGAAGGTCGTGGGCACTGGGGCCTTATACGTGAATCTGCCCATCGAGTAGGATGCGTGGTCGCTCAAGAGATGATTTTGTGTCCAAGGGAGTGAGTAGATGATGCCCGTTCGATGACGGATCCTCGCGCCTCCTTGGGCCCGGTTTCCCTCTTTTTGGACGTGCTTTTCTTTTAGTTCAATCCACTCGATGCCTGTTTCGCGATACTTGCAAACAATATGAGGGCTGTGCTATTCGACTAGGCAGGTTTGCTGGATGCGGTGGCCGGGTGGCCCGTTCGATGTTTATCATGCAAAGGAGTGGCTCATGGATATCGAAGTGATCAAGGTTCCCGAAGGTCAGAGAAAACCAATTTCCAAAGATGACCTCAGTCTTGGTTTCGGTCGGTTGTTCACCGACCATATGTTCACGATGAAGTATGCGCCGGACAAGGGTTGGCACGATGCGCGCATCGAACCCCATCATGCGTTGGAACTGGATCCGGCCTGCATGGTGCTTCATTACAGTCAGGAGGCGTTCGAGGGGCTCAAGGCCTATCACGGCCCGGACGGCGGTGTGTACCTGTTCCGGCACATGATGAACCTGCAGCGACTCAATCGATCCTGTCGGCGTCTGGTCATCCCCGAACTGCCTCTCGATTTTGTTTCCGATGCATTGAAGCAGCTTGTTTTGGTGGACAAGGAGTGGATTCCCCACACCGAGGGCTGTTCGCTCTATATTCGCCCGAACGTGATCGCGACGGACCCCTATCTCGGCGTGCGTCCCTCTGATACCTATCTTTTTTACATCATCATGAGTCCTGTGGCCGCTTACTATCCGGAAGGATTCAATCCGGTCAAGATCTGGGTCAGCGATGACTATGTGCGGGCTGCATTCGGTGGGGTCGGGGAGGCGAAGACGGGCGGAAATTACGCCGCAGGCCTCAAGGCTCAGACAGAGGCCAAAAAGTCCGGATTCACCCAGGTCCTTTGGTTGGACGCCAAGGAGCGGAAGTACATCGAAGAGGTCGGGACCATGAATATCTTCTTCATCTTCGATGACGAGTTGGTGACCAGTCCTCTGACGGGCAGTATCCTGCCGGGCGTGACCCGGGATTCCGTTCTCAAGATCGGCAAACATTGGGGAATGACGGTCAATGAGCGGATGATCAGCATCGACGAGGTGATGGAAGGCGCCAAGTCGGGCCGGCTCAAGGAATGCTTTGGGTCTGGGACCGCGGCCATCATTTCTCCGGTCAAAGCCATCAAATACAAAGATGAACTGGTAACCGTCGGAAACGGCGGCACTGGGCCAATCGCTCAGAAACTCTACGATCATATTTTGGGGTTGCAGTTGGGCAAGGTGGCCGATCCCTTTGATTGGGTCGTTCGCCTGGATGCATGACGAACCGCCTCGTTGGCACTCTTGATTGAGGTCGGCTGGCGGACAGGAGAGACAGACCATGGCAAAAGAAGATATTCGCAAGGACGCGCTCAGGGTGCATAGCCCGGAGGCATCACATGATGCCGGTGTTTCGGTCGAGGACGATGTGGTCGTGATCGTGACCAAGCTCTTCTGCCCCAACGGCCACAATCTGGTGAATCAGGAGAGCCACAAGTTCGACGGATACGGCGGCATCCGGTTGCTGGTCAGCGACGGGAAGGTTGAGGACGTAGTGGAACTGAGCCCCTTCCACGGTGACCTCACCAAGTACGGGCCTACCTTCGAGACCGGGACGAAACTCTCCATCCGGTGTCCGGATTGCGGGGTGGAACTTCCTGTGTTGGCCAAGTGCGGCTGTGAATGGCATGGAGACCTCCGCAAGCTCTATCTGACGGAGTCCATCGACGATGCCTATCTGGTGACCGTGTGTGACGTATGGGGATGCCCCAGGTCGCGGGTCATCGACGGAAACGAGATCCTGAGCGAGTTCCTGGAGGGCAACATTTTCGAGGAGGATCAGTCGTAGGGGGGGGAGCGTCCTTTTTCGATGAGCAGCGCCGAAAGGGAGGCGGCTGACTTCGATTGACAGGAGGTCCGGCTAGCGTCGGCGCATGGGAGGTCGCCTGGCGATCTTCTTCCACTTGGACGATTCTTTGTAGATCTGCTTGAGGGGATACGAGCCCATGATGAAGACGTTTCTGGATCCCTTGACCTGAACGTACCACTGGTTCTTCTTGGACTGGTTTCCCACGTGGATCTCACGCGTGCCGTGCTTCGTGCCGATGAAGACGATGCCGGTCGGCTTGTTCAGGCCAGTCTTTTTCGGATCGGTCGTATCGGCGTATTTGCGGGCTTTGAACCGATTCTTGAGCATCTTGACGACCCGCTCCACCATGGACGTGTTCAGGTCGAGCCCCTTGGGCTCCAGGACGGTCCACTTGCCTTTCATTTTCTTGAGATGGGTGACGCCGTTTGGGTGCCGAATCGTCAGCTCGGTCACGTCATCCGGGTTGACCGAGAGCACGGTCTTGTTGCGGAAATTGAGCACCTTCTTTTCCAACATGCGCATGCTGCTCTTCCGGATGAGGAATATCTGCTTCTTTCCCTGGAGCTTGACGTATACTTTCTTGTCCTTCGTGTTTTCTTTGCCGATGAGGAGCACGTAGACCTTGTAGTTTGGATCGGCGGCGAGTTTGTCCAATGCCGGAATTCCAGTCACGGCCTTCATCGGAGCCGTGGTGGCTGCGGTTTTGGCGGTGGTTGCGCCCGGGCGCGCCGCCGCATGCTTTGTGGCCGCGGCCTGACCCTTGGCCGCCTGTGCCGTCTTTGTGCCCTTGGTCTGAGCCGTCGATGTGGATCCTGCGCGTGGCTTGGATTTGTCTTTTGCAGCGCCTGCCGTGGGCTTCGGCGTACCCGTCTTTTTCTTGTAGATGACGACGATGCGTCGCTTGGGATGGTCGAGGCCCACCTGGTCCGGCTTCGCGTCATCGGTGAATTCCTGCGCGCGCAGGGACGAGATTGCGGACGCAAGACGCCCCAGATCCATCTGATCGATGGAGTGGATGACCGGTGTGGACGCGGCAATGATCCAGTTCTTGAACATCTTTTTGCTGTCGGTTTCGTCCGGGTTTCTGGTGACGGCCAGGAACGTTCCGTTGGTCGTGTCCTGGAGGTACATCGCTGCCTGGGCTTTGCGCTGTTCCTTGATGATGGTCGGATCTCGCCACTTGGAGAGTTCCTTTTTCAGAACGTACGACACGGAGCCGACGAGCTTCCAGACCGTGTTCGAATCGTGGGCGCGTATGGCCGTGTAGGTCTGCGATCGAGCGCCCATCTTCGTGGTGATGGTTTTTCCAATCACCATGTCGGCGAGCAGGTCGTTGCCCGCAAAGATCTTGAGCCTGGTACCGGATTTGTCGTCCACGTGGAGGTCTGCGAAATCGGATGGGGTCTTGGTGATGACCTCCCAGAACTCGAGCCGGTCGAGGCGTGACAGCAGGGACCGGATGCTGCTCTTGTTGGCTGGATAGGAGATGGGCTTGACCAGCACCCATGTGCCTACGTCGTTCTTTTTGTCACTGACCGCCGTCCGTTTCAAGGTCACCGACTTGTCGTGTTTGGTGATTTCGAGTCGGTCGATCTTCTTGCGAAGAGGGGATTTCCACGTTCGTCGCGCCTTTGGATCCGTGGGGGGCTTCACCTTCAGCTTGGGAAATGGGTAGGGCTCCGTGGATCGACGCACCCCGCGTTCGCCCCTGTTGACGAGGACCAGAGCAACGGCCGCGACCATTGCCACCAGTCCAAGCACCACAATCACCTTCTTGTCCATGACAGCCTCCGTTCGTCGTGTCTTCACATCGTCCACCTGGATTCGAGGCGAGGAAAGGGGACGTTAGAGTTCCGTTTTTTTTCGTCGCATTTTTCTCGTGGCCAACAGGACGAATCCAGCCAGGATGACCAGGAAGGGTAGACCGACCATGTTCGCTAACTTGATGGCCAGGATCTTGGCCCTGCTGTCGGGCAGGGTGAGACTGCGATCCTGGGCCATCTTGTTTCTGAGTTTGACCAGAGTTTCGTCCTGGGCGAGCCAGTCCATCACGTTTTGGATGAAGACGCGGTTCGGCATCATCTGGCGGGTCAGCCACAGCATGTCCGCGTCTGCGATGACCACGATGCGTGCGGTTCCTTTGCTGTGTTTTACAGCAAGTTTCGCGGTGCCGGTTGCGTCTTTGGTGTTCGCCGATGCAGCGAGGCTCGGCAGCGATCCTTCGACGGCGACGCCCAGGAGATAGGCCTTTAGCTTCGTGTCCTCCGAGGGGCGAGGCTTGCTCTGGATGCTGAAGATGAACGGAGGTTTTTGGACCCATGCTTTTGAACTGGTCACCATTAAGGGCAAGATGTGGAAGGGTTTGCCTTTGCCCTTGCCGAGGTAGGTCTGCTTCACCGAAAGGGTGGACGCCAGGAACGGGGTGACGGTGCCCCTCATGCCCGGAACCCGGATGGCCGGGATGGCCGGGTGGAAGATGACTCGTCGTCCCACGGGAAAGATCTGGAGCTTGTGATCCATGACGATATCCTGATTGATGGTGACACCCCAGGTTTTGAGCAGGTCTTCCAGACCGGAATGCCCGCCTACGAAAATGGGAGGCATGCGGTTCTTCTGCATCATCATCATGGGCCGTTGGCGTTTCGTGAGCCCATCGATCATAAAGAGAGCAGACTTGCCCTTCATGATGAAGTCGTTGATGAGCTTCTCTTCTTTTTTCGTATAGGGACGGTTCGGTGTGGCCACCAGCAGGATGTCCGCGTTGTCCGGCAGAGACGTCTTGCCCGCGGTCGGATACATCTGCACTTCGTACTGGGTGAAGAGTGCTTGGAGGAACTGTTTGATCTTGTCCTGCTGCTGTATGGGGAAGGCGCCGTGGCCGGTCAGGACGAGCACTTTCTTGCGCCGTACCGTGAGTCGTTTGATCCGTTCACTGAGCAGGTATTCGATGTTCCGTTCGATGCCGGGGAAGATCTGCGGCAGCACCTCGACCTGTTCGGATTTGCCCGGCGCTGTGTACGACAGGACGATGCCGAAGGTGATGGTGCGTGCTTCGAGGGCATGGGCGGCCTTGGCCCGCGCAACGAAGGCCTTGATCCCGTATCGCTCGGCTTCTTTCTTATATTCGTCTTTCAGTTCGGGGTGGATGACCTCCCACTTGAAATTGCCGTTGGAGGCGTTCTTGTATTCGTCCAGGAGGTCTTCGATGTACTGAGCCGTTTCACGGTAGCCCGGCAGTAATTTCTCGGAGACGAAGACCTTGACGTGGAGTGGCCGTGGCAAAGACTTGATGAGCTTTTTGCTCGATGCGGACAGCGTGTACAGATTGTCTTCGGTCAGGTCGCCTCTGCTGTAGACCCGGGCGGAAATTACGTTGACGAGGACGAGCCCTACCACCACCAGGACGGCGAACAGGATGGCATTGACGCCAATGGTTCGTTTGCGGCTCGCCGTGCTCTTCTGTGTCTTGTTGTGCGCGGTCATGGCTTACCTCCACCTCCTGCTTTCAAGGGACTGAACAGCCAAAAGGAGGCTTGCTCCAATGATCGACAGATAATAGATGAAGTCCCGGGTATCCAAGACTCCTTTGGAGATGTTCTTCATGTGGGTGCCCAGTGCCAGGTACTGGAAGAACCCCACGAGCGAGGAGGGCAGCCACATCAGGGTCTGAGGGTTGCCCAGTTCCCACAGCATCAGGCAGGAAAAGGCACCGATGATGAATGCAAGGAACTGGGATTTGGTCCAGCTCGACGTCATCAGGCCGATGGCGAGCGTGCAGGCGCCCATGAAGAGGAGCCCGAGGTAGCCACCCACGGTGACGCCCCAGTCCAGGTTGCCCATGGCGGCAATTGTGATGGGGTAGGCGAGCGAGAGCACGAGAGCTGCTGTCAGGACGGTCAAGGCGGCCAGATACTTTCCGAGCACCACGGCCCAGTCCGTCAGGGGCATGGACAGGAGCAGGCTCATGGTGCCCCTGCCCTTTTCTTCGCTGATGAGGTGCATGGTCAGGGCAGGCCCCACGAAACTCAAGATCCATGGAGAAAATGCGAAGAAGGGCCGCATGTTCGCCTCGGGCTGCGCCGCCTCGAGGATCAGGTTCAAGCCTTTCCAGCCCATGTAAAACAACAAGATGACAATGGCGGCATAGGCCACCGGTGAGTAGAAGTACTCACCCAATTCCCGTTTGTAGATGGTCCAGGTCTTGCTCATGGTTCGGTCTCCCTGTTCGGGTTCCCAGGTTCGTCACACAAAGGGGCGAACGTCCAATGGTTCAGGCCGCAGCTCCAATTTCTACGGCGTCGCCTACGGTCATGGTCCGGAAAATATCTTCGAGGCTCGTGATGCTGCGTTCCACCGCCACGAGCGACATGCCCGCGGATTGGACCACGCTCAGAAGTTTCGGTTGGCCTGGGTCTTTGCCCTTGCGGCAGACCACCTTGGCCAGAAGATTTCCATTGTGTCGGGTCACCTCGACGGAAGCCACGCCGGCCACGGATCGGGCGGGCACTGCAAAATCATCCGCCTCCTTGCCGTTCGGATTCATTTCGAACCGATACATGGCCTGGCCGTTTCGGTCGATGACGTCCTGTGGACGGCCGTCTTCGAGGATTTTTCCATGGTCGATGATCACGATGCGATCGCAGACCGCCTCGACCTCGGCCAGGATGTGCGTGCTCACGAGTAGAGTCTTGTCCTTTCCCAGGGCCTTGATCAGATTCCGAACGTCAGCGATCTGGTTCGGATCCAGACCGGTCCATGGTTCGTCCATAATCAGGATAGATGGATCGTGGACCATGGCCTGAGCGAGGCCGACGCGTTGGCGGTATCCTTTCGAAAGCTCGCCGATGGGACGGCCGAGCACGGACGTCAGACCCGTCAATTCGCAGGTCTCCTTGATACGCCGCTTTCGATCCTTTTTTGGAACGTCCCGGACCTCGGCCACGAATTGGAGGAATTCGAGCACGCTCATGGCCGGATACACGGGAGTGTCTTCAGGTAGATACCCGATGGAGCGCCGGACCGCCATGGACTCGGTCAACGTGTCGTGTCCGGCGATTTTGGCTCGTCCTCCGGTGGGAGCCAGGAGACAGGTGAGCATTTTCATGGTCGTGCTCTTGCCCGCCCCGTTGGGCCCCAGGATCCCCACCACCTCGCCCCTGCGGACCTGGAAGCTGATGTGGTCCACCGCGTCGATGGGGCCATAGGCCTTGTGGAGGTCCTGTACGTCGATGAGGACCTCGTCCGTACCGACGTGGTCGTGCTTGGCCAGGTCTTTCACCGGTGTGGCCCCCACGTCCTTGTCGGCCGGGCTGGATGTCTTGTCTTTTTTGGATCCTTCGGCGGCGCCAGCCTCTTGGGCCTTTGATTCCTCGGCCTTCGACCCTTCGGTTTTTTGTTGCGTGCCTTTGGATTCTACCTGTGCTTCATCCGTCGGTTGATTCTTCTCGTCGTTTTTGCTCATGTCGACACCTGTTTGAAGTAAAATCTCCCACGGAACAACGGACTCGCCGCATTCATTCCCCAAAAAAAGCGGCGAGTGTTCGTCCCTTCGTCGAATGGACGCTTTTGCCGTGGTCGTTGCTATAATGATGGGCCTTGGTTCTGTCAAGTGATGCATCTCGTCACGTTGATTTGAGTTGTGCCAAAGACGCGCTGTGCTTGACATTGTCCATCCAGGACAACGACCATATTGCAGGGCCATGAAGCGCGGTCGATAAAGCGATGGTTTCGCTTTAAGAAACGGGGGGGGCTCACGCGATGTGTTCAGCTTCGCTTTCGCCTTGACGACGTGTCATGCAGCGGCTAGGTATAGCCAAGCGAAAAAAGGTGGAGGATTCGCCCCACGTCAGACGAAAGCGAGGTATGGACCATGACTCGAATAGCAATCAACGGTTTCGGTAGGATTGGTCGTTCCCTTTTGAGGCTGGCTGCGAACGATCCGGATTTGGACATCGTGGCTGTGAACGACCTGATGGACCCCAACACGGCCATGCATCTGTTCAAGTACGACTCAGTGCATCGCAAGTTTTTGGATGCCTCCCTGGAAGGAAACATGATCCTGGCCGGCAGGCAGAAGGTGCGGCTCGTCAAGGAGCCAGACCCCACCAAACTGCCCTGGAACGAACTGGGTGTGGATGTCGTGGTGGAGAGCACCGGTCGATTCCGTAAGAGGACCGATGCGGCGCAGCATCTGACTGCTGGTGCCAAGCGGGTCGTCATCAGTGCGCCGGCAGACGGCAAGGACCAGGCTGACGGAACGTTCGTTCGAGGCGTGAACTTCGATGACTATGACCCGGAAAAGCACAAGGTGGTCTCGAATGCATCCTGCACTACGAATTGTCTGGCTCCTGTGGTCAAGGTGCTTCACGATACGTTTCATATCGAGCATGCACTGATGACCACAACGCATTCCTATACGAACGACCAGAAGATATTGGACTTTCCACACAAGGATCTGAGGCGGGCCAGGGCTGCTGCCGTGTCGATGATTCCAACCACCACAGGGGCCGCTCGGGCCATTGGTTTGGTGATTCCGGATCTGAACGGAAAAATCGACGGCCTGGCGATTCGTGTGCCGACACCGAACGTATCCATCGTGGACCTGGTTGCCCACGTGGAGAAGGCCCCTTCGGGAGACGACGAAGTGATCCAGGCGCTCAAGGCAGCGGCTGACGGCCCCATGAAGGATGTGTTGGGCGTCGAGGAACTGCCGCTGGTGTCGGTGGATTTCATGGGAGACGTTCGGTCCTCCATCGTGGACGCCCAGAGCACGAGGACCAAGGGCAATTTGGTCAAGGTGCTGTCCTGGTACGACAACGAGATGGGATATTCCATGCGTGTGTTGGATCTGGCGAGGCATATGGCGGCCGTGGGTCTGTAGGGCTGGGATTTACAGGAGACAGACGATAGATTGCCGGGGCGGGAGTGCCTCGTTCGTTTCTCGAGCGGGTGACTTTGCGTAGCCCTTTGAATGTGTTCATGGCGGGAGGAAATCATGCTTGAGAACATCCGTCGGCTCGATGATTTGCCCGTCGAGGGGCGACGTGTTTTTTGTCGACTCGACCTCAATGTGCCGCTTCGCGACGGCAAGGTGGGGGATGAGACCCGCATTCGAGCGGCTTTGCCCACGATTCGGTACCTCATCGATATGGGCGCGCGGGTCGTGGTGGCCTCTCATCTTGGCCGGCCGAAGGGCAAAGTGGTCGAGAGCCTGACGTTAGAGCCTGTGGCGGCGATCCTGGCTGAATTGCTCGACCAGGACGTGGCGTTCATTCCGGAAACCGTCGGGGATACCGCGACCAAGGTGGTGTCGGATCTTCGTTCAGGCGGTATCGCCGTGTTGGAGAACCTTCGGTTCAATGTGGGCGAAACGAAGAATGATGCGGATTTTTCGAAGCAGCTTGCGGCGCTGGCCGACGTCTATGTAAACGACGCCTTTGGGACGGCACATCGAGCACATGCTTCGACGGTGGGAATGGTGAGCTTGGTTGCTGACAGGGGCGCTGGTCGGCTCATGTTCAAAGAACTGGAGTTCTTTGGACGGCTGCTTCAGGAGCCGGAGCGACCCTTTGTAGCCGTCCTGGGCGGGGCGAAAGTTTCTGACAAGATTGGAGTGCTCAAGAGCCTGCTGAATCGGGTGGACCGTCTCCTCATTGGAGGAGCCATGGCAAACACGTTCCTGGCCGCCAAAGGAGCCGCCATGGGTGCGTCTCTCGTGGAGCGCGACAAACTGGTCGTCGCTCGTGAGTTGCTCGCTGCCGCCGAGGCTAGAGATGTGGGGATCCTGCTTCCTCAAGATCTGGTCGTTGGTGCGGATCCTGATGCTGTCAGTGGTCGAACCGTTGCTTGGGACGAGGTTCCGGGCGACGCCATGGCGCTCGACATCGGTCCGGCGACCGTGGACGCCTTCGGGGCCGTGGTGACTGGGGCGAGAACTCTGTTTTGGAATGGCCCCATGGGGGTCTTCGAAAATGATGCCTTTGCCGTCGGAACGACCGAGATCGCGCGGCTCGTGGCTGATAGCGATGCGCTGTCGGTCGTGGGAGGCGGCGATTCGGTGGCGGCCATCAACAAGGCCCAGGTGGCGGATAGGATTTCGCACATTTCGACGGGCGGCGGCGCTTCGTTGGAGATGATGGAAGGAAAGACGCTGCCCGGCGTTGCCGCCTTGATGGACCAGATTTGATGGAGGAGACGCCGTTGGTGGACGTTGTTTTTTGAAGACGAAACCATGGAGGCGAATTCGGGATCGTGTCGAAGACACGTTGTGCGAAGCCGAGGCTGCATGACGGACGCATATGACACGTGACCATCATATTCCTTGATCCCTGGGCCATAAAGTGGCAAAAAGGCGCGGTTCTGTCACGTGGCGGCCCCAAGGTCCATATCGACGGGCCTGAGTGTCCTTTCGGCAAGAATACGGCTTCTGGATCGATGCCGGTGGAACATTTTTGTTTGCAATCGAGAGGTGCAGACCATGACGACACGGCGAATTTTCGTATGTGGAAATTGGAAGCTCCACAAGACCGTGGCCGAGTCCGTCGAATTGGCCCGGGCGGTTCGTGAGGCGGCCGAAACCGTTGGAGACGCTCCCGTGGACGTGGGCATCGCGCCAGTTTTCGTTTCTCTGCATCCGGTGGCGCAGGTGCTTGCAGGCGGATCGGTGGCCCTGGCGGCTCAAAATGGGTACTGGGAGCCCGAAGGGGCGTTTACGGGCGAGATTTCGTTTTCGCTGATTCGCGACGTTGGGTGCACCCATGTCATTCTCGGACACTCGGAACGTCGGCATGTGTTTGGTGAAACCGAAGAGGAGATCGCCCGCAAGGTTCGCGCTGCTTTGGATGCCGATTTGAAAGTCATTTTCTGTATCGGCGAGATGCTCGACGAGCGAGAGCGTGGCGAGGCGCAGACCGTGGTTCATCGTCAGGTGACCTCTGGCCTCGAAGGGTTGACGGCAGCTCAGATGGATCGCGTCGTGTTGGCCTATGAGCCTGTTTGGGCCATCGGCACGGGCAAGACGGCCACAACGGATCAGGCGCAAGAGATGCATGCGTTCATTCGCTCCATCTTGAAGGAATCATTCGGATCGGACCTGGCCAACCAGGTCGTGATTCAGTACGGAGGAAGTGTCAAACCATCCAACGCGGCAGAGCTTCTGTCGCAGCCCGACGTGGATGGGGCGTTGGTTGGGGGCGCGGCCCTCAAGACCGACAGTTTTGCTGCCATTATAGAGGCGGCGGTGAACGTTGCCCGGAATTGACCGCGGGGTCGACTGGTACAAGAGGAGATCATGGCCTGGATTTTTGCTGTTATCAAGGTACTACACATCATTGTGTCCCTGTTCCTGATCCTCGTGGTGTTGCTACAGGCAGGAAAGGGTGGTGGAATGGGCGCTGCATTCGGTGGGGCGGGCCAGGCGGTGTTCGGCGGCCGGGGAGCCGGCACGTTTCTGAGCAAGCTGACCTGGGTCATGGCGTTTGTTTTCATGGCCACCTCGGCTTCGCTGGCCTGGCGATCGAGCCAGCGCGGGAGTTCCGCTTTGAAAGGAATGTCGAAGCCGGTGAGCCCTGAAAAGCTCTTGTTGCAGGAAAGCGGTGGCACGGGAACGAGCGACGCAACGGCCCAGCAGGGCACGGGTGATGCGACCGGTCAGAGCAGAACCACCAGCGACGCAACGGGGCAACCAGCAGGGATGGCTGGCAGCGCGGGCACGACTGGACAGCCGGCTCGGCCGGTCGGCATGACGCCGGTCATGGCACCCGCTGGACAGACCACGGGCCCGCAAGGCGCCGCGATGGGACCGCAGCCACGTGCTGCCCAACCGATGGCGGCTCGAATACGTCCCGTGGCCATGGCTCCAGCAGCCAAGGCTGCCTCTGCCATGGCTCCTCGTGCACCGGCAGCGCGTCCTCGTGCCGCTCGGCCTCGTAGCGCCATGGCAGCGGCCAGACCTGCCATGGCAGCCGTCAGGCCCGCAGCGATGGCTCCCGCCAGACCAGCAGCTCGACCGTAGCGTTTCGATGGTGACGGTTACGCCGTCTTTTCGCCGCTTTTCATGGCTCTTTCGGGGCCGGATGTGGACAGAATTCGATGGGGTGCATCATGGGTGACGTGCATTTTTGGAAGGTGCAGGGAACGGGTAACGACTTCGTGCTGTTCGAATCGTCCGAGGTGCCCGACGCCGTATCCGACTGGGCCAGAAGGCTCTGTCATCGACGACTCGGTGTGGGGGCCGACGGGCTTTTGTTCGTCCTGCCTGCTCAAGACGATGATGCTTCGATTCGGATGCGGATTTTTAACGTGGATGGCAGCGAGGCGGAGATGTGTGGCAACGGGCTGCGTTGTGTGGCCCTGCATGGCTGGGCCCGCCGGGGACTTCCCCGGGAGTTTGTGGTCCAGACGGAGGCCGGACTCAAGTCCTGTTTCGTGATGGAGGGAAGCGAGGGAGACAGCGGTGTCGTACGCATTTCAATGGGGAAACCCGAGTTGGACAGGTCGCTGATTCCCGTCCAAGGGCAGGGGCGCTGCGTGGCCGAATCCATGTCTGTCGAGGGGCGTTCTTTTGCCGTGACGGCCGTTTCCATTGGGAATCCCCATGCCCTCGTGTTCGTGGATTCGGATGAAGACCTGCTTGAACTCGCGCGGACCTTTGGCCCTGCGTTCGAGCATCATCGGGATTTTCCCATGCGGACGAACGTATCCTTCGTTCGTGCGTCCGGGGCCAACCAGTTCGACGCCGTTGTTTGGGAACGGGGCTGCGGGGTAACGGCCGCTTGTGGGACGGGGGCCTGCGCCATTGGAGTGGCTGCCTGCTTGGAGGATAGAGCCCGGCCCGCGGTTCCGTTGTCCATCGGATTGCCTGGTGGAACCTTGCGTGTTCAGGTGGCTGCTGACCTGTCGGACGTGATGCTCGAAGGGCCGGCGGAGGTGAGTTTTGCAGGTTTCGTGGATCCAGACCGGTTGCCCGAACCCCGATGGATGCCCTAAGTCTTCTTTCTGATCAGGGTTCGTATCCTTCGGTGGTCGTCGTCGATGCATCGGAGGAGTTCAAGATGCTCTTGGCGAGTCGATCGATGTGGATAGCGAGCTGGCGGGGGCGCTCTTCAGGGACGAAGTGGCCACAGTCCGAGATGGTCCTCAGGTCCGAATTGGGGAAGTCGGTGGCGAGACGCTCCGCCCAGATGAGAGGGAAGAACGCGTCATCGAGCGCCCAGACCACGAGCACCGGCTTGGTGAACCGATAGAATTCGTTGGCGATTTCCCGAGTCTGCACGTTGGACAGACTTCGGACCATATTTTGGAGTCGCTGTCGGCCCGTTGCGGAGAGCTGATAGGGCCTGATGTATTCATCAATTTGGTTTGGCCCCAGGCTGCCCGGGTGTTTCACGCCGCGGCGGAATCCTCGTTGGGAGTATGCGAGTTTCTTGGCGAGACCGAGTCGGAAGAAGGCGCCGAATCCCCTGCCCATGCTGGCTGCTCCTCGCAAGGTTCTGATGACACCCACGGGCCAGTTGTCGTAACAGGCAGAGTCTACGAGCGCGAGTCCCGATACGAGACTTTCATGCCGGAGCGCCAGATACTGGGCGACCCCGCCTCCGATATCGTGTCCCACCACCAGGATGCGGCGCAGCTCGAGTTTCCTGCAGAGATTGGCAATCGCTGTGGCCTGGGCTGCGAGGTCGAAGCGCTCATCGCTCGAGCAAACAGTATCGCCCATTCCAACGAGGTCCGGGGCGATGCAACGCCACGTGTTCGACAGTTCTTTGATGACTTTGCGCCACAGGTAACAGGATGTGGGCATTCCGTGCAGCAGGACGATGGCCTGATTCTGGCGGGGCCCTTCGTCGTAACAGGCGAATTTGATGTCTCCCACCTCGACGTAGCGTTTGGTGTATGAGCTCATTTCTTTGTCCTCGATGGCGGCCGGGACGGGCGGCCGCCTGGTCGCGGTCTTGCCGTAACGTCGATCCGCCGAGGACCGTACCAAATCTGGACGAATCGAACCACAACAATTGACAATCGAGGCACAGCATGGCTAGGGTCAATGCATGAGTGATGGTGAGGTAAAGCGTGGCGTTGCGGAGGGCCTGTCGTCAGGTGACGAGGCTGGTCGCCCCGCCGGTCAGGGAGACGATTTTGCCGGAGGGAATTTGGTTTCTGACGCGAGAGAATTGCTCGACGAGGCACAGATTGCTTTCGGCTATGGAGATTTTCGTCAGGCTCGTGCCCTGGCCAAGAAGGTGGTGGAGATGGGCAGGCGAGGCGGCGGCTTGGGCGGGGACAGCCTGCATGAGTCGGAGGGATCCGATGATGGGGGCGATGGAGAATTCGGAAGCACCCCGTGGCGCGAGGCTGAGGGGCTGTTGATGCAAATGGCACCTGACCGGGTGGCCATCGGCGTGGGGATTGCTTGCCTGGTCGCCATTTTCGTTCTTGCATGGACGTACCTGGGGCGGTAGGTCCGAGCGTATCGGATCCCTTGACTCCTTTGGTGAGATCCAGTATTTGAACAGGACGTATCCACGATGTCACGTCAGGGCCCTTGTTGTGTTGGCGTGCATCGACGGCGGCCGATTGGTTTCTTTCCGTTGGTGCCCTTGCGTGGAAGACGTTTGTCTTTGTTCCGAGCGGGGTGCTGCAGCGTTTTGAGGAGCGTACCATGAAGAGGGCGACAAGCCTTGGAATCCTGATGGTCGTGGTTTTGGTTGGGGGGACGACCCGGGCGTCCGGCCGGAGCGTCGAGGCCTTGGCGACTGACCTGGCCGGCGGAGACATGAGCAAGGCCATGGCTGCTGCTCACGTTCTGGGCAAGATCCAGACTTCTCAGGCCACGGATGTGTTGATGGAGACGTTGTTGTTGGGTGTTCCCCCCAAGTTGTCCGTGGCCCTCATCCACGCACTGTCCGGGCGGTCGAAAGCATTCGATATCCTCGTGCACGCCTGCGGGAATCGAGAGGCATCGGTTCGAGCGGCTGCTCTGGAGATCCTTGGAAGCATCCAGGACCAGAAGACCGAGTTACGCACCTATGGCCTGGCCATGGATGCCTTGTCCGATGGGGCGTCTGCGGTTCGAGCCGCTGGTGCGAGGTTACTCGTTTTCTTGAAAAAACGCAGCATGGGTGGGATTCGGGCCACCAAAGCCGAGGAGAAATTGCTCCGGTTGCTTCTTCTCCGCAAGGACCAACTTGCGGCCAAGATTGGGCTGTCCGCGCTTGGAGGGGCAAGAACCGCACGGTTCCTTGCCGTGCATATGGAGGAACTCCCCCCTCGGATCGTGACGACCATCTACGGCGCTTTGCTGAAACGGCCGGATTTTGGTCCGGAACCGGTACGTTTTTGGGTGGTGAAGGTGCTGTCGGGAATGACCGGGCCGGAGGCCATCGCCGCGGTCATGGAGTACGTGGCCGGCCATCAGGGGGGTAAGTCGGCATCGGTCCTGCTTGCTCGAAAGGTGGCTGAACGGTAAGGCGCGTTCGCGTGTGACAGATGTGGGAGGCAGTGATGTTCCTTGTCGATCGAATCCATCGATACTCGTTCCGACCGGCGGTTTTTGCCACGGCCGTCCTGGCTTCGTTCTGGACGGCTTGTGGGCAGAAGCCGTTTTCTCCGCACCGGCTGGACAGCACCGGAGGCGATGTTTCCGGGTTTCTGCGGGGGCTTGGGACCATTGCGAGACATCCGGTGAACCGCACGAGGCATCCCATGGCGTTTCTGGCCGTGACGAGCCCGGACGGCATCGCTGCCGTGGACATGGAAGCGGGCAAGGTCGTTTGGCGACAGCCTGTGTCCGATCGCGATTCTCGGTTGGTCGTGGGCAGGCGCAACGTCTATTACGTGTCGAAAAGTCCAGTGGCGCTCGTGGCGCTGGATGTGACAACCGGCCGTCGTCGCTGGAAGCGGCCCCTAGGTGTCGTCAAGGGGCGTGGTGTCTATGGAATGGCGGCTGACGGGGATCGGGTCTACGTCGTGATCGGTCAGACGGGAACGTTCGTACCCGGCAAGTGGAGTTCGTACGTCGAGGCATGGGATGGCGGCGACGGTTCTCTGCGGTGGCGCCGAGAAGCTCCCGGCCGGTTGGGCGCGCCGTCCGCTGCGGGCGGATACGTCTTTTTCCCGTATCGACAGCAGTACCTGTCCGTGCTCGACGCTGGGTCGGGCAAGGAGGTCCTTCGGGTTCGGACTCGGAAGGAATACGTGACCTTCGTTCGCGTGCTGCCCGAAGGGGTGTATTTCGGTGGCAACAGTGGGGCGTTCAAGCTGAACGCCCGTGCCGCCACGGGTCTGCCGGAAAAGGCGGATTTTTTGCGTCTGGACCTGTCTCGGGCCGGCAAGTCGGCTGGGCTGCTTTCGTCGGGGCGACAAACGGGCACGATGCGGATCGCCTATTATTGGGACGGATATGAGCCCGTGATGTTTCGGTACACGGCCTACGATCGGAACATGCTCCTGTGGAGGGGCGGTAGGGGCCGGTCCTTTGCGAAGCATCGGGCAGTCCTTGAGTACTTTCGGTATTTTTTTGGATTCGACACGGAAAGCGGAATGCTCAAGTGGGTCCATATCGAGCCCGAGCAGGACGTGTTGAGTTCTGCAGACGTGGGGACCGCGCTTCTTTATGCGACCAAGGATGGCCAGATCGTTTCCGTGGATCCTGAAACGGGAGACGTGCTGTGGCGTATGAAGACCGGGCTTTCGCTCGTCGGGGCCACGTTCGATGCGGAAGGATTCAGTGTAACGGGGAGGCGGGTTTCGGCGCAAAATCTGGTGGATGTGCTCAAGAGGATCGTGTTCGATCCCGATAGGCGCCTTTCAGTCGCCAAGCTTTTCGCATTGACGCAATTGAGAAATCTCAAGGGAACAGAGGTCACCCAGATCCTTTTGCATATCCTGTCGGACCGGAAGTTGCCGCTGTCCGTACGCCTGAAAGCGGAACAGGTCCTGGTCGAACGGGTGAGCCCCGAGTCGGTGCCTCTATTGCTGGCGGTGCTGCATCACCATTTCGATTACGTGACTGGTGAGAGGGCCATGGCAGTGGGGCCGGTGGCGATGGCGCTCGGCAAGATGAAGGTCACCAAGGCGGTCAAGGCGCTTTCGGAGCACCTGACGGATGCCTCGACGCCGCTTTCCACCGTGCGAAAGATCGTCACGGCCATGGCCAAGATTGGCGGGCGCTCGGTGGTGGATGTGTTTCGGCAGTTCCTGCTGGACTATCGGGCGGATGCTGCTTTTAAGCGCTCGCTGGACGTGTTGTTTCGAGTGGTCGATGTCCTTTCCACTCAGGGCGGGGTGGCGGAACGCCAGCTTTTGGCGTTCGTGGCCGAAGATCCATATAGCCTGCCTCAGCTTCGTAATTACATTGGAGAGAAGCTCTCCGTGCATGCATCCGCGGGCGTCGACTCGACGCACAAGCGGCATAGATAGCAGAAGTTCAATGGGGAATCGTTGTAGGGGTTTTGCCAAGTGAAGGAAGTGAAAATGGTCATGAGACGAATTGCTGTAGTGGGAGTCCTGTGGTCCCTGGTTCTTGGGGGCTGCTCTCAGCAGAACGACAAGGAACTCAAAACGGTCAAAAGCCGTTATGAGAAGGTCACCAAGGACTATCAAGGCTGTCAGGATCGTATCGTACAGCTTCAGGATCGGAGCGTGAAGCTGGAGAGTGCCCTCAAGAAGATCCGCGCACAACCCTGCGAACTCGAATTGGACCCGGTGACATTGGAAGTGAAGGCGCGGCCGAATGCGGTCGTTCATTCCGGTGCCAGGCCGGCGTCTGGGCCTCCTCTGAACCTGGCCAAGGTGAAGACGAAGGTTCGTTCCGTTCGTCCGACACTCAAGACATGTTACGAGGAAGCGGCGAAGCGCGACAAGGTTCTGGGGAGCAAGGCGCAAAAGGTTACGTTGAAGTTTACTATTTACAATTCGGGTAAGGTGGGAAACATTAGAGTGCTCCCATACGTCGGGGGAGGTTTCGTGCCCTGTGTGAAGCGAGCTCTCGGTTCCTGGAAGTTCGAGAAGTTCGGCGGATATCCGAAGAGCTTCATGCAACGGATCCAGTTGACTCCCAAGTAGGCGGCAATGGCTGATTCCTCTAAGAAGCTGACGAAGAGACAACTCAAGAAGATCATCAAAGCGCAGGAATCGATCCTCAAGAAGGAACCTGGCAGTTTGGTGGCTCGTCTGAGGTTGGCCGGTGCCTTTCAGGAAATGGGCAAGGTCGCAGAAGCTCTCGATCAGTATCACAGTGTTGCGGAGGCCTATCGAGAGGAGGGAAAACAGGTCCGAGTGACGGCCGTGTGTCGGAGTATCCTGGAGTTCGCTCCGAAGGACGAGGTTGCTTTGGCCATGCTCGAGGCCGTGGAACTGCGGCCTACCGTTCGGGAGAAGGAGCGGTTGATCCCCGAGGAATTGCGAGAAGAGGACGATGCCGTCAGCGAATCCGATTCGAGCGAGTCCGAGTCGGACCAGATCGAACTGATCGAAGACGATACTGCGGCTTCGGGTCCGTCTTTGGGCGGAGGACAGAGCGACGTGGTTCCGTCGGAAGATGGAGGTGCCTTGGTGCCTCCTCATGGTCAAGGCATCAAGTCTGTGCCGCCGCTCCCCCAGAGACCTCCTGGAAGGGGGCCTGTGCCGCCGCCTCCCGAGAGACATCCTGGAAGGCCTGTACCGCCGCCTCCCGAGAGACATCCTGGAAGGCCTGTGCCGCCGCCTCCCGAGAGACATCCTGAAGAAAGGGGGCCTGTGCCGCCGCCCGACAAGAGAGGCGGTCAGTCCAAAGAGACAGGTGCTCCGTCGAGTGCTCAACCTGGTCCGGTGCACAGGCCCAGCGCGGCCCGCCCGCCAATCCGGGACACCAAGAAATTAGTGTCAGGTGGGAAGGCGGGACCTGAGGCCAGCCCCAGGAAGGATGTTGCTTTGCCTGGTGAGACCGGGGTGCAGGCCAAGGACGCCAAGAAACTCGTTTCACGCGGGAAGGGACGGGGCGGAGACCGAAAGGCCAAAGGCCTGGCTGCCGCTGTGCAAAAGGCCGTCGAGTCGGAGGGGGTGTCGTTCGGGGCTGGCGGTGCACCGTCAGGATCGAGCAGCGCATCTGAGGCTGGACCGAGCATCAACCCCGCCGCCCGGAGCACCATGCTGGGACGGGTTGCCGTGGTCAAGCGCGCCGTGCGTCGGTCTGCTCGGCCCTCTGGCGCGTTCGGGGAAAAGACGCCCATCAGACCTGTCGGTGCCTCTTCTGAGCCGGACGGCGCGATGGATGACACAAAGACCCCGTCTCGGGAGATTCCCGAAGCGGTGATGAGGCGTGCCTCGTCTCCGGACCTGAATGCCGTTCAGTCCAAAGTCGTTGCAGAGCCTGGAGAGCCCACGCTCGATCGTGACTCCGGAGGACCTGACGAACTCGAAGAGCCCACGCTCGAACGGCCATCTGGTGACCAGGGGGAGCCTACGGTGGAGCGGCCAGCTGGTGATCAGGGGGAGCCCACGGTGGAGCGGCCATCTGGTGACCAGGGTGCCTCGTCGGGGCCTGAGGGGCGTGATGAGTCCCTCGATGGGAGGGTGACGGCGGTCCGCAAGGACCAAGAGCACCGGGATGGCGGACCGAAACGAGATGCTGCTGTGCTTCGACACCGACCTCCGCTGCCGACAGGAGCGCGCAAGACGGTTCGAAGCTATCCCATGAAGGATCCATTGGGGGTTCCGCCGATGACGGAGCAGACCGAGGAACTGACCGCTGACGGCGTTCCTCCCGAGATTCGCAGTGGTGGCGACGAACCGGCGGAGGCCTCGCGTGATCAGCGAGGTGCCGAGGCTGTGGATTCGTCTGGGAAACCGGAAAAGGTCGGGCGCAGCGGGGAACCTCGGTCGGTGCGACGGACGAGCCCGAGCTTGGCCAATTTGAGACAGATTTTTGACGCTCCCGATGGGACCATCGAAAATGTTCTTTTGGACGACGATGAAGAGGCAACCTTTGCTGCCATGGAGAGCAGTCTGGGTCGGTCACGAAAGACGGTCATGGGGTTGGGAGGCCTTTCTGACCTGAAGACGTCGAGCAAGAAGAGTTCAAAGCGGAAGTCGGCTTCCTCCAAAGCAAGTGAGGGGGAGGGGCGCACCGGAGGGACATCGGACCGTGCGTCGTCAGGAGTTCGTGCCTCGTCAGACAAGAAGGGGTCTCAATCGCCTGGTGCGGAAGCCGGGACGGGAGACGTTTCCGAGTTGGCGGTGGCGTTGGAAAATGTGGCGTTGTTCGATTCGCTTCCAAAGGATGCGCTCGACTACGTGCGTTCGAGGCTCGTACGCCGGTCGATGAAGGCCGGAGACGTGGTGGTCAAGGAGGGGGATCCTGGCAATGCCCTGTTCGTGTTGCTCCATGGCCGGGTTGTGGTGGAGAAGCAGAGTCATGGGGACGGAAACGTGTCCGTGGCCGAATTGGGCCCAGGGAGTTTTTTCGGTGAGTTTGCCCTTCTGAGTGACCGCAAACGTCATGCCACGGTGCGGGCCGTGACCGACTGCGAGGTTATCGAGATCGCCAGAAAGGTCATCGGGCGCTTGGCCAAGTCGCACAAGGACGTCGCCCGGGCGCTGCGGAAGTTCTATCGTCATCGGCTGTTGGATACACTCTCCAAGGCGACTCCGTTTTTCGAGAAGTTGGGCGACAGCGAGCGCAAGGCATTGACGAACAGACTCCGATTCAAGCGTTTTGGGCCGGGAGATGCGATCATCCGTGAAGGAGAAGAAGGCGGCGGCTTCTATCTGATTTTGGTCGGTGAGGTGACGGTGACGAAAAACACGGCATCGGGGACGAAGGAGTTGGCTCGTCTGGGCGAGGGATCCTTCTTTGGTGAGATGTCGTTGATGAAGGGAAGGCCCGCCATGGCCACGGTCAGCGCTGCCGTTCCCACTGAAGTCGTGGAAGTGGGAGCCCAAGATTTCTATAAGGTTGTCGCCGACTATCCGCAGATCTGGGAGGAAATGGACCGCGAGGTCCGGATGCGCGAACTGGCCAATCATGCCTTGTTGGCTGGAGGTCCCTATTCAGACGAGGCTCGTTCGGTGGTGTGATGTCGTGTTCGTGCAGGGGCGACTGGAAGGCGCTGCACGAACACAGGCAGCGCCTGCAATCCGTTCCGATCAACGAATGAGATCAACGGGGCGCGGATAGGGCGGCAGAGGATTGCCGTCGTCCACCACTCCGTCACCTCGTCTGTCATCGTCACTTGCATTCGAAGAGCCGTTCGCCCGCACTGCACTCACTTGCCGGAATTCGTGGTTCCCCATCCGTTTATCGGGATTCGAGTTGGCATGTTCCATATAGGGCGTGGCGGTCTGGAGTGGCCAACGGCCGGTGGAAACCCACGTGGTCAGTTCTTCGAGACGATCGACGCAGAGTTGATGGCCATCGATGAAGAGGAGCCCGAGATGGGTGTTCTTGCCGATGGCTGCGAGCACCACGTCACCATTCATGGTCCAATCCGGTTGCGTCAGGAGGTCGAAGCAACCAGGGAGGTCTTCTGCGACTTGGTTCGGGGCGACGATGTGGGGCACCTGGGAGGATGCACTGTACGCCGAGGTCGAAACATCCGTCTGACCTGGGTCCTGGCTGCACGCCGCCAGAGCCATGGCCGCGACGATGGATGCGACCGTAAACATGGCTCCGATGTGTCTAGTTGCGCGAAGCATGGGATTCTCCTTTCGACTCAAATGCCGTGCTGTTGACGGACAGTCCGTGTTCCTTGACGAGCTGGCTCAGCCGAGGTCGTTTCATTCCAAGAACTTTGGCCGCTTGGGTGATATTCCCCTGGCTGGCATCCAGGGCTCGAACGATGCATTCTCGTTCGATGATTTTTTTCATGGCTTTCAGAGACAGCCCTTCGTCGAGGAGGTGTCGATAGGTGCTACCGAAGATGTCGGTGGGGTGGGCTGTGGCTGGTGCATTTGCGTCGGCACCGTCCTCGTTGGATAGCGCGGACGTTGGCAGTTCGGGATGGGAATGTCCAGCCAGGACGTTTTCCAGTTTCGGGGAGCGTTCCGTCGGTGTTTGCACGGAGCGGCCGGACGAGAGGAACTGCGATACGAGCGAAGCGGTGATTTCCGAGCCATCTGCGAACACCCACGCAGATCGAAGGACGTTTTCCAGCTCTCGGACGTTTCCTGGCCAGCCGTGAGTCATGAGTAGGTTGCCGGCTTCTTCGGTCAGATGTTTTGGCTGGACGCCGTCCGTTCTGGCCAGGTGGTCCAGGATATGCTTGGCAAGGATCAAGACGTCCTGCCCACGAGCCCTGAGGGGAGGCAACTCCACCTGGATGCCCTTGAGACGGTAGTAGAGGTCCTCTCGGAAGGTCCCTGCCTGCACCATGGCGTCGAGATTCCTGTTGGTGGCGCAGACGATGCGGACGTTCACGTTGATGGACTGAGTGCCGCCGACACGTTCAAACGTCCGTTCCTGCAGGACTCGAAGGAGCGCCACCTGGGTTCTTGGAGAGATGTCACCGATTTCGTCGAGGAAGATGGTGCCTCCATCGGCCACTTCGAATCGTCCCTTCTTGGTGCGGAGTGCGCCGGTGAAGGCCCCTCGCTCGTGGCCGAACAGCTCACTGAGCAGGAGTGTTTCCACGAGAGCTGCGCAGTTGACCTTGACGAGAGGCATGTCGTGTCGCGTGCTGAGATCGTGGATGGCTTCTGCAGCAAGTTCCTTGCCCGTGCCGCTTTCTCCCGTGAGCAGAACCGTTGTCTCACTTGCCGCGATTCGTTCGAGGGCCTTGAGAGTTTGCTGGAAAACGGGATGAGCGCCAATCATATTCGTGATAGCTGGTGCGCTGTCGTTGCGATTCTTTTTGATGTTCGTGGGAACGAAACGGTCAGATGACTGCGTCGTTCGTTTCGGGGCCGACAGGAACGAGGAGCGTTTGTCTTCCAAGAGGCTGAGATACGGGTTTCGGCAGGACACTGATGGATATTGCTTCATCATGGAGGGCGGCACTGTGGCGCGAATGGAGGCTTCCACTTCCCGGGCCTGCCGTCTCCAGTGGGTGGAAGCGGGTTGATCGCCCAGGGCGGCATGTGCCTCGCTCATGCGGGCCATGGTCTTCCACTGGCCATCGGGATCGAGCGATTCCTCGAATTGGTCAAGGGCCTGCCCTAGGATGTCGAGTGCTTCCTTTGGTGTCCTGGGCAGCTTCTGTTCCGCCATGGTGAGGAGGAGTCGCCCTTTTAGTTTTGGAGATTCCGTTTTCGGGAGCTGAGCCAGGATGTCCATCGCATCGGTCTGGTTCCCCATCCGGGCTTCGATACGGGCCAACTCGATGCCGACGGTCGTCTCGTCTTCGGGCCGAGACTGTTTTCTGGCGAGCTGGCGGACTTTGACGAGGTCGCGTTTGCTCTGCATGAGGAGGCCGTCTTCGGCTTTGAGACGGGCGTCCAGGAAATCCAAGAAAAACAGGGCCGTAGAATTGGCCGCCCGGGACAGGAGAAATCGTGCCTGGCTTGTCATGGCCTTGGACTGTTCCGTGTCACCCAATTCGAGGTAGAGATCGCCCAGGTCCACGGTCACCCATGCCATGAGGCCTTGGTTTGCAAGACGTTGGAAGTTCCTGACCGACTCATGGTACCAAAAGAGCGCTTTTCGGTAGTCTCGTCGCCAATGGGCCAGGACCGCCAGGTTCTGCTGGCAGAACGCCTGGTGTCTCCGGTCTCCGGTTCGTTCCGCCATCTCCAATGCTTCCGCATAGAGAGTCGCCGCAGCCTCCTGATCGCCGCCTCGTAGTTTGATGATCCCGAGGTTCACGAGGCTGCGGATTTCGGATTCCGATCGTCCTCGCTGTCGAGCATCTTCGATGGCATGCTCGAACATGTGAGCCGCAGAGGAGAGGTCTCCCCGACTGGCATGGAGTTTGCCTCGGACCAGCAGAAGATCGGCCAGACCAGCGTTGTCCTCGTCGAGGTCTTCGGCTTTGTCCAGAAAATGAGCCGCATTTTCATGGCGGCCTTCGGTCAGGGCCACTTCCGCCAGGTCGATGAGAACTTCGGCTCGTTCACGAATGGCGTCGGACGGCAGGACGCGCAGCGCCTCGTCGAGGTGTCGGCGTGCATCGGCCGTTCGGCCCAGCAGGCGGCAGAGCCTGCCCGCGTGTCTGCTGAAGGAAGGCAGGTCTTCCAATTTGAGTTCGCGTTCCAGGACGTCCAAGCCGGCTTGGTAGTCACCGCGCCGTTCATCGAGCATGGCCGCACGCTGCGCCAGGGTCTTGGTGAACTCCGTCGTGCGTTGGGTGCGTCGTCCGGCCCCCACGACGATGGCTTCGGTTCGGTGACAGAGTTCGGCCGCCTCGTGAACGTCACCCGCTGCGTCTAGGAGTTCGACGGCCTCGAGTACCAGGGACAGCAGTTCGTCCAGGTCATGGGATTCATCCCAAGCCTGAATGAGATGCCTGGCGGCAGCGGGCACGTTTCCTTCGGCGTTGAGGTACTCACCGATTCGAAAGTGCCAGGAGCGAAGGAGTTCTGGCATCACAGTGGACGCCAGGGCGGTGCGGTCTTCAGAGCTACGGAAGTCGATTTGGATTTCGCCTTCGAGAACTGTGTGGGTCATCAATCCGCTGGAAAGAAGTTCTTCGATGGCGATTCCGATTTGGCCAGCGGAGACGCCCGAGAGTTCCGTGAGTCGACGCACGCCGATGGGACGATTCGTTGCAGCGCAGCACACGGCGACTTCGCGCGCTTGGTTCGAGAGTCGTTGGAATCGCTGGCGGACGAGGCCGTCGGCGTCGGGCGTGCCCCAGGTCAGCAGGGCCTCGATGAGTCGTGGGCGACCACCGGTCAGACGGGCTACTCGATGAGCCACGTCATCGCGTCGAAGGAGGTCTGCAACGCCGTTGGCGGGCAGAGGTCGAATTTCCAGGGCATGGGCGGCCAGATTCCCTGTCCAGAAGGGCCTGTCTTCTATGGAATCGCTTCTCCAGGATAGCAGGAGCATACCCGGAAAGGCTTTATCGTGGATAGGATCAGCGGTCAGCCCGTCGGCAGGAGCGAGCCTATGGGCAAGCTCCTCGATGAGGGCGATCGTGTCCGAACTCGTGTGATGCAGATTCGAAACCAGGACGATCGGAGGACGGATGCTGGCCACCTTGGCCAGATGCTCCGACAGGATTGCAATGAGTGCGGCGTGGCGGTCCTGGTTTTCGTCGGCAGCTTTCCCCGGGGCCATGGCCGCCAGGATGCGGTTGGCGGCAAAGCGTGCCTCACGGGAGACCAGGGACGGGTTGAACTCGTCGATGTAGCTCGCTGCCTGTTCTAGGAGTGCTTCGAGGGGGCGGGAGGGTCGTTGGAATCGATGGCACTGGGTTGCGAATACCCCGATGCCTTCGAGCTTGGATTGGCGCCGGAATTCTTCCAGCACCAGGCTTTTGCCGACTCCCTTGGGGCCCAAGACCAGGACCACGGTTCCGTGGTTCTTGCCATGGGTCTCATAGAGATCCCGCAGGGCCGTGAGTTCCCCCTGCCTCCCGGCCGAACCAAGTTTGAGGTTGGCGCCATCGTCCGTTAGGGGCGCGATGTCGCTCGACCAATGTTGGTTGACCACCATGTCGTTTGGAATTTTCACCATGTCGTCTCACTCTCGTGTGGGTCACGAAGTGGACTCGGATGAGTTCACGGCGTAGATGGGCTGCAAGTTTCGATCCACGTTTTACTGTCGACTGGGTTCCCTGCACGTTTCTTAAATAGATTGAAAAATCAACTGGTTGAATGAAGAGTTCCTGGGCGGATCGCCTCGTTTTTTCGAGGTGCTGTGTCAAAAAATTGACGACGCAGGTGCAAGAACTTCATGAAGAGTGACACGGATGTCGCGGTACGTACGCGGCCCACGGGACATGGACCGGGAACGGAAAGTCTCCATTTTTCCCCCAATGCCGCAGGTTGTCGGGCTGGGAGCAGTGAGCCGACAGGTTCACGCTCCGTTCTGCGAGAGGCCGGGGGGCAATTCCCCCCAGCCTACTCACTGCAGTGAGAGCATTCGGCTGTGGAGGCAGTGGGGAATGACCGATTCAGCTTGAATCGTCAGGTGGAGCTTTGGCGGCGATCCAAGAGGATGCGTTCGTAGGCGCTTTCAGCGTGCACCACGAGCTCGGCGACCTCGTCCTGTGGAACCTGGCCTCCCGAGCCACAGAGGACGGCAACCACTCGGTTTCTCAAAAGGACGGGGAAGACCGATAGGATGGTATTCGATGGGGAGAGCGCCTTGGCCACCAATCGGTCGGCCGGCCGGTTGCCGAGCGGTCCCTGGTAGGGGCAACGGCCCGTCACGACCTGGGTCAGGATCGACTCCTCGTCGAGGGCGATGCGGATCTGCTCTCGGGCAATTTTTTCGGGCAGAGGGCCCCCTCTTAGATTTTTCAGGACGAGTCGGTGCTGCTGTGTCACCAGGTACATGGCCACGTCGCAGAAGGTGTTCAGGTATTTTACGAGCGCGGTGCCCACCTGGTCGCGCTTGTTGGTGGACGAAAGCTCCTTGGATGCAAGGTCGTATTCACGTGAACGTCGGGCAAGACGCGGTTGCGAGGCCACGGCGGGAGCGCGCCAAGCGCTTTCCTGCCGTCGTCCCGCAGTTTCGGTGGTGGATTGGGCTGCCCCTGTTGCTGGCACCGTTTCGTGAGCCTGACGGCCCGGCTGGCCGGGGGCCGGGCGGCGTGCTGGCTTCCCGTGGCCCGAGATGGCGGGCAATCCAAGCAGCGTATTCTTCTTTTTGCCGAATTTGAGGGCCTCGGCTGCCTGTCCTGAAGGGGGCTTCCAAGGTTTGGGACCTTGGGCCGCCCATTTCCCAGTCTTTGCTGCCTTGGCGCTTTGTTGGGGCACCCCGACCGTCTGTTGTGTCGCGCCTTCCTGCAACGCGGAAACCGGTCCGCTTGCAAGCCTGGACGATGTCGTTGTCCGAGGCTTTGGGCTCTTGACCTTGGTCAGGGGCACGATGGGTTCATCGGCCGCCCCCAGAGAGCTCGATGGTCGACGTTTTGGTCTGGGTCTCTTGACCTTGGTCAGGAGCACGACGTCCTCGGCGTTCATGTCCGTCGCAAAGGACTGCCGTCCTGCCGATGGTGGTGGTCCTGCCGATGGTGGTGGTCCTGCCGATGGTGGCGGTCCCGCCGATGGTGGTGGCCCTGCCGATGGTGGCGGTCCCGCCGATGGTGGTGGTCCCGCCGATATTGGAGGCCCTGCCGCAAGCAACGTGGCCTCTGTC
Source organism: Deltaproteobacteria bacterium (assembly GCA_021162935.1). Classification (GTDB taxonomy): domain Bacteria; phylum Myxococcota_A; class Polyangia; order HGW-17; family SLPX01; genus JAGGXR01. The sequence goes on from JAGGXR010000157.1 coordinate 47,580, forward strand.
CCAGGGACGGGGGCCCCTGAGGCTACCGGGTTCCACAGGGTTTCTGCAACGGCTGGGTCTGTGTCCCCGTAGAGCCGTGTCACGGCTCGCTCCACTGCAGTCGTTTCCGCGACGGATCGGACCACGTAGAGATTCGTTCGGTCCACCAAGGTGTTGAGAGCCTCGATGTCAGCGGGGTTCCCCATAGCCAGGACGAGGTGGCCCTCGGGGTCGAGTCGAACCGGAACTATGTGAAAGGCTTTCGCCAGATCGGCTGGGACCAGTCCGCGGATCTGGCCGGGCACACGCTGTAATTCCGGTTCAGTAATTTTCGGGATCAGGAGTTTGCGTCGGAACAGGTCCACGAGACGCTTTTCGTCCACGAGACCTTTGTGGACGAGATAGGCATGGAAAGGCAACCCGGCCCGTTTGGCGTCCGACTCGGCGTTGGCGATCTGTCGTTGACTCAACAGACCTGCCTCGATGAGCATCAAGTTGAAGGCTTCCATGTCAGCCGTTTTGCCTTTCGACTCATAGCGAACGTTGTATCCCAGCTATTTGCGCCAATTTTGTCAGCTTTGGCCAGGTTGACCTTTGTGTCAAGTGCAACCAACCAATCCCACGTTCGATCACCTTCTGTCCTTGCCAAAGTGACGGTTCTGCCCTTGTCAACGTGACGGCCTTCTCTTTGCGAGTGCAGTCAGGGAAGGGGCGTTCGGGATGGTCGTTGTCCAGCGTCGCTACGATGGCGATGCAAAGGGGATGCGCTGGGCCAGGAATCGTCCGGTGGTGGTGCCGGATTGTGCGATTTCGTGTGGCGCGCCACTGGCGACGAGGCGTCCTCCGTCTGCGCCTGCCTCGGGGCCCAGGTCTAGAACGTGGTCGGCCGCGACGATGAGGTCGAGGTTGTGTTCGATGACCACGACCGTGTTGCCGGCGTCCACGAGTCGGTGCAGGGTGGCGATGAGTTGACGGACGTCGGCCATGTGGAGGCCGGTGGTGGGCTCGTCCAACAAGTAGATGACGTTGCTGCCTGGTCGATAGAGTTCGGTGGCAAGTCGGATGCGCTGGGCCTCGCCGCCAGACAGGGTTGGGCTCGGTTGGCCCAGCTTCAGGTAGCCCAGATCCAGGTTGGCCAGGAGTTGGAGGGGGCGCCGGATTTTCGGGATGGCGCTGAAGAGTTCCAGTGCCTCGTCCACGGTAGCGTCCAGGATGTCCGCCATGTTCTTGCCTCGGTATCGAACCGAGAGGGTGTCCTGTTCGTATCTCGTTTCGCCGCAGGCCTCGCAGGGGACGAGCACGTCGGGCAGGAGCTTCATTTCGACCTTGATGCGGCCGCGCCCCTTGCAGGTTTCACAGCGCCCGCCTGAAACATTGAAGCTGAAACGCGATGGTTTGAAACCACGAATCCTGGCTTCCGGTCGGGCTGCCATGAGCTGGCGAATCTCGTCGAAGAAGCCCACGTAGGTCGCTGGGATGGAGCGGGACGTGCGGCCGATGGGAGCCTGGTCCACGACGCGGACGGCACGGATCGTTTCGTCGATCGCGATGCCTCGGGCGAGGTGTTCCGGCACTGGGTCGCCGCGGAGTTTGGCGCCGAGCGCCGGCCCAAGCACGCCCAGGACGAGACTGGACTTCCCCGAGCCGCTCACGCCAGTGACGCAATTGATGGCCCCCATGAGGAATTCTGCATCCAGGTTCGCCAGGTTATGGAGGCGGGCACCCAGGATTCGGATCCTGGCTCGTTGGTCGCCCCGTTTCGCCAGGGGGCGGCCGTCGGATTCGGCGGAAGGTTTGTGGCTTTGTTGCGGTCGTCTGGATCGATCTGTTTGTGCACTGACCCTGCGTCCGTCCCGTTCGGCAGGAATCGGGGAGTTTGCCGCCAGGCGTCTCAGTTCGCGTCCGGTGACGGATGCCTCACTGGCCAGCAAGTCGGCCACCGTGCCCTGGACCACGAGCCTGCCACCCTTCGTGCCAGCTCCCGGTCCGAGATCAAGGACGTGATCCGCTGCTCGGATCACCTGGTCGTCGTGTTCCACTACGAGGACGCTGCAGCCTCGATCCTTGAGTGAGCTGAAGGCGTCGATGAGGCGCTTCGTGTCCCTGGGATGGAGACCCACCGTGGGTTCGTCCAGGATGTAGGCGGCGCCTCGGAGCGCCGACCCGAGCTGCGCGGCCAGTCGCAGCCGTTGGGCTTCGCCGGTGCTCAGGGTGGGCGTCCGTCGGTCCAGGGTCAGGTATCCGAGTCCAAGGCGATTCATGGCTTCGAGTCGGCTCGATACTTCTTCGAGGATCTCGATGGCCCGAGTCGGAATGGGCTCGTTTTCGAATACTCCCTCCCGCAGCAGCCGTCGGAAGCGTTCGGCGGCCTCGGCTGCGTTCCAGGCAAGCATTTCCGGGAGACTGATGCCCTCGATGAACATGGCCCTCGCCTCGGGGCGTAGCCTCGACCCGCCACAGTCGGGACAGACGGTGGGCTGAGATCCGAGTTCGTGTCCGGCAATGGTGCCCAGACCGTCGCAGGTCGCACATGCGCCGCGCGGGCTGTTGAAGGAGAGCAGGAGGGGGTCGGGAGCTTCGAATCCTCGATGGCACCTGGGACAGGTGCGATGGCTGCTGAGCACCAAATCGTCGTTGGTTCTCTCGCGATTCAGGATGAGGACCGTGCCCGAGCCGAGGTCCAGGGCCTGTTCTACCAGGGACATCAGGCTTTCGCCGTCCGTCTCCGGTGTGACGGCGCCGCAAACGGCGTCCAGATCGTGTTCGCGGTAGCGGGACAGATCCGGTGGTTTGGCCAGGTCGTGGAAGACTCCGTCTGCGCGAATGGTTTTGATGCCGGCCCGCCGAAGGCGGAAAATGAGGGGGCGATGGTGTCCCTTTCTGGCCCGCAGCACCGGAGCAGCCAAGAGAATGCTTTTCGACCGGCTTTGTTCCAGGACCTTGAGGTGCACCTGGGATGTGGTGGCTTCCTGGACCGGAAGGTTGCAGCGAGGACAGTACTGGACGCCGAAACGCGCCACCAGGAGTCGTAGGTAATGAGCCACCTCGGTCACCGTGGCCACCGTGGATCGCGGTCCGCCTGCCGCCAGCTTGCGCGAAACCGCGATGGTGGGAGGCAACCCGGAGAGGCGTTCCACGTGGGGCCGGGGCAGCGGGCGGATTACGTGACGGACGTAGGCGGCCTGGGTCTCCAGGTAGCGGCGCTGTCCTTCTGCGAAGAGGATGTCGAAGGCCAGGGTGGATTTTCCCGATCCGCTGATTCCGGTGATGGCCACGATGGCCCCTCGTGGAATATCGAGATTCAGGTTGTCCAGATTGTGCTCCATGGCGCCGCGGAGTTCGATCACCGGATTGTTGCCCTCCAGACCCGAAGCAACGGCGACGGCTCGGTATGCTGCAGCGGTCTCCGCCGCCTGTGCAATGGTGACGCGCTCTCTTGATTGCCAAGCCAACGCAGGCGTCTCATCGTTGCCGTTGGTCGCAGTCTGCGGTGCCCCCATCCAGTCGATCAGGGCCATACCCGTGGCGGTTTGTCCCCTTGCTGCAAGTTCTTGTGGGCTGCCCTGGTCCACGAGTCGTCCCCCCTCGGTTCCTCCCCCAGGGCCCAGGTCGATCACGTGGTCACAGTGGCTGACGAGTTCCATGTCGTGGTCCACGAGGATGACCGAGACGCCTTGGCCCACGAGCCGGCGCAGGAGCCCGACGATTCGTGATACGTCCATGGGATGGAGACCCACGCTCGGTTCGTCCAGGAGCACGAGGCTTCCTGGAGCCAGGTCTTTGAGGGCTCTGGCGAGTTTGATTCGTTGCGCCTCACCAGCGGACAGGGTCGTCAGACGTTGTCCCAGCGCGAGGTATCCGAGACCAACCTCCTGCAAAATGGACAGCTTTCTGCAGACGGCTCTGTGTTCGGAAAAGGTCTGCGCGGCCTGGTCTACCGTGAGGTCCAGGATTTGGGCCATGTTCAGGCCTTTGTAGGGGACCTCCAGGACCACCGGTGCGTAGCGTGTGCCTCCGCAGTCGGGGCAGGGAACCGCCACGTCGGGCAGAAACTGCATCTCTACCACCTCCACGCCGGATCCGTGGCAATGTTTGCAGCCGCCCAGGGGCGAATTGAACGAGAACCACGAGGGACTGAGACCAAGCCGTTTCGCCTCGGGTTGACGCGCCATGACCCTGCGGATCGGATCGAGGATTCCGAGGAATGTTGCCGGATTGGACCGGGAACTCCGTGACGGCGGATCCTGATCCACGAACAGGACGCCAGTCACCTGGTCGGCCCCGAGGATTCGATCGATGCTTCGCTCAGGGACGCTGGTGCCCTGGTTCATGCGCTCGTGACTCGCGTCGTCCATTGCATCGTGCATTGCATCGCGCGTCCCGTCGTGGCTCGCATCGCGCGTTGCATCGTGTGCCAGGTTGTCGTAGAGCACGTCTCGAATGAGGGTGGATTTTCCCGATCCGGAGACCCCGGTAACGGCCACGAGTCGGCCCAATGGAAAATGGACCGTGAGGTTTGCGAGGTTGTGTTTCCTGGCTCCTTGCACGGTCAGGGTCGCCTGAGAGGTCGTTCGGCCCATTTTGGACGCTGACGATTCAGCGACTGTCTCAGTCTGCGTCCGAAACCGTCCATCGGACGACCGTATTTCATCAATGGCTTGTCCTGTATTGGACAGCCGGTTTTTTCGGGCCAGCCACTGTGCCACGAAGGGGCCGGTCACGGATTCTGCGTTCGTGATGAGGCCGAGCGGCGGTCCTTGGTAGAGGATTCGTCCGCCCATTCCGCCGCCGCCTGGTCCGAGTTCCACCACGTGGTGCGCCCGGCGCAGAACCTCCGGGTGGTGTTCGGTGACCACCACCGTGTTGCCCTCGGCGCAGAGTCGTTCCAGAACGTCACATAGGGCAGGTACGTCGTGACTGTGGAGTCCCACCGTGGGCTCGTCCAGGATGTAGAGCGCTCCAGCCATCCTGGTGCCCAGGCCCCGTGCAAGGTGCACCCGAGAAAGTTCGCCGCCCGACAGGGTGCGACCGCGTCGATCCACCTGGAGGTGGCCGAGGCCCAGTTTTTCAAGGGTTTCCAGGCGTCCCGTCAGGTCGTCCAGCAGGGCTGCGACGGCCTCGTCAGGTTCTCGTCCATCGGACGCACCCTTCTTCTTTCGTCCGTTCGTCGAAGCTTGAGCGGCCGATGCAGCCCCATGACGCTGCTCGTCCAGAGTCAGCTTCAGTTCGGACACGGTCATGGCGGTCCATTGGGCGAAGCTGCGCCTCCATAGTTCGTACGCTCTTGGTTCTGGGCCGAGTCGGACCCCGCTGCATTGTGGGCAGGGGGCCCTGCGGCGGTATCGAGACAGGAAGATGCGAGCCTTCACGTCGTGGCGGAAGCTTTCGATGTATTCCATCAGGCCGGATACGCCCTCCCATCGAGGACCACCCGAGAGTACGAATTCCTGTTCCTGAGCATCGAGATCGCGAAAGGGGCGGTCCTGGTCGATCTCCCGCTTGAGACAGGCGGCCTCCATACGCCGCTGCCATCGCCTCGTGATGCGGGCCTGAAACGGACGGATGGCGCCTTCGGCAAGGCTTTTCGTTGGATCCGGCACGACTTTACTTCGATCCATTTCAAGAATGTACCCATAGCCTCCGCATTCGGGACAGGCGCCCAGCGGGCTTTCGGCCGAGAAGGTATAGGGCGTCGGTTGTGGATATTCGGTGCCGCAGACAGGGCAATGGCGGGCCCGCCGGAGGGGCAGGCGCCGGCCCGACTCTGTGATGGCCCAGGCTCGCTGGTTTCCAGCGAGCCAAGCGCCTTCGATGGCCTCCCCAAGACGGTCCCGGTTCTTTTCGTTGACGAGCACGCGGTCCTGGATGACCTCGACCCGCCCAATGGCGAGCCATGCGCTGCTTGCGCCCGGATCGTCGAGGTGCCGCACCTGCCGTTTCAGGGCTGCTGTCCTGCCGTCGCCTGACTCGTTCGTGCGGCTGGCTTTGCTGTTCGTGGTGCCGGCTTTCGCGTTCGTGGTGCCTGGTTTGCCGTTTTTGCGACCAGGCAGGCGCTTCTTCCTTGTCTTGCGTCTCGTCTCACCAGATTGTCTATCCGTCTCACCAGATTGTCTATCCGTCTCACCAGATTGTCTATCCGTCTCACCAGATTGTCTATCCGTCTCACCAGATTGTCTATCCGTCTCACCGGGTTGCCTGTCCGTTTCGTCGACCGGCCGCTCCGGCCCAGCGCCATCCTCTGTCTGGAGAGTGCCGACGATTCCTCTGGAATAGCCGGCGGCAGTGAGACCATCGAGGACCATGGCCAGGCTCTCTTCGTCTCGAACCGGCACATCGAAGGTGACGAGGACGCGCTCTCCATCGGCGTCGCGCAAGAGCTGTTCAGTCGTCCTTCGGCCGCCCTGCGGCAGCACTTGGGCGCCGCATCGGTCGCATTTCCGGATCCCTTCGCGCGCAAAGAGCATCTGGAGGGAAAAGGACCCCTCGATGAGGTCGAGTACCGTGACCCGTCCCGTTCGGATCCGGCCCTCGTGGGTCACGGAGATGGCCGGCGGGATCCGATCGACCCGACGCACGTTGGGTCGCGGTAGCCGTTCCAGGAACTGGCGGGCGTAGGTGCTGAAGGTCTCGGCGTAGAGTCTTTGCCCCTCGGCGTAGAGCGTTTCGAGGGCAAGGGAACTCTTGCCTGCTCCAGACGGTCCGGTGATCACCGTGAGGCGATTGATGGGAATGTCGAGATCCAGATCCACGAGGTTATTCTGTGACGCTCCGCGGATTGCGATGGTCAGGTTCGAATTTTCGATTTCGGCAGACCCGTCAGGCTGGAGGGTCCCAGACTTTTTCTTGGTCTTTCTCGTCGCCTTGTTCTTCATGTTGGTTTTCGTCACAACGCCTGCTCGTGCTTTGGATCCGTTGGATTTTATCACTTTAGTCCTGATCGACGGCAGCGCAACAGATCTGAGAAGACAGTATCGTTTTGGTTGCACCGCGGTAGCCCGTGTTCGACACCCATTGCTGGTGTGATGCAGTAAGTGATTGATTTCTTTAAAGGTGCGACGTCGCGTTCGATCCAGACCACCATTGGCTGCACCCAATGATTCCAATGGGTTCGGTTTCAAGTGTCGAACGTGGGGGTAGGACTCGATGAGGAGGGCTTCGCTACGGCCGATTTTCCGGGAAGGACCCTACAGGTTCTTCGGACCATGACAGGCCTTCGTCGCCGGTCTTCCAGGCCTTTTTGCCTGTGTCACTCGGCGGGTACGTCCTGTCGAACCGGCATCTGCGCTGCGTTCTCCCCATACTACGTGGCGATGGCACTGAGTGAGGTGCAGGCCTCGGTCGGTCCAACGTGCGGTTCATTGATCGTCTCGGCTTGGATGAGTCAGGTGGCAGAGGTGTTTGCTCAGGTTGGTCGTTCGGTCATCTCAGGGGGCGGCTGGCGCAGGCAGGGAAGCTGGTTGCCGGGGCTGGTTGTGGGCTGGACGAGGGAGCGTTTGTTTCGAGGGGGCCCGTTTCGAATGACGCGGTGCAGATGTGTGCTTCGTGGCTCGAACGGGCGCGGCTCGGTTGTCTGGTTTCGAGGTCCTCTTTGCGCTCGTGCTGTCCGGAGCATGCGCGGGCCTACGGGTTGCGACTGGACTCGGTTTGCCTTTCGGTGCTTTTGCCGCCGCAGATATCGAGGCTTTTGTTGCGGATTCTTCTCGATGCGCCTTTGGGCTGCTGTTTCGAACCGCGCTGTGCCCAACGGGCCGGGTAGGCAGGATGCCTTCGCCCACCGTGTTCCTGCTTTTCGGCGTGCGGGTGCCGGTGGATCCTTGTTTTCCGGCCCAGCGACGATGCCGTCTTTTGGCCCACCTCGGGAGACGTCCTTCTTTCGCCCATCCAGTCCGGAAGTCATGACGTGCGTTCCTCGAATAGATGGCGGGTTCGCCTGGCGAGCTGTAGTCTACCCAAAAGCCGTTCTTGGGGCGGACATCCAGGTGGATATGGTAGGAATTCGGGTAGTAGCCCACGCCGATTTTGTAGGCATGGGCCAGGAAGTAATGGACGAGTTCCTTGTTGGAGATGCCGTCTAGGGAGAAATCCACGGCGTGGCCCGTGATGTGTTTGGAGCCTTTCATGGCGCAGAATTGTCTCGGGCGGTAACCGCTGAAAATGGTGACCTGGGGCTGGCCGAAGTGGATCCAGGCTTGGTAGATGAGCACGGCCAGGCGCCAGTGGATGGGCAGAGATTCGCCCGTGCGATGGGATCGAAGGAGGTGCGTGAAGGCGGCCAGGGCCTGCGGACGGATGCGTCCTTTGGGATCGTAGAGATGCAGGGCGATCAGTTCGTGGCTGTGGATGTTGTAGACCGGCATCGGCGGATAGGTCATCGAGACTCGTTTTCTGGAGGCCTTTCGCCTTTTTTTGTGGAGTCGCATCGCCTTTTCGTCGGGGTGACTGTTGCGACGCTGGTGTCGTCTCTGTGCCTGGTGGCGGGTGGCCTGTGCTCGGGCTCGAGTTCGGGAGCCCTTGTGGCGCGTTCCGGATCGACGGACGGCTCGGTGATGGACAGTGGTATATCGAGGGTTCTTGTGCCGAGCAGTTCCGCGATGGATCACCGTGTGACGGTTTCGGTGGCGCTGCGTGCGGGCCAACTTGACATGACGCGCATGGCTTCTGTGGAGTCTTCCAGTGGCCCTGGTTCCTTGGTGGGTTCGCCTGTTGGACCGTGCTGTCGTGGCTCGGGTTCGTCGTCGGTGGTGGCGGCCTGTGATGCTGCGCGGCTTTTTTGGGTGGCCTCTGTGATGAATGCTGGCAAGATGGCGGCTGCGGGCCGTTCGTGGGCTCGGAGATCCGAGCAGGAACAGAGCAACAACGACGTGGATGACGGTCATGGATGCCTCCCAGGCTCTGTGGCCCAGTCATGTGTGACAGTATCGTCCTCTTTCGATTGTTGACCGGTCTGGGATCTTGTCAATTTTTCGGGCTGTCCAGGCGCATCGAAGGGCTGTCCAGGCGCGTCGCTGGAAATGGAGGTGCCTGGTCACGAAGGACGGCTGTGGGAGTGTGAATCAAATTTGGATGCTGTCGGAGAAGGGCGATACGGCGGCCACGTCAGCCCGGACTGGGGATCCGACTCTTGCTTTGTGTTTGTCCCAGGAAGTGGGCCAAAAGGGCCCTGTCCTCATTGGACAACCTGGTGAACTGCACGGCGAAGTGCCGAAATCGTCCTTCGTCGCGGGTTCTGACCGTGACGGCCTGGGCCGAGATGAGCGTGTTCGAACCTGGAAGGGCGAACTGGATGCTCACAGGGCGCGGTCGCCCGAGGAGGATGCCGCTCGGGGCGGTCAAGGCCATGCCTTTGTCCGATATGTCGGTGGATTGGCAGAGCACGAGTTTGCGGTTGATGTAGTTTTTTACGGCGACGACGGTTGGAACCCTTGGACTGATGCGTCTATCCTGGCGTATCATGGCAACAGATCCGTTCTCCTGGCCTTGTTGCTCAGCGGCCGAAGCCGTTGAGCTCGTTGAGGTGCTTTATGTATCCAACTATACTACATGTCCGCACATGAGTCAAACTTTGCTCCACCTGCACCAAGTTCTGCTCCTATTCGGTTCACCTCCACCTTCGGCCGAGACAGGGGAGGGGCGCGGGGATGCCTCGGTCGGATGGTGTCTTCGCCTGCCATCGTGTCGCGATGGCAGGTTAGGAGCGTGGGCCGTTTCGTCTCGGCTTCGATGAATCAGGTGGCGGTGTGAGGAGGGAGAAAGGGATCAGGGATGGTGGTGGGACGAGGCCTTCAGTCGAACCTGCGGGTAGAGAGCTGCTGCGCAGTGCATGCACAGGCCATGGCTGAGGTGCTCCCTCATGAGCTGAAGGAAGCGAATCGGCACGGGGATCCAGCGCCCGGTCTGCGTTTTCACACGACCACAGGATGCACAGACCGTGATGAGGCGATCCTGGATGTCGAGTTTTTCTTTTTGGATGGGTTGTGGCATGGTGGTTTCTGCCTTTCTTATGAGGTAGCTGCGTCCCAAGGGCCCGATCCGTATTTTTGCATTTTTCCTCTTCCTTCATCTCATAAGTGCCGTAAGAAGGCAAAAAAGGGGCATTTTTTTTGTGGACGATGCACGAGGGTGAATTGACAGTCGTGTCGGCCGCTGCTACCAAGCTAGGACATATGGAGGATGGAGACTGCCTATGATCGAGTCTGCATATAGTTTTTTGAGCAAGGGCGGCGTGTTGATGTGGCCGATCCTGGGCGCGTCCGTGCTTGCGCTTGCTCTGTTCCTGGAGCGTCTTTGGAGCCTACGGGCGGCGAACGTGGTGCCTCCTCGTTTCGTGGCTCGGATCAAGTCATTGCTTCGTCAACGACAGATCGACGGCGCACGGGTTTTGTGCCAGGAAAACGAATCCGTGGTGGCCAGGGTCGCAGAGGTGGCTCTGGATCGGTGGACCCGCGGGGTGGATGTTCGCGAGGGGGTTGAGGAACGCGGTCGCCTCGAATCGTCCCGGTTGGACCGTTTTTTGGAAGCTCTTGGGGTCATTGCGGCCATTGAGCCACTCATGGGTCTGCTTGGAACGGTCATGGGGATGATCAAGGTCTTTCATAATGTGAGCAAGCGGGCGACCGAGGCCGGCGTGGACGTGGGCCTGCTCGCAAGCGGTATCTGGGAGGCTCTGATCACCACGGCCTTTGGGCTCGCCATCGCCATTCCGGTCTTCATCGGGTACAAATATCTCATTTCGCGCGTGGATCGATTCATTTTGGATCTCGAAGAGGGTTCCACTGAACTCGTCGATGTTCTCGAAGAGATTGGTCCGGCTGGCGCATCGAGCAGAACGCATGACGCTCGTGGATCCGAGACGACGGGAGGTGCGGACAACGTTTCTGCAGGGGCTGAGGCCAGTGAAGAGTCTGCGGCTGCCTCGTCCGGGGGGGCGGCGACCGACGGAGGACGGAGCACGTGAACTTCAGACGGGACAGATTCGTCAGAAGACGTTCGTCTAGCGCTGTTTTGGACATCACGCCGCTCATCGATGTCGTTTTTTTGCTGCTGATCTTTTTTCTCCTGACAGCGACTTTCGTGACGAATCCGTCGATTCCGGTCAATCTTCCTACGGCCTCGGCAGATCTGTCGAAGCGGGTACATCGAGACCTTCAGGTGACGGTTCGCAGCACTGGAGAGATTGAGTTTCAAGGGAAGGTCGTCGAAGACCCGAGCGAACTCCTGCTTCGTTTTGAAAAGGCCGTGAAGGAGAACCATTCGGCCAAGCTTCTCATTCGAGCTGACAGCAGGGCGGTCGTGGGGAAGATGGTCGAGGTCATGAACGTGGCGCAGAAGGCTGGTTTGCATCGGTTTGGCCTCGCCACTCGCATCAAGGAATAGGGCCTCGGTGGATGGTTTTGCTTGTCTGGTACGGAGGAAATCCTCGAGAGCGTGAAGCAGTTCAAAGATCAAAGACGTTGAGAGGGATGCGTTGGTCGCAAAGGCGACCGCCATCTGCGCGAAGAAGAAAATGGCGTGTTCTCGTTGCCTATTCGATGACGAGGGGGAAACGAGCGGCCTGGCAGATGGAGCAAGAAAGTCTGGATTTTTGCTTCCGGATTCGGTATGCACACAAAAGGCTGTAAAAGTGAGTTTCAGTGTCGTGGGGTGGTCGTGGGGTGGTCGTGCGGTGTTTGGGTGGGCTTGAGGGAAATGGATGGATGGCTTGATGTGTCCCGGCGGATGGGGCCCGTGAGGTGTGGCTTGAGAGTTCGTCAGGAAAATACGACTGTGTTGGGCTGGACCCGGGGAAGGAAGCGGAAGGTCCCTCCGTATACCATGCGAGTGTCATGTAGGTCGGCCACTGGGGCCGACATTTTTTGGACGTCATAGCAACAAGGAGGATGGAGATGCGTAAGCAGGTGAGACTGATGGTTTTGTTGGCCGCTGTCAGTGCCATGGCAGCAACCGCTTTGGTGGGGTGCAAGGACAAGCCGAGCTGTAAATTGCTCTACAAGCGGTACAACAAGTGTGAAAAGGACTTTCCTATGAAGGAGAAGGCCTTCCTCAAATTGTGCAAGAAGATGAAGGAGAAGTCTCCCGCGGTCAAGGAAGAGCTCAAATGCTCGGTCAAGAAGAACTGCGATGCGTTCAAGAAGTGCCTCAAGGGTGCAAAAAAGAAGGCTGCGGCGGCGAGGATCACCAAGGAGATCGACAAGGCTCTGGCATCCAAGAAGTACGGCGATGCCCTTTCCACTTGCAAGTACAGCAAGAAGAACCTTACTGACGACTTGAAGAAGAAGTGCGCCGACTTGAGTGCCTCTGCGTACAAGGAATTTCTTGCCAAGGCGACGGCAGGTCGGGATGCGGGTAAGAAGAAGGATTGGAAGGTGTGCAGCACCCTGAAGGATGCGGCCAAGGCGATCAACAAGACGGCGGAAGCCGAGGCCATTTGCAATGAGTGGGACATGGCCGATAGTATTCAGAAGACGCTGGCCAAGACGGCGGCGGCTCTGAAGAAGGCCAAGGTTCCGTTGCCTTATGAGTGCGATTGGACGGCCAAGAAGTTGGCCAAGATCAAGACCCCTTCGCCTTGGGTCAAGAAGCAGACCAAGTTGGTGGTGGATGCCTGTTACGTGAAAGTGGCCAAGAAGTATCTGGCGCAGCACCTGGCTGCCAGATACAAGTTCTGCGGCTTCCAGATGCGCGGCATCCTTAAGTATGTGAAGCAGTTTGGCGTCAAGGATGCCGAACTGGATCCGTTGGTTGCCAAGGCGACCGCCATCTGCACGAAGGCGAAGAAGTAACCACTTTTCGTCGGAAGCTTTTCTTTCGTCCTCCCTTTCTGCATCACAAGATTCATTCTCCATCCATGTCGGTGATGGCTCATGCCTTCTTTCGGTCGGTCGAGGCCTGAACGGCCCACGTCCGTCTCGACGCCGCTTTTGTCTCGTTCTCATCACGGCCAGGGGCGGCGCTCGCAGGGATTGGACGTTTGCTCCGTGCAGGGGGCCCGCGCGGGTGCCGCCTGAGAAGCACATGGGGTGTCGGTGTCAAGGAACAAAATCTCTTGACCATGGCCTTTTCTCGAAGGATTCTTTTGTGGGAGGTGAGACATGACGGAGAATTCCGAGCGATGGCTGGCCGGAAGTCCTCGCTGTGACATCGACAATCCCGCCCTGCGCGAACGGGCCTTTTCCCTGATTCATGAGGAGGATGACTCCCGCGAGCGCGCCCTGGCGGTGTTTCGCTTTATTCGCGACGACTTCCCCTTTGGCTTGGGCCTTCAGCACGACAAGGCCTCCGATGTGTTGGCTCGGGGCAAGGGGGACTGCTGCATCACTGCCAACCTTCAGGCGGCTCTGCTCAAGGTGCTGGGCGTACCCTCGCGGATGCGGGTGACCATCGTGCGTGGGGAGGCGCTCTATGCGCTGATCCCAGGGTGGATGCACCTTGGAATGCCCAAGGAGGTGGGCCACTGCTGGCCCGAGTGCCAGCTTGATGGTAAGTGGATCGCCTGTGAGGCCCTGCTGGATCCGCCCCTGGTGCGAGGGATGCGTCGAGTCGGAGTCATCGGTGCGGATGCGCTGCCCACCCTGGATTGGGATGGGGAGACCGACCTGATCCTCTTTGGCGATTACGTCATCGAGGATCTCGGGCCTTTCCCCCACATCGACGCGGGCATGGCCTACATCGAGGAGCACGGCTTAGCGCACCGTATGTCCCTTCCCTCGGTCACCATGGAGCGCCTATTCGGCTGGGCCATGTACGATCTCATGGACATCCACATTCGCCACTTGCGCGAGGGGTGATCGTCAAATCTGCTCCTTGGGCGCTGGGCTCCTGGCGGCTCATGGGCCCTGGGGCGAGCAGTCGAGGAATTCGACCGTCACCTGGCCGCAATCATCCCCGTTGACGTTGCATTTGGACTCATAGGCCCGTAGACGTGCGTCCTTGGCAAAGTGCTGCACGACGCCCGCAATGAGCCCGGACCAGATGTGGAGGAAATCGATCGAACGGATGGACCGTGCACAGCAGTGCCTGATGTTTGGCGAAAAGTGGTCCGTGCGGGGGAAAAGGAAATGAGTTGATTCAGAGAAGGGAAGAAGATTGGGCTGGATGAGTCCTGCTCATCCAGCCCATAGTGGATGTATCAGTCGGTGCAGCCCGTTTCGACGAAACCGTCGCAGGTGCCGTTGCAGGCCAGCGTGCCGCCGCTGTGGCCGAGGGACGTGCATGTTGCTGTTCCGAGGTCTGTTCCGTCGCAGGTCTCGGCGCCATCGATCACGTTGTTGCCGCAGGGGGCACAGCCTTCAGGTGGGCAGGCACAGAAGCCAAGCCTGGTCGGAGACGTGTCCAGCGTACTGCCAGGCGTGGCACCAGGTATCGTGAGGGCGGAATAGGTGGTGCATTCGTAACTCGCGGGCAGGCCGGCATGCAGCGTGTGGCACGAGTCGGTCGCGTTCGTGTCGCAGAGCGGCAGGCAGCGAGTGGTGCCGGTTCCGGCGCCGAAGATGTCCTCTTCAAGACACCAACTCCCCTCTGGGCAGGTGTCGTTTGTAGCGTCGCATTCCTCGTAGATTGCCTTGTTTGGTGTGGCGGCACCCGTGTAGCACACACCGATGAGCGAGCCGAACGTTGTGCCGAAGTTTTGAAAGGAAACCACGACGCAGTGTTCGCCGGTCGGGCAATCGGCGTTGTCGAGAATCTTCTTGCCCGTCAGCAGGTCACAAGTGTCCAGGCCATTGGTGGAATCGGTGGCCGTGGTGGGCGTGCAAATCGCGATATCAGACCAGCGGTAACCGATCATATCGTCGTCGGTCGTGGTGCTGGGGTCGTCGTAGTCGTAGATGACCGACTGGGGGAAGCAGTTATAGCCCGTGGGGCAGGTGTCCGTCTTGTTGTTGTTGTAAATGGCCTGCCAGTCGCACAGGTCCATGCACTTGTTGTCGCTGCCGCAGAGGCCGTCTTCGCAGAGTTTGTAGTCGCCGTCTCTGGGCTGATTGGTGACATCGATGTGGTCGGCCTGATCGCAGTCCTGGCCGTTGGTCTGGGAGCCGTTTTCCGTGCAGATACCCATCTGGTCCTTGGCCAATCCAAGGGGGAAGCAGTATCCAGCGCCGCCGCCAGGAACCTGACAGGGGCCGTTCATCGTGTCGCCGGCGACTTGACCACTTGCAGTTGCGCCGCCGCACCAAGCAAAGTAGCACAGGTTGCCGATTTGCGATTCACAGTACTCGTTGTAGTAGCAGTCGTCCGTGCTGGTGCATTCCATGACGCACAGAGGTATCGAGAAGACAGTGGAGTTACAGACGGTTTCGGTGCCGAAGGCATCGGGGCAGCAGTCGCCTGCCTTGGTCGGGTCGCACTGCTCGAAGTAGTTGGCCGTGCAGTTGGTTGAGTTGTGGCAGTTGGCGTCGCACGTGCCACTGGCGTCGCCGTTGACGGCGGTGCAGCCGGTGGGCAGGTTGGAAGCGTCGGTGCCGCAGTCACAGTCCTCGGATCCTTCCCGGATGCCGTTGCCACAGGTGGCAATGGCATGGCAGGTCGCATCGCAATTGGCATCCGTCCCGCCATTGATGGCGGTGCAGCCGTTCGGGAGGTTGTCGGCGTCGGTGCCACAGTCACACTCTTCATTGCCTGTGACCTGGCCGTCGCCGCAGACGGCGGGGATGATGCAGTGCGACGTGTCGAAGTGACAGGTGCTGTCGCACTGGAGAATGCCGCCGGTGCCACCCTGGTCGACACAGGTTTGATTGTTGAGATTTGCGCCATCGCAGTCTTCGCCTTGATCGATCTTGCCGTTGCCGCACATGGTCTGTGTGTTATTGTTGCCACCGTTGTCATCGTCGCTGCACCCGGCGGGGAGGCCCAGAAATAGGGCGAGACCCAGTCCGAGGGTCAGCATTGCGAGGGTTCTTTTGCCTGACATGTTACACCACTCCTTTGTTTATTGGCCTGCGAGAGGCCCCATTTAGGGTTTGGTACTTCCTTACTTCTAGGCGGGCAATACCACAGCCCAATTACGTTAATCAAGTCTCTTTTTTTCGGCTTGGCTCCCAGCGGGATGGTGACCACGCCGTGCAAGGAGCTTTGAGCTTCCTGCCTCATTCTTCGTAAAAGACCATACCACGGGGCAAAATCGAAGTTCAAGGACAAAAAATACAGGGCAAGGTCTGCGGTCGTTGTTTGCTGTTGAATCGCAGAAAGAGTCGGGGTATGGACTCTGTTTCGTTTACGAAATTGGTCGTGTCGCGAGATTGGACAGCGATTGGCGCGCGGGGAACACGGTATCGGGAAACAGGTCGATAGGCATGCATGAATGGAGTCCATCGGATTTTGACTACCACCTTCCGCGGGAACGGATCGCCCAGGATCCGTCGGTTCCGCGAGACGCGAGTCGCCTCCTCGTGGTGCAGCGTGGGGGGGCACCACCTCAGTCTGACTTTTTTGACCAGCGGGCCTACGAGGATGAGACAGCGTTCGTGGATGCGGTCTTTTCGGATCTGGTTGCCTATCTGCCCGAGTCGTGCCTGCTGGTCTTCAACGACACGAAAGTGTTCCCGGCGCGCCTTTGGGCGAGACGCCGTTCAGGGGGCCGAATCGAGGTGCTTTTGGTTCGTCGGCAGGATCGGGAGGAAGGGGGCGACCAGGAGGGGTGGACGGAGCATTGGGAGGCGTACTGTCGTCCCGCGAGACGGCTCAAACCAGGTGAATTTCTTGAGTTGGAGGATCCGATTCAGGGTCGGGATGGCCTGAAAAGTCGGGATGGCCTGAAAACCAGTGGGGAAATCAATGGAAAAAACCACGCCGGTGGGAACGACGGTGAGGAGCCTGGTAGGCGATCCCAAGATTCGGATGGAGTTGGGGCATCCGCAGCAGTGACCCTGGTCGGGCGCCTTGAAGGCGGCAGGATGCTTCTGCGGTTTTCCTCGCGCAGACCGGGGAACGTGGTCAGTTTGTGTCGTTCGTTGGGGAGCACTCCACTTCCGCCCTACATTTCGAGACCCGAAGGGGATCGCCCCGAGGATAGGCAGCGGTACCAGACCGTGTATGCGAAGAACGTGGGTGCCGTGGCGGCTCCCACCGCAGGCCTCCATTTCACGCCCGGCCTGTTGGCTCGCATGAAGGATGCCGGCCATGAGTTTGCCTGGGTGACCTTGCACGTGGGGCCGGGCACATTTCGTCCCGTCAAGGTGGATCGTCTCGACGATCACGTCATGCATTCGGAGTGGTACGACCTGCCCGAACAGACTGTGGCCGCCATCGAGCAGGCCAAGCGTGAGGGGCGGACCGTGGTCGCCGTGGGGACGACGTCCGTGCGGGTCCTGGAGTCGTGCGCCGCACCCGATGGCTCCCTCGAACCGGGCATGGGGCAGACGGCTCTGTTCATTCGCCCCGGGTATCGGTTTCGGGTCGTGGATGCCATGATCACGAATTTTCATCTGCCCAGGTCCACCCTGCTCATGCTGGTGAGTGCATTTTCAGGGCTGGGCCGCATCCTGGCCGCCTACCGACACGCCGTGGAGGAGCGTTACCGATTCTACAGCTACGGCGACGCCATGCTTTTATTGTGACGGCGCCATTCGGTTGCGTTTGGATTTGCTTGGGCGGTTGATGGTGTAAGGTGGGCTGGGAGCTGCTTGCTTGAACGGCTGATGGCCTGAGCCGGTTCAGGCCTGACGCACTTTGTAAGTTTGAGGAAAGGAGATGCGCTATGATGACACGAGACCAGCAGGACCGGTGGCGTTTGGAGTTGAACGAATTTCGTCGTGAGAAGGATGACTTTCTCAGGCAGAGTCCGTCTTCTCCCATTCCGCGGGAGCACCGTCGTCCGTTCAAGGAACTCGCGTATTTTCCTCCGGACATGCATTACTACTTCGAACTCAAGCTCCGTCGTGCGGAGCACCCTGAGGTTGTCGAGATTCAGGATACGGGCGGAAAGATGCGCAAGTTCCTGAGTTGGGGTGAGTTCCGGTTCGAGGTGGACGGCCAAGAATGCGTCCTGCACGCGTACAAGTCGAATCCAAGGGAAGGAAATCTCTTTGTTCCGTTTCGTGATGCCACGAGTGGCAAGGAAACGTACGGGGCTGGTCGGTACATGGATTTGTACGAAGAACGAGACCGCACGAATTGGGGCTGGGTGCTCGACTTCAACCTGGCCTACAATCCATACTGCGCCTACAGCTCGCATTACGTCTGTCCGTTCGTGCCTCCGGAGAACTGGCTCGAGGTGGAGATCCGGGCGGGAGAAAAGTCATATCCCCTGGCTGAGAAGTAGGCATTTCGATATCTACAGGTTCGTCCCCGTAGCTCGGATGCGAAAGACCACGCCCGTCTGATGGGCCTCGCTGACCAGCAGCCCACTGCTGTTTGCCAGATTGTAGTCGCAGGCGCCCGAATGGAACACGCTGGGAGTCGTGCTGGGCCCAAGAAGGAAGAGTACGTCCGGGCCGTCGTGGTCCTGGTCCACGAGCGTGCCGGTCGCGAGGTCGAGCGTGAAGATCACACAGCCCTTGTATTCATTTTCAGCGGTGGGCGTCGCCGTGAGCCCCACCCGATCGTTGTCGAGCGGAAAGAGACCAACGCCGTTGAAACCACGGTAGCTCGGGTCGAAGGTTTTGGCCTCGGTCGGTCCGAGGAGGGTCGAGCGATAGGTCCAAGATTGCCCCGATTCGTCGAAAGACACGAGCACCACCGCCGTGTCCGTGGCAGACCGGGCGCAGAAACTCGTCATCTCCAACCCACTTACGGTTCCGATGGCGCCTGGTTCGCCGAAAATCAGACAGGAACCCAGCGTTGGATCGCTTCGCCAGTCCATTTCGGGCAACCCGCCGGGCGCCGCATCGTTGTATGCTTGGATGGAGGCATTCGCGTAGTAGGCCGCACCGGAAAAGAGCTTGCGCTCCGGCGCCTCCACGAGCCCTTCGGGCGTGGCTGCCTGCCGTTGGGCCAGCCATCCGTACATGAATCGTCGGTCGTTGCTTGGATCTGCGTCGCCGTCGGCCACCACGAGGTAGCGATGCCAAACGAGGCGCCACCGCTTGTCGGCAGATGCGCCCGGTTCGCGCACGAGGGTCGCCGTTTCGTTATTCCAATGGGCCGACGAACCAGTGACCCCGGCCGGAAGGTCTTCGGTCGCCACGTCGTTCGACTGGTTCACCACAAATCCGCCGCACCAGGTCAGTCCGTGGTCGTCGCTGTAGGAGAGGTGCGTGCTCACCTTGCCGTTGCCAGGTGGTCCATCCACGGTCGAATAGGCCATCCACAGCCGTTCGGTCTCAGGGTCGAACTCCATGTCCGGGTCGAACACCCCGTTGCCCCCTGCGCCCGGCAGGGACAGGTCGAAAGGGGGCGTCTTCTGGTTTTCAAGGCAGGTCACCGCTCCTCCGTCCGTCAGCGCATCGGTGCCCGCGTCCATGCGTGCTCCATCCCGGTCGGCTTGCGCGTCGCTATGGCCCTCTGCATCCTGTACAGCATTCGTCCCGGTTTCGCCGCATCCGATCGCCAGACCGAAGAGCAACAGGGCACTGAAATCAAGTCTGAATTTCATGATGTCACAAGCCATGTCGTAAGTTTGTCGCCCGTCATGTCGCAGGAATGTCGCAAGTTCTGTTGAGAAAAATGATACGCCGACAACTGCCAATTGTCGAATCCGCAGTCAACCACCCTCACGCCTCCGAGTTGGGCTGTTGCGTCGTTTGGAGCAGATCCGCCATGAGAGGCGGAGCCTGCCGCCGATTCGTTCTTGCGTTGTGTCGAGGAGTGGAGGACTCGCCGCCTTCCGGACATTCAGTCTCCCATGAGGCTGCCCCGATCTGAGTGATGCACCAGGCCCGGCCCCGGCCGACGACGCGCCAGGGCCATCGCCAAGGCATCCAGCACGAACTCGGTACGCATGTGGCTGTCGGCCGCCCAGCCGACGATGCGCCGAGAGAACAGGTCGATGACGACCGCCAGATACAGCCAGCCCTGCCACGTCCACACGTAGGTGATGTCCTTTTCTCAATTTATTCAACACGGTAGCCGTCTTAGCCGGTCACAGATGTCTCTCCACTAGAGTCCTCGCGTATTCTTGGCCTGTGGGCGCGACATCTGCGCCGTGTGGCGAGATAAGCGGCTCTACCGGAGGCGGGGAAGAAACGTCGGTTGGGCGAGGACGGCCAATTATCTGGGAATTAGTCTTGACAGATAGCACCT
This sequence comes from Deltaproteobacteria bacterium, assembly GCA_021162935.1. Lineage (GTDB taxonomy): Bacteria > Myxococcota_A > Polyangia > HGW-17 > SLPX01 > JAGGXR01. The sequence continues at coordinate 67,731 of JAGGXR010000157.1, forward strand.
AAAGCGGCGATATTTATTTCCAGTTAACACGATAACTGGAAAGTATTCTGCCCGGAAGGGGGTAGCATGATAGAGACCCTGAAGTCAATCATCCTGGATTTTCAGGAAGTTGAACTCGATACTGGGGTGCCCAGGCGTTTGAAGATCAGGACGGTCCCACACAAGGCCACTGTTTGTATCGGGGTGCGCCGCAGCGGAAAATCGACTTATCTGTTCCAGGTGATCAAGCGACTCCTGGATGACGGCCTATCTCGCGAAAACATCCTGTACTTGAACTTTTTTGACGACCGCCTCCATAACCTTCGCCAAGTTGGACTCGGAGTGATCACAGATGCCTATTATTCGCTCTATCCGGAGAAGAAGAACACGGAAACGGTCTATTGCTTTTTTGAAGAGATCCAGGCGGTCCCCGGATGGGAACCCTTTGTAGACCGCCTGATGCGAACCGAGAAGTGCGAAGTCTACATCACGGGCTCGTCAGCCCGAATGCTTTCAAAGGAAATCGCCACCCAAATGCGGGGGCGGGCTTTATCCTGGGAACTCTTCCC
>JAGGXR010000032.1 GCA_021162935.1 Deltaproteobacteria bacterium
TTCGGGTCTGCGACGAATTCCTGGCCGTCGAGGTGGCTGCCGATCATGTCTGGGTACTCGAATTCACCGACCCACTCGTTGGCATCAGCAGCGAACGAGTAGATACGCCTGGCGTATTCATTCGAGGCGTACCACCGATGTTCGACAGGGTCGTAGGAGTTCTGGTGAATCCGCATCGTGTCCGAGTCGATGACCTTGTTTGTTTGGCCCGTTGCAATGACGTATTCGAACAGGTCCCCCGTGTTTCCATCTGATCCCTGCGGATTTTCCTGGGGAAAGTAGAACCTGTCCGCTGTGACGTACATTGCGTTCATGCTTGGAAAGCCTGAATGGATGTCGTAGGTCTCCACGAACGTCAGGGTCCGTTCTTCGATAGGGCCTTGGGCATCCGGGTTGTCCGGATGTTGGTTGGGCTCCAGTTTCCCATCACCGTCCGAGTCGAGCAGGGTGATCCGATAGACGTCCACGTGTTCTCCGTCTCGATTCGCAAAGATGAGATCCTGGTAGCAGTCCACGTCTGCGCCTGAATAGGCGTATCCGTGAGATGAGTCCCGGATGAGGCCGTCGTCCGCTGTGAAGCTGGCGAACTTGTAGTACACGCCGGTCACGTTTTCGTCGTTCGGCCCTGGTGGGTTTCCAACGAGAGGAATGGGCACACAGGTTCCCGACGCAGCGTCGCACTTCGTCAGAGCCGTGAATGGGTCGCACGTGGCCACGTCGGTCCATGACCCTTCATCGTTGGCGCATTGCCGGACCGTGTTTCCGAAGCAAGAGAACGTGCCGGCCTTGCAGAGTTGACAGATCCCGTTCGTGCAGGCACCGCTTTCGCAGTCTTCGTCTCCGTTGCATTGCGACGCAACGGGGCAGGGCGGACAGACGCCGCCGCAGTCCTTGTCGGACTCGTCCTGGTTCTGGATGCCGTCGTGGCAGGACGCAGGTGTGACACAGGCAGGCGTGTCGCCCGAGTCGTCACACACCTGGTTCGCCTCGGCACAGTCCTGCTGGACGGTCCATGCGAGGCAGCCCGGTGCATCCTGAGCGCAGACCTTCAAGATCGTGCCATCGCACTGTAGGACCCCTGGCGTTGTGCAGGAATTCGTGCATTGAGATCCGTCGCCAGTGACCTGACCATCGCCGAGTCCGCTGGCATCGCCGGTTCCTCCGTCGCCCGATCCTCCTCCTGTCGAATCATCTCCGCAAGCTCCCGCACCGACAACCAAGACGACCGCCAGGATTTTTGCGAACAGGTCAGACCTTGCCATAGTACGTACCTTTCTCAGTTAGTTTTGGTGCGTCGGGTCGGTGTAATGCGACAAGTCGCCGCCGCCCAGTTCGTAGAATGCCTGTCCTGCTCCTGCCCAGAAGTGGTTCAGTGCGCCGTACCCCATGCCTTCGACCACTTCCGTGTTCGGGTCGTCATACTTGAACAGATTGAGTTGGATCCAGTTGCCGGTTGCGTCCTTGGTGTACTGGCCAATGTAGTCGGAGGTCATGTCCGAAACATACAGGTAGCCGATACCCGTGTTCGGGTCTCGGACGAACTCTTCGCCATCGAGATGGCCCCCCACCATGTTCGGGTACTGGAACTGGGGTACCCAGACGCCTGCGTCGTTGTCGAAGGCGAAGATGCGGCGGGCCTGTTCGTTCGAGCCATACCAAACGTGGTTCACGTCGTCATAGCCCGACTGCCCAACCCGGAGGTCGGCGCCGTCCACGGCCGTGCTCGTCTGGCCCGTGGCCATGACGTATTCCATGATGTCTCCAAGGGACGAGTAGGTCGTGTAGTAAATCTTGTCTGCCGTGACGTAGAGTTCGTCGCTGCCTGCCCCGCCGATTTGCAGCGGATAGGAGTGATCGAGACTCATGGTGCGTTGCTCGATGGGGCCTGGGTTGTCCGGATTGTTCGGATGCTGGTTGGGCTCCAGTTTTCCGTCGCCATCCGAGTCGAGGAGCGTGATTCGATAGGCATCGACTTTTTGGCCGCCGCAGTTTACGTAGACCAGATCCTGGTACGAATTGACGTCATAGGCTGAGTTGCAGACCCCGTCGGCTTGCGTGAAATGCGCGAATTTGAAGTAGACGCCCGTGACGTTTTCATCGTTGTTGCCCGGCGGGTTGCCGGTGATCGGGATCGGGACACATGTCCCGGTCGTGGCATTACACATCGTGGCGCCGTCTCTGGGAAATGGATCGCAGGTCGCCCCATCGATCCAGGACCCTTCGTCGTTGGCGCATTGTCGGACCGTGTTGCCGAAGCAGGAAAACGTGCCGGCCTTGCAGAGTTGGCAGATCCCGTTCGTGCAGGCGCCGCTCTCGCAGTCTTCGTCTCCGTTGCATTGCGACGCAACGGGGCAGGGCGGACAGACGCCGCCGCAGTCCTTGTCGGACTCGTCCTGGTTCTGGATGCCGTCCGCGCAGGTTTCGGGAGTCACGCAGGTGGGCGCATCGCCCGAGTCGTCGCAAACCTGGGTCGTGTCCGCGCAGTCCTGTTGAACTGTCCAGATGACGCAGCCCCTTCCGTCCTTGATGCAGACCTGGACGGCCGTTCCCTCACAGCGGACCGCGTCGATGGTGTCACAGGTGTTCGTGCAGTCGCCACCGTCACCCAAAACATGTCCATCTCCAAGTCCGCTGGCATCGCCGGGACCTCCGTCGCCCGATCCTCCTCCTGTCGAATTATCTCCGCAAGCTCCCATTGCGAGAGCCAGGGCGACTGCCAAGATTTTTGCGACAACATGAGACCTTGTCATGGTACCATTCCTTTCTCAGTCAGTTTTGGTGCGTTGGGTCGGTGTAATGCGAGAGGTCGCCACCGCCCAGTTCGTAGATAGCTGAGCCAGCGCCCGCCCAGAAGTGGTTCAGAGCGCCGTAGCCCATACCTTCGACGACTTCGCCGTTTGGATCATTGTATTGGAACAGATTGAGTTGGAGCCAGTTGCCCGTTGCGTCCTTGGTGAACTGGCCGATGTAGTCGGACGTCATGTCCGAAACATACAGGTAGCCGATGCCCGTATTTGGGTCTCGGACGAATTCCTGGCCGTCGAGGTGGCCGCCCACCATGTCCGGATACTGAAATTGGGGCACCCATACGTTTGCGTCTGAGTCGAATGCGTAGAGGCGTCTTGCGTATTCGTTGGACGCATACCACACGTGCTCCACGTCATCGTAGGATATTTGATGAACCGTAAGGTCCGCTCCGTCGACCACCTTGTTCACCTGGTTCGATGCCATGACGTATTCGGAGATGTCTCCTTGTTCTGGGTTGGGGGGGAAGTAGAGTTTGTCCGCCGTGGCGTAGAGTTCGGTCAGACTCCCGGTTCCGGTCGTGACGTCGTAGGTTTGTACCAACGTCAAGGTGCGTTGTTCAATCGGGCCCGGGTTGTCGGGATTGTCCGGGTGCTGGTTGGGCTCCAGTTTTCCGTCGCCGTCCGAATCGAGCAGGGTGACGCGGTAGCAGTCGATGTGTGCTCCACCGCGATTCGCGTAGATGAGGTCCTGGTACGAGTCCACGTCATAAGCCGTGACCAACAGACCATCGGCGTTCGTGAAATGCGCAAATTTGTAGTAGACGCCGGTCACATTCTGATCATTGTTTCCCGGCGGGTTGCCGGTGATCGGGATGGCGACACAGGTCCCAGACGTGGCGTCGCACATCGTTGAGTTCGTTGGAGAGAAGTCGTTCGTGAAGGGATGGCAGGTCGCTCCGTTGATCCATGACCCTTCATCGTTGGCGCATTGTCGGACCGTGTTTCCGAAGCAAGAGAAGGTGCCGGCCTTGCAGAGTTGGCAGATCCCGTTCGTGCAGGCACCGCTCTCGCAGTCATCGTCTCCGTTGCATTGCGACGCAACGGGGCAGGGCGGACAGACGCCGCCGCAGTCCTTGTCGGACTCGTCCTGGTTCTGGATGCCGTCGTCGCAGGTTTCGGGAGTCACGCAGGTGGGCGCATCGCCCGAATCGTCGCAGATCTGGGTGGTGTCCGCGCAGTCCTGCTGGATTTTCCAGACGTGGCAGCCGTGTTCGTCCTCGAAGCAAACCTGGACGGCCGTTCCTTCACAACGGAGGACATCGAGCGTGTCACATGTGTTGGTGCATTGGTAGGCATCACTGTCGCCATCTCCTGGGACATGTCCATCTCCAAGTCCGCTGGCATCGCCGGTTCCGCCGTCACCCGAGCCTCCTCCTTCTGTCGAATCATCTCCGCAAGCTCCCGCACCGACAACCAGGATGGCTGCCAAAATACCGGTGATGACGCCGCTCTTCTTCATGACACGCCTCCTTGAGGGTGAGCCAAATGCTCTGTCCATACTGCTTCCATGATTGGTATGATATCACGGAGTATGATCGGGTACAATACGTGCATAACGTGTAATTACTAATACTTAATGTGTCGCGCGAACGGTTGCGCGAACGGTCTGGCATGTTCGATGGCCGATGCAGCGAGCGGATCTGGGAATCGTGGATTTTAGGCAGGCACCTGGAGATCTGGCTTGTTCATGAGAAAATGGCGGTATAGGATCCGGAGCACTTCAGTTTTGGTGTGTCGGGTCGGTGTAGTGGGAGAGGTCGCCACCGCCCAGTTCGTAGATAGCTGATCCAGCGCCCGCCCAGAAGTGGTTCAGAGCGCCGTAGCCCATTCCTTCGACGACTTCCTGGTTTGGATCATTGTATCGGAACAGATTGAGCTGGATCCAGTTGCCGGTTGCGTCCTTGGTGAATTGGCCAATGTAGTCGGATGTCATGTCCGACACGTACTCATATCCGATACCCGTGTTCGGGTCTCGGACGAATTCTTGGCCGTCCAGGTGGCTTCCGTACATTTCCGGGTACTGAAACTGGGGCACCCAGACGCCTGCGTCGTTGTCGAAGGCGAAGATGCGCCGGGCACCTTCGTTGGATCCGTACCATACGCCGTCCACGTCATCATAGGAGAGTTCGGAAATGCTCAGGTCGCTGCCGTCGACTGCTGTCGTCACCTGTCCCGAGCCCATGTCGTATTCGAAAATTTTGCCGTTTTGGTTGTTTCGAGGAAAGTACAGCTTGGTGGCCGTTGCGTATATTTCACTGATGCTTCCGCTTCCCAGGGTCACGTCGTAGGTCTGCACGAGTGCCAGGGTGCGCTGCTCCATGGGCCCGAGATTATCGGGATTGTCCGGGTGCTGGTTGGGCTCCAGTTTTCCGTCGCCGTCCGAATCGAGCAGGGTGATGCGGTAGCAGTCGATGTGTGCTCCGCCGCGATTCGCGTAGATGAGGTCCTGGTACGAGTCTACGTCGTAGGCTGAAGTCAACAGACCATCGGCGTTTGTGAAATGGGCAAATTTGTAATAGACGCCCGTGACGTTTTCATTGTTGTTGCCCGGTGAATTGCCGGTGATGGGGATGGGGACGCAGGCTCCCGCGGTGGCATCACACATCGTGGCGCCGTTCTGCGGGAATGGATTGCAGGTCGCCCCGTTGATCCAGGACCCTTCATCGTTGGCGCATTGCCGGATCGTGTTTCCGAAGCAAGAGAAGGTGCCGGCTTTGCAGACCTGACAGACCCCGTTCGTGCAGGCACCGCTCTCGCAGTCGCTGTCGTCGTTGCACGTAAAAGACACGGGGCAGGGGGGGCAGATGCCGCCGCAGTCGGTGCTCGACTCGTCCTGGTTCTGAATGCCGTCGTCGCAGGTTTCGGGAGTCACGCAGGTGGGCGCATTGCCCGAATCGTCGCAGATCTGGGTGGTGTCCGCGCAGTTTTGCTGGATCTTCCAGACGTGGCAGCCGTGTTCGTCCTCGAAGCAGACCTGGACGGACGTTCCTTCACAACGGAGGACATCGAGCGTGTCACATGTGTTGGTGCATTGGTAGGCGTCACTGTCGCCATCTCCTGGGACGTGGCCATCTCCAAGTCCACTCGCATCTTCGGGGCCACCGTCGCCCGTTCCGTTCGACCCCGAAGGGCTGGGACCACAGGCAGCTGGCATCAGGAGGAAAACTGCGGCAGTAATGATAATGGAACGTGTAAAGGACTGCATAATACATCTCCTTCGGCAAGGGCCATAACCCGAACCCTAATCCTAAGCTATCTTACCATTTCTTGGATCGGGGGACCAACAAGAAATTGAGCGGATCGGGGGACCAACAAGAATTTGAGCTTTGATTACGGACGCGTTGACAATGAGGAACAGGACGTTAGTATCCTGCCGAGGTGCTGGTATAAGACGTGTCGTTTCTGGGAAAAATATTTGGCAGGAAGGCCTGGAAAGTATACGATCCGGATCTGGATGAACTTCCGGATCCCGGGGACTGGGGGCTCCCTCAGTCGCCGGCCTTCCAGGATGCGAATCAGCAAGCGGCCGTCGTGTCCGAGGTCGTGCTGGACCGCATTGCCGAAAACGACACGTCCATGCCCGAGGAATTGCGGGGCTGTTCCGTTGTAGAGCGGCGTTATGCCAATGGTCAATCTCAGATTGTGTATCGGGCGGACGATGGATTCTGCGCGGAAGAAGATAAGGCAGAAGTCTTGATTTTGGCCTATCAGGCCGAGGTGAACAAGAATCGATCGATGCCTACGGTAGGATTTGCCGCTCCGTCGTCATCTCAGGCAGGCTCCTCCAGGTTGGATCGTGGCTCGCTCGCATCAGCCGAAGGAGGAATGTTCCATTCGTCGGTGCCTTCTGCTTCTGGCAGCGGCAGGATGGCGTCTGCACCCAGTCGTTCCGGCCCGCCTTTGATCACGGCCGCTTCGCCGTTGGCGGTTCCTCCGCCGATTCCCGTTGGGCCGCAGTCTCATGGGCAATCGACGACGGGCTGGCCTGCACATCCCCAGGTGCCGTCAGACAGGCGCTTCGATCCAGGGCGATCGCTGTCGCCTGGGGGGCCTGCGTCCACGGTCCTTTCACGAGATGCCGTATTCGGGGCGGATTCGCCCCGATCCGCGGCTTCAGCCAAGGTCCCCAAGGCCTCTGGACCCAAGATGGAGGTTCTTGACCAGTTGCCCGACGACGAGTCGGTTCCCAAGGCATTGAGGTCCGCGTTGATGGTTCGTCGCCCCGACGGCATTTTTTACGTGACGGAAGAGGGGCGTTTGGTTCCCAAGGAGGAGGCAGAGCAGTGGATCGACCTGTGGGAACGGGCACACATGCCCGTGGTGGAGTCTTCCGGACCGCTGGTTCAGGAGATGTCTCCAGGACGGAACATGGCCGAATCACAGCCTCCTGCAGGTGAGAATGTTCGTGTGGAGTCCGAGTCCTATTTTCCTGTGCGGACGGTCGTCGACCGGGTGGAATCCGCTTCTGTCGCGAGTGGAGGACAGGGGGCGCAGACCGCAGATGGCGCGTCCGATGCTCTCGATACGACACCCCAGACGGGGACCGAGATCGAGGCGGGCGCGCTTCGCATGGAACTGACCGGGCGCCCGGTTCGTTCCGGTTGGGGCTTTGGAGATGGGCAGGACGAAGAGGACCCATGGGAAGCGGCCATTCAGGCGGTCTCGGCGCCGGCCGGTGGTTCACCGGCTGCCACGCAGACCGTTTCAACGGGCGATGTCCCTTCATCGGTCGGAAGGACGACGTCGGCCGGTGGGGAGCCGCCCGGAGCTGCCGGTGTTGCCGCGGCAGCGGGAGTCGCTTCCGAATTGGCGCGAAGGCGGGGTGGAACGATTCCTACGTCGGATCACCAGGCCTGGGAACCAGAGGTGACTCCCACGGTGAGTCAGCAGATTCCAGATACTGCCGTTGCGGAGCCGATACCCTCTGGTGGTGCGGCGGGCAGTCCCACGGCTATCTCTCGGGAGGTCGAGGCGGACCACGGTCCCGCCTACAGACGGGTTATGAAGGTGGCCGAGGCGATTCGACAGGACGTGATCGCCGGTCACTGGGGGCTTGCGGAGGCTCGTGACGACGAGCAAGACGTGGTCGAACTCTGTCAGGATATGATCGACCAGTCATGGCCTGACGATCGTGTCGAGCGAGCCATTCGCCAATCGGCGATGGTTCGTGATGTCTTGATGGAAGCAGCAGAACAGGGGGCCGTGCGTTTCGATCGCAGTCTCAGGCGTGAGTTGGAGTCTGGTACCCGGGTGATGCTCCTGCTGAATCCGGCTCGTGTGGATGAACTGGACATGGCGCTCCTGTCCACGTTGGTCCGCCTTAGGACCGTGAAGGCGAAACGTGCTGTGGTCCTGCGTGAACTCGAACATCTGTTCGAATCGGTGGTGGTCGCCGATCTGGCAAATTACATGATGACGAGGAGCTTCGTCGAGGAATTCGGCTGGACATTGGATGCGGATGCACACGCGGTTCAGGGCAAGGTGGTCCGGCTGTCTTCCTTGAAACGTCTGCTCGCCGATCTCCTTTCCAGGCGTTCTGCCGTGGCTGTGAACGACATCATCGGCCAAGTGGAGCGCCGCCATGGAGTCACCCTCCACTTCTTGAAACCTGTCCTGATTTCAGCATTAAATCCCTTTTTTCAGCAGGTAGTCCGTCGGGTCGTTCACGGGCTGAAACACTGAAACGCTCGACTCGAAAGCATTGGCGAGGCTGATTGGGGAAGTTTGTGGGCGATGGCGTCGATGGGGCGCGCTCCTGCGGCTGCTGCGATAGGGGGGTTAGGGGAAGTCCTTCAGGGCACGAGCAGGATCGGGTCGGCAAATCCAGGAGCAAAGCCGGTGGCCAGGACGTCGGTTGTGATTTCGCTGCAGTCGCCAGGGTGGAACACGCGGATTCCCGGGGTGCTGTAGCTGCCGTCGGTGACCAGGAGGTCGCCTTCGCTCGTCAGGGCGGCATCCGTGATTTGGTCGAAGGTCCCTTCGGTGATGCAGGAATCGATGTTGCTTCCATCCAGACAGAAGTGCTTGACGGACGTGGCGTAGGTCTGCGGATTCATGACCACGGCAAAGCCGCATCCCTGTCCATCCAGGGTGAAGTCGGTGACGACTCCTCCCAGGTCGGAGCAGGTGACAGCGGATTCAGCGGTCATGGCATCGAGGTCCACGACCGCGATACCGCCGCAGTCTTCCGCCTGCCAACTGGCGGCGCAGGCCACTGCGACTTTGTGGGCGCCGGTGACGGCCAGGATTGGGCTGACCGGATTCTGGTAGGGTAGAGTGATTGCTTGGACGCCGGATTGATTCGGGTCTGCATCCACGATGGTATCGGTGGTCGTGTCGATCACGGCGAGAGCGCCGTCGCCCGACGGAGCCATGTTCGGGTCATTGTGGTTCAATCGCTCGATGGCCACGATGAGCTGTGCGCCGTCGAGGTACAGATAGGACATTTCAGGCAACCCGTCATTGTCAGCCAGGCCAGCCAGGTCGATGCTGCCCACGATTTCGGTGCCCGGTTGAGCCGTCGGGTCCACGATGGTCATCTTGGCGGCGTCGAATTTGCTTACGTAGCACCGGCAGGTGGACGTGCAGGCGATGTCCTGAGGATTCGTTCCCACTCCGACACTGAATTGGGTGACCAATGAAAAATTTTGGCCGTCGAGGATCGTGAGGTTATCGGCGTTGTATCGCCCCAACACCCAGAGTTTATGGTCGAACCAGCGAGTCACGGCGTCTTCGGGAACCTGGGCGACATCAGCGCTTGCGGCCAGTGGATCCAGGGTGACCACCGACAGGCCGCCTCCATTGCCGTAGCTCGACGTGGTGATCATGGCGCGGTGGTGCGGCGTTTGCGTCCGGTCGCCGGGATCACAGCCCACTGAACCGTCGATATCGCCGTCCGGGAGCGCGTCCGACCGTGGTCGGCTGTCCGTGATGTCGCCGTCTTGCTTGGTTTGAGCATCTTCGACGGACGCATCCACCTGATTGTTGCTGTTGGACGTATCGTCGTCTGAGCAGGCAGACAGTCCTGCCAAGGACAGCAACCCTAGGGCGAGGGTCGCGATAGCTCGGAGCGATGGTCCTCTGTGCGTGGTCGAATCAACATGCATCATCCGTTCTCCTTCCGTTCAGTGGGCCCGCTGTGGGGAGCAGGGCGAGCGTTTCATGATCTCGTCTTCGGATCAGTGTTTCCAATTCGCGGTGACGAAAAAGGTCCTTCCCGGCATGGGATAGCCTGCATAATCGGCCAGAGACTGGCGGATGGTTCCCAGATGCGTGTTCGGGGGGGCCGGGATCGTCTCGGTGATTTGACCGATCAGATTTCGGCCTTCCACGGTGATGGTGAGTCCTTCCACCCATGGCGCCACCTTGAGGCCGATGGCCAAGAAAATGCGTCTTCCGCCCTGAGACCGATTGCCCAAGTCCCGATAGAACGGCGATAGGTACTGCACCTCGCAGTAGCCTCCCAGCCCCCAGCGGTGCCAGGTTTTTGCCCAGTCGAATCGGGCGAACACATCATGTTTCGTCCGGCCCGGTAGTTCATTTCCCTTCATGTTGGTGGTCGGCCCCAGGTACGTGGTATGCGTAAACGTGTAGTTGACGGTCATCTTCGTGTGCCGGAACAGCCAGACCGTGGCGCTGGCCTCGAGTCCGGCGATCCATGCGTTGCCCCAGTTTTGCGCGACCAGGGCTCTAGCGGTGGGCAACAAGAAGATGAGGTTGCTCGCACGCCTGCCGAAACCAGCCACTTCGACATCGAGACGATTGACCCACCAGGAGCGAAATCGTCGCGAATACTTTGGACCGAAATCCATGTTCCAACCATTTTCTGGTTCGAGGTCCGTGTTTCCACGGACGATGCCGTGCTGTCCGAACAGTTCCATGAATGTGGCCGGTCTGAAGTAGCGGCCTGCATTGGCCTTGAGACTGAGGCCCGACGTGATGGTGACCGAAGCGCCGAGCCTTGGGCTGGGGAGCCAGGCAATCCGATGCGACTGTTCGAGCCAGTCCGACAGGATGTCGACACGGACTACGGGGGCCAGGTACAGGCGACCATGAGCCAGAAAGATTTCGTCCCGGATCGCGATTCCCGATGACAATCGTGAACGAACGGGACTCCAATCCGCAGCATCGAGGCGTTCCATATCCCGATAGAACTGGGCTGACAGGTCCGGTATCACGCTCAGAATTTGGTGGGTCCCCCAAAAGTACTGGAGCCGGGCAGTCAGCCCAGTGCTCCAGTTGTGCTGGATCGAGTCGGTTCTTCCCACGGACAGGAGTTTGCCCTCGGGATTCGAGAAGTGCTCTCGAAAAAACAGTCCATAGAGGCGGGCCATGACCGCGATGGGCAGTCCTGCGGGACGACTTCGATCCAACTGGATGCTGAGACCCTGACGCAGGTAGCTGTAGAAGGGGCCTTCTATGGGAGGTTGACTTGCGGTTCCCGCCAATTGTGACGATTTCCACGCCAGATTCTCGACGACGGCCAGCTTGAGTCGTCCCACGTGGCGAACCCGACCCAGAAATTGGACCTGGTTGAACGCGTTGTTGTCCCGTTTGCGAAATTGGTCGTCTGCCGGCTGATACGGTGTCTGATGATCGTCGAAATAGCGGAAGCCTCCCTGGCTGCCTTGATAGGCGGCCGACAGGACGTATCCCCAAGAGCCAATCGATTGAGCCCGCTCGAGGCCGACTCGTCGCATGTACCAGCAGCCCATCGACGCGAAGACCTCGTGGGTCGCCTTGGCCGTGGGAAATCGAGTGACCAGGTTGATGCCGCCACCCATGGCGGACGAGCCGAATTCGGCTGGGAGGAAACCGCGAAAAATCTCGATGCGATCCAACAGAAAGAATGGCAGGGTAGACAGATCCACCGCGTCGGCCCCTGCTCGATTGAGGGGAATGCCGTCCAGGAAGACGGCGATCTGTTGGGGGGAAGAGCCTCGGATGAGAACGGCGCTGAAGGCGCCCAGACCGCCGAGGGAGCGGACCTGGACTCCCACAGTCTCGGAGAGAACCTCGGGCAATGTGGCTGCCTCCTGGGCGGCTCGTTCTTGGTCGATGGTGGTAGAGAAGGCGCTTGGATGCGCTGCTGCGTCTTCGGGTTCAACGGGGCGATCGTGAACTTGTACGTCCTGGACATCGAGCGGTCGGGCTTGGGCAGAGGGCGCGATCCACGTGAGGAAGACGGCCCCCAGGGGTAGAAGCATTGCCACACGGAGGCGGCCGATGGTCCGACGAGATTTCAACACGACGATCACCCCGCGTCTTTGCCAGATTTCGCCGTTCGATGAGGTGATGTGGAGGCGTCGGTCAGGTGTCGGACCGGCCTCCTTCATCCCCGAGGAGGGCGAAATCTGACCGTGCGGGCCGGTCTCCTGGCTTGCTGGATCGTCCTACTCGCGGCGCCTTCCCGGCGAGACAACCATCTCCGCTCACATGCGTACGGCCCTTGGGGCCCCGAAGTGATCGACTTCTCGTCAGTGGCCTGCTGCCGCTTTCGTACCCAGTTACAGTGGCGGGGGCCGCGCCGGATTTTCACCGGCTTCCCTAGGGAGACGAACTCCCCGCCCGCACGAACAGCAGTTTTTTTCGGCAGGGCAAAGCCCTGTCCGAGTGCTTTGGCAATGTGCCCCTGCAGGTCCTGGTTGTCAAGGCTCACGCGAACCAAGCGATTGAGGCTCATTCGAAGCAGGCAATTGACTTGTTTCGGAGTTGCTTGTGGCGCGTATCCCCGTGTATTTTGGAAGTCTGCGCGATCTGGACCGAGTCCTCGATCACACGATTGCATACATGAATCAGAAGCCGCACGAGATCGCGTATTGTCGTCGGGCATTGCTGGCGGCGACCCATGCGGAAAAAAAGGCGGGCGCTGACGGTAGGCGGTTGTCCGGTGCCTCGCCCGTCAGAAAGTCGGTGGCAGGCAGACCGTTTGGCCAATCGCGCCTCCGGGATCCTGACAGCTGTAGCCGTCGGCCTGGCGGCAATCCCCGTCTCCACTGCAGGTCTTGAAGCACTTGCCTTGGCCAGAAAACCCGCTACAGATTGCACCTGTGCCGCATGGGTCCGGGTCGTTGTTCGCAGGAGGTGTGCAGCTCGCGGAGCAGTATCCGTTCTTGAACTGGATGATGGCCACGGTCGTCATGCAGTCTGCTGTGAGACTTTGGGGCGCTGCGCAGTCCGAGGCGTCTGTGCAGGGATCGCCGATCGCGCCGTTGCCGTTCCCCCCTCCGTCAGGCGATGGCGCTCCGTCCTGGATGACGGCGGAATCCACGCCTGAGCCATCCTGCTGCATCGTGCCGTCTTGGTTCGACGCGTCTGAATTCGTGCTGCTGTCCACGGCCGCATCGTGGCCGACCTGATTGTTCAGGTTTCCTCCGCTGCTCGAATCGTCACTGCAGGCTGCCAATGGAAGCCATGCCGCGGCGATACCGACCGCCATCACTGCTATGAATCTTGTACGCATGATCTCAAATCCTCCTATTTTAGCGAATTCGCCATCTCAAGGAACATACCTTCCCCTGTTTTTCGACAGGAATATGCTACACCCATCCAAAATGTTTGGTCCAGGACATTTTTTGTCGTAGGGGAAGCGACCGGAAAGGCTTCAGTTCACCGCTCTGAACTGTTCCACGGGGACAAGGAGTCCCATGGCCGGATCGCCGTAGCTGGTTCCGAAGTTGTTCTGGCTCAAGATGTGTTGGGTGACGGCGATGGCCTTGGTCGCCAATATTCGAATCCCACGAACCAAAAACTTGACGTGGAGCCAAAAAAGTCGATATTCGAATCACACTGCAGTAAACGGCTCCGGTCCGTCAGTCCCTGCTTGCGTTGCTAAGGATCGTTCTCGTCGGATACAGCGAATGCGATGATAGGAGTGGTGCGCATGGATTGGAAGCAGAGGAAAATCGGTGTATTGATGGGCGGGCTGTCAGCGGAGCGGGATATCTCCATGGCAACGGGGGAGGCCGTCCACCGAATCCTCGTGGAGCAGGGATACGACGCCCACAAGATTTTCGTGGACCGAGACCTGGACCAGATGATTCGGCAGTTGGATGTCGAGGTGGTGTTCAACGCGCTGGATGGCCGGTACGGTGAGGACGGCTGCGTCCAGGGAATGCTGGAATTGTTCGGTATTCCGTACACTGGTTCCGGGCCCCTTGCTTCGGGGCTCGCCATGGACAAAGTGAGGGCCAAAGAACTGTTTCGGCTCTACAATCTCCCCACACCTCCCGGGTATGATTTGGACCGTAGGGCCATGGCGGACTTGGACATGGTGCACGGCACATTCGGATATCCCTGCGTGGTGAAACCAGTTCAGGGAGGGTCCAGTGTGGGAGTGGCCATGGTCCAAGATGCCGAGGCGTTGGAGAGCGCCTGTGAGACTGCCTTGCGTTTCGACGATCGGGTGCTGGTCGAACGGTACATCGACGGCATCGAGATGACCGTGGCTATTTTGGACGGTGAGACGATCGGCGCTCTGGAAGTGGTGCCTCCGAATGGAATCTATGATTTCCGGGCGAAGTATACGCCGAATGTCTGCGAGGTCCACCATCCGCCACGGCTGTCTCCAGCCCGATACAAGGGGGTGTTGACGCAGGCGGTCAGGGCGTATCAGGCCTTGGGCTGCAGCGGCCTTGCTTCGGTGGATATGGTGCTGTCTGACTCGGGTAATGAATTCATTCTCGAGGTGAACACGCAGCCGGCGTTGAGCCGTACGAGTCCCATGGTCACGCTTGCCCGAGCCGAGGGAATGGAATTGGCGGACTTGGTGGAGGCCATGTTGGACCTGATTGGCCTGCATTCCTCGGACCGGGTGTCCGGGGACAGACGGATGCGGCAGATGCGCTTCGACGGTACGGAACGGCGTGCGGCCAGCATGGCGAAGCCCCATTAGCGGCTGGCGGGTATTTGCTCCTGTCGATTCGTTTGGATTTTGGCCCTTTGGCCGATGATGCCGTCGGGCGTCCCCGATCCATCCGATGTTTGACCAACAGGCATGGTCGTGTTTTACTTGATTCAAGAGGGAAAGGGGCGCACGGGATCGTCGAGTTGACGGTTGATCGACGCTGACGCCCTCGTTGGAGGCGGTTGCTCGGATGGCGAGGTTCTGGACGGCTCTTATTGGAACGGCGACATTGATGCTCGGCGTGGCGTCCTTTCGTCTCGTGTTCGCCTCTGGCCCCGTTTCCGCTCCCGGCAGACCCGGTGCCTCGACGAACGGCACTGCGGCGCGGGATGCTGGGGTGGTCGATGCAGCCATGGCCGGACGGGGCTCCGGGATGGGGGCTGCCGGGAGGATTGCGGACGGTAGGCCGGACTCTGGTCTTCCTTTGGACGTAGGGAATCCCGCCGATGCTGTGATACGTCGTACTCAGTCTTCTGCTTCGGACGGGGGGATTCGGCAGGGCGTCGGTCCCACGGCGTCCTCGGTGGACGGTGGGGATGGCGGACCGTCCGTGATCCGAACAGGGGGCGATGCCGGTTCGGTGTCCGCCCGGGGTGACTCCCAGCCGTCCGCCCGTGCTGCCGACATCAAAGAAATTCTTCACGCCCGGCAACGCCTGACTTCGGCGGACCCTGCTGCACGGGCCGCTGCGGCTCGGCTCTTGGGCCTGGCCGGAGATCTTCCATCCATGGACGGCCTGCTCGCGGCTCTCAAGGACATGGCCCCCCAGGTGCGGGAGGCGGCGGCGGATGCTCTCGGTGTGATGGGAAATCAGCGGGCTGCGGCAGCGTTGCTTCCTCTCCTCAAAGACGTGAGTGTCGGTGTCCGACGCGCTGCAGTGGCTGCGCTCGGGGTCGTGGGGAATCGATCGGTGGTTCCTCAGATTCTCACGCTTTCTTTTGATCGATCGGCGGCCGTTCGGAGAGCCGTGGCACGATCGCTCGGCGCACTCGGGGATCGATCGGCTGGGCCGTCCCTCGTGTCCCTGTTTGCGGACGTGAATGCCATGGTCCGGGTCGAGGCCGTCCGAGCTGTTGGGCGAATGGATTACAGTGCCGCTTCGTCGGACCTGATCCGCATGCTTGGAGATCCCAGGTGGCAGGTTCGACGGGCCGCTTCAGATGTGTTGGTGCGCTTCCATTCGACGGCAGGTCCGGTTCTCATCTCCGCTTTGGCGAGCCGACGGTGGCTCCTACGCAGCCAGGCGGCTGAGACGTTGGGCAGGATGAAGGAGGCCGAAGCCGGTCCCGCTTTGATGGACGCACTCCGAGATCGGAATCGCCATGTACGTGCGGCTGCGGCCCATGCCCTGGGGGTTATCAGGGTGTCTGCTGCGGCTCCATTGCTCGTTCGGGCCCTGCGGGATCGCGACCTGTTCGTTCGACGCCAGGCCGCCCTTGCCTGTGGCCGCGTTTGTCTGAGTGATGCGTCGCCATCCGTGGCGCGCCTGCTCTTCGATGCGGAAGATATGGTCCGTCTCGCTGCCGCCGAGGCGCTCGTTGGGATGGGAGATGCTCGGGCCGTTCCAGCGCTGTTGAGAGCGGCAGGGCGGCCACCGGCCTATGTGCGGGAGGTGGCGGTCAAGGCTCTGGGGCGCATTGGGGATATGCGCGCTCTGCCGGTGATCGTTGCCAGGCTCGTGGACAAGGATCTGTTGGTGCGGAAGGAGGCCGAACGGGCCTGTGTGGGCCTTGGCCCTAGTGCGATTCCCGTGCTCATAAAGAAGACGAAGGATTCGAATCCATCTCTTCGGTCCGGAGCCGTCAGGGCGCTTGGGTGGTTTCGGGAACAGTCGGCGGCCAAAACCGTCGTGGCAGCATTGGAAGACAAGGATTGGTCAGTGCAGGCGGCAGCGGTCCAGGCGCTCAAAAGAATGGGAGCCTTGGCGGTTTCGTCGGTTCTGGCGGTCCTCGATACCGGTAGCACTCAGGCGCGAGTCGGTGCGATCCGGGCTATGGGAGAGATGGGGCAGGTGGCCGCCGTGCCTCGGTTGCTGAGCATGCTTAGAGGGGCTTCGGTCGTCATGCGGGTGGCGGCGGCGGAGGCTTTGGGTAAAATTGGAGACCTTTCGGCACTCGTTCCTTTGCTCAAGCTTGCGCATTCGAAAAACTGGAGGTTGCGGCGCGGCGGAATCATCGGTCTTGGCTCATTGGGATGCAAACGCTGCCGGGAGGCGGTCAATCGTGCCTTCAGGGATGTGAATGGTCGCGTTCGTGCCGCTGCTTTCCAAAGTCTGGCGAGGCGTCGTTCTGGACATCCGTTGCCGTGAGATGAGGCTCTGTGGGCCAAGTCGGGCCCTTCTTGTCACGGAGGTCATTTTCTGCAAAGAAGGGGCGGTAGATACTCGAAGAACCACCATGTTCGCAAGGAGTAAGGAATCAATGGCGACACAGCCGAGCAAGACACTGGAAACCTTCCCGAATCCTAATCCAGAACGGGACTATGAGATTCGAATACAGACTTCGGAATTCACGGCAGTGTGTCCTGTGACCGGGCAGCCTGATTTCGGAACCATTATCGTGACGTACGTACCGGATACACTCTGCGTGGAACTCAAGTCCTTGAAGTTGTATCTCTGGTCCTATCGGGGGGAAGGTGTTTTTCACGAGGCGGTGACGAACAGGATCCTCGATGACCTCGTGGCGGCTTGTCATCCGAGACGGATGGAAGTGCGGGGCGAATTCAACGTTCGGGGTGGACTCCAGACGAACGTGGTGGCACGCTACGAAGCATCTGGTCCGTCGACGGGCGCTCTTGAATGATTTGTGGGGGTTGCAAACGGCTGTCGGTATGATTCTGGCTGGGCCGGGGGCGGAGTGGACAGGGGCCTATCGGTTTTTGGTAAGGGAAGGGACCAAAAAAAATGTGGACGACGGAACAGGACCGGCGGGTCTTGGGGTGGCAGCCTCGGTGGAAAACACTGGTGTCTCTGCCCGTTTTGCTGGCAGTCCTTTTTTCGGGGAGTTTCGCCGTTGCGGCGCCTCCTTCGGAAACAGCCGAGCGAAACCATTCGTTTCGGCCGGTGGTCGTCCTCATCGTGTCAAGGAAGGATGCAAAGACGGCCGAGTCCATGATCGAGATTGTTTCTGGACAACTCGCATCGCTCCCGGTTCGATTCAAGGCGGTTTTCGTCGATGATTTGGGTTCGACGCTGCCGGTGCAAGCAGGGAGAGCCAGCCGAATCGCGGCTCACAGTCACGCCATGGCCGTGTTTTGGGCCGACATCAGTCTGGGACGGCAGATTTTCGTGTACCTGTCTCAGCGCGCAGGAGGGCGCATCCTGGTGCGGACGGTTTCGGCGGGCCATCGTGCCCTTGCGGATCGGATTTTGGCTCTTGCCATCGTGGTGGAGACCTCGGTGCGTGCCTTGCTCCGTGGAGCCAGAATCGCGTTGGCGCCCCCAGCGGCCAAGGCTCTTGTCGTGGCCCCGTCCCGTACGTGGCTGGATGTGACTGCAAGCTATGGTTTTTTCCCTGTTGCCAGAGGCGCCCTAGCGGTTCACGGTGCCCGATTGAGCCTTGGGCTCCGGGCTACTTCCCATCTGACTGTTTTTGCCGCCTACCGATTGCTGGTGGCCGCTTCCGTAACCAATGAAGACGTGCACCTGACGCTTCGCTCACATCCTATCGAACTCGGCCTTCGAGCTGGATGGTTTCTATCCAGGTTTGGATTTGCTGGCGGGGCCTCCGTATGGGTGGATCCATTGACCTGGACGGCAATTCCGGTGCGTTCGGGTGTTTGGGTGGTGCCGCCGAGCAGCCGCTGGAACGTTGGGGCCACCATCTTTGGCCGCGTGGAATGGATTCCGGTCAGGCAGGCGGCTTTGGTTTTGGATATCGGCCTGGATGCGCCCTTCCTGGAGAAGCGCTACGTTTCTCGCATTTTGGGAGAGAGCCACTCTGTGGTCAATCCGTGGAAAGTGCGACCTTGGATTGCACTGGGACTGCGCCTGACCCCGTTTTGAGTTTCCTGGTTGCATTCTGCAGCCGCTGTTCATTCACCCAAAAATGTTTCGTCGTGCACTAGTTAATACAGAAAGGGATCATGGACGAAGATCGCCATAGGAAGAGCGTTGTGAACAGCCAAGCTGCAACAGCCACGATGAGTCCAGTGGTGAGCATGGATTCGGTGCGCCTTGCCAGGGACGCTTCTTCGGACCCTCGGGCGGCCAGACGTGTGGTCGAGAAGGTGCTCCCTCGGATCCGGCATCGTATCGCGCTGCTGGTGCCGTTCGATGCCGAAGCGGCGGACCTCGAGAACCAGTGTCTGCTCGAGGTCTTTCGTTCTCTGGGTCGATATCGTGGTGAGGCGTCTTTGGCGACCTGGGCGGATCGGATCACGTATCGGGTGGCCATGCGGGCCCTCAAGCGTAGGAGACGTCGGGAACGAACCGTGCTGCTGGCCGCTTCGGAGCGGATCGAGAGTCATTCGTTGGGGGCTGGTGCCCTCCCGGCTCCCGATGAGCAAACTGCTCATCATGCAATGATGGGGCGGCTGCAGGAGCATCTTGGATTGTTGCATGAGACCCAGCGGACCGCCGTGGTGCTCAAGGTATTCTTGGGACATTCCATGAAGGAAGTGGCAGCCATCATGGGTGCCCCGTTGGAAACGACCAGGAGTCGCGTCAAGACGGGACTTTCCGACCTGCGGAGACGCGTGGAGCGAGATCATCCCTTGATGGAGCTTTTGGGCAGGCAGACGGATAGTGCGAGGACGCCATGAAACAGGCCAACAACAATAGGAGTTCCGATGGTCGTTCCGGCTGCGAACTGTGCGACCAGGTGGTCATGCAGCTTGCCATGGAGGAGCCGGTACCCCAGGAGATGGCAACGGCCTGTCGGCAGCATATGGCTGTCTGCAGTCGGTGTCGTGCCTTAGCGTCCATGTCGGCGGTGCTGTCGGAGCCGCCGGAAGTGGATGAGGTGGATATTGCCGCCGCCGTGGCCATGGTGGGTCAGGCGAGCAGGACCCCGTCTCGGAAATGGGGCTTGGTCGCAGCGGCCGTCGCCACCGCGGCAGCCGTTGTTGGCGGCCTTCTGTTCGTGCGTCTTCGGGGGGGGGAGCATCGATCGGTGCCGTCATCGGTGCCGTCTATCGGCCAGGGCCAGGCGACGCTGCACGTCGCCTCGGGTTGTCTCGTTCGTTCGTGGAAAAGGCCTGATGGCCGCAGTTCATGCCTGCCCGTGGATGCGCAGCTTGCGTTGGGACAGATGTACGAGACAGGGGCGGAGGGGGCACGCTTCGTCTACAAAGACGAATTGGCGGTGCTAGTTGGGGCTGGGGCGACCCTGTCGGTGCGGAAAGCTGAGCCGAGGCGGACTCGAATTCGCCTGACGCAAGGCCTGGTGGCGTTGCGCGTCAAGCCGGGTCGTGGCAACCATGTCGAGGTGGTGACCAAGCTGGCCCGAGTGATCGTCAAGGGAACCATCTTTGCGGTTCGCGTGGCGAAGCAGGACGTCATTGTCTCCGTGTGGCGTGGTCGGGTGGCCGTCGTGTCGACCCGTGGCGGTTCCGAGACCATGGTGTCCGCCGGTCAGGCCTATTCCGTTTCTCGTGGGCGGAACCTGTCCATGGCGGATCCCGATCGTTTGGCCCTTGCGGGTCTGGTTGGGCCCGGCAAGCAGGTCAGTGGCCCAAACGGGCCGGACCGTTCATCGGGGACCGGAGACCGAGCCTTGGCCTTGCAGAAGGCGAACCGATCTCGTGCGAATGCGGCGGCGGGGCGGGCGCCGCGTCACGCTCGCGGGCATACGTCGGACCGCCGTGATGGGGGGGGCGCAACCCTGGGCCCCGAGACGACTGTGCCCACTGCGCTCGATCTGGTACGCAAGGCTCAAACCTGTCGACGACAACACAAATGGTCCTGTGCATTGGGCCAGTATCGGACGCTCCTTCGAGAGCATCGGGGCTCGGTCGTGACCACGGCGCTCGTGGCCATGGCGGAGATCGAACTCCGCCACATGGGCAGGCCGAAGGCCGCCCTCACGCATTTCGAACAGTACCTCAGGCGCAGGCCTACCGGTTCCGTTGCGGCCGAAGCGCTCTATGGAAAGGCTCGAGCCTTGCGTGCCCTGGGCCGACGAGGTTCGGAGATCCAGAGTCTGCGCTCCTTCCTGAAACGCTATCCCAACGCCATCTTGGCGGCCCGCGTTCGGGATCGCTTGCGTTCCCTCGGAGCGCTTCGCTAGCCTTTTTTCCGAGAGTCTAGCCTTGTGTCGAGGCGGCTTTCTGCTGTATTCTTTAAAAGAGGCTGATATTTTAGGTGGCTGTTGTGGCTCCGTGTGCTTAGGGCCGACCGATCAGGTGCGACAGGTATGGATGTGCCTTGGATATGGCGACATCCAGGAGGATGGAGATATGAATATGTTGAGGTATTGGGTTGGTGTGGTGGATGTTCTGTTGGTCAGTGGTGCCGCTTTGGTGCTCGGGTCCTGCGGCCCCAAAGGAGGTGGCGGTCACAGTGGTTGGGGCGATGCATCGGTGCCGTCCGATGGGACGATCGCAAACCTGTGCCAGGGGCATGGCGGTCAGTTTGTGTGTGATGGGAATTCCATGATCACGTGCAACGACGAGGGCGTGGAGGTTGCGAGACAGGACTGCGCAAGCATGCGTTGCGTCCAGGGAAGTGGGTGCGTTTTGTGTGCTCCGGGGCAGGTCCATTGCCAGGGGAATCTGGTGATGAAATGTGGCGATGACATGATGCATTGGGAGGAAGGAGAAACCTGTGATCCGGATCAGGGGCAGGTCTGCGACGAAGAAAGCGCGGGGTGCATGGATCTTTGTCAGAAGGCTGCAGAGACCAAAGCAAACGTCGGATGTGAGTATCTGGCTGTGGACATGGCGAATGTGGACGAGGCCCAAGCCAACGACGGCTGTTTCGTGGTGATCGTCAGCAACGTGCAGACGGCGGGCAACGCAACCGTCACCGTCGAGGATGCGCAGGGGAATGTTCTGGATTTTCCCGGGCACGGGACGGAACGGTCCATTGCGCCCGGAGAATTGGCTGTGTTCGTCATTACCGGTGCGAGCGGGCGGTGCGACGAGACTCCGGCGGTGGCGAACGCAGCGGGCATGACGTCCGGTGTCGAGCCGGGCACCGTGTTTATTGTCAAGAGCACGCTGCCGGTGGTTGCCTATCAGATAAATCCCTACCAGGCAGCGAGCACGCATACCACGGATGCATCGCTGCTCATCCCCACGGCAGCTTTGGGGGATCAGTATATGGTGGCGACCTATTTTGGGTTGAATCGCAACGGGATGGCCTATCCGTCATCCATCAGCATCGTTGCTGTGCAGGACAACACGACCGTGACCGTGTCTCCGACCGCGGGGATGAAGGCAGGAGGCGATGTGCCTGCCAGCGGGACCTTCAACGTCACCTTGAATGCACATGAGCATCTCCAGATCATGTCGAATGGATACGAGGACCTGACGGCAAGTGTGGTGACAGCCACGGCGCCCGTGGCTGTGTTTTCGGGTAATGCCTGTACCGATGTGCCTATGGGCGAGGGCTATTGCGACCATCTCGAAGAGCAGATTCCAGCCATCCAGTCCTGGGGCTGGACGTACGTGGCGGCGTTTCCTCCTCGCAGGAAGACCGAGAAGACCGTCTGGCGGATCATTGCTGCCATCGACGGCACGCAGGTGTTCTTCGAGCCCGCCACCGTGCATGATCAGGTCGTTCTCAACGGAGGAGAAATGCTCGAACTGGAGACGGACCGTTCCTTTCTGGTTCAGTCCGCATCGACGCAGCCCGACGCCCAGGAGCAGCCGCCGATTCTGGTCGTGAACTATCTCAACGGTGCCGAGAAGACCGCGGAGGAATCAGGGACGTCCATCGGCGCTTTGGGGAATTTGCGAGGTGACCCGGCCATGACCCTATCGGTGCCGGTGGAGCAGTACCTCAATTCGTACGTGTTCCTGTCGGATCCTTCTTATGCGTATAATTACGTGATCGTTGTGCGAACCGATCCGAATCAGATCATTCATCTGGATTGCTTCGATCCGATTCCAGATGGCAAGTTCGAATCCGTGGCAGGGGATTATGGACGTGCCAAGGTCGTGTTGTCTGCTGAGGACGGCAGCCAAGATGGTACCTGTGCCAGCGGTGCCCATCGCATCTATTCGGACAAGCCGTTCGGAATCTGGGTGTACGGGTATTTTGCCGATACGTCGTATGGGTATCCAGGCGGCATGAATTTGGAGCAGATCAACGACGTGGTGGTCGTGGAGTAGCGCCGGTCCATCGAAGTCTCTCCGGAACCAGTTTTCGATCAGGATAGGTCATCATCTCGGGGGCGACAGTCTCAGTTGGACGATTTTCGCCCGACAGGTCGGTGCTTCCAGGGGAGGCGGACTCCTGGTTCACTGATCGTGACCGATTCGTGCTCGTATTCTGTTTCGACGAACCTTGCCAACGCCTGCTGGATGTCGAGCAGTGTCGGGAGCCTTACCAGTTCGTCAGCCATTGCTGCAGCTTTTTCATAGGAGATTTGGCGAATGGCTCGTCGCACGGGTGGCAAGGCCGCCGGTGGCATGCTGAGCTCGTCCACACCGATGCCCAGGAGCACCAGTGCGTACAAGGGTTCGCCGGCCATGGCGCCACAGACCGATACTCTCAGACCTCCATCGTGAGCAGCCTCGACGACGTTCTTGGTCATGCGGATGATGGCTGGATGGAGCGGACGATAGAGGTGCGCCACGTGTTCGTTGGATCGATCGATGGCCAGCGCGTACTGGATCAGGTCGTTCGAGCCAATGGAGAAGAAGTCGCATTCTTTGGCGAGATCGTCGGCTAGGATCGTCGCCGAGGGCATTTCGATCATGATGCCGACGGCGATTTGCGAGGGCATGGTGAAGCCTTCGTGTTCCAGCTCAATGGTGGCTTCATCAAGGATCGATCGAGCCGCTCGAAGTTCACTGACGTCGGAAATCATGGGGAACATGAGCCGAAGTTTGCCGCCGTTGACACTTCGTATCATGGCTCGAAGCTGGGTTTTGAACACGTCTCGGTGTTCGAGGGCCAGACGCGTCGACCTCAAACCGAGGGCGGGATTGGGACTCGGGTGCAACCGGAACAACTGAGCAGCCTTGTCACCGCCCAAATCAAAGGTGCGAAAGGTCACTGGGCGATTGGTCATGGTGAGCACGACGGACTGGAGATCCTCGATCAGTTCCTCTTCGGTGGGGAACGTCGACCGGCTCATATAAAAGTATTCGGTTCGATACAGACCGATACCTTCCGCCCCGTGTTCCAGCGCCGTTTGTGCCTCGTCAGCTAGCTCGATGTTCGCCAGGAGGATGACACGGACACCGTCGGTCGTTTCGGCAGGAAGTTGACGATCTTGGAGAAGGGACCGTTCCAGGACCATCAGGTCTCGGGCTCGGGACCGATACTGCGCAATGGTCTGGGGAACCGGGTCGACGAGCACCGTCCCTTCATGGGCATCGACGACGACGAAGCTGTCTTTATCGATCTGAGACCAGACCTGTTCGATGCCGACGACCATGGGCAGCTCGAAGGCCCGGGCAACCAATGCCGAGTGGGATGTCAGACCTCCAACCTCGCTGACGAACCCTGCCACGGCGCAGCGCTGAAGCTGTACGACGTCGGCCGGGCTGAAGTCTCTTGCCACCACAACCGCATCGGGAGGCGCATGCACGCTCAGGTCGCCTTGCCCGACGAGATTTCGAAGGATCCTGTCGCTGACGAACTGGACGTCGGATCGACGCTGTCGAAAGTATTCGTCGTCGATGTGGGAAAATACCTGGAGGATCTGGTCGGTCGTCTTCAGAGTGGCCCATTCCGCATTGATGCGTTCTTCTTCGATTCGTCGGATCGTACCGCTCGTGAGCAACTCGTCCCGCAGCATGACCTGGTGGGCTTCGAGAATGCTCAGGGGGTCCTCATGGTCTTCGGTCAGCTTCTCCCGGAGATGTTGGAGCTGTTGGATGGATTGGTCCACAGCCCGAAGGAATCGGTCCACCTCACCGGGAACATCGGCGGGGCCGAGATGGCGGTGGGCCACCGAGACGTCGCGACTCTTCAGAACATGCGCCCTGCCGATGGCGATGCCCTTCGAGACTGCGACGCCGGTCAGGACACGTTCGCCGGAGGTTCTGTCTTCCTCACGGATCACGGAACCCCCTTTCCACTAATGCAACGAGAGCCGCGACTGCCTCTTCGGCGTCTGGCCCCTCGGCTCGAATAATGAGGTTGGTGCCGGATCCTGCCGCGAGCATGAGTAGTTCCATGGCGCTCTTGCCGTTGACCTCGTCACTATCACGTACGATCGAGATGGAGGACGTGAATTTCTGGGCACATTGAGCAATCAGGGTGGCAGGCCGGACGTGCAGGTCTTCGTTGGCGTCCAGTTCCACGGTGCCTTCCACTCGGGCCGATTTGGCTACGTTTTTCGGTTCGTTCATGGTGTCCACTGCTCTCGATCCATGTCACGATGTCGGATGCTCGGAAAAATACCGATCTGTTCCAGGTTTTCTTTGACCTTGAGTGCCATGGCCACGGACCGATGGCGACCGCCGGTGCAGCCGATGGCAATGGTCAGATACGTTTTGCCTTCCTTGGCGTACCGTGGCAGGGCGAAGGTCAGAAGGTCCATGGTCCGTTTGAGGAATTCCCGGGCGTCATCCGAATCCGAAACATATTCTGCTACCCGTCTGTCCGTGCCTGGCAAAGACGCCAATTCTTCCACGAAAAATGGGTTCGCGAGAAAGCGGACATCGAATACCAAGTCCGCTTCGAGGGGAAGACCGTGTCGGAATCCGAAACTCTCGACCGTGATCGACATCTCATTCTTGGCTGTGCCGTATCGGTCCCACATGATGCGTTTGAGGCCATGGGGGGTCAGCGCGTCCGTGTCGATGAATGTGGTCGCTTCCCGACGCAGACCTTCCAGAAGGCGGCGTTCCTCACCGAGAGCCTCCACTAGGTTTTCGGAGCCCAGTGGATGCTTGCGCCTCGTCTCGGAGAATCGGCGCAGGAGAGTGTTTTCCGTGGCATCGAGGAAGAGCACGTCGATGTGGTTGCCTCGTTTTCGGATCTGTTGAGCCAGTTCATCGAAGCGTTTCAACGTGTCGCCGGAACGGGCGTCCACGACGACCGCTGCCTGGTCCACGTTCTGTGTGCGCTCCATCAAATCGACGAAAACGGGAAGAAGGGGGAGTGGGAGATTATCGACTGAATAGAACCGGAGATCCTCCAAGGCGTGCAACGCCGCGGTCTTTCCCGATCCGGATACGCCGGTGATGATGACGACCCTCATCCTTTCCCCTTCGTTTCGTCGAATGCCACGAGGACATCGTGCATGGCGTGTGCGTCGTCGGCCTCGAGCAGTCTGGTCTTCATGTCGGCATGGCCGAAGAGTCGGGAAATCTGACCGAGAACCTGGATGTGCGTGTGCATCTCCGATTCAGGAGTGATGACGGTAAAGAACAGATGGGTCAGAGAGCCATCCGAAGCTCCAAAGGGGACTCCCTGAGGACTTCGAGCCAGGCAGCACAAAGGTTCGCTCAGGACAGCACTTCTTCCGTGGGGGATGGCGATGCTTTCCCCCATGGCCGTGCTTTGGATCTTCTCGCGTTCGAGAAGGATCTGTTCGAGTTCGTCGGCGGTCAAATGGCTCGATCGTGTTGCCATGTGCCGTGCGATCTGTCTGATGAGATCGTTTCGGCCGGCTGCCGTGATATGAGACAGGATGTCGTCGATGGTGAGGATTTTGGACAGGTACATCTTTTGTTTCACATGGATGCAAGTGTCCTTCGTTAGTACTCCGCCGCCGAGGAAAGTCAAGGTTGCTCGTCATGAACGGGCGCGGGCCTTGCCTTTGGTGGGGCCTGGAACTCGCTATTCGTCCAATGGGCGTCTTGGTGCGATGAGTTGTTCTATGGTTGTTTCGTGGATCGATCGTCGGCAATCCTCGATGCGGTGGAAAAGGTCATCCACCGCATCCGAGTTGGTCCTGACCGCCTCAGTGGTGGGCAGACCAAGGATTTGGGAGGTGGTGACCTGCGATGCCAGACGGACTGGCACGTACCTAGGCAGGTCAGACTGCACGCGTGATAGAATGCCTCGGTCCTGGAGCCGCTCGAGTTGCCTCATCACGTCCGGCAGGGACATCCGCTGCTCCACAGCCAGGTCCGATGCGTCCACCGGCCCCTTGCCCCGTGCATACTTTCTGAAGATGGAGACTGCCAGCTTGAGCAGGATGCGGTCGTCGCGTTCGCCGATGGCGGCCGGTGGGCTGTCCAACACGCGACCAGCCACGGCACCGAGCAGGACGGCACTCCAGGAGATGTCCATCCAAAGGAGGAGCACCGGCAGGGCGGCAAATCCGCCGTAGATCGTCTTGTAGTTGTGGAAGGCCAGTTTGGCGAAATACAGGGAGAAACCATACTTGGCCGCTTCGAAGGCAACGGCGGAAATGAATCCGGCGACGACTGCGGATGTCCAGGGGACCGATCGGTTCGGTAGAATTCTATTGGCGAGGATGAGGAGCACCCACGTGGCTATGAACGGGACCACCAGACGTGCCAGGGCGAACTGCCTGAGCAACGAAGCTCCCTGGATGATGGACAGACCCGTGGCCATTGGGCCGAGCGTGGCCAAAGCCCAGAAAATGGTGATCTTCCAGACCCATGGTCGGGGGCGTTTGGTCTGCCAGATGTGATTGAAGGATGACTCGACGTTTTCGAAAAGGGCAAAGGTGACCGCCAGTGACAGGAGTACGCCCATGACACCCAGGGCCCCGGTGCGGATGTTGTGGGCGAACGTGGTCACATAGGATGTGATTGAAGTGCCCCGCAGGGGAAAGATGTGGCGACTGATGAATCGGACCACAGCATTCTCTCCGTCCGACTGACCGAGGACAGCCAGGATGCCCACGGTCATGGCTGTCAGCGGGACGAGGGAGAGGGCGGTGACGAAGGCGAGAGCCGCGGCGCGATGGGGGCATTCATGGGCCTTCCATCCCTGATAGACCTGGCTCCAATATCTTCGTGTCACCATGGGTCTGAGCGAATCTACGATGATTGCTGCAGAGCCCAGTTGCACGAGGAATCTCCTTCCCTACCGGACGAAACGTAGAATCGAGTTACTTCGTAGGTGTCGCCGAGCCGGTCTGTCCGTCTGGAGCTGGTGAGGGTTGGCGCTGGCCCTGTGGCTGGGGTTGAGGTTGAGGCTGAGTTTCTTGCGGTTGCTTGCGGATGGACGGCGCCCAGACTGGTAGGATTTCTTTTGCCAGTTCTTTGATTTGCGCGTCGGCCTTTTCCACCTGCTCGTCCAGGGCGGCCATTTTGAGCTTCAGTTTGGCGGATTGGCGCGCGAAACGGAACTTCGGATACTTGGACGCGGCTCTGTGCTTGGTCTTGTGCATGGCCAGAACCACCTGTTCCATGTATTGGGCCTTGTGCACGTACTGCTGCCATTTGAGGAGCTTGAGGCGTTTCTTATAGAACTTGTACAGGAGCTTGCGATACTTGAGGTTCTGCTTGGCCAGTTGAACGTCTTCTCTGGCCTGCTCATAGGCACCTGCCGGGAGGTCGATGGGAATCTGCTTGTTCTTCAACTTCAGCGCCAAGGAAACCCGCTTCATACGAGTTTTTGCGGCATTTATCCAAATTTTGGCCATTTTGTAGTCGAGCTTTCGGATCTTGAGCTTGGCCTTTTCCATGCGGTAGTGGCGTTTGGCATCCAGCATTTCTTTCTGTTCATGGAGAGCTGGTGCGAGCTGGTCACTCGACAGTTCCTTCACGTAGACGGGTTTGACTGTGAACTTGACGATCTTGGGTTTGCCTCCGCATCCAACGAAAAGGGAGACTCCCACGATGCCTGCCACAAACAGTACACTGCGTTTCATTTCATGGCTCCTTACGAATGGGTTTTTCGTATGCTATCGCTGCCGACTCTGCGAAGCAAGGGATTCTTGTTTGTTTGCGATCGCGACGGCCCACGCTGTCTGCGCCGTGGCGTCTGTTTTTTCATCTCTGTGGTCTATTTTTCCGAAGTCACGGTTTGCCTCAAGAATTCTGAGACGTCCGGGCTGAGTACCGCAAATTCCACACCAAAGCCAGGTCCGTTGATTTCAAGCTTGTCCTGATCCGTGACCGTGGTCCATGCGACGCGCCCTTGACAACTCAGGCGCTTCAATCCGTCGTGCGAAGGAATGTACAGACAGAGCTGGATGGAGGTGCCTGGCACAATTTCGGCGTCGGTGGAGATGAACAGGCCTCCCAGGCTTAGATCTTTCACATAGCCGACCGCAGTGTTGTCTGTTCCGTTCAAACCGAATGAGACCAGAAAGGGCCGCTCCACCCTGGGCAAACGGCGGCGCCGTCCTCCGGGAAGCCCGGGTTTGCCGCCCGCCTCATGGTCGGAGTCATCCGCATAGAGGAACTGATCGATGAATTCGAGCACGGCGACGTCCGGTAGGGCCTCGTGGGCCTGAGGGACCATTCGGGAGGCATCCAGAATCTGGTAGTCCCCCGACGCCAATTCAAGGGTTTGAAGGCGATGTCGCGAACGTGTCTTGGGTGAGCCCGCTGGAGATGGAGGAGGCAGGTTGCCGACCACCTCGAATTCGCCCGATTTGAGTTCCAGGGTTTGAATTCGTTGGACCTTGTCCGTCGGGGTTGACTGGTCGTCCTGGTTTGATGGGGCGGTTGCTGACGTGGTGGCGCCTGAGGCTGCATCGACCGCATCGTTTCTGAGTTGCGACTCCCCCCCAGGTCCTTCCTCAGGTGTGGGCGGGGGCTGTGGAGGGGCCTGGAGGAGTTCCATGCCTTCGAATACACGATTACGAAGCTCTTCGTTGTCCGGATTCGGGCGAATCGTTTTGGTCACTGCCTGGTAGAGGGCCGTGATGATGTATCCCTCGTGGTTTTCTCGTGTGTGGCGCTCAATGATCCCGGCCATGCGTCTGGCAGCCACTGCAGGGTCTTCGAGAGGCTTGCGGATGATATCCGCGACGCCGAATCGCAGGGCCTTGAGGGCTTGGTCCACGGTCGTCTGGCCGGCCAGCAGCACCACCTCGACGTGGGGGTTGATGGCCTTGGCACGTTCGTAGAAGGCGACTTCGTCCATATCCATGGCTGCGGGATCCACGACGACCACGTCAATCGGCTCCGATTCCAGGAGGACGAGAGCCGTTGAACCACCTGGCGCCTGCTCAGCCTGCACTCCCTCTTTGGTCAGAGCCGCTGCGAGCGCGGTACGAAGCTGTTGGTCCGGGTCGGCGATGAGGATTTGGCCCGGCCTGATGACTTCGTTTCGATATCTGGCAAAGGCTTCGTCGAGACGATCGAGGAGTTCCGGCCTCGTTCCTTGGTGGGCTTCGATGGCCGATCGAAAGTCCCGGATCATCATCCCGCGGACCCTTCGGGCCAAGGAGTCCTGCCAGAGTCGTTTCGCCCTGGTTGCCAGTTCGGCCGGGTTGGATTCAGCGCCTGCCAGGTAATCGGTGACGCCTATCTCGATAGCGGTTTCCGCATCGCTACGATTCGGAGTCGATCCAACGAGAATGATGTGGGGCTCATAGGGTCGAGATCGCACGAACCGAGCGAGATCGAGACCAGAAAGGTCGCCGAGATTTGTGTAGACGACCAGGAGATCGATACGTAATTGCTTCTGGTCGGGGTCGGTTTCGAGGAGTTCGATGGCGTCCATCGCGTTGCTTTGAGCCAACGGTTGGAGACCAACTTTCTTCAATTCGTTGATGAGGTGTTTTCGACGAGGGGTATTGGGAAACACCACCATGACGTGGCTGCGGCGTTCCTGTTCGACTCGGAAGCCAAACCATCGTTCGAGGAGTTCACGTTCGATAATGGACAATGCTGCCTCCTGTGGGTGCGTTCTTCGAGCCCAATTTGTCGCACGTGGGCGGACCGTTGCAAGAGGGTTGCGGCTTCATCGTTCGCACTGGGAGGAACAGTACCGTTGCATGGCGTTGGGTGCAAGCTTGTTTGGCGGGTTGCAAAAGGGGAAAGAAATGCGTAGATATGCAGGTGCAAGCAGCAGTTGACGGTCTGGACGATTTGGGGCGCTCGGATGGTCACTGCATGAGACGACGGGCCCCGGGGGGCGACACTTCGGGACAACACAGCAGGAGCAGATGAATGTATGATACTTCGGACATCAGGAAAGGATTGAAGATTATCCACAACGGAGATCCATACGTGGTGGTGGATTTTCAGTTCGTCAAGCCGGGCAAGGGCAATGCGTTCACTCGGACGAGAATCAAGAATTTGATCACTGGGTCTGTCTTGGACATGACGTACCGTTCCGGGGAGAAGCTCGAACCTGCAGACTGCGAAGAGTTTACCATGCAGTACCTGTACAAGGAGGGTAGCAAGTACTGTTTTATGGATACGACCTCGTACGAGCAGGTGTTCGTGGAGGAAGAGATCATCGGTGACACCGTCAATTATTTGAGCGATAATCTGGAGGTCAAAGTTCTGTTCTTCCAAGAGCGGCCCATCGGTGTGGAAGTGCCCATGTTCGTGGAACTGCAGATCGTGGAGTGTGAGCCCGGCGTCAAGGGCGACACGGCCACTGGCGCCACCAAGCCTGCGACTCTGTCCACCGGTTATGTGGTCAATGTCCCGCTCTTCATTCAGGAAGGCGAGTGGATCAAGGTGGACACCCGCGACGGAAACTACGTCGAGCGGATCAAGAAATAGTGTTGGATGCCAATAGGATGGAGCCATTCCGCGAAGTGGATCGGTTGCGGGCACGGAATCGGTCCGGCCGGAGTCGCAGGGCTCTCATCGAGCTGAGGGCCCGCATGACGGCAGCCTTTCGAGCCGGGTTGGACCGTCGTGGATATATCGAAATCCACAGTCCCGTGCTCGTTCGTTCGCCTGGTACCGACCCGAATATCGAACCAATTTCCGTTCCTGGGTGGGGATACCTGGCGACCAGTCCTGAGTTCCAACTCAAGCGGCTCCTCGTGGGCGGCTTCGAACGTATCTATTCAGTGGGCCCGGCCTTTCGGGCCGACGAACGGGGACCGCATCACAATCCGGAGTTCGTCATCGCCGAATGGTACCACGTCGGCGTCGGGTATCTGGAGTTTGCCGAGGAGACGGAGGCGTTTCTGGCTGAGCTGGCTCAGGACGTGACCGGTTCGATGGTTGTGGATACGGCCTGGGGGCGGCTGGACCTGACGCCGCCGTGGCCGCGTCTGACCATTGCCCAGGCGTTCGAGCGCCTTGCAGGAATGCCTTTTTCCATGGACCGGGATCACATGTACGAATCCGCCAGGCAGCAGGGGATGATCGTGCCCGATGATGCAGACTGGCAGGAATTGTTCTTTCGGGTCTTCGTGGAACGCATCGAGCCGAATCTGGGGGGAGACCGTCCCGTGTTCCTCATGGACTGGCCCGAGCCGTTGGCGGCCCTGGCCCGTACCCGCACGAATGACGACGGGCAGACCGTGGCCGAGCGGTTCGAGATTTTTGCCGGCGGGATCGAGTTGGCCAATGCGTATGGTGAACTGACGGAGGCCAGGGAGCAGTCGCGGCGGTTTCAGAGGGACCTGGATCGGCGGCGGGGTTTGGGGCGTCCTGCATATCCTGGGGACGATCGGCTGGTGGCTGCTTTGGAGGAAGGGCTGCCTTCGTGCAGTGGGATTGCCCTTGGCATGGATCGCCTTGCCATGCTGTTGTTCGGCTGTGGCAGCATCGAGGATGTCATGGCCTTTACCATCGAGGAACTCTAAGCGGTGAGCAAAGAAGATTCGGCAGACAAGCAGGACAGCGCGGTCCAAGATCCGTTGTTGCGTTTACAGGAACATTTCGGGTACCGGTTCAAAGACATGGACCTCCTCCGTACGGCCTTGACGCATCGGTCATATTCTCACGAGATGAGCCGGCCTAATCGCGAGGTACGGCACAACGAACGCCTCGAATTTCTTGGAGATGCGGTTCTCGGCCTCGTGGTCGCCGAGTGGCTCATGAACGCGTTCGAGGACGTGGATGAAGGAGATTTGTCTCGTGCGAGAGCGAGTTTGGTGTCAGAGGGAAGTCTGGCCGAGGTGGCCCGGACCCTCGGCCTGGGAGACGCTATGCGCATCGGGCGGGGCGAGGAGCAGACGGGGGGACGGTCCAAGAGTTCGATTTTGTCTGATGCGCTGGAAGCCACCCTTGCTGCCGTGTATCTCGATGGAGGGATGCAGTCGGTCGTGGAGGTGCTGCATCGGGTGCTTAAGCCATCTTTGGATCGTTTGATGGCCGGAGGTGGCCCGGTGGATTCGAAGTCACGACTCCAGGAGTTGGTCCAGGGGGGCATGCGCATCCTGCCACAGTATCGCGTCGTGGGCTCATCCGGCCCGGCGCATGACATGGAGTTCGAGGTCGAGGTGGCCATTGCTGGTCACGTGGTCCTAACGGGACGTGGTCGAAGCAAGAAGCAGGCTGAGCAGGATGCGGCGGCAAAGGTTCTGAAATTGCTGGACGAGTCGCCTACCTCTCCGTCCTGGCTGTCGGGTGACGAATTGTGAGTCCTTCGCGCAGGCGTCTTCTGTTCATAAGTGGGGTTTTCGTGCTGGGAAGTGGGGTCGCCGCCGTGGCTACAGGGCAGGCCTTGCTTTGGCGTCGGTCGTGGCACCCAGAGCATCGGTCGTACAAGGCCGACGACCAGCCTGGTGCGGCGGGGCCGGCATCGTCCCGAAGACCGGCGTTGCATGTGGAGGAACTGAGGCCTAGACCGGTGGATTCGAAGTCATTGGACTTTCCTGGTGGGCATCCCAGCCGCCATGCGTTACAATTGGACCCGGTCCACGGGCAAGAGATTTCCAGGACGGCTGATCGTGTGCCTCATCGACTGTCCCTGGTCATGCGGCGCAGGAAGGCTGAACTGACTGCTGATCAGAAAGGACGACTCGTCCGAGTGGCGACTGGAGTGATGGCGATGAGCGGGACCTGTCGGGTCATAGGGGTTGCATCCGAGCATTCCCTGCGGCGGCGGAACGTCCGGTTGGCGAGGAAGCGAATGAAACTCGTGGCGCACGTGCTGGAACAGGCCGGACTGGACAGGGAGCGTATGGTCATGAGGTGGAACGTGGCGCGTCGTGGTGTGCGGGGACTCCATCATGGCGCCGTGGTGCTCGTGCAGCATCGTCGGAGGAAGGTAAGAAAATGAGCCCTCTTTATGTGATATTGACAGTGGTGGGCCTTCTCTTGATAGCAGTGGGGGGATACCTGTTGGGACGTTGGTGGGAGGCCCGTCTCGTGGACCAATTTCGTGGCGACATGATGCGCGCGAAGGATAGTCTCGATCAGGAGCGAGAAGCCATGAGGTCGGCGTTGTCTGGTGGACACGATCCGGAACGCGGCGTTGGGTATGGTTGGGACGCCGTCGAGGCAGGAGAGGACGAGCCATTGCAGCAGGAGGCGGGTGAAACAGTGATCCACCGTCCATCGTCCGAGTTGTTGCATGCTGCCATGCCTGGCTCGCGACCCTTCGCTGGGCTGCCGCCTGTGGATACTGGAGGTTTTACGGCCCCAGGGGCGCCTGTGCCGTTGGGCGAGCCGGCGGGCCGCGGCCTGACCGTCGAGATGGAACTGGAGATGGAGATGGACGCCGATGTCCCGGATAGAGAGCTTTCCCCTCAGGATATGACGCGGAAGATATCGCTGGATTCGGCCGATGAAATGGTCGCCCTGTCCCATCACGTCGATGTGTTGACCGAAGACCTTTCAGAGATGAGTCGGACGCTTTCACAGGCCCGCAAGCGAATCAAGGAACTGGAAGAGGAGGGGAACAAGCGTAAGCGGCGCAATGCTGAGCTGGGCAGGCTGGTGGATCAACTGCGGGGTGAGATTCGCAGGAGGGACGATCGTCTGCGTGCATTGCTATCGGAGCTTGGCGTTTCGGTTTCGACCAGTGACCTGGAAGGCCCCCTTGCGAGCCTTGCCGAGATGACCTCGGAGACAAAGCAACTCGACATTTCCGAACTGACCGGAAAAGATACCTTGTCGGGGGACCAGGACGATTCCAAGACGCCCATGGTGCCTCCTGCCCTGGATGGCCAGTGAGGAGTACGTCAGTGAGAAGGTGGCTTTTGGTGCTGCCAGTGCTATAAGTGGGTCAAGCCCTGTTTCGGTGTTGAACCTCATGTTGGAAAGGAACTCTGGATGCACGTCGAATCGTTTGGTCAGACGGATGTGGGCAGGAAGCGGGACCACAACGAGGACTCGTTTCTGTGCGACGACGACATGCACCTGTACGTGGTGGCGGATGGGGTCGGTGGGCATGCCAAGGGGGAGGTGGCGAGCCGAGAGGCCATCGAGCAGATTCAGGTTTGGTGTGTGGGCAATCAGGACGTGGTCCGAGCCTACGAAGCCAATCCCAATCCGGAAGGCCTCTACCACGTTCGCAGAATGCTCGAAAGCGGCATCCAGTCGGCCTGCTACATGGTCCATGGTATGGCAGAGTTGGACCCGGATCGCAAAGGGATGAGCACCACGGTTTCTGCGCTGCTCGTCGCTGGAAACCAGGTTTTCATCGGTCAGGTCGGAGATTCACGCGTCTATCTCTATCGCAAGGGGGTGGCTCTGCAGATCACCGAGGATCACACGCTCATCAATTACAAATTGAAGCACGGAATGATCACTGCGGAGCAGGCTGCGCACGCCAAGGGCAAGAACGTGATCACCCGAGCCGTCGGGCATAAGGATTACGTCCAGGTGGATGTCTTCGACATGTCTGCTCAACCCGAGGATCGATTCATGCTTTGTTCCGACGGGCTCCACGGCTATCTGCAGCCCGGCGGAGTAGAGAAAGGCATGGAAGGCCCCATGGATGTCTGTGCGCAGGGGTTTATCGACTTCGCGAATGCCCGCGGGGGCAAAGACAACATTACGGTGGTGCTGGTCGAGGTTTCGTAGATGGCGGTCAGGGCCTCTTCCTTCCGATGGCGCCTGGCCCTCGTGCTCTTTTCTTCATTGCTTGCGACGGACACGGGGGCTTTTGGTGCAACGCGTCCTTCGCTGGAGCACTTCAGGTGTCTCGGCTTTGCAGGCGCATTCGTCCAGGCAGGGCGTCTTCGTCTCGCTTCTTCGAAACTCGATCAATGTGGGGCTACGGCTTCGTCTATCCTCCACGCGGCAGTGACGGTCGTCCGCGCTGAGCTGAAAAAAGAGCAAGGTAGGACTTCCGAATCGCTCCGCATGTTGGCCCGTCTCGTGCAGGATGCGTCCGGTGACCGACTCCCCTATTCGGACCGGACCTTCATGCAGTTCATCAAACTGGATGTGGCCGATGCGCTCATCCAACAGGGCCGATCGAGGGAGGCGCAGTCTCTCCTGGATTCTTTGGTTGTGGCTCCATGGGCGGGCTGGTCCCGTGCGGCAATCATGCGTGCCAAACTCCTCGTGGCCTTGGGGCGGACAGGAGAGGCTGCCCAGGCCTTCGAAGATTTGGCCCGCCGGTATGGGGGAATGCCCATTGCAGCCTGGTATCGGTTACGGTCGGCGCGACTGTGGATTCGTCTTGGGAAGAAAGTCTGGGCCCATGGCCTGTTGACTGATGCTGCGGTCCTGGACGCCGGCAGTCGGTGGGACGGCATCATCCTGTCCCGACTGGGACGTTTGAAGCTGTCGACTTCCAGGCTTCGACGTCGATGCGACGGGTTGGCGCGTGCCTATCGTGTGAAAGAGGCCCTGAAATGCTACCGGGCCGTGGAGAAGAAGGGGCGATTGGGCAATGATGGGAGCCTGGCGATGGCCAGACTCTTCATGCTGGCAGGGGATTGTAGCAGGGCACTCGCTCTTGCCATGCGAGTTCGGAGGCGATCGGCCGGGGCTCGTGCTCTCGCGGACCGGATTCGAAGGGGATGTCTGCGGAGGACCGGTCGGTTCGAAGATCTGGCCCGCTGGCTCCAGAAACGGGTTGGTGCCGGACGGGGAAAGCTGTCTCGTTTGGCGAACGCCGGGAGCCAGGCCGAGCGACTGGCTGCTGCCCGGGCATGGCTGGCGGTGGGCCGGTATCTCCGTGCCCTTGCCGTGCTGGCCAGACGGCCTCGGTCCGGCAGGGAACGTTTCTTGAGGGGCTATCTCCTGGGCAGAACCGGGTCGTACGAGGAGGCTGTTTCGCAGTTGGCTGGTCTGTCTGGAGGGAGGCTCCATGGGAAAGCAGCGTATTGGAGGGCTGTTTTCCTACAGGCGGCGGCACGCAAGACGGAAGCGCAGCGGCTGTTCGCACAGGTCGCCCGGAAATGGCCGCTCGGGTACTATGGAACCTTGGCCAAGGCGCGTTTGTGGACGACGCTCGGTCCTCAGCACGGGGTCCATGCCATGGAGCAAGGCCTCATGGTGTCGTTTGTCCCGTCGGTCCACGTCCTGCCCGCCGCTTTACGTACCCTCCTGTCCCAGAGACAGGGAGTGGCCAAATGGTATCGGATTGCATTGTGGCTTGCCCTGGTCGGACGAACCGATGCGGCCCGCCTCCAGTTGCGATATGGGGCGATCTGTGGCGGCCTGACTGGTTTGCCGCGCCGCGTGCGTGCCATGATGACCCGGGAATTCGTGGGCGGCTGTCCCATTCGACGGATGCGTCCTGTGAGTCGCCGATTGGTGGGGAAGCTCGCTGCTTGGTTGGATGACTGGTCGCTGGTCCGTTGGTCGTGGACCGCTCATGCCCGTTCGCTCCCGTTTCGGGAGATGGTGGAAGCCGACTCCAGACGATTCGGCATGCCAGCACCCTGGATCTGGGCGGTCATGGCGGCGGAGAGCGGATTCGAATCCTGGGCCAGATCGCGGGTGGGGGCCGTCGGTCTCATGCAGATCATGCCGCATACGGGGCGGAGGATTGCCTCGTCGCTTGGCATGAAGCAGTATAGTGGTCAGGATCTTTGGAAGCCCGAGACGAATATTCGGTTCGGCATCTGGTATCTGGCTCAACTCCATCGTAGTTTCAGACGCCAGTTCGTCGTGACGCTTTGTGCATACAATGCTGGTCCCGATCAGGTTCGTCGATGGTTGCACCGAACGGGGGCACGTTCCATAGATGCATTCGTCGAAGAATTGCCCTACCGAGATACCGCGCGGTACGTGCGGCGGATTGTGACCCTTGCGCAGCAGGATCGGGCTGCAACGGGGCTGCCGGCGCCGAGGATGCTTTCCTTGAGGTTGGACCGCAAGGTGAAAAAAGATATCGATTTTTAACTCCTTCATGCTGGCGAGGCTGTTTTGTGCCATGAGTGAGGATCGACGCGCAGCGTCCGGAGACGTCCCAAGAGACGATCCAAGTTTGGACCCACAGCAGGATGCCGTGGTGCGGGCGCCGGTTGGTCCATTGTTGGTGGTGGCTGGCGCTGGGACGGGGAAGACGAGGGCGCTCGTGCACCGCGTGGCCGCCTTGGTGGAGGGTGGGGCGGATCCTGGTCGAATCATGCTGTGCACCTTCACCAATAGGGCCGCTCAGGATATGCTTTCCCGGGTGGAAGCGCTCATCCACATGCCCATCGACGAACTTTGGGCCGGAACGTTCCATCACATCGCCAATCGCGTCATGAGGACCTACGGCCCGAGGGCGGGAATTCCCTTGGACTATGAGATTCTGGATCGGGAGCAGGCAACGGCCCTCATGACAGGGTGTCTGGCCAGAGAGCGTCGCAAGGGCGGGCCATCTACGTCGGTCCTGTTGTCTATCTTGAGTCGTGCGGTGAGCCTTCGTCTGTCCATCGAAGAAACAGTGCTCCATACCTTTAGTCGGTTTTCTGACCGAACGGAAGAGATCGTGGCTGCGCTGGCGTGCTATCAGCATGCCAAGGGGCGAGTGCGCGGCGTCGATTACGACGATCTTCTCTTGGGCTGGCACGCTCTGATGACGCGGGACGCATCCCTTGCCGACGAGATCGCCCAGAGCTTTTTGCACGTCTTGGTGGACGAGTACCAGGACGTCAGTCCGATCCAGGCGGAACTGGTGGACTTGGTTGCGACCCGTGGTCACGGCAGCATCACGGTGGTTGGTGATGACGCCCAGTCCATTTATGGGTTTCGCGGGGCGTCGGTGGATGTGATGTTGGACTTTCCAAAACGATACCCGGATGCGGAGGTTCTGCGTTTGGAGACGAACTATCGGTCCACTCCACAGATTCTGGCCTTAGCCAATCGATCCATGGAGGGGAATCAGCGCCGTATTCCGAAGACGCTGTCGGCAGTTCGAGACGGCGGACGCTCTCCTGTCGTGGTGCGCCTGGACGACCCGAGCGCCCAGGCACGCTTCGTGTGCCAGCGGGTCATGGAACTGCATCGGACAGGAGGCTTGGCGCTTCGGGATATGGCAGTTCTGTACCGATTCCGCGCCCACAAGCAGGAACTCGAAATGGAACTGGAGCGTCGTGGGCTTCCTTTCATGATTGTGGAGCGGCTCCCAGGCGGTTTTGAGCCACCGGTCGGAGGGATCGGGACGGATGCCCCGGACGGGATGAGTCGGCCGGCTCAGGGCGCCCAGAGTCGTCTGGTGCTGTCCACGATCCATCAGGCAAAGGGATTGGAATGGAAGGTCGTGTTCATCTTGTGGCTGAGCGAAGGGGCGTTTCCGTCCGTTCCCACGCTCACGAGCGTTCAATCGGAAGAAGAGGAACGCCGCGTTTTTCACGTGGCGGTCACGCGCGCCAAGGATGAGGTATATTTGTGCTATCCATCGACTTCCGTCCTTGCATCGGGTGAACGACGATCGCTTCGGATTTCACGTTTTCTCACCGAGTTGCAACCAGGTGCTCCCTACGAGACATGGCAGGTCCTTCCAACCGATTCGGTCCCCGACCGTCGATAGGTGGATGTCCCCCGTAGAGGCAAGTTATTTTGGGGTCTCAGGAGAGCCCTAGCAGCGCCTTCACCGTCTCGATGACCTGGGGGGCGCGGATGGGCTTTGTGATGTAGGCGTTCGCCCCCAGGGCGAGCGCGCGCTTGCGGTCTTCTTCGCCGCCTTCGGTCGTGATGATGACGATGGGCAGTCCCTGGTAGCGGTCATCGTTCCGAACGCGCTTGACGAGTTTCAACCCATCCATGATGGGCATGTTGATGTCGGTCAGGATGATGTCGAACTGATTCGACGCAAGCTGTTTGAGGGCGTCCAGCCCGTCATTGGCCTGGGCCACGTGGAGACCACGGATCCTCGCCAGGGCCAAGGCCAAGAGCTGCCGCATGGTTGGGCTGTCTTCCACGATGAGTGCTTGAAGTTCACGCATGATTCTCTTCCAGCATCCTTCGGTAGGCGTCGATCGGTTGAAACTGGTCGGGTTTTTTGCCCAGGACAAAGGTGGATTCGAGGACTCCTGCGGCATTGTCCGTCAGGAGGCCGAAGAGGTCCAGGTCCAGTTGGACGATTTCGGTTTTTTGTTGGAGGAAGGAGAAGATGGCCACTAGGCCGCGAATTTCTTGGCCGAGTCTGAGGGGAACGCACACCACTGGTTCCGATTCCGTGGGCGCACCTAGGCTGGTATCACGAACAGCCGGCTGCCCGGTCGAGACGGCATCCGCCACCAAGGCATTGTCCGTGGTGAGGACGGGCAGGTCCCGTGGTTCGGCACCGTGGGCCGCCAGGGGCGAAAAAGAGGGACTGCTTCCATCGGCCAGGAAGATACCGAACCGACCCGCCCCGACGAAGTTGAGAAGGATTTCGATGACGACTTGGGTCGCTGTTGGAAAATCCATGGTCGAGTGGAGTTGATACGAGGCGACGAACAGGTTCGCCATTTTCTCGTTCTCTTCTTCTATCGAC
The DNA here is from genome assembly GCA_021162935.1 of Deltaproteobacteria bacterium. GTDB lineage: Bacteria > Myxococcota_A > Polyangia > HGW-17 > SLPX01 > JAGGXR01. The sequence continues at coordinate 40,493 of JAGGXR010000032.1, forward strand.
TGGTACCGTTCCTTGTAACGAGCCGAGTCCTGTAGGATGGCCTCGTACCGCCGTCTGAGCGTTTCATGTTCCTTCTTGAGACTTTCAAGGATGCGTTGGAGTTTTTCCGCCGAGGTGTCCGGAGGGACGGATTGCCTGGCTGACTGCAGTTCGTCTTCCAGTTGGACGACGCGCATTTTGAGGCGTTCGTTTTCCGCAAGCAGTTCCTCGATGAACTGCTCCCCCTTGCGAAAGACTTGGCGGATGGTTCCTGCCTTTTCGTCGATGGGCGTTTCCTGGTTTTCGTCAGCGTCGTGCACCTGTTCGTTCGTCCTTCTTTGTCGTTTTGCGTCGGTCGTGCGGTCGGGGCCAAAGCCAAAATGCTGATCAGCGAGCAAGAAAAAGCCCTGCCTTCCACCTATTTTTGCCTTCACGAGAGATATCACAGGGAGGAACAAATGCAAGAACGTCGTGCGCTACAACGGAGGTAGGACCCGCATGAGTCGGTGCCGTCCTTCCACCAGAACGGAGCCGTCGAAGAGCATGTCTGCGGGCCCCTTTCCCGCGTCAGAGATTCGGGCTCGCCAGATTGGTCGCAGACCAGCGTTGAGGACGAGGACGTCGTGGCCGGCCACGACGAGAATCGTCCCCGAGCGGCCGCGACTCATCCAGGCGTGCGCAAACGTCGGGCCGAGTTGGGCCCGTGCGGACCAGGTGCCCGAAGGAGAAGCGGCGATGATCCCGCCCTGCGCCGTGGAGACGAGGATTTTTCCGGAAAGGTCTGTGAACGGGGCCGAGCGACCTGCTGTGGGTCCGACGAGTCCCCATTGGATTCGGCCGGAAGCCGTGACTTTGATGAGGATACTGAAGGTTCCGTGCATGGCGGATCGATGGCGGATGACCTTGAGGAGAGAGGGATGGATTTTTTTGAGGACTATCGACGATGTGAACATATAAAGAGTTCCGTCGGGCATCAGAACGGGGCTGTGGAGCAACGCCGTGTCAATGAGATGCACCTTCCACTTGAGGGTCCCGTCCTGTCTGACCGCGTACAGGGTACCGTTGTGGGTGCCGAAATAGATGACTCCTCCCGGACCCACGATGGGGCGGGTGCTGGGCAGGGCCTTGGTGCAGTACTTCCAGCGCCTGAACCCTGTTGCACTTATTGCATGGAGACAATGATCCCGGACACCCACATACAAAGTGCCCGAGAGGGAGACTGAGGGAGGCGTGCTTATCTTCTTGGGCAGCCGGAGACGCCACTTGACATGGCCTGTTCGGGTCATGGATTCCATCCACGTACCGGTGGCCAGGAATAGGGTGCCGTCCGCAGCCATGACCGGAGGCCAGATTTCCGAATGGGAGGAGATGACGTGTATCCACACATTCTTCCCTCGCATCGATAATGCTCCGAGAGCAGCCCTTCTGGTCGAGGCGCAGACGTAGATTCTGTTGCCGTTCGACAGGAATCTGCCCCAGGGATTCGGTCTGGAAAGCCCAGACCAGGACCAGGACATGGAGCCGCGAGGGACGTTGTCCAGGCGCATGACATTTGTCGGGTGCGGTTCGTTCTGGGTTGTGATTTCTCCGACCGCATTTGCCGGAAGGGGGCGTACGAGCCAGGACAAAGCGACCCCAATCGAGAGGGCTGCCTTTGGAAGCAGTTTTCTGGCCAAGCGGTTTTTTCTTTCCATCCGTGCCTCGATCCGAGCGTTTTGCCGGGTGCTCTTTCGGCAGCCCCTGTGGCGCTTCGCTTTTCCTTTGCAGTATCGACAGTGACTGCTATTTGTCAACTTGGGACGGGGCGTAAAGAGGTGGAGAATGTCGGTCACCCTGTTCAAGGATGGCTGGAGAGATGTTTGAAAAATGATGAAAAAACAATCGCTTATTGACGCTTATTCATGCTGTTTCGATGTTGTTTGTATTGAATGGATTTCCCTCGATGCCTGAACAAAACGCCAGGAGCACAGACGCGGCTGTCAAGGATGCTCCTTCGGATGGGACGGGTGGGCCCCAGCCAAGTTTCAGTATCACGACTCTGGGTTGTCGGGCTAATCAGTCTGATTCGACCCAGGTGGCGGCTCTGCTGCGTCGTGCTGGATTCGAACAGAGATCATGGGGAGACCCGGTGGACGTGACCGTGGTCAACACCTGCACCGTGACGGGGGTCGCGGACCGTCAGTCACGGCAGGCCCTGTATCGGGCCCGGCGTGCGAGTCCCCATGGTGTGGTGGTCGTGGTTGGCTGTTGGGCGCGGCTGCAGGGAGCGACTTGGGAAGGCCTTGAAGGGGTAGTCGTGGCTTCTGGCGCGACGCCTCAGCGCATGGCGTTCGAGGTCCTGGCTGCAATCGGAGGTGGCGTCGAGCCAGATGCCGCACTGATGGATATCCGTCCGACGTCGATTCAGGGTCCGCTTCCCAGCGCTCGGGTTCCCCTTCGAATCCAGGATGGGTGTGATCAGAACTGTGCCTACTGTGCCGTACGATTGGCCAGGCCGAAACCTGTGAGTATGCCGTCGGATGTGGTGTTGGCGTCTTTAGAAGACTTGGGGGAAAAGGGCACCCAGGAGGTGGTTCTGACTGGTATCAACCTGGGGGCCTGGGGCAGGGAGCAAGCGGTTACCTCGGGTCCTTCGGATCTCGCCGGCCTGCTTGAACTCATTGCCGAACGGACAGACCTGCCGAGGATACGGATCAGTTCCATCGAACCCTTCGACGTATCCGATCGGCTCCTTGGAGTCATGGCGGAGCATGGTGACCGGGTTTGCGCACACCTCCATATGCCGCTCCAGAGCGGGTCGGACCAGGTCCTGCGGTTGATGAGGCGGCCCTATCGCGCCGAGGACTATCGTCTCGTGGTCCATCGGGCTCGGGAACTCATGCCCGACGTGTGTTTGGGCGCCGACGTGATTGCCGGGTTGCCGGGAGCGGGAGATGAAGCATTCGAATCCACGGCTCGCATGATAGAGGAGTTGCCCCTTTCGTATCTGCACGTTTTTCCTTTTTCCGCCAGGCCGGGCACGGATGCTGCGGATCTTGCGCCACATGTGGATATCCACGTGGCCAAGGATCGCGCAGCGCGGCTTCGAACCCTGTCGAAAAAGAAGCGTCTTGCCTTCTACGAATCGCAGGTCGGTCGGGTGCGGGATGTGGCCATGGAGGGACGGTTATGCCGCGAGACGAGACTTCCCGTTGGGATGACGGACAATTTCATTCCAGTCCGCGTACGGCAGGCGGTAGCCCCAACTGGGAGAAAATGCGTTGAAATCGTCGAGGTGCGGGACGACCTGGTGTTTGGTGTGCTTCGCCCCGACCACAGGAACGTCCAGTTGGAATCTCGATGATCCCCTTGGGAGGTACGCCGCGTTAGAGCCTCGTCCGGGACGAACGAGTTCGACGGATCCTGAATCCTGACAGGGTTACTGCTTCCCAGTGGCCAGCTCATAGCATTTGGTCGTGGTCGTGAACGGCACCGCACGGACAGAAAAGAGCCAGGCTCTAGGTCGGCCAGGCAGTACACGAGACATGACTGCCCAGAGCAGCGTTTGCGGGTTGACAGGCCCGCCATCTGGTCTGAAGGTAGAAGAAGGGGACGTGCCCCTGGTTCGAAAACCTGTCACGCAACCAAGGATGCATCATGAACGGACGACGGCACCAAGCAGCAGCATTGTTTGGGGGACTGGCGGCGTTGGCCCTATCGGCCGGTTGCAAGCACGACTCCGCCAACGCACGGCAAGATGCGGGGCGGGTGGACGGAGCGGGGCCCCTTTCGGATGCTTCCATGGATACGGGGCCGGGCCAGGATGCGTCCGAAAGGGACGCTGCATCCACCGATGGAGGGCAGGTGCCCCTGGACGAATGCGATCTCCACGAGCCAGACTGGGTGTTTTGCAGCGGATTCGAAGAGGGCAACAAGGACATCTGGGACGACTACGACGGAAATCCCGATGAGACGAATCTCATCACGGAGGATCCGGGTCCAAGGGGTCTGTCGGGCAACCACGTGATGCGGCTGAGGGCCCCCGAGGGCCGGGGCGGCGCCGACCTGGTCAAAGTACTGCCCGACACGTACGACAAGCTCTACGTGCGCTGGTACATCAAGTACGAAGACGGGTTCGACTTCAACGCGCGGAATCACGGGGGCGGTCTCTTCGGCGGAGCCAGAAATGACCTTGGACGGTCGGACTATCGGCCCAACGGAGACGACTGGTTCGGAGCCTACATGGAGTATAGCACCGATGAGCACCGAAACCAGCTCTATGCTTACTACCGTGGAATGTACATGGACTGTGCTGACCCAAATGGACAATGCTGGGGTGACGTGTTTCCCTGCACCGTGGACGACGGGGAGGTCTACTGCACGAACCCGGCCCATCGAGAGACCGTGCTGCCCCCGAAACTGGAGACGGGACGCTGGTACTGCGTGGAACTCATGGTGGATGCCGGCCATCCCTCGGCGGACGGATCGGATGCAACCGGGGCCTTCGATTTCTGGATCGACGGCGAGGAGATAGGACCTTGGACCAATCTGTGGCTGCGCATCACGCCGAACCTCAAGCTGACCATTCTCTGGATCAGCCTCTTCCATCACGCCGAGCATAGCGTCGAGGGCGTCATGTACGACAACGTGGTGGTGAGCAAGAGCCGCATCGGATGTCTGTGAGGAAACGGAGCGAACAGCCCTTATCCGGCGTGACAGCGCCTACTTCACCTGGATATATCGGGTCAGATCGCCGCCGGAGGTTTGCGGTGGAGTACAAGCTGCGCATCCTCGAACAGGCCGATGCCTGCAAGGGCAAGCCCGGCGCGTTTGGCGAGCTGCTGCGCAAGGACGGGCTGCGACTTTCGGCTCGCTGCAATGGAGAATTTGTCCCATGAACCCAACGGATGCAGCGGAAAAAAATATCTGGTCCGACGATATCAAGGTTACGGCTCTTCTCGCCGGCACATGTCTGGTGCTTTTCGTTACGAGGCGGCCCATGGCTCCCATCGCTAGCTTCGCTGAAGTCGGGCTGCGCGTCGTCTTCTTGGCACCACTGTTTATCTTCCTTGCCTGGAAAACCCGAAAACCAGCCCTAGTGGCCGGTGCATCGATTCTGCCATTCGCCTGGCAGGTGGCCGAAGACACGTTGAACCGAACCCCGAATCCGCCTGGGGTCGTTCACTACCCCACGGCCGGCAAGATGCTCGTCATCATTCTGACCGTTGTGGCGGTGGCCTGGATCGGCCGCGGACGATGGACGCAGTACGGCATCACACTCCGATTTCGAAAGGGCACGGCAAGAAGGGCGCTCATCATCGTACTTGGTGTTGTGATTTTTGAAATCGTTCTGGCTTTCTTGCTCGTCAAAACCGGTATTGTCTCGCACCAGGAGATTCAAAGGCAAAGCGCTGTTGGCAAAATGCCCCTCTGGCAGGCAGCCCTCTTCCAATTCGTGGTCGTAGGCATTGCGGAGGAATTTTCGAATCGAGGCTTTCTGCAGACCTACATTGACCGCCTCTTTGGAACCACGATCCGCATCTGGGACGCAGAACTTGGATGGGGATTTCTCATCACAGCCCTGCTTTTTACCGCTGCCCACATGTTGGAGGCCAGAACTTGGCCGCTGCATTTCATCTGGATGCCCGAACAGTTCATCTTCATCTTTCCCTTCTCGTTGCTCGTGGGCTATCTGCGCGCCTACACAGGAACGCTCGTTCCAGCGATCCTCGTCCATGGCCTGTGGGACGGTATGGGCGCCGTGGTGCTTTCATACCTGTTCCTTCATTCCATTTTCTAACCGCGATGCACAGCAGCGGTTCAAATCGCTCGGGTCCATATTTGTCTTCGAATGTCATTGCCGAGGTCTATCAGGCCCCCGTAAGATTTTCCCACAAGGCATTCATTTGATCGTTGAAGAATCACCTTGGCGCGAATGACCACCCGGTAGGGGAACCTGTACCTCCGACAAACCCGGCGCAGCTTCTTCCGTTCCGACGCCTTCAAGAATATTCGTCGCGTTGCCGCGGGACCTTGGCGCTTTTTCATTTCCCGAAGACCGCACAAGAACGCCGGAACGTGGATCCCCTGGCTTGAAAATCCTATCGGAACTCTTGAATCGTCGAACTAGTCCTGGATCGTCGAACTAGTCGTCCACGGAGTTGGCCAGGCTGAGGATCAGTTCGACCGGGAGGCCTTTTTCTTTGATCACGGCCAGCGCCTGGTCGAATTCGCCCTTGTCGAGCCAGATACCCCTGCACGAGTCGCAGATGTCCACCTGGATGTTTCCGAGTTGGTGTTCGTGGAGGCTCCCCTCGCACACGGGACAGGGGGATGTGTGGTCGGATGGAATCGGCGGTGCCTTGGTTTCGTCGACGCCGAGAGCCGACCTGAGGGTGTCGAGTTCGCTGTTGTCCTTGGCCCCGAGTTTTTCCAATTCGCCCCGGTCCAGCCAAATGCCGCCGCATTGCGGACAGATATCGACTTCGACGCCTCCGATGGTGGTGCGATCCAGCACGCTCGTGCACTTGACGCAAACGATGTTTTCTTCGGCAGGCATGTGCTATGGTCTCCTGTGTGATACGTGTTGAGTTCGTGGTCCATCGTTGCGGGGCCGCTAAGATGTGCTAGACCATTTCAGTCGAGCCGCGCAACATGCTAGGCGGTTTGCCTGATTGTTATTTTTACATGTTTAAACGGACTCGGCGCAAGATGCAACCCTGGAGTTTCACTGTTGCCTGACAGCCTGCAGTTTGGGGGGAGGCGAAGGCTGGCGGGGAAAGTTGGCTCCAGATGATTCAAGGAGGTTTGACGAAATGACCAACAGACGACCGTTGGCACTGGGGGTGACCGTGTCGTTGGCGGTGGCTGCAGTGGGCCTGTGGGCCTGCAGTGACGATTCGGGCGGCGGAGGCCAGGTGGATGCAGCCTTGGATGCCGAAATCGTGGATTCGGCGATCTCAGGCGATGCCAACCAGCACAGCGATTCGGCTGTCACCGGCGATTCGGCGACCACGAACGACGGCGCCACCCAGAATGACGGTGCCGAAGGGGACGGTGGCGGGCAGATTTACAATATCGATGTCTACGTGCGGGGCGATGTGACCGCCAAGACGTTCAATGACGGTTTTTCGGGTCAGACCCCGAGAAATTTCACGATTGGATTTAGCCGCGTGGACCTGATGACGTCCGAGAACGACGCGACTCCCGTGACGGTCTTCGACTTCGGAAGCAATTATGTCGAGGTGGACATGCTGTCCGAAACCAAGATTGGCAGTGCGGATCTACGGGACATTCCCTCGGGTGTCTACACGTACGGTCGTGCCCTCCTGGTGATGGCTCGGTTCGATGTGGACGTGACCGTTCACACGATGATTTCGCCCACCGGTATTGCCGGCACGGCGACGGTGACGGCTGCTTTGAGCGATGCGACCATCGACGGCCATGCACGCAGTCAGGGATGGGCGCAGGAGGTCTTTACGATTCCGAACCTTCTGCCGATCACCAAGGACACCACCTTGCCCGACCTGCCAAGCACGGCTGCTGGCACCATCGTCGAGGAGAATGGCAAAATGTGGCTCGTGTTTCCCCTCAATCCATCTTTGCCGGTGGCTCCGATTCCGAATATCGCCCACAAACTGACCATGGTGTACGACGAGTTCGAGTCCTTCAGATGGGATGATCAGCCCACCTCTGGATACTCGGACGGCGTCTTCGATTCGGACCAGGACGGCAACACCGAACCCCTGCAGAACGTGGGCGCGACGGACTATCATATCATCGTGGAATAGCGATCACGACTTTCCGAAAAAAATCTGAAAGAGCATCGGACCAGGGTGCCATCCCGGCTGATTGCTGAGGCCTGTGGAATCATGCTGGGCCACCGCGTTGTTCAGCGCAGACATCAGAGAATGTGCTATAATCAGACCATCAGTCTGGTCTTGTCGGTCGTGAGTGGAGGTGTGTCATGAGACGAAGAATCGATGCTATTTTGGGGCTGGCTTTCTTGTTTGCCCTGTCGTCGTCGGCTTGTGGGGGCCATTCGTCGAATGGTGGCAATGGGACAGGCGATGCCGGGAACAACGCGAATTTCAACGGAGGGGATGGGGGCGGGGATGGCAACGTCGTGGACGCGGCTCAGTCCGACAAGTGTCCAAACGGCACGGATGTGGACCGGGACGGCTACGGAGAAGGCTGCCCGGCCGGGCCGGACTGCAACGATCAGAATGGCGCCGTCCATCCAGGTGCGGATGAAATCTGCAATTACGTGGACGACGATTGCGATGGTGACACGGATGAAGGAGTGGTGACCGTGTGCGGGAACTGCTCTCCGTATTGTTCCTCGTTCGACTTGGGCAGCGACCCGTTCCCCATGCCCGAGGACGATTCCAACGTGGATGCGAACGGAGTGAACCTGGATCCCAATGGCGATATCGTGCTGGACCGGACGCAGGTCAACTTCAACTTCTTGTGGATCGCGAATCGATACGATGCGGAAAGTCGGGGCACGATTTCCAAGGTGGACACGGTCAACGCCGTCGAGGTCGCCAGGTACTACACCGTGACCTGCTTCGGCAATCAGGCCTATCAAA